>JAZOUD010000059.1:0-24514 GCA_045658005.1 Clostridia bacterium | reverse complement strand
ATAAATCAGTATTTGTCTGCCCCTCAAGCATCACACCCCCTGCCGCAAATGCGGCAGGGGGTGTGATGCGCTTGCGCGTCGGCTTATTTCTCCGCAAAGCCAAAGTACGCCTTGGCGTTGTCGTGGCTGATGGCGCGGACGATCTCCTTCAGGGTGTCCATGTCCTCGGGGTACATGCCCTGCTCCACCCACTCGCCGAACACGCGGCAGAGTATGCGGCGGAAGTACTCGTGGCGGGGATAGCTCAGGAAGCTGCGGCTGTCGGTGAGCATGCCCACGAAGCCGGCCAGGTAGCCTAGGGACGCCAGCGACTTGATCTGCTCGGTCATGCCGTCGAAGTGGTCGTTGAACCACCAGGCGCTGCCGTGCTGGATGTAGCCCACGGCCTCGTCCCGCTGGAAGCAGCCCAGTATGGTGTCGATGGCGGCGTTGTCGTTGGTGTTCAGGCTGTAAAGGATAGTCTTGGGCAGTATGTCCGCCTCGGCCAGCGCGCCCAGGAAGGCGGCGGTGTCGTTGGAGGACGCGCCGTTGTCCACGCAGTCAAAGCCGGTGTCCGGGCCCATCTTGCGGAACATCGGGCCGTTGTTGTCCCGGCGGCAGCCGTAGTGCAGCTGCATCACCCAGCCCAGGCGCTTGTACTCGCCGGCCAGGAACAGCATGAAGGCGTGCTTGAACTGGTCCTCCTCGTGCAGCGTGGGCATCTTGCCCGCCACGCGGTCGGCGAAGATCCGCTCCACCTCCGCCTCGGTGGCGGGAGCGTACATCACGTAGTTCAGGCCGTGGTCGCTCAGGCGGCAGTTGTGGTCGTGGAAGAAAGCCATGCGCTGCTTCAGCGCTTCCTTCAGCGCAGCGAAGCTGTCGATCTTCATGCCGGCGACGGCCTCCAGCTGGTGAATGTAATCCAGCCAGGTAGCCTTCTCCAGGTTCATGGCCTTGTCGGGCCGCCAGGCGGGCAGCACGGCGGTCTTGAAGGTGGGATCGGCGGCCAGCTTCTCATGCCACTCCAGGTTGTCCACGGGGTCGTCGGTGGTGCAGATGGTCTCCACGTTGGACATGTTGATGAGGCCCCGCACGCTGTAGCCCTCGCTCTGCAGCTTCTTGTTGGCCAGCGCCCAGACCTCCTCGGCGGTGTTCTTGTTCAGTATGCCCTCGTAACCGAAGAAGCGGCGCAGCTCCAGGTGACTCCAGTGGTACAGCGGGTTGCCGATGCCCTTGCCCAGCACCTCGGCCCACTTCATGAACTTGTCGTGGTCGCTGGTTTCCTTGCCGGTGATGTACTTCTCCGGCACGCCCGCCGAGCGCATCAGGCGCCACTTGTAGTGGTCGCCGCCCAGCCAGACCTGGGTGATGTTCTCGTAGCGGCGATCCTCGTAGATCTCCCGGGGATTGATGTGGCAGTGGTAGTCGATGATGGGGCAATTGGCCGCAGCCTCATGATAGAGCACGCGGGCGGTCTCGGTATTCAGCAGAAAGTCCTTGTCCAGGAACATAGTTATCGTACCTCCTCAAGCCAGCTTCTTTTCAATGATCATTTCGGTCTTGGAGCCCTTTATGCTGACCTTCACGTCGTCAGCCAGGTTGCCGACGATGGATTTTTCCAATTCATCCCAGGCCTCGGCCGCTTCCGGCTTTTCCTCCCTCATGGCGGACAGAGCGCCCTGGTAGCGGGTCATCATCCAATCCCAGTCCGTCGACGGCCGGCTACCGTCAGGCAGGACGCCCGTGGCCAGCACAGACTTGTCATAGGCCGCGATATCCGCGTCCACGGGGCCGAAGAAGAAATCCCTCAGACGGCCCATGAAGGAGTGGTGCGCTTCGTTTTTGCCGGTGGAGGACGTCGACAGCAGCTCTTCGCGCTTTTCCTTTGTCAGAGCAGCATCCACCTGCAGGTGCAGCCGATAATCCTCTTCCTCTTTCTCAATCCAGAACCTTCCGCTGACTTCACCGGTGATGGCGTGCATCAGGCTCACCAGCTCCTCCGCCAGCAGCCTCAGATGCAGCGCGTTCTTCGGGGAAAGGTCGCTGTAAGCGGCCACCCTGCGGGACAGATCCAGCGCTGTGTACAGGTTTTCGCCGGTATTGGTAATCGCAATGATATCACTGATCATTTGAGACCCCTCCTTATTCGATCGTCAAAATGTCGCAGAAACCCGTTACCTCGAACACTTCCTTCACGATCTCCGAGGCGTTGGTCACCTTCATCTGCCCCTGCTTCATCATGGTCTTGTGGGCCGACAACAGCACTCGCAGGCCCGCGGAGGAGATGTAGTCCAGGTTGGTCAGGTCCAGGGTCAGGTCGGTGACGCCGTCCAGGGAAGTCTTCAATTCCTTTTCCAGGTCCGGGGCGGAGGTGGTGTCCAGACGCCCCTCCAGCGCGATGACCAGCTTGCTGCCTTCCTGCTTCTTGTTAATCTTCATGTTTATACCTCCCAGGTTTTTTTATTGGGTTCAAACGCTTTTCAACCGCGCTCGATGGCCTCCCACAGGCCGTTCAGGTACGCCGCGCCAAGGGCCCGGTCGTACAGGCCGTAGCCGGGACGGCCCTTTTCATCCCAGATCATGCGGCCGTGGTCCGGGCGCACGTAGGTGTCGGGGCAGGTGTCGTGGATGGCCTTCATGATGGCGTACATATCCAGATCGCCGGTGCTGGACAGGTGGGCCGCCTCGCGGAAGTGGTGGTGGCCCAGGAACTTCACGTTGCGCACGTGCATCGCGCCGATGCGATCCATCCCGCCGAAGTGGCGAATGGCGGCGGGCACGTCGTTGTCGGGGTTGGAGCCCAGGGAGCCGGTGCACAGGCAGACGCTGTTGGCCGGGCTGTCGTGGAGCTTGATGATCTTGTCATACTGCTCCACCGTGTGGGCGATGCGGGGCAGGCCGAAGATGGGCCAGGCCGGATCGTCCGGGTGGCAGGCCATGCGCACGCCCGCTTCCTCGCACACCGGAATCACGGCGTCCAGGAAATACTTGTAGTTGACGCGCAGGTCGTCGCCGGTCATGCCCTCGTACTGCTTCAGCGTCTTTTCAAGCAGCGCCAGGCGCTCCGGCTCCCAGCCGGGCAGTGTGAAGCCCTGGCTGCTCTCGGCGGTGCGGCGCACGATCTCCAGCGGTCCCATCTCGCCCAGGTCCTTCTCGTCGAAGTACAGGGAATTGGAGCCGTCCTCGGGGATCACACGGGCCAGGTCGGTGCGCAGCCAGTCGAACACGGGCATGAAGTTGTAGATGATCACCTTCACGCCGTTGCGGGCCAGCATCTTAATGGTGGAAATGTAGTTGGCGATGTATTCTTCGCGGCTGGGCAGGCCGAGCTTGATGTCCTCGTGGACGTTCACGCTCTCGATGACCTCCAGCTCCAGGCCGGCATCGTGAACCTCGTTCACCAGCGCCTTGAACTCGTTCTCGGGCCAGTCCACGCCCGCGGGCTTATCCAGCAGGCCCATCAGGCCGGTCATGCCGGGAATCTGCTTGACGTATTTCAGCGGGATCGGGTCGGATTTTGCCCCGTACCACCGGAACGTCATTTTCATACGCATCTCCTCCTTCAGCAATAGGTTTATTGGCTATGTCAACAATAGCATTTTTGCAGGGAATTGTCAATCGCGCCTGTGAACGCCGCCAGCCCTGGGTATGATCAGGGACAGGGCGATGATCCCGACGCAGGGGATCAGGTTCACCGCCATGCCGGTTCGCAGGCCGGCGAGATCCGCGACGATCCCCACCAGCCAGGGGAAGAGTATCCCCCCGACGCCGGCAAAGGCAAGCAGTATGCCCACGCTGGCAGGGCTGAGCATTTCGCCGATGCTCGCCACGCCCATGGGATAGACGCCGGCCACGGAAAAGGAGAACAGCGCCAGCGCGATCAGCGCGGGAACGGGAGTGCTCACCCTCAGCAGCACGCCGTACATCACCGTCATGCCGGCCCCCATGACTGCGAGGGCCTTGAAGGGATCCCGGTCCTTCATCATAAAGGCCAGCAAAAGGCGGGCCGCCAGCGTGAAGATCCACTGCACCGTAACCGCATAGGCCGCCAGCGCGCCGCTGAGGATCTGCTCGTTCTTGTAGTAGGTGACCAGCCATCCGTTCACGGTGTATTCGGCGGCATTCTGGCAGAACATGAGCATTGCCAGCATCCAGAAGGCCCGGTTTTTCAGGAAGGAATAGTCCGTTTTGCCGGATGCGCCCCCCGTGACTGCCGCCCTGCCGGGAAGCGGGGAAAAGCAAAAGAGAAGCCAAAGGCAGAGGCCGGCAAGCGCAACACAGAACATTGGCAAGGACGCGCCGATGCCCTGCAGGGTCGAAATCAGGAACGGACAGAGCAGCGCGCCCAGCGCAAACCACGCGTTCATCAGGTTCAACGCCCTGGGGCGGTCATCGGTGTTGCTCCCGACCAGAACGGTGCAGGTACTGGCTGTGCCGCCCTTCGACATCCCCGCCAACAAAAAGGCGAGCAGCAGGAACATCGGATTTCCGGTCAGCGCGGAGATCAGGTATCCCAGGAAATAGCCGGCCGTCAGGGTGAGCGTCGTCGCCCTCTGCCCGATCAGGCCGGGCAAAACCCCTGAAACCAGCAGCGCGACCACATTGCCGATGCTCATGGCCGAGACAAGGGTGCCGGAGAAGCTGTAGCTGAACTGATAGCGATCCCG
This sequence comes from Clostridia bacterium, assembly GCA_045658005.1. Taxonomy (GTDB): domain Bacteria; phylum Bacillota; class Clostridia; order Christensenellales; family Aristaeellaceae; genus UBA2862. The sequence goes on along the minus strand of JAZOUD010000059.1, from coordinate 19,868 downwards.
GAGAAGGCTGACGACTACCCCCGCGGATATGGCGCAGAACCCGCTGAGGAAGAAGGCCGCCATGCCGGTGTTATAGGCGCGTTTTTTGTATTGCGCGGTCCGTCCGTCCATGCTCATGTTCCTTCCCACCCATACCGTCAATCGAAGGTCAATACGATCTTGCGTATCGAAGGATCTCTTGTATCGTTGAAATCAAAGGCCTTCTGCGCTTCCAGGAAGTGGAAGGTATGGGAGATCTTGTGATCCAGGTCGATCTTGCCTTCGCGAATCAGATCAATGGCGCTCTGGAATTTCTTGTTCTGCAGCCTGGAGCCCCGGATGTCCAGCTCCTTCGAGGTGATGCCGAAATTGGTCACCTCCGTGGGTGCGACGGAGAAGCCCATGGTGATGATACGCCCGGCGTTCCCGCTGACCCGGATCAGGGTCCCCAGGGAGTCCTTGGTGCAGGCGCAGTCGATGGACAGCGTGGGGCCGTAGGCATCCGTCGTGTATTCCTTCAGCCTTTCGTCCAGGTTCTCCTTCGTCAGGTTGACCGCATGGGCCGCGCCGTTCTGCAGCGCCTCCTGCAGTCGCTCCTCGACCACGTCCGCCACGATGATCTTCGCGCCGGACAGCCTGGCAATGCTCAGCATGCGCGTGCCGAGGGCGCCGACGCCCAGGATCAGCACCTCGTCGTCCAGGGTGATCTGCGCGCGGGAGCAGGCCTGCAGGGCGATGGTCGTCGGCTCGATCAGCACGGCGTCCTCATAGCGCAGGCTGTCCGGCAGCAGGTAGCAGTCCGTGTCCGGGACCGCCATGTATTCCCGGTAGCCGCCGTCGATATGCACGCCCCTGACCTTCAGCTGCTGGCACACGTTGGGCCGGTCATGCCTGCAGGCCCAGCAGTGTCCGCAGGACGTCACCTGGTCGATGATCACCCGATCCCCGACCTTGACCTTCTTGGCCGTGGCGGTCGTCTGGACCACCTCGCCGACCATCTCATGGCCGATGACCCGCGGATAGGTGGCCGCCGCGTTGGTTCCGTGATAGATGCCCACGTCCGAACCGCAGATTCCGGCCGCCTTGATCTTGACCAGCACGTTGTTTGTATTGTCCAGCTCCGGAACATCCATCTCAATGACGCGAAGCTGCTCCGGCTTCACGATCTGTATGCCTTTCATCTTTTCCATGTCTGCCTCTTTCTTACAATGCAAGAATCTCTTCCCAGACGGCGTCGTCCACGAAGATCCCCTGTTCGTCGTGTTCCCTGTGGAACCGCTTGCAGCCCTCGCCGGGAACGTGGACGCCCGAGCTGTGCTCCGCCGGCGTCGCGCCCTTGACGTACTCGACGGCGCGGCGGATCGTCTCTTTCATCTTCTCACCGTCCATGATCTTTTTGGGATCGATGACGATCATGATCTGCGAGCAGCAGCCGCAGGAGCCCTTGGTCGCGGCGTTCATGTCCACGGCGCCCACCCCGTCGGAGAGCAGGGAGCCCAGGATGTCCAGCATGAAGGCGAAGGAAGAGCCCTTCCAGTAGCCCATGGGCATGATCCGCATGGATTCCTCGATCGCGCCGGGATCGTCGGTCACGTTGCCGTCCTTGTCAAAGCCGCCGGGGAAGGGCAGCTTTTTCCCGGCCAGCCGCGTCACCTGCAGCTTGCCGTAGGCATACTGGCTCATCGCCATGTCCAACAGCATCACCGGGCCGTCGTCCTCCCCGGGGCAGGCCATCACGAAGGGGTTGTTTCCCAGGCGGCAGTCCTTGGCGCCCCAGGGCGGCATGCAGGCCTCGGTGTTCGTCCACATGATGCCCACATAGCCCTTCTCGGCCACGTATTTTCCGTAGGTGCCGCCGCGCATCCAGTGGGTGGTGTTTTTGATGCCCACCAGGCCGATGCCGTAGCGGTCGGCCAGCGCCATCGCCTGGTCCGCGCCGAACAGGGCGTTCAGCACGCCGGGGCCGAGGTTTCCGTTGACAACCCGGATCGCGCCGCAGTCCTTCTCGATCACGGGATCAGCATTGGCGTCCACCCAGCCCTTTTGAAGGTAATCGGCAAAGCGGCTGACCCGGTTGACCCCGTGGGAGTAGATCCCATCGTAGGTGGATTCCGCGTGGATCCTGGCGCAGGTCTCCGCCTTTTCCTCCGAAAGGCCGTATTTGACAAAAACCCGCTTGATCTCACTTTGAAGCTGTTCAAACGATACTCTCATGTTTTTTCCTCACTTTTCCACCGCTGTGCGGTCCGTTTCTTCCTTGCCGGTTGCCCGGACGATCCTGGGCTGCAAAACCGCTTCAAGCGCCTTGGGGTCCACTCCGCCGTCCCTCAGGAAGGCGTCGCCGCGAAGGACCTTCATGGCCTCATCCCTGGTGTAGCAGTCCGTCCCGGCGGTATTCGAAAGCCACACGGAGGGCGACGTAAACACGCCGATGACCTTCACGTCCGCGCCCGCGTACCCGACCTCCTCAAGCACCCGCCGCACGAGCGCCTCCTGATTCCGGTTCTTCGTGACAGGATTGGGGAACGTGGTCTGCGTGCCGTTCATGATCTGGACCCAGTCCTTCCCGCCGCCCTCGGCGACGACCCTGCCGCCGAAGCCGAAGCAGTTGATCCCGACGACGCCGCAACGGGTGACGATCAACGCGGTCAGCACCGCCATCTCCCCGTCGCAGGACAGCGTCCCCGGCACGATCAGCATGAAGTGATTCCGGCGGGCATAGGTTGCCAGCCGGGAAATCAGCTCCAGCACATCGTTCCGATTGCTGTTGGTCTGCTTTCTCTCCCTCGGCTTTTCGCTCTGTGCATCGTCCTTCTTCGACTTGAAAAGGCCCCGGTTGCCCGCCTTGCCCAGCAACATTTCCATCGGTTTTATGCCGAATTTCCTCGAGATCAGAACCGGGACCCCGATCAGAACCGCGACGATGATCGAATAAAGAATGATCGAATTCTGGTCCATCTGTTGCCATTACCTCCGCAGCGCTCTATCCCTCCGCTTTACAGGCATGCGGCCACCGGAACCTTCAGGACGATCTTCCTGTAGGCCTTCGGGCCTTCGGCGTCGCACTGTCCCGGCACGTGGATGTCCCAGGGGAAGTAGATGGCGTAGTCGCCGGGCTCCAGCACGACCCGGCCCTCGATCTTCGCGGTCTCCGGGCGGTTCTCATAGAAAAGGATGTCCTTGGGCGTATCCAGGCGGTCGTCCTTCACGGTCTCCTTCCCGCCGTCCGGGAAGAAGGTATGCACCTCGGGGCCGCCGGAAACCAGCAGCTGCAGATCGACATACTTGCGATGGATCTCCGGCTCATGGGCGTCCCTCGGGCTGGTTTCCAGGTCCATGACCTGCAGGATCATCTCCACGCCGTCCATCGTCATCGGAAAGGCGCCCGTATCATGGTTGGCCAGGTCCATGCCCTTCAACTCATGCAGCGCCTTTTCCAGGGGCCCGGGGAGCACGGCGGCCTGCTGCTCAAAAAAAGCATTGTTCACATTTCCGTAAATCATAAGTACCTCCTGTCATCTTGCCTCAGCTCTGCGCCGGACGGTTTTCCATGGCATGGATCATGTTCACCAGGAACTCATGGGCCGGAACCTCGACGCCGCACTTCCTGGCCGCACGGACGACGGAGCCGCTGATGGTATCCACCTCCGTCTTCCGGCCCTTGGACAGGTCCGCGCAAATCGAGGTGATCCCCTCCGGCACCCGTTCGGAGGTCGCCCTGATCTCCTCCAGCAGGTGCGCCTCATCCGCCTCCAGGCCCAGGGCGTGGGCGACCGTGACCGCCTCATGCAGCAGCTGGCTGGACAGCGCGAAGGCGTGGGGATCCTGGGCGATAAAGCCCATCTTGCAATTCAGGACCGCCGTGACCGCGCTGAGAGCGACGTTGACGAACAGCTTGTTCCAGATCAGCTGCTGGATGTTCTCGTGGAGCTTCGCCCGGAAGCCGCACCGGTCCAGCGTGTCCTTCAGTCTCGGCAGCATCCCGCCGGCGTCCGGCGTCAGCATGCCCAGGTTGGTTCCGCCCGTGCCGCCGTGGCGGATGTGGGCCATGCCGAGGATCGTTCCCTGGTCCTCGGTGGTGCCGATGATGATGTGGTCCTTCTCGACGAATTCCCCGAGGATATCCTCGTGCCCCGAGCCGTTCTGCAGCGTCAGCAGGTAGGTGTCCTTCCCGATCAGGCTGCGGTTCCCTGCGAGGGCCGCGCGGGAGAACAGGGCCTTGACGAACAGTATGATCAGGTCCATCTCCCCCAACCCGGCGGTGTCCGTCACCGCCTTGGGACGATAGATGTGGTCCTCTCCGTTTTCCTCCAGGCGGATCCCCTGCTCGTTGATCGTCCGGACGACCTCGGCATTGGTATCTACAAGGTAGACTTCATTGTCCAGCGACAGGTGACCGCCATAGATCGAACCCATGGCGCCCGCGCCAATCACCGCAATTTTCATGTTCCCCTCCCCTTTCTTCTCGGATGGCTTATCCCGATAGAAACGGTAAGCTCGAAAGGCATGTACCTCACGAGCTTTACCGTTATGCCTCTGTGCTTATACCGTGGTCCGCTTACGAGAACTCGGCGATGCCCTCGATGGCGTAGGCCCTGACCGGACTGGAATCCAGGCCCTTGATCGGCAGCGGCGAGAAGGACATGAAGAACACGTCCTTTTTCAGGTACTCCAGGTTCTTCAATACTTCGATGAACACGATGTTCTCCGCCAGCAGGATGTCGTGGAAGGGCTTGACATCCTCATTGCAGTTCTCGATCGACACGCCGTCGCCGAAGCCCACCGCCTTGACCTTCTTGTCGCGGAACCACTCCGCGGTCTCTCCGTTCACAAACAGCCGCTTGTCCTTGGCGGTGTTGGTGTCGGGCGTAAAGGGATTCAGCTTGTAGGAGGAATCGATGATGACGATGTCGCCCTCCCGCACCTTGCCGGCCTCCCGGTCAAGGTCCGCCTTGGTGATATGGCTGTTCGGCGCGCAGCTCTCCTTGAAGTCGACATAGACGCCGCGCCCGACGAACGTGGTCAGTGGAACGGCGGTGACGTCCGGCCAGTTGTCATCGTGATGATAGGGACATTCCGCATGGGTCCCCAGATGGCTCATGATGTCGAAGTTCGTGTGGAAATCCGGGATCGGGCCGCCGGTATTGAACCGGTTCAGCTTGCAGCGACGGGTCTCAGTCGCGGGATCGACGAGCTTGGACAGATCCACCATCCGCATGCCATTGCCGAAATCATATACGATCTGCATAAGTACCTCCTGATGAATAATAGTCGAATTGATACGTCAGTCTCCCGGGGACGCGGCCCCGCAGGTGCGCAGCCGCGTCCGATACATATTTAGTGCATGAGGAGATTCGGCAGGAACAGGCTGATCTGGGGGATAAAGGTGATCAGCAGCAAAGAAATGATCATGCAGAGGTAGAAGGGCAGCGTCGCTTTGACGACCTTCTCCATGGGCAGCTTGGCCACGGCCGAGCCGATGAACAGCACGCTGCCTACGGGCGGGGTCAGCAGGCCGATGCCGCAGTTCAGGATCACCATGATGCCGAACTGGATCGGGTGGACGCCGACGGAGGTCGCGATGGGCAGCAGGATCGGCGTGGCGATCAGTATGATGGGCGCCATGTCCATGATGCAGCCCAGGATCAGCAGGATCACGTTCAAAAGCAGCTTGATGACGATCGGGTTGTCGCTGACGCTGGTGATGGCCTTGGCCGCCATGTCAGGCACGTGCAGCATCGTCAGGCAATAGCCGAAGACCGCCGACGTGGCGATCAATATCAGCACGATGGAGAGCGTATCCACGCAGTCGCCCAGGACCCTCCATACGCCCTTCCAATTCAGGCCCTTGTAGATGAACACCGAAACGATCAGCGAATAGATGACCGCGATAGCGGCGGACTCGGTGGCGGTGAACACGCCGCCGACCACGCCCACCACCACGATGATGATGGCGGCCAGCGCCCAGATGGACTTGCCCAGCTGCTTGACGAACTCGCCCAGGTTGAACTTCTCGCCCTTGGGGTAGTTGCGCTTCTTGGAGATGATGTAGGAGCCGACCATCAGGGAAGCCGCCAGCAGCGCGCCGGGGATATAGCCGGCCAGGAACAGCGCGCCGACGGACAGGCTGCCCGCCGTGGTGGCGTAGATGACCATGTTGTGGCTCGGCGGCACCAGCAGGCCCTCGCAGGAGGACGTGATCGTGACGGCGGTGGAGAAGTCCCTGTCATAGCCCTGGTCCTCCATCATGGGGATGAGGATGGAGCCCAGGGACGCGGTGTCCGCGGCGGCGGAACCGGAGATGCCGCCGAAGAAGTAGGACGCCACGATGTTCACCATGGCCATGCCGCCGGTCATCCAGCCCACCAGCGAGTTGGCCAGGTCGATCAGCTTTTCAGAAATGCCGCCGCTGCCCATCAGGCAGCCCATCGTGATGAAGAACGGAACGGCCATCAGGGAGAAGGAGCTGATGCCCTTCACCATCAGCTTGCACAGCAGGGCCAGGTTCGTGCCGTTGACCAGCATGCATGCGATGGAAGAGATGGCCACGGCGTAGGCGATCGGGAAGCGAAGGAATACCAGGACCAAGAAGCCCACCAGCAGTACAGCGATTGCAAGTGACGTATTCATTCTCAGTTTCCTCCTTCCGTGACCTGCTCTTCGAGGCTGGCCTCTCTTTCAAGGTAGGCCTTCTTGCCCAGGAGCCTGAGAACATTGTTGAACAGGGATTCCAGCTCAAAGATGACCATGGCGATGCCCGCCACCGGGATCGGCAGGTACATATACCTTTTGCTCAGCCAGGGCAGGCTGGGATAAAAGCCCTTGCCGCCGATGCCGTCGGCGTACTTGAAGCCCTCGACGATCATGATAACGCCAAGGATCAGCACGCCGATGTCCGCCAGGATGTCCAGCACGTGGATCAGCTTTTCCGGCAGATACCGGTCAAAGGCGGTCATGCGGATGTGGGCGCCGCGGCGGATCGCCAGCGCGCCGGAGAGCACCGCCATGTAGGACATCAACGTCAGCGTGATCTCCTCCGTCCAGGTGGGATCGGGGATAAACGATACGTAACGGCCCAGCACGGTAAAGCATACGACCAGTATGTCCGCTACCAGCAGGAGCTTGCAGATGAACATGGCGGCCTTGTACAGCCAGTCGTACAGGGCCCTGAGCTTTTCAAACGGTTTGGTGGATGCCGGCACGGGAAAACCTCCTTTCGTCAGTGGCGGAAGCTGATGATCGAGCCGCCGATCAGCAGCACGGCGAATATTACGGCGATGACGACGGTCATTGCGTCCATGTTTTTTCACTCCTTCGCTTCCTTTTGGGCCTTCAGCGCCCTTTCCTTTTCCCGCTTCATGATGGGCAGCCACTCGTGAAAGGCGTTGTAGATGGGCACGCCCAGGCCGATGATGCACATCCGAAGGCAGTTGTTGAATTCCTTTTTCGCTTTCTCGTATTCCTCACTGTACATGTGAAACCAACGCTCCTTATATGAAATCAACGCCATTATAAGGCAAACCGGCGCTAATTTCGCGGAAAGGAACGCGCCGGTGTGTAACTTCTGGGGTCAGGCCGACAAACTTCGGCGAGAAATGTGATATAATTATAATGGAGAATTTTCAGGAGAAACCGATCATGAAAGACGACAAGCGCCCGCGCTTCGCCAGGGACGCACTGGTCTTCGCGGGGATCATGGCCTTGGCCATAGCGCTCTCGATGGCGCTGTCCGGGCTTCACAATGACAACAACCCCTTCGCCACGCCGCTGTTCATACTGGCCGTGGCGCTGGTGGCGCGGCTGACGGACGGCTACCTGTGGGGCATTGCGGCCTCGCTGGTGGGCACCTTCTGCGTCAACTACATGTTCACCTATCCGTTCTGGCAGTTCGACGTGACGCTGACCGGATACCCGCTGACCTTCCTGATGATGCTGGTGGTCTCCGTCATCATCAGCGCGCTGACCACGCAGATCAAGCGCCAGGAGCAGCTGCGCTTTGAGATGGAGCGGGAGAAGATGCACGCCAACCTGCTGCGGGCCATCGCCCACGACATCCGCACGCCGCTGGCGTCCATCATGGGCGCCAGCTCGGCGCTGAAGGCGCAGGCCCTTGAACCGGCGGACCGCGAAGCGCTGCTGGACGGCATCGACCGGGACGCCCAGTGGCTGGTGCGGGTGACGGAAAACCTGCTCTCCGTCACCCGGTTCACCGGGGGCGACGTCGCCCTCACGAAGACGGACGAGGTGCTGGAGGAGATCGTGGGCAGCGCCATACTGAAATACCGGCGCGCGCCGGACGCCCTGCCGGTGCAGGTGACGCAGCCGGAGCAGATACTGATCGTTCCGATGGACGCCACGCTGATCGAGCAGGTGCTGATCAACCTGTTCGACAACGTCAGCGCCCACGGCAAGACCGCCACCCGGATCTGGCTGGATATCGCCTGCGCGCCGGACAGCGTCACCCTGCGGGTGGAGGACGACGGCGTCGGCATTCCGACTCAGCTGCTGCCAGGAATCCTCGACGGCAGCGCGCGCCACGACATGCAGGCGCGCTCCGACGACCGGCGCAGCATGGGCATCGGCCTTTCCGTGTGCCGGACCATCGTGCGGGCCCACGGCGGCGACATGAAGGTCGGCAGCAGTCCCCACGGCGGCGCGGCGGTGAGCTTTTATCTACCATTTTCGGAGGAATACAATGGCCAATGAGATTCGCAACAAGATACTGATCGTGGAGGACGACCCGGGCATATGCACCTTCCTGCGGGCGGTGCTGTCGTCGGACGGCTATGACGCCATCGTCGTAAGCAGCGGCAGCCTCGCGCTGGACATGATCGCCTCCCATTGCCCGGACTGCATACTGCTGGACCTGGGTCTGCCGGACATGGACGGCGCCATGGTCATCGAGCGGGTGCGTCAGTGGACCTCCACGCCCATCGTCGTCATATCGGCCCGCAGCATGGAACAGGACAAGGCCGGGGCCTTGGACCTGGGGGCTGACGACTACATCACCAAGCCCTTTGGCAGCATCGAGCTGCTGGCGCGCATACGAACCGCCCTGCGCCACCGGCGCACGCCCCTGGACAACGACGAGATCGCCCTCACCGGCAGCTATCACGTGGGGGATATGGAGATCGACTATCGCAAGCGCCGGGTGCTGATGGGGGGCGAGCCCGTCCACCTGACCCCGAATGAATTCCGGATCGTGGCGCTGCTGGGCCAGCACGCCGGGCGGGTGCTGACCTACAGGACCATGCTGAGGGAGCTGTGGGGCCCCTCGGCCAGCACCGACAACAAGATCCTGCGGGTGCACATGGCCAGCATCCGCCGCAAGCTCGAGTCCAACCCCAGCGAGCCGAGGTACATCTTCACCGAGGTGGGCGTGGGCTACCGTATGGCGGACGGAGAGGATTGAAAGGATAGGACAAGCAGGAAATTCATTGACAGAAACCGGTTATTCATTTATAATGCAAACAGGGGGCCAATGGGCCTGGAAAGAATATTGACATTGTAAATGGAGGGCGATGACTATGGATCTGAAACTGAAGGACAAGAGCCAGTGCATGTATGACGAGATCTCCCTGGGCGAGGTCATGCTGCGGCTGGATCCCGGCGAGACCCGGGTGCGCACCGCGCGCAGCTTCAACGTCTGGGAGGGCGGCGGCGAATACAACGTGGCCCGCGGCCTGCGGCGCTGCTTTGGCATGAAGACCGGCGTGGTGACGGCCCTGGCCGAAAACGACGTGGGCTACCTGGTCGAGGACTGCATCCTCCAGGGCGGCGTGGACCCGATGATCAAGTGGGCGCCCTACGACGGCATCGGCCGCAAGGTGCGCAACGGCCTGAACTTCACCGAGCGCGGCTACGGCGTGCGCGGCGCGCTGGGCATCTCCGACCGTGCCTATACCGCCGTGTCCCAGCTGAAACCGGGCGATATCGACTGGGAGGAGATCTTCGGCAAGCGCGGCTCCCGCTGGTTCCACACCGGCGGCATCTTCGCGGCCCTGTCCGAGACCACCGCCGAGGTCACCATCGAGGCCATCAAGGCCGCCAAGAAGTACGGCACCATCGTCTCCTACGACCTGAACTACCGCCCATCCCTGTGGCGGGACATCGGCGGCCAGGCCAAGTGCCAGGAGGTCAACAAGGAGATCGCCCCCTACATCGACGTGATCATCGGCAACGAGGAGGACTTCACCGCCTGCCTGGGCTTCGAGATCAAGGGCACTGACAAAAACCTGAAGAAGCTGGACCCCGCCGGCTACGCCATCATGATGAACGAGGCTGCCGCGATGTACCCCAACTTCAAGGTCATCGCTACCACCCTGCGCCAGGTGAAGACCGCCACCTGCAACGACTGGTCCGCCATCGCCTGGGGCGAGGGTAAGACCTACAAGGCCAAGGACTATCCGGCGCTGGACATCTTCGACCGCGTGGGCGGCGGCGACAGCTTCGCCTCCGGCCTGATCTACGGCTTGATGACCACCGGCGACGTGGAAAAGGCCGTCAACTACGGCGCGGCCCACGGCGCGCTGGCCATGACCACCCCCGGCGATACCTCCATGGCCCGTTTGAAGGAAGTGGAGAGCCTGATGGGCGACGGCAGCGCCCGCGTGCAGCGGTAATCATCCAAAATGAATCGGACTGCGACGCAGTCCGATTCATTTTGTCGTATGCTTCCGTCATGCCGCGCTGTGCAGCTCTTCAACGTAGTCGATGTATTCCTCCTGGGTGGGAAAGGCCATGCGGCTGCCGTCCGGCAGGAAGCCGGTATAGCCCTGACTGGTGTAATAGCCCTTGGGTATGAACATATCTGCCACCTCATCTTGCTGGAATTGCCGGCGGTCCGCCGGAGAAGGACTCTGCCCTTCGTTCAATGACAGAATAGCAGACGGGCTGTACGAAAAAACGCCCTCAATAGACTGTTTTGTTGTTTTGATGTCCCAAATATTACCCTTAATGCAGAAGGCGTGCGCCTGTTGGAGGAGAACTATGCCGTCAACAAAATCGCCGTGGCCATCTCTCCGGTATCGCCGATCCCCAGTCTCACCCAAAGGTTGAACGCCTTCATCCGGCAGAGCAAGGCGGATGGCACGCTGGACGACATGTATGAGCGGTGGGTCATTCGCGACGAGGAGACCCTGCCGGACATCCCGCCGGCAAAGAATCCCGCGTTTACGCTGCGCGTGGGCACGACGGGCACGGTGATGCCCTATTCCTATTATATCGGGAATAAACTGGCAGGATACGACATCGAGCTGGCTTATCGCTTCGCCAGCTGGCTGGGCGCGAAGCTGGAATTCAAGGTGTACGACTTCGGCGGCATCATCGCCGCCGCAGAGCGGGGCAGCATCGACTGCATCATGTCGAATCTGTTCTATACCGAGGAAAAGGACGAGGCCCTGCCCTTTTCCGACGTGCTGTTTGAGGTTGAGATCACCGCCATGGTGCGCGGCGACGGGCAGGCCGCGAAGGGCAATGCCGGCAGCACGGCGCCGGTGGTTCGCGAGGGCGAAAGCAGTCCTGCGCAGGGCGGGGCCGTCAGGCGCTTTGAGCGCCTCGCGGACCTCGAAGACAAGCGCATCGGCGTCACCACCGGCAGCGTTCAGACGCTTCTGGTGGAAGAGCGCTTCCCCGATGCGCGTCTGTACTTTTTCAGCACCACCGTGGATATGTTGAACGCACTGAGAGCCCATAAGATCGACGCCTTTGCTGATGCGGATTCGCTCGTCAAATACATGATGGCGGACAATCCCGACCTGACCTGTCTGGACGAGCCGCTGGGCGAAACGATGCAGGTAGGGGCGATCTTTCCCAAGACGGACAGGGGCCAGCGCCTGTGCGACGCCTACAGCGCCTTCATTCGCCAGATTCGGCAGAGCGGCGTCTATGACGAGATTCAGGACCTCTGGTTTGGCGCGGATGAATCGAAGCGCGCGATTCCCGACCCGGATGACCTGCCGGCGACGAACGGGACCCTTCGGGTCGCCGTGGATACCACCGTCGTTCCCTTTGCCTTCATCAAGGACGGAAAGCCGGCCGGCCTGGACATCGATATCGCCGTCCGCTTCTGCAAGGCCGAGGGCTACGGGCTCAAAATCGTGCATACCGATTTTGCCGGGATCCTTCCGGCGGTCGCCAGCGGAAAGGTGGATTTTGCCTGTGGCGGCATCGCGCACACGCCCGAACGCGCCCAGAGCGTGCTCTATTCCGAGCCCACATTTGAAGGCGGTTCGGTGATGGCCGTCTTAAAGGCGGAAGAAGCGGCATCCCCTGCCAGGAGCAGCCCGTCCTTCTGGGAAGGAATCGCCTCCAGCTTCAACAAGACCTTTGTCCGCGAGGATCGCTGGAAGCTGTTTGTGAAGGGCGTCCTCAACACGCTGGTCATCACGTTGCTGTCCTTACTCTTCGGCACGGTGCTGGGATTTGGGGTGTTTATGCTCTGCCGGAACGGGAATCCCTTCGCGAATCTCATCACGCGCATCTGCTTCCGGCTGGTGCAGGGCATGCCCATGGTGGTCCTGCTGATGATACTGTACTATATCGTATTCGGCTCCGTCACCATCGGCGGCATTACAGTGGCGGTGATCGGCTTTACGCTCACCCTCGGCGCCTCTGTCTTCGGCACGCTGAAGATGGGCGTCGGCGCGGTGGAGCCTGGGCAGTACGAGGCAGCTTATGCCCTGGGCTATTCCAACCGCAGCACCTTTTTCAGGATCATCCTCCCCCAGGCCCTGCCCCATGTGCTGCCCGCCTACAAGGGCGAGATCGTGAGCCTGCTCAAGGCGACGGCCATCGTAGGCTACATCGCCGTGCAGGACCTGACCAAGATGGGCGACATCGTCAGAAGCCGGACCTATGAGGCCTTCTTCCCGCTGATCGCGGTGACGGTGATCTACTTCCTTCTGGAGGGAATTCTGCGATTCCTGATCAGCCATATCGCAGTCAGACTCGACTTCAGGCGCAGGAAGCCGGAGGACATCCTGAAGGGGATCAAAGCCGACCGTCAGAACTGATGCTTCACCGGATGAGCCAGGGGCTTTGACGATGTCATCAACTGAAGAAAACACCGCACAATTTGGCTGGACATCGGCGGCTGAACTACGACATCGTCGTGTTTACCACCACCGGCTACTATCTGACGCAGAACGAATACGACATCCAGGGAAAGAACATACCGCTGGTCCGGCACTTGATCGAGCATCACGGTCTGAAGCGGATATGCTTCCAGACGGGCTTCCCGGGCCACATCGAAGCCCAGGCGCGGCTGGACGCCTTCCGCCGGGAGATGGCCGAACACGGTCTGACGGTCCGGGATGCGGACGTCTGTCCCGGCACCATGTGGACCGATTGCGCCGGGGTGGCCTGGGACGCCTTCTTCTCGAACCCGGACGACCGGCCCGAGGCGGTGGTCTGCGCCAACGACTACATGGCGGTGAGCCTGATGCGCCTGCTGATGGAGAAGGGCCTGCGGGTGCCCGAGGACGTGGTCGTCACCGGCTTCGACAACATCTCCGGCGTGGGGCCGGACATGCCCGGGCTGACCACGATACAGCCCGACTACGACCAGATGGTCGTCCAGGCGATGGAGCACCTGGACAAGCGCATCCGGGGCGTATCCCCGTGGCACCGCCAGGCGCGGTTCAGCCTTCAGGGGAAGCTCGTGTTGGGCGAGAGCTGCGGCTGCGGCCGGCGCTCGCCGGATTACTTCCGGGAGGTCAGCCGGCGCACCACGGCGCTGCTGGAGCTGGAGGACGACCAGGACCGGATCATGGACTGCCTGAGCAACGCCCTGCTGTCCATCGCGCTGGAAAACATCTACCGGCGCACGGAACTCATGCGGCTGTATGAGGAGCGGCGCATGAGCTCTGTCACGGACCTGCTGACGGGGCTTTTGAACCGCCGGGGCTTCATGGAGCGCCTGGAGTCCCTCTGGCACAGCCTCGCCGGCGAGACCGTCGCCTTTATCAGCATCGACATGGAACGGCTCAAGCAGATCAACGACAATTTCGGCCACGCCGCCGGGGACTTCGCCATCCGGCTGCTGGCGCGGGCCATCAAGGCGGCGCTTCCCAAGGACGGCATCGGCGCGCGCATCGGCGGCGACGAGTTCCTGATCTTCCTGCCCTCCGCCGGCAGCGGCGAGTCGGATGCCTTCCTGGCGCATTTCGACCAGGCGCTGGACCGGCTGAACGCCGAGGAAGACCGCAGCTTCACGGTCTCCGCCAGCGCAGGCTGCACAACCAGGCGGCTGACCGAACTGGACACCATCGAGGGCTGCATCCACGACAGCGACACCCGCATGTACCAGATCAAGGAGGCCCGGCACAGGGCCAGGTGACGGGTATTGGAAAAGCTGCCGGGCGGGAATCCCGAATGGGATTGCCGCCCGGCAGCTTTCATTTATCCAAACACCAAAAACATAACCACGCTCACCAGCGTTGCGGTCAGGCCGACGCAGGCTTCGAAGGGGACGCTTATGCATCCTCCCTCTTCTTCAGGTCCATGCCCGCCTTGATGAAGCGGAACATGCGCACCGCGCCCAGGTAGTACAGCTCCTCCGCCCGGCCCAGGGCCTCCTCCAGGGGCATGGGCGCGTCCACGGTGGTCATCACGGATGCGATGCCGTGGTCGAAGATCTGCCAGGCGTTCCTTCCCAGCGAGCCGCTGAGGCCCACGGCGATCACGCCCTTCTTCGCGGCGCGCTCGCCCACGCCCTGCATCACCTTGCCGAAGCAGCTCTGCCAATCGGTACGACCCTCGCCGGTGACCACCAGGTCCGCCCCCTCCAGGCGGGCGTCGAAGCCGATCAGGTCGAGCACCGTATCGATGCCGGACTTCATCTCGCCGCCCAGGAACACCAGCGCCGCGCCCAGGCCGCCCGCCGCGCCGGCACCCTTGATGGCGTCGGGGTCGATGCCGAACTGGCGGCGGATCACGTCGCGGTAATTCACCATGCCGGCCTCCAGCCGCGCCTGCATCTCAGGCGTCGCCCCCTTCTGGGCCCCGAAGGTCCAGGTCGCGCCGTTTTCGCCGCACAGGGGATTGGTCACGTCGCACATCACCGTGATCTTTGCGTTGGCCAGGCGGTGATCCAGCGTGGACACGTCGATGGCGCACACCTTCTCCAGGTCCTCTCCCCTGCCCTCCAGCTCACGCCCCTCGGCGTCCAGGAAGCGCCCGCCCAGCGCCCGCACGCAGCCCATGCCGCCGTCGTTGGTGGCGCTGCCGCCGATGGCGATGGAGATGTCCGTGAAGCCCTGGTCCAGCGCGTGGCGGATCAGCTCGCCCGTGCCGTAGCTGGTGGCCTTCAGCGGGTTGCGCTTATCCAGCGGCACCAGGGGCAGCCCGGAGGCCGCCGCCATCTCGATCACCGCCCGGCGATCGTCCAGCCTGCCGTAGCGGGCCGTGACCTTCTCCATCATCGGGCCGCAGACCTCGGCCTCGATCCACTGGCCGTTCTCCGCGGCCACCACCGCGTCCGTGGTGCCCTCCCCGCCGTCGGCCACCGGCACGCCGCTGTACTCGATCTCGCCGAACACGTCCGCCGCCGCCTTCGCCAGCAGCTCCACGGTCTGCGCGCTGGTCAGCGTGCCCTTGAAGGAATCCGAAGCAAACAGAAATTTCATGTGTCTGACCTCCCCGTTGTTTATTGGCTGAAATAATTGTAGCAAAATCCACGCAAAAATGATATATTATATATAACAATAATCAAGCTAAAATATTAACTATAGTGCCTCGGCCAGCTCAGCCCGGCGGACCGGGCGCTGCCGGGCGTCTACTTCGCGTGTGAAATATCCCTCAAGGAGACGGTGGGCCGGTGCTTTCTGCACGTCCCTAAAGGACTAGCTTCGCGTCGCCCTAAAGGACTAGCTTCGCGTCGCCCTAAAGGACTAGCTTCGCGTCGCAACACGCTGCAATACCGGCTCAAGCGCATACGGGACTGCTGCGGCCTGGACCCCCGGCGCTTCCGGGACGCCGCGATGCTCTACATGGCGCCGACGCAAAGCTAGTCCTTTAGGGTTCGGCTGGAAGCGCTGAAGGGCTCGAAATGAGGGGCGAACGGCGTTTTGTTGTGGACGGAGAATCCAATTCCTGATATAATGCGGGTGGAGAGGAAGGGATTACAGCCATGTTCGATCAGAAGAAATACGAAGGCGCGCTGGCGGCCTTCAAGCAGGATTTCGTCGGTCGCCAGTGGCCGAACGAGAAGTACAAGTGGGAGGCCGTCCAGTGGTTCCAGGACCACTGGGACGTGAACGCCCCGGACTTCGCGGGCATGCTGAGCGAGGCGCTGAAGAAGACCTACAATCTGTTGGCATCGATGAACAACTACCCCCGCAGGATGATCGAGAAATTTGCTCAGGAAGCGCCGGAAGCGGTACGCGCAATGTTTATTGCGCTGTTTGACGAGACCTCCGATCTCTGGTCGCGCATTGACGCATTCAAGCAAAAAGCGGCAGCACTGAGGGATCGGTTGCGCCCTGACGCGGGACAGCACTACCAGAATGAAAATGCCATCATGACCTACCTCTGGCTGCGCTATCCTGACAGGTATTATATCTTCAAGCTCAGTGAAATCAAGGCGACAAACAAGGCCCTGGGCGGTTCATACACGTTTAAACAGGGGGATTATGCCGGTAACATTCGTTCCTTTATGGCCTTCTATGATGAGATATGCGAAGCGCTGAAGCAGGATTATGAATTGGATATGATGTTCAATTCGCATTTGACGGCAGAATGCTATTCGGACCCCAAATTCAAAACCATGACGCAGACCTTCGGCTTCTATATCAGCCGTTTTTACACTGAGGAGAGTGCAAGCGCTGTCGAGGAAGAGTGGTTCCCCTCGGGTTATTCCCCTGAATTATCCGTCGATCAATGGGTGACGCTGCTGAAGGATGAAACGGTCTTCACGCCCGACAGCTTGGCCATCATGAAGCGGTTCAAGGATTACGGCGGCGCGGCCACCTGCACACAGCTTGCCGTCAAGTATGGCGAGAGCAAGAACTTTTACAACAGCGGCTCCTCTTTCCTGGCCAAGCGTATCGCCGAAAAGACGGGCTGCCCCGTGATGCCGAGGGACTCTGATAATTCCCGATGGTGGCCGATCCTCTACCTTGGAAGGAAAGCCGACAAGAGCATCGATCACGGCGTATACATCTGGAAGCTGCGGGACGAGCTGGCGCAGGCGCTGGACCGGGTAGACCTGTCGGGCATTCCACTCTATGTGACGGCGGACGAGGAAGAGACGGACAGACAGTATTGGTGGCTGAACGCCAATCCCCGAATCTGGAGCTTCTCCAGCATTGCCGTGGGAGAGGCGCAGGATTATACGCTGTACAACGAAAACGGCAACAAGCGACGCATCTTCCAGAATTTCCTGGACGCCCGGGTTGGCGACATGATCGTCTGCTACGAGTCCCACCCCGTCAAGCAGGTGGTCGGGCTGGCGAGGGTGGTAGCCGAACAGGACGGCGAAAAGCTGACCTTTGAGAAGATCGAGAGCTTCGCCGAGCCCATCGACCTGGCGACCTTGAAGTCGTGCCCCGAGCTGGAGCACATGGAATACTTTACCAACGCCCAGGGCAGCCTGTTCAAGCTGACCCGCGGCGAGTTCGACTTCATCATGGACCTGGTGCGGGAGGAAAACCCCGCCGCCGTGGCAAAGGCGGCGGATATCTACGACAAGGCCGCCTTCCTGCGCGACGTGTACCTCAGCGAAGCCCGCTACGACCGCCTGAAGGCGGTGCTGCTGCGCAAAAAGAACATCATATTGCAGGGCGCGCCCGGCGTGGGCAAGACCTTCGCGGCCCGGCGGCTGGCCTGGTCGATCATGGGCGAGCAGGACGACAGCCGCATCGAGTTCGTGCAGTTCCACCAGAACTATTCCTATGAGGATTTCGTGATGGGCTACAAGCCGGAGGACAGCGGCTTCGCGCTGAAGACCGGCGTGTTCCACCGCTTCTGCCAGAGGGCCAACAACCGACCGGAGCTTCCCCACTTCTTCATCATCGACGAGATCAACCGCGGCAACCTGAGCAAGATCTTCGGCGAGCTGCTGATGCTGATCGAGCCGGATTACCGGGACGCGAAGGTCAAACTGGCCTACAGCGACGTGCCCTTCTCGGTGCCGGGCAACCTGTACATCATCGGCATGATGAACACCGCGGACCGCAGCCTGGCGCTGATCGACTACGCCCTGCGCCGCCGGTTCAGCTTCTTCGACATGGAGCCCGGCTTCGATTCCGGGGGCTTCAGGCGGTATCAGGCGGGGCTGGAGAACGAGACCTTCGACGCCCTGATCGAGCGCATACGGGAACTGAACCGGGAGATCGCCCAGGACAAGGCGCTGGGCAGGGGCTTTTGCATCGGCCACAGCTACTTCTGCGGCCTGAAGGGCCCGGAGGATTGCACGGTGGAATGGATGCGGGACGTGGTGGATTACGACATACTGCAGATGCTCGGCGAATACTGGTTTGACGACGAGGCGAAGCTGCAGCGCTGGGAAAACAGCCTGCACGGGGTGTTCCAATGATACAGAACAGGCATATCCTGATACACAATATCTACTATATGCTGTCCTACGCCTTCCAGGCGCTCAACCGGTCCGACGACGAGGACATGGCCCCGGAGGCCTTCGAGAACATCCACAGCCTGTTCGCGGCGATCCTCTCGAAGGGCATCGGCATGCAGCTGAAGCAGGGCCTGTACAGGAGCTACCTGAACCGCCGGGAGGACCTCGCGACGCTGCGCGGCAGGATCGCCATGCCCGGGACCATCCGCAACCGGCTGGCACGGCGGCAGGCGCTGGCCTGCGAGTACGACGAGCTGTCGGAGAACAACCTGTTCAACCAAATATTGAAGACCACGGCCCAGCTGCTGATCCGCCACGGCCAGGTCAAGCCCCCGCTCAAGGACGCCCTGCGCCAGAAGCTGCTGTTCTTCTCCGGCGTGGATGCCGTCGATCCCCTGTCGATCCGCTGGGGCGACATCCGCTTCCAGCGCAGCAACCAGAGCTATCGCATGCTGCTGGGCATCTGCCAGCTGACCATTGAGGGCATGCTGCTGACGACGGAGGCGGGCGAGCGGCGGCTTGCCGCCTTCCTGGACGACCAGCGCATGTGCAGGCTGTACGAGAAGTTCCTTCTGGAGTACTATGTGCAGCACCACCCGGCGCTTGCGCCCCGGGCGTCACAGATCCCCTGGGCGCTGGATGACGGCGCAGGGGCGCTGCTGCCCGTCATGCAGACGGACATCACGCTGCAAAAGGGCAGCCGCGTGCTGATCATCGACGCGAAGTACTACAGCCATACCCTGCAGAGCCAATATGACTCATACACCGTCCATTCGGGCAACCTGTACCAAATCTTCACCTATGTGAAGAACCGGGAATACGCCTTCGGCGATGCGCCGCACAGCGTCTCCGGCCTGCTGCTCTACGCCCGGACGGACGAGGCGACGCAGCCGGACAACACCTATTCCATGCACGGCAGCCGGATCTCGGTGGGCACGCTGGACCTGAGGCAGCCCTTCGGACAGATCAGAAGCCAGCTGGATCAAATCGCTCAAACCATCATGTGACAACAGGGAGGCGGGAACCGTGTCGGAGCGCGTCAACGCCATCTACTGCGAATACACCGAGTACGTGGAGCCGGCGTCCATCGACGAATCCTATCTGGACGTGACCCAGGCCCTGCCGTTCTACGGCATGACCCCCGGAGCGCTGGCGGACGAGGTGCGACGCGAAGCTAGTCCTTTAGGGCGACGCGAAGCTAGTCCTTTAGGGCGACGCGAAGCTAGTCCTTTAGGGCGACGCGAAGCTAGTCCATTAGGGCGACGCGAAGCTAGTCCTTTAGGGCGACGCGAAGCCGTAGGGGCGCTCTCCGAGC
>JAZOUD010000058.1:0-6842 GCA_045658005.1 Clostridia bacterium | reverse complement strand
TCCCCCGTTGGGGAAGGTGGCCCGCGAAGCGGGTCGGAAGAGGTCCTCCCCTCACGTTGCTATTCGTACCTATGCCCCAATAGACGTTGTCTCATCGACAAGGACCTCTTCCGTCTTTCCCGGAACAATGCAAGCATTTTCTGGGAAATCCACCTTCCCCAAAGGGGAAGGCTACTTTTGGGGCCGTCGCCAACACCCCCACAAATCAGAATTTGTCAGTCTGAACAGCTTCATATTACCACAAAACGCCCCAAAGCACAAGTGGTTCAGGCGAGCCATTCCACGGCCAGGCGCACGGTCAGCAGGACGAGCACGAACAGCATGACCACCCTTATCAGCTTCGCGCCTTTGGTGAGGGCCAGCTTCGCGCCCAGCCAGCCGCCGGCCACGGAGCAGCACACCTCCGGCAGGGCCAGGGCGAAGATCACGTTGCCGGCGGCGATGCGGGTGACGAGGGCGGAGATGTTGCTGACCAGGTTCACCGGCTTGGCCGTGGCCGAGGCGGTGACCATGTCCATGCCCAGCAGCCAGGTGAACAGCAGGATCAGCAGCGTGCCCGTGCCGGGGCCGAAGAAGCCGTCATAGAAGCCTATGACCAGCCCGATGGCGGCGCAGAGGGGATATTGCCGACGGATGAAGGGGCGGGGGGTCCTTTCGCGCCTCTTGCCCTCCAGCAGCACCAGCACGCCCACCACCGGTATGGCGAATACCATGAAGATGTGCATGACCCGGTTGCCCAGCGCCATGGCGGCGCGGGTGCCCAGCCATGAGCCCGGCAGGGCCAGCGCCGCGGCGATAGCGGCGGGCCGGGGCTGCACCACGCCGCTTCTGGCATAGCGTATGGTGGCCATCAGCGTGCCGAAGGTGGAGGAGAACTTGTTGTTGCCCGAGGCGAAGTCGTAGTCAAGCCCCGCCACGGTATACGCCGGCAGCGAGATCAGCCCCCCGCCCCCCGCGATGGCGTCCACCACCGCCGCGAGGAACACCAGGGGCAGAACGAGCAGGTACATCGACGGCGTCACCGCCATGGTCGGTCACATCCTTCATCATAACTGCCGTTCATTATAGCAGAAACCGGCGCGCTGTAAAGCAAAGATTTTGGAAGACGAGGCGAATCAATTGTGAGCAATATTATAGACAAACCAGCGAAAAATATGTTATAATTTCTATGCGACAACGACATAAGGAGGTTGAACCCATGCAGCAAAAGAAGAAGACGGCCCTGTCCACCCAGATCTTCATCGCTCTCGTGCTGGCGATCATCGCCGGTGTGGCCTTTACGGGCAATCCGACCTTTGCCACCAGCTACATCAAGCCCTTCGGGACCATCTTTCTGAACCTGATCAAGTGGATCGTCTGCCCGCTGGTGTTTTTCTCGATCATGGCGGGCGTGGTGTCCATGCGCGACATCAGGAAGGTGGGCGTCATCGGCGGCAGCACCGTGGTCTACTACCTGTGCACCACCGCCTTTGCGGTGGCCATCGGCCTGCTGTTCGCCAACCTGTTCAAGGGCATTTTCCCGGTGCTCTCCACGACGAACCTGACCTATGAGCCCTCGGCCACCAGCGTCAACTTCATGGACACGCTGGTGGGCATCTTCCCCTCCAACTTCATCAAGCCCTTCGTGGACGCGAACATGCTTCAGATCATCGTGGCGTCGCTGATCATCGGCTTTGCGCTGATCCTGATCAACGACGGCAAGGACGTGGAGTTCTACGCCGTGGACATGGCCAACGACATCTGCATGAAGGCCATGGAGATGATCCTGAAGCTCAGCCCCATCGGCGTCTTCTGCCTGCTGTGCCCGGTGGTGGCCGAAAACGGCCCGTCGGTGCTGGGGTCCCTGGCAAAGGTGCTGCTGGTGGCCTACCTGTGCTATGTGGTGCACGCGGTGGTGGTGTACTCGTTCTCCGTCAGGACGTTGGGCAACCTGAGCCCGGTCAAGTTTTTCAAGGGCATGCTGCCGGCCATCATGATGGCGTTTTCCTCCGCCTCGTCGGTGGGCACGCTGCCGTTGAACATGGAGTGCACTGAGAAGCTGGGCGCGGACCGTGAGGTCGCCTCCTTCGTGCTGCCCCTGGGCGCGACGATCAACATGGACGGCACAGCCATCTACCAGGGCGTGTGCTCGGTGTTCATCGCCTCCTGCTACGGCATCAACCTGACCCTTCCCCAGATGCTGACCATCGTGCTGACAGCCACGCTGGCCTCCATCGGCACGGCGGGCGTGCCCGGCGCGGGCATGGTCATGCTGGCGATGGTGCTGCAATCCGTGGGCCTGCCGGTGGAGGGCATTGCCCTGGTGGCCGGTGTGGACCGCATCTTCGACATGGGCCGCACCGTGGTGAACATCACCGGCGACGCCTCCTGTGCCATCGTGGTGTCCGAGCTGCAGCGCAGGCGGGCGCGGAAGTAATGCTGCGCGTCGCCTGATGTGAAAAAGAGCCTTCGCTCCGCCCGGGGTCGGCATCCCGGGCGGAGCGAAGCTTTTTTACTCCGCCTTCGTCTCGCAGTACGCGCAGCGGTAGACGGCGCGGCGGGGGTCGGTGAGGTTGAAGACGTGGGGCAGCTCCTGCTCCACGCTGGTGATGCAGCGGGGGTTCTTGCACTTCAGCACGTCCCGGATCTGCTTGGGCAGGGTCAGGTGCTTCTTTTCGATCAGCACGCCGTCCCGGATCACGTTCACGGTGATCTCCGGGTCGATGAAGCCCAGTATGTCCAGGTCCGGCTCCATGGCGGAGTCGATCTTGATGATGTCCTTGCGCCCCTGCTTGTGGCTGGGGGCGTTCTTGATGATGGCCACCGAGCAGTCCAGGCTGTCCAGGCCCAGGTATTTGTAGATCTCCATGCTCTTGCCGGCCTTGATGTGGTCCAGCACGATGCCGTTGCGTATGGAATCGATGTGCATTATGCCACCTCCAGCAGTTTCAGGATCAGCGCCATGCGGATGTACTTGCCGTACAGGGCCTGCCGGAAGTAGCAGGCGCGGGGGTCGGCGTCCACGGCGGTGGAAATCTCGTTCACCCGGGGCAGCGGGTGCAGTATCGAAAGATCGGGCTTGGCGGTCAGCAGCTTTTCCGGGGTGAGGATGTAGCTGTCCTTCAGGCGCAGGTAATCCTCCTCGTTGAAGAAGCGCTCCCGCTGCACCCGGGTCATGTACAGGATGTCCAGCTCGGGCATCACCGAGGAAAGGTCCGTGGTCTGCACGTAGTCGATGTGCTTCTGCTGCAATATCTCCTTCTTGATGTAGCTGGGCAGCTTCAGCTCCTCCGGGGAGATCAGCGCGAACCTCATGCCCCTGTAGCGGGCCATGGCGGCGATCAGCGAATGGACCGTGCGGCCGAACTTCAAATCGCCGCACACGCCGATGGTCAGGTCGTTCAGCCGCCCCTTCTCCCGGCTGATGGTCAGCAGGTCGGTCAGCGTCTGGGTGGGGTGCAGGTGGCCGCCGTCCCCGGCGTTGATCACCGGCACCGTGGCGGCCATCGAGGCCACCAGCGGCGCGCCCTCCTTGGGGTGGCGCATGGCGATGATGTCCGCGTAGCCGCTGACCACCCGCACGGTGTCGCTGACGCTCTCGCCCTTGGCGGCGCTGCTGCTCTGGGCCTCGGAGAAGCCCAGCACCTGGCCGCCCAGCTCGTACATGGCGGCCTCGAAGCTCAGGCGCGTGCGGGTGGAGGGCTCGAAGAACAGCGTGGCCAGCTTTTTATATTTGCACTTCTCCCGGTAGTCGTCGGGGTGGGCGATGATGTCGTTGGCCAGGGCGATGAGCTCGTCGATCTCCTCGACGGAAAGCTGCTGGATGTCGATCAGGCTTCTCATGCGTCGCCTCCGATCCAGCTCTCGTCCGAGGGGTTGTCCCGGAATTTGAGCAGCCGCGCCACGTCCTCCGGCTTGATATAGCCGGTTTCGGCGGCGACCCTGGCCACGGCGTCCAGGTTGGTCAGGCTAACGTTCCTGACCTTCGCCGCCGCCAGCCGGTCCAGGCCCTTCTGCATGCCGTAGGTGAATATGGACGCGATGCCCAGCACCTCGGCCCCGGCCTGACGCAGGGCCTCCACGACCTCGATGCAGCTGCCGGCGGTGGAGATCAGGTCCTCCACCACCACGACCTTCTGGCCGGGCTCCAGCTTGCCCTCGATGCGGTTGCCGCGCCCGTGGTCCTTCGCGCCGGAGCGCACGTAGCCCATGGGCAGGTTCATCAGGTGGCCCACGATGGCCGCGTGGGCGATGCCGGCGGGGGACGTGCCCATCAGCACCTGAACGTCCGGATACTCCCGGCGGATGACCTCGGCCAGGCCGTTTTCCACGTCGTTGCGCACGGCGGGGGCGGTCAGGGTGAGCCGGTTGTCGCAGTAGATCGGCGACTTGATGCCGCTGGCCCAGGTGAAGGGCTCGTCCGGGCGGAGAAATACCGCGCCGATGGAGAGCAAGTCTCTGGCGATGAGATTTTGCATGGGTTTATCCTCCTTTGCTGAACGGTCAATCAGAGCGTATACGACTGATCACCATCTCATAATCGATATAATTGCCGGCGAAGGGCGTTTCGGTGTTTGTCCTCTCGGCCACCTCTACAAACCCTGCGCTTTCGTAGTTCCGCTGTGCCGGTATTAACAGCGCGTTTGTCGTCACGATGATCCGCTTCAGGTCAGGGTATTCCACGATCCGCCGGACGGCTTCCCGCAATTGGAGCCTGCCATATCCTCTGCCCTTGAAGGCGGTCAATATGCAGTTGTGGCCGATGCTCACGTGATCGGGCCTGTTTCGCGGATCCCAGGATATATGCCCGACGGCGCTGCCGTCCACCGTGGTGATAAAGGCGTATTGGTCGGCGATGGAGGGATTTGAACAGAAGAAATCATCGTGCGCCATCCACATGCCGTCCCAGGCCATCCGATAGCGATCGTCGAAGGCATAGGCGTCGGTCAGCTGACGGTACAGCGTGCCCCTCGGATAGTCGCGAACGCGCCTGAATTCGATCATCCGACAAAATCCTCGATACACCTCCGATATGCCTCCACCGGGTTCTCCGCGGCGGTGATGGGCCTTCCGACGACGATGTAGTCGCTGCCCAGCCCGCGGGCGCGGGCGGGGGTGGTGACGCGGACCTGGTCGCCCACGGCACCGTCGGAGAAGCGCACGCCGGGGGTGACGGTGATGAAGCCCGCACCGCAGCCCTCGTGGACCACGGGGCTCTCAAGCGGGGAGCAGACCACGCCGTCCAGCCCGGCTGCACGGGCGTTCTTCGCGTAGTGCATGACCACCTCCGGCAGGGGCCGGTCGATCAGCAGCTCGTCCTTCATGCGCTGCTCGCTGGTGCTGGTCAGCTGGGTCACGGCGATCAGCAGGGGCCGGGTGCCGTCGGGACGGGTCAGGCCCTCCAGCGCGGCCTTCATCATCTCGATGGTGCCGAAGGCGTGCAGGTTGGTCATGTCCACATCCAGGTCCCGCAGCACCGCCATGCTCTTTTTGACGGTGTTGGGGATGTCGCACAGCTTCAGGTCCAGGAAGATCCGGTGGCCCCGGCCCTTGATCTCACGAACGATGTCAGGGCCTGCCCCATAGAACAGCTCCATGCCGATCTTCACGTAGGGCTTGCGACTCTCGCCGCTGAACTTGTCGAGGAATGACAACACCGCCTCACGGCTGGAAAAGTCGCAGGCAACGATGACGTCTTTACCCATTTTAATACACCTCCGGTTTGGTATGATTGGGAAATTCTGATTTGTCGCGTTGCGACAGATCAGGATTCATAGCATTGCCTGTCCCGCACCGATGATGAGCGGCAGCGTGGCCGCGAACAGCAGCGTGGACAGAATTACCGTGTGGGCGCAGAATTCCGGGGCCTTGTCGTAGCGTATGGCGTAGATGCTGGTCAGGGTCGCGCAGGGGCAGGCCAGGTAGACCAGCACGCACAGCCGGGCATCCGCGTCCAGGGGCAGAAGCCGCAGGATCAGCATGCCGGCGAGGGGGATGACCAGGTTGCGCAGCGCGGCGATCAGGTAGGACCTGCCCTGGCGCAGCACCGTCATAAGGGCGCTCTCCGACAGCATCACGCCGATGATGATCAGGGAAAGGGGCGTGATCATCGCGCCGATGCCCGAGACCACCGTCTGCACCGGGGCGGGGAAGTGGAGCTTCGCCGCCAGCATGCCCACCAGCGCCAGGGTGGACACCATCGACGGGGTCAGCAGGTTCTTCGGGTCCATCCGGCCGCCGGTGAACAGGCTGTGCTGCACCGAGAAGAACAGCACGTTGAAGGCGATCATGGCGCTGGCGTTGTACAGCACCGCCATGTCCCCGAACAGCGCCCGGCACAGGGGCAGCCCCAGGAAGGTGCAGTTGGGATAGGTCAGCAGGCCGGTGGCCGCGGCGGTCATCTCCGGCGGGGCCTTGCGGGCCCGGTGGACGGCGACGGAGAGGCCGGTCACGCAGCCGTAGACCGCCAGCGTGAAGCCCAGCGCCACCAGCATGCCGCCCATCTCCTTCCCCCCGACCTCCTGGGAGGCGGCGGAGAGGATCGTGAAGGGCAGTATCAGCGTGGAGCACAGCCCGGACAGGTAGCGGCGCTGTTCGGGGGTGATCAGCTTCAGCTTGCCCGCCCCGAAGCCCACCAGCACGTAGAGCAGTATGACCAGGATCTGGGTGAAGACCAGGGACATGGACATGGGGAGGCCTCCTTTCGGGGAAATTCTGATTTGTCGGGGAGAGGGATTAGGGATTAGGGATTAGAAATAGTGGCTGGCGCATGGTAGAAACAAACACCATCCCTTAAACATGAATAATCCTCTGTTCTGTCGCGGGAACGGTCGCTCTATTCCTCGTGATACCTCGGTGCGCGG
>JAZOUD010000057.1:0-3857 GCA_045658005.1 Clostridia bacterium | reverse complement strand
ATCGCGGTTGGCCAGCGCCTGTTTGCTCTGCTCGAGCTGCTCGTTCAGCGTGTCGATCTGCTTCTGCTGGTTGATCAGAATTTGCAGCAGGTCGTCGCGCCGAAGCTTTCTGAGTTCCTTGTCCGTCATATATTCAAATCTCCTGGCACGGATGCGCCATCATAATAGGTTGCTTTGGCCTTCGCGCCGTCCGCGTCTGTCCTTTTTCATGCGACCTTACATATACTTCCAGCCAATAATCTGTTATTATTGTAGCTATATGGGGTTACACGCCGGGTTACATCGCTTATTTTAATACTTTTTTAACAACTTTGTGCCGGTTTTTGAGTATTTCTCTCTTCGACCGTGCTGTACACCCCCTTTTTAGGCGTCCCTTCAGAAGTTAACAATTTTGAAATTTTTGAGATTTGTGTTTTTTTGCCTTATGTGACCGTTCATGTAACCCATCATGGTTATTATAATTAATGTGAGAATATTTTATATTGCGAAAGTTTGGAAACAATGCTATAATATCGGGTAATAGAGTTCAACGTGGGAAGGAGTGCCATGAGGAAGCATCTGTCCACCATCATTTTGGTGATCGTCCTGATTGTCGGTGTGATGATACTGCTGTATCCCACGGTCAGCGATTACTGGAATTCCTTCCACCAGAGTCGCGCCATCGCCAGTTACCTGGAACAGATCGAAAGCATCGATCCTGTGGATTATGAAAAGGAATGGGCGCGGGCGGAGCAATACAACCGCGAGCTGACCGGCAAGCCCAACCGGTTCATGCTCAGCGAAGAGGAATATGCCGAATATGAAACGATGCTGAACCTCACCGGCTCCGGCATCATGGGCTATATCGAAATTCCGAAAATCAGCTGCTCCCTGCCGATCTACCACGGCACCGACGAGGCTGTGCTGCAGATCGCGGTGGGCCACATCGAGGGAACGTCGCTGCCCACGGGCGGCGCGGGCACCCACACGGTGCTCTCGGGCCACAGGGGCCTGCCCTCCGCCCGACTGTTTACCGACCTGGACCAGATGGAGGAGGACGACCTTTTCGTCATCCGCGTGTTGGACCGGGTCATGACCTATATGGTCGACCAGATAATGATCGTGCTGCCCGAGGAAATGGACGGGCTGGCCATCGACCCTGGCGAGGATTACTGCACGCTGGTGACCTGCACGCCCTACGGCATCAACTCCCACCGGTTGCTGGTGCGCGGAAAGCGCACCGACAACGTGGAGATGGAGCAGATCATCAAGGTCGTCTCCGACGCGACGCAGGTAAAGCCCATATTGGTCGCGCCCGTGCTCGCCGCGCCGATGCTGCTGATACTGCTGATATGGATGATGATATCCACAGGCAGGAAACAGCAAAGGCGGAAGATCATAAAATGAGCCAGGACAGCAAGAGGATCACCGAGGCGCAGGTCAGGCGCGAATTCAGGCGCATTGACCGACGAACGGCCAACCGGCGCGCCCGCATCGGCGCCGCCGTGATACTGGCCGTGGCGCTGTTGGCCGGCGGACTTGCGATGCGGTTTCTGTTCATCGCATTGGACATGCGTTCAGACGGCATGGCCGGCGCGCTGATCAGCGGCGACGTGGTCCTGTGTGTGCGCAGCGACGCCCCCTACCTGCAAAGCGCCCCCGGGCGCGGCGCGCTGGCGCTGGTGCGCTATTCGGATTCCGGCATGCGGCATTTGGCCGTGCGGCGGGTGATCGCCCTGGGGGGCGACGAGGTCGACGTGGACAGCGACGGCAGGGTGAGCGTCAACGGCCAGGCCCTGGAGGAACCCTACGCCACCTACTGCTACGCCGGCGACCAGGTCGCCAGCCCGGTCGTTCCCGGCGGCGCGCTGGAAAACCCCTTCGCTGACCCGAATGCCCCCGCCCCCGTAGAGGAGGCCCTTTATGAGGTGGCCGAGGGCACGGATGATATGGATTATCCCCTGACGGTCCCGGAGGGCATGGCGTTCGTGCTGTGCGACAACCGGAACAACCGACTGGACAGCCGGAGCAGCCGCTTCGGTCTGGTGAAGGAGGCCGATATAAGGGGCGTGGCCCGGGCGATCATCTGGCCGGTATACCGCGCCGCACTGCTGGAGGTCGCGCCGGCCGTCGGGTGATAGGTAATATATGAAGAGATTTCTGTTGACCCTTTTGTCCATCGCGCTGTTGGCCGCCCTGGCCGTATTCATCGTGATCCCCGCCGCCGTGCGACAGATTCGTCTGCGTGAAAACGCGCAGGCGGCGTCCGGCTATCGGGCCGCGGCAGACGGGCTCAGTCTGCTGGACTGCGGCACGATGCTGGCCCAGGCCCAGGATCACAACAAGGCGCTGGACAGCGCCCCCTGGGCAGACCCCTACGCCCCCGGCGGAACCGGCCCCGCGCAGGCGGACGACGGCGATTCCTACGAATTGCTGCTGAATCCTGCGGGTGACGGGGTGATGGCCGTGTTGGAGGCGCCCAAGCTGGGCCTGTCCCTGGCCGTGCATCACGGCGGCGAGGCCGAGGCCGCGCGGCTGGCCCATGCGCGCTGGAGCCGGCTGCCTTCGGGCGGCGGGTACGGGCCCTGCGTACTGTACGCCACGGCGGAACGGTTCTTCAAGCCGCTGGCAGGCCTGGACCGGTTGATGCCCGGAGATTGCCTTTTCCTGCGCGTGCTGCAGGATACGGCGACCTATGAGATCTTCCAGGTCGCCACGCTGTCCCCCGAGGCGCTGAGCGCGCTGGAGACCGACGAAGGCGACGACGAATGCGCGCTGGTGGCCCAAACCGAGGCCGGAGACCGGCTGGTGGTGCGCGCCCGGCGCGTCCCCCGGCAGAGCGTGCGGCCCGTGGACGATTCCATGGCGCTTCCCGGCGGCGTGCCGGAGCTCATGCTGGCGACCCCCATCGCCGTGGCAGGGCTGGCGCTGCTGGCGGTCGTCGAGTTTTTCAGGCGGGCGATCCGCCGTCTCAGGCGGCGCCGGATGAAGCTCTGACGGCAGAGCCGCTGACTTGAGGGTATATTTTGCAAGCATTTGCGATTCAATACAGTAATTGGAGCGTGTTGTAAGATGAAGAGAATGAGCAGATACTCAAGGGCCAGCCGACTGCTGGTGCTTCTGTTGTGCGCACTCCTGCTGGCAAGCATGCTGCCGTCCTACGGAGCCCTGGGGGCGTCGAAGCGGACGTCGAAGGGGGTGGCGAAGAACGACGGCGACAAGAAGGGCAGCCTGACGGTCTATTTGAAGACGGATGTCAGCAAGCTGCCCAATAACGATACGATAGAGATAACACTCTATAAAATCGGCAGGGTTGCTCAGGATACCGCTGCCGGTTGGGCGTTCGATGCGCCGTTTGACAAGATTGGCGAGAAAATTATTGAAGCCAAGGAAAAGTCTGCCCTGCAGGAAGTGGCAAACGAATTGGCCGGATCTATCGTCAAAGAAGAGTACGATAAGTACAAGCGTGGGACGATGGTCTTTTCCGGCAATACGGCAGCAAAGGGAGACTTGGATCTTGGCGTCTATATTGGCGTATGGACTAAGACGCCCGAAGGCTTTAAAGCAAATCCCTTCTTCATCACGATTCCCGCATGGAACGCCAACCAGACGGGGCTGCTCTACGATATAACAGTCAACGACAAGGATACCTATACAACACCCACTCCGACGCCGACGCCGACGCCGGATCCTGATCCGACGTACGCGGTCGTGTGGTCAGAGAACGGCAAACCCGTCAACACGCGGAAAGGACCCGGGAAGAGCTATCCGCTTTCCAAGGCCGGGAAGCTGGAGGTTGGAACGATCGTGGAAGTGATTACGAAGCGGAGCGACGGGTGGGATTCCATCAGCGTTGTCGAAGTCGGAGGCCAAGCGGT
>JAZOUD010000056.1:0-19504 GCA_045658005.1 Clostridia bacterium | reverse complement strand
GGATAAGATCGTCTATCGGAATAGACGAACGAGGTGTAACGGGGACACCTCTTCAGTCTGCTTCGCAGACAGCTTCCCCTCAAGGGGAAGCCTTTTGGGCGCGACGGCAGGTATTTTTTCCTTAAGTTGATGACATTGCCCAATGGGGAAGGTGGCCCGCCGCTTGCGGCGGGTCGGATGAGGTCCTCCCCTCACGTTACGCCTCGCGCCTTTGTTCCGATAGGCGTTGTTCCATCGGCAAGGACCTCATCCGTCTTTGACGAAACAATGCAAGCATTTTTCGTCAAATCCACCTTCCCCGACGCGAAGCTAGTCCTTTAGGATTTAGGACACCGGGGGAAGGCTACTTTTGGGAACCTTATCGTCTCTCCGCCAAATCAGAATTTCCATACGACTGAACAGTTACAGTCAGAAAAGGAGCTGTCTCTTTTGAGACAGCCCCTTCCCTGAAAGCGGCGGTTATCCGTAGATGAATTCGTTCAAAGCCTTTTTGTTGGCTTCGAAATCGGGCTTGATGCACCAGGTGGTGCCGTACATGCCTGAATCGTAGGTGCCGTCGGCGGGGATGCGGAACTCGCCCAGGGTGTTCAGGTCAGCCTTCATGCAGACGCCGGCGATGTCCATGATCTCGTTGAAGCCGAGGTTCGTCTCCACGTATTGCAGCATGGTGGTGACGATGCTCGTCAGGCGCAGCAGGTTGACGCTCTGCATCTTCTTTGCGATGGCGACCAGCACGTTGCGCTGGCGGCGGGTGCGGGCGTAGTCGGAATCGCTCTTGCGGATGCGGGAGTAGGCCAGCACCTGCTTGCCGTTGAGCAGCACCTGCTCGCCCGAGGGCACGGCGTCGGATATGTACTTGCCGGAGCCGTCCTTTGCGCCCACGCTGGAATTGTTGAGCCGGCGGATCGCGCCGCTCTCGGCGGGGGTGACGTCCAGCTGTATGCCGCCCAGGGTGTCTACGATCTGCACCAGGCACTGCATGTTCACCAGCGCATACTTTTCGATATTCAGGCCGAAGTATTCGTTGATCAGGCGGATGGTCAGCTCCGGGCCGCCGTAGACGCAGGCCGCGTTCAGCTTCTGCCCGCCGTAGCCGGGAATCTGCACCCAGATGTCGCGCATGATCGAGGACAGCTTTATCTGCTGGGTCTTGGAATTGATGGAGAGCACGATCATCGTGTCCGTGAGCGTGTATTTGCCGCTGCCCCGGGCGTCGGTGCCCAGCAGCAGTATGTTCAGCCAGTCCCTGGAAAGGCCCGGGGTGACGGCGAGGTCGGTGACGCTGATATGCTCGTCCACCACGATCTCCTCTTCGTCCGCCTCGTCCCCCTCCACCACATACTCCTCGTCGTCGTCGGTGATGGGGTCCGGCTCCCCGTCGCTTACGCCCATGAAATAGCGCAGCAGGTCGCCGACCACATCCGGTTTATCCTGTTCCGCCAGCGTGCCAAGGGCGCCGCCCAGCAGCAGGCACAGCGCCAGCAGCGCGGCGATGAATTTATTTATCTGTTTATTCATGTCAGTATCCTCCATATTGGTGATGCTTGCTATTTTACCAGCGTCGGGGGACAAAATCAACCCGCCCATCGAAATTCAAAATACAGGTCAAACCAGCTTCATAATTGGGGCGGGGCAGCGGTGGCGCATGAACAGCCCCGGCGTCGCGGTTTTCATGGCGGTCTGTTCCGATCGGCCTGCCGGAAATTGGCAGCGGTTTTCCAACAATTTCCGGCAGGCAGGATTCCAGGACCCGGACGGAGAATAACAGAGGTAATCCATTCAGTCAAACGGAGCGCGAGCCAATGAATGTCTACGATTTTGACAACACGCTTTTGAAGGGCGACAGCACCGCCCGGTTTTTCGCCTACTGCCTGGGCCGCTATCCCCGCATGTGGCTGGATATTCCTGCCCAGGCCGCCAACGGCCTGCTGTTTGCGCTGCGCCTGCGCCAAAAGCAGCCCTTCAAGCAGCGCATGCTCCACTTCCTGGCCCTCATCGGCGATGTGGACGAGGCAGTGGACGCCTTCTGGCGGAAGAATTTTACACGGATCAAGGCGTGGTATCCGCCCCGCCACCGTCCGGACGATGTGGTGATCTCCGCCTCGCCGGAGTTTTTGATCCGCCCCGCCTGCGAAAAACTGGATATTCGCTGCGTCATGGGCTCGCCGGTGGACAAGCGCACCGGTCGCTTCCTCGGCCCCAACTGCCACGGCCAGGAGAAGGTCACCCGGTTCCACGCCCGCTTTCCCGGGGCGGGGATCGAGGAATTCTACTCCGATTCCCACTCGGACGATCCCCTGGCCGCCCTGGCAGAGCGGGCCTATCTGGTCAAGGGGGAACGGCTGCTGCCCTGGTGAGGGCTGTCGCGCAAAATCTGCGGCGTTTGCGCGATGGCGCGATGTATGCTATAATGCTGTCTGGCATACGATGGAGGTATAATATATGCGTTGGGATATCGGCATAGACCTGGGCACCCAGAGCGCGCGCATGGCGGAGCTGAAGCGCGGCCCGGTGCTCAGCGCCCCGGCGGCGCTGGCCTTTCGCGAGGGCAACCCGGTGCCCATCTGCGCCGGAGACATCGCCCAGCGGCTGATCGGCCGCACCTGCGAGGGCGTGAGCGTGGTGCATCCGCTGCGGGACGGCGTGCTGGAGAACAATCTTTACGCGGCGCGGATGTTCCAGTGGCTCTTCAAGCGCTCGGAGGGCGTGAATACCCGGCGTCGCTTCGGCGCGATGGTCACCTGCGCGCCCTTCGCCAGGCCTGTGCAGAAGGAGGCCCTGCTGACGGCGGCCATCGACGCCGGGGCGGCGGAGGCCGTGCTGGTGCGCTCGGACGTCGCGGCGGCGGTAGGGGCGGGTTTGGATCTGAACAGTCCCGAGGCCAAGCTGCTGGTGGACGTCGGCGCGGGCAAGATCACTGCCACGCTGTTCACCTTCGGAAGGGTGGCGGCCTTCGGCTACCTGCCCTACGGCATGAACCGCATCGACGAGCGGGTGCGGCACATACTGCGCAGCGACTTCGGCTATCGCGTGGGCGTGCTGGCCTCGGAGGAGATCAAGAACACCCTGGGAACGGCCATGCCCGACAAGGCTCCCAAGGACGTGATCATGCACGCCACGGGCATCAACCTGGCAAAGCGCATGCCGGTGAACTTCGACGTGGAGACCAAGCCGGTGCTGGACGCCTGCGAGGACGTTGTGAGCGAGCTGGCGCGCATGGTGAATACCGTGGTGGACAGCGCCCCGGAGGAGCTCTCCGCCGACCTGACCGACGCCGGCGCGGTGCTGACCGGCGGCGGCGCGGCGATGGCCGAGCTGGACCGGCGGATCGGCCAGGCGCTGGGCATCCCCTGCCGGGTGGCCGACGCCCCCGAGGGCTGCGCCATTCGCGGCCTGCACAGGATCATGGACAACCCGGAGGCATACAGGGCAACGCTCCAGGAGCGGCAGTCGAGGCAGGTGTGGTAAATCCTGATTTGTCGAGCTGTGCTCGATAAACCAGATTTCGCGGAGGTGTTCGAATGAAGCGTGCAGTCATCGCCGGCAATCGGCGCATCGAGTACACCCTGATCCAGTCCTCCCGGCAGAACGTGCTGTTCCAGGCGCTGCCGGAGGCGGGGCTTCGGGTGTACGCGCCGAAGTACCTGCGCCTGCGGGATGTGGACGAGATGGTGCGCCAGCGGGCGGATGAGCTGCTGGACATGCAGCGCCAGACCGAGGCACGGCTGGAGGCGGACCGCCGCGCCCATCCCGTCACCGACGGCAGCCCGATCCTGATCGAGGGGAAGCGCTGCATACTGCGGCTGCACCCGGGCGCCCGTCGCTCGGGCAGGCTGGAAGGGGAGGAATACCACCTGACCCTGCCCAACCTGGACAGCGATCCCGACGTGCGCGCCGCCATCCGGGCCACGCTGTCCACAATGGCGCTGAAGCGCATCAGGGAGCGGCTGGATCATTACGTGCCGCGGATCGGCAGGGTTCCCGGAAGGGTCACCATCCGGGAGCAAAAGAGCCGCTGG
The DNA here is from genome assembly GCA_045658005.1 of Clostridia bacterium. Lineage (GTDB taxonomy): Bacteria > Bacillota > Clostridia > Christensenellales > Aristaeellaceae > UBA2862. The sequence goes on along the minus strand of JAZOUD010000056.1, from coordinate 15,485 downwards.
GGCAGCTGCTCGAGCAAGGGCAACCTCAACTTCAACTGGAAGCTGATCATGGCGCCGCCCCAGGCGCTGGACTACGTGGTGATCCATGAGCTTTGCCACCTGTACGAATTCAACCACTCACCCCGCTTCTGGGCCCTGGTGGCCGGGCAGATGCCGGATTACGAGGTCTGGAAGAAGTGGCTGAAGGCGCATACGGACGATCTGTATCTGTAATGGAGGGATGTTTATGTATAGAAAGAACGCATGGGAGCACTATTCCGCAGAGGAGCGGGCGCGGCTGTCCGCCTTCTCCGACGCCTATCGGGCATTTCTGGACAATGCCAAGACCGAGCGGGAGGCCGCGGCGGAGGCGGAGCGCATCTGCCGGGCGGCGGGCTTTCGCAACCTGGACACGCTGATCAAGACCGGCGAGCCGCTGGAGCCGGGGGACAGGGTGTATCGCAAGTGGATGAACAAGAGCTTCATGGCCTTCGTGGTGGGCAGCATGTCCATCGAGCGGGGCATGAACATACTGGGCGCCCACATCGATTCGCCCCGCCTGGACGTCAAGCAGAACCCGCTGTTCGAGGACGGGGACCTGGCCTACCTGGACACCCACTACTACGGCGGCATCAAGAAGTACCAGTGGCTGGCCCTGCCCCTGGCGCTGCACGGCGTGATCGTGAAGCGGGACGGCGATACCGTGGAGGTGTCGATCGGCGAGGGGGACGACGACCCGGTGTTCTGCATCACCGACCTGCTGCCTCACCTGGCCCAGGAGCAGATGGAGAAGACCGCGTCGAAGTTCGTGGACGGCGAGGCGCTGAACATACTGATCGGCAGCCAGCCCGAGTGCGGCGGCGAAAAGGAAGAGAAGAAGGATCCGGTGAAGCGGGCCATACTGGCCGTGCTGAAGCGGGACTGGGGCGTGGAGGAGGAGGACTTCATCTCCGCCGAGCTGGAGGTCGTGCCCGCGGGCCGTGCCCGGGACGCCGGACTGGACCGCAGCATGATACTGGCCTACGGCCACGACGACCGGGTGTGCGCCTATCCCAGCCTGATGGCCCTGGCCGATTTCGAGGAGGTGCCCGAGCGCACCCTCTGCGCGGTGCTGGTGGACAAGGAGGAGATCGGCAGCGAGGGCGCCTCCGGCATGCGGTCCCACTTCTTCGCGAACACCGTGGCCGAGCTGGCCGCGCTGATGGGCTATGAGGGCGACCTGGTCGTGCGCCGGGCGCTTCAGAACAGCCGCATGCTCTCCAGCGACGTCAGCGCGGGCTACGATCCCACCTACTCGAGCGTGTTTGAAAAGAAGAATTCCGCCATGCTGAACCTGGGCGTGTGCTTCAACAAGTACACCGGCTCCCGGGGCAAGAGCGGTGCCAGCGACGCCAACGCTGAGTATATGGCCGCCGTGCGCCGGATCATGGACGAGGCGAACGTGTGCTGGCAGACCAGCGAGCTGGGCAAGGTGGATGTCGGCGGCGGCGGGACCATCGCCAAGTTCTGCGCGGAATATGCCATGAACGTGATCGACTGCGGCGTGCCTGTACTGTCCATGCATGCCCCCTGGGAGCTGGTCTCCAAGGCCGACCTCTGGGAGGCCTACAAGGGGTATTGCGCGTTCCTGAGGTATTGATGCCCAAAAAAACCACCGGGTCGCCATCCGTAAGGGTGGCGGCCCGGTGGTTTTATAGGATTCCTAACGCTTGCTCTCGCCCGGGCGAGGTGGGCGGGCACGCTTGATCTTGTACAGCTCGCTGTCGGCGGCTTCGATCAGCGCGTTGGCGTCCATGCCGGGATGGTACTCGGCCACGCCGATGCTGAAGGCCAGCTTGTAGGGTTTGTTGGCGTTGGCGTTCAGGGCCTCCAGGTTTTTGTGGATGTTCTCCAGCAGCTGGTCGGCCTCCTGCTTGGTGGATTCGATCACCACGATGAATTCGTCTCCGCCATAGCGGGCGATGTAGGGCCTGCGCCTGAATTCGCCGCAGGACATCTTCAGGGCTTTCGCGGCCCGGATCAGCGCGTCGTCGCCCTCCAGGTGGCCGTAGGTGTCGTTGATGGTCTTGAAGTAATCCAGGTCCATCATGAAAAGGAACAGCTTTTCGCTGTGGTTGACGCACTTGTATTCCAGGAAGCTCAGCAGGTTCTGGCGGTTGTTCACCTGGGTCAGCTTGTCCATGGAGATCTGCTGGGTGGAGGTGCCCATGTACAGGCACAGCAGCTCGATGGTGATGGCCACGCTGATGATCGGGAACGATTCGCCTGCGAGGGACAGCAGCCATGCGATCAGCAGACACAGCGGGAACGAGGACACCAGCTTCATGTGGCCCCGCTTGATGGGGTCGGTCTCGCTGCGGGCGTGCAGCAGCAGCTTGACGCTGAAGACCGTGGTGATCGCCACCAGCAGCCCCATTTCCAGATGGAACAGCTTCCCGCGCACATAACCGCCCTCATTGATCGTAAACAGGTTGTGGGTCCACAGGTTGCTGACGACCAGCGCAATCATCAACCCAATCGGTATGGCCGAAGTCATCACCCGCTTGCGGGTGGTGAACAGCGTGCCTCGGCATTCGGTATCGGCATAGCCGCACCAGGAGAATACGCCGAAGCACAGCATCACGTGATAGGCGGTCTTGAACAGCCACGAGGCGTGGCGGGTGACAGGCGTCGCGGGAAGCACGCGGTTGAACAGCGTAAACAGGAAATTTGAAATAAAGCTGACCAAAAAGCCGACCAGCGCAGTATGAAGCCAACGCTCCGACGCGGAATCTGAGGAGCGCTGGTCCGACCAGTATTTGCACAGCCAGACGATTATGATACAGAACAGATATATCTCTGCGTACAGTATAGCTTCCATTGAAAATCCTTTCGGCTTGATCCTTTCAGGCAATAGGGTGTAACTCCCCTTTTACTACAATGCGATCATCATTTATTATACTATAATAACAGAGATTTGAAAATATGGCGAAAACGAATTCGCATACTTTTATTGTAAATTATATATTAAAGTCAAAGAGTAACCATATCACATCACCGTTTTTTTTTCTCCAAGACGTTGCATTGTAGCGCTTAACATGGTATAATTTATAATGCGAAATTATGAAAGGAATGAAACGCCATGCGCTGTTTGAATTTGCTTCGTGTGGGATTTGTATTTGCACTGTTGATGCTGCTCATGGGATTGGGGATCGCCGCCCACGCCTCGTCAGCGGACGCGGTATGGCCCGAGAGCTCGGGCACGGATGTCCAGACCGACGGCAAGCTGATCATAGATGCCAGCCACATGGACCAGGGCTATGTGATGTGCTGCGTGTCCGCGCCGACGAATCACGGCCTGAAGATGCGGGTGACCTACAGCGGCGCGCAGCTGACCTACGACCTGGACAACGCGGGCGACTACGAGGTCTTCCCGCTGCAGCTGGGCTCGGGCAAGTACGAATTTGCGCTGTTTGAGAACGTGAAGGGGTCGAAATACTCCGCCCAGGGCAAGGTGGTGCTGTCGGCGAAGCTGACGGACGAAAACGCGGCCTTCCTGGTGCCGAACCAGTATGTCGACTACGTGCGCACCACCAACGCGGTGTTGAAGTCTGATGAGATCTGCAGCCAGGGCGATGTGTACAACAACGTGCTGAATTTCATGAAGAGCGAGTTCAGCTACGACTTTGTCAGGCAGAAGGCCATCGCCAGCAGCGGCCAGTTCCTCCTGCCGGAGATCGAGGAGTGCTTTGACGCCCGGGCCGGCGTCTGCCAGGACCTGTCGGCCATCATGGTGTGTATGCTGCGTGTGCAGGGCATTCCGGCCAGGCTGATGATCGGCTATGCCGACAAGTACTATCACGCCTGGACGGTGGCTCTGGTGGACGGCAAGGAGGTCTTCTGCGACCCGACCCATGAGCTCGGCTGCATGGACGCCAAGAAATACACGACGGAGCGCTTCTACTGATATCCCGATACAAAACAAGCAATACATATAACAGGAGGTTTTCACATGGCCGGAAACGTGAAACGTGGGCTCGATTCTGCGGAGCTGTCCAGCTTCTGCAGCCAGGTGGCGTTGATACTCAGCGCCGGTTTGCCGCTTTACGACGGTATGGAGACGCTGGCGGAGACGACCAGGGGGAGCGAATATGCCGACCTGTACGAGAACGTCAGCAAGGCCGTCAACGAGACCGGCTCGCTGTACCAGGCCCTCCAACGCGATGACAGGTGGCCGACCTACCTGGTGGAGATGACGGGCATCGGCGAGCAGACCGGCCAGCTGGAAAACGTGATGAACGACCTGTCGGAATACTACGCCCGCGAGGATCGCATCCGGTCCTCCGTGATCGGCGCCGTCACCTATCCTCTGGTGCTGGGCGTCATGCTGGTGTTGATCATCGCCATCATGCTGTGGAAGGTGCTGCCCGTGTTCCAGCGGGTGCTCAACAGCATGGGCGCCGAGATGTCCGCCTCAGGCAGCGGCCTGATGCGCCTGGGCTCCACCATCGGCTGGGTGGTGCTGGCTCTGGTGGCCCTGGTGGTGCTGGGCGTGGTGGTGTGCGCGCTCCTGATGAAGACCAGCGCCCGGGACAGCGTGCTGAACTTTATCAGGAAGATTTTCCCGCCGATACGCAACCTGAGCATGAAGCTGGCCTCTTCCCGCGTGGCCAGCGTGCTGTCCATGATGCTGCACAGCGGCTTTCCCACCAACGAAGCCTTCCGCCTGCTGCCCTCCGTGCTGTCGGACAGCGAGGCGGCGGACAAGGTCCAGGGCATCCGCAGGGACCTGGACAACGGCGCGGCCTTCGCCGACGCGATTTCCAATTCCAGGCTGTTTGACCCGCTGCACGACCGCATGATCCGCATGGGCGTGGCCGCGGGACGCGAGGACCAGGTGATGGGCAAGATCGCCGACCTGTATGAGGAACAGGTTGAGGAGGGCATCGACCGCCTGGTGGCTATCATCGAGCCGACTCTGATCGCCCTGCTTGCGGTGGTCATCGGCGCGGTGCTGCTGTCCGTGATGCTGCCCATGGCCGGCATACTGTCCAGCATGCTGTGATGGATTCACTCAGAGCTGTGTAAGGAGGCAATGAGCGAATGGCATACAAGCGAGAAATTGCGATCGTGCTGCTGATGATATTGGTGCTGTGCGGCGCGTGGCTGCTGGTCACCCGCATGGGGCGCACCAGCGGCGAGGCCCAGACGGAATTTGTCACCAAGGCGGTGCACAACGCGGCGCTGACCTGCTACGCGGTGGAAGGGGCGTATCCCACCACACTGGAATACCTGCGCGCCCATTACGGGCTGGCCTACGATCAGTCGAGATACCTGGTTCGCTATGATTCTTTCGGCTCGAATCTGATGCCCGATATTTCTGTTACAGAAGTGGAGGCGAGCGATTCGTGAGCGGAAAACGCAGGACTGTGCAGCACAGCATGCAGGGCGTGTTCGTGTTCGTGCTGCTGGGGCTTTTTGCGGTGATGTCCACGCTGATGGTGCTGCTGGGCGCCCAGATGTACCGCAATACGGTGGATCGCTCCACCGCCAACAACGAGGACCGCGTGCTCGGCGCCTATGTGCGCAGCATGATTCGCGCCGAGGATACCCGCGACGCCATGGTGGTCGGCGAATACGACGGCGTGAAGACGCTGGCGATGCGCGAGGACCTGGACGGCGAGCCCTACGTCACCTGGCTGTACTGCTACGACGGCCAGATGTATGAATGCTTTACCAGCGACGACGGGACGTTCAATCCCGAATCCGGCACGGCCATTTGCCCGGCGCAGCGCTTTGAGCCCAGCCTGGAGAACGGCCTGCTGACGGTGGCTATGATCAACGGCAAGGGCGAACCGGAGACGGTGCGCGTGGCCCTGCGCTGCGCGCAGTAGAGGGGTGCGAGATGAGAAACAGAAATCGATCCAATATACTTTTGGTGGAGATCCTCATCGCGGTGCTTTTCTTCATGCTCTCCGCTACGGTGCTGGTGAAGGTGTTCGTTACCGCCAGGAACATGACCGTGCGCTCCGGCGTGGAATCCCTGGCTGTCGCCGACGCGCAGAATGTGGCGGAGTCGATCTACGCGGCAGAGGACGTCGAACAGCTGCTGGAAGGCATGGGCTTTCGCAGCTCCCACGGCTCCTGGACCCTGGACCGCGGCGATTACACACTTTATGTCGACGGGAACGCAAAGCCCACCGAGACGGGCGAGCTGTGGTCCGGCACGGTGAGGGCCTTCTACAAGCTGCGCAATCCCGACGCCGTCCGCGCGGAGGATGAGGAGCTGTTTTCGCTGACCTGCACGCGATACAAGGGGGTGGCGAAGTCATGAGGCGCAAGAGCAACGTATCCTTCGGCCCCGGCGCCGCTTCCCTGATCCTGATCGTGGTGATATTGAGCATGGGCGTGCTGGGCATGCTGGCGCTGATGAATGCCCGCAACGACGTCCAGCTCAGCCGCCGCAGCATCGAAGTGGTGGCTGCCGGCTATGAGCTGAACGACAAGGCGGAGCGAAGCGTCGCCGAGCTGGACGGGGTGCTGGCCCGCTGCGCGGCATCGACCTTTTCCGACGAGGCCTATCTGGTTGCGGTGCGTGCCAACCTGCCGGACGGCATGCTGATGGGCCAGGAGGACCGGATCGTCAGCTGGGAGCTTTCCGACGGCCTGCGCACGCTGAGCTGCGCGGTCGAGGTGTTGCCCCAGGGAGAAAAAGAGCGGTTGCGCTGGCGTGAGCACCGGCTGACGGCGGTAACGGAGGATGTATGGAACTGAGAGAGATATTGCGCAAGGCCTATGAACTGGGCGGTTCGGATATATTCATCATACCGGGCGCACACGTGACCTGCAAGGTCAAGGGCGACATGGTGCCCCTGACCGACGATATCGTCAAGCCCTCGGGCACCGAGTCGCTGGTGCGCGAGGCCTATGAGATGGCCCACCGCGACATCGCCAAGCTGCACGAGGAGGGCGACGATGACTTCTCCTTCGCGCTGGCGGGCCTGAGTCGATTCCGCTGCAATGCCTATGTGCAGCGCGGCACTGTGGCCGCGACCTGCCGAATGGTGGCCTTTGGCCTGCCCGATCCCCGGTCGCTGGGCATCCCTGACCTGGTGATGGAGCTGACCAAGAACCTGAACGGCATGATCCTGGTCACCGGCCCTGCCGGAAGCGGCAAGAGCACCACGCTGGCCTGTATGGTGGATCGCATCAACGCCCAGCGTCACGGTCACATCGTGACCATTGAGGACCCGATCGAATACATACACAATCACAAGCAGTCCCTGGTCAGCCAGCGCGACGTGCCCAACGACGTGCCCACCTTCGCCCGCGCCCTGCGCGCGGCGCTGAGACAGGCTCCGGACGTGATCCTGCTGGGCGAGATGCGCGATTTGGAATCGATAAAGATTGCCATCACTGCCGCCGAAACCGGCCACCTGCTGCTGTCTTCCCTGCACACCACCGGCGCCTCCAAGACTGTGGATCGCATACTGGATACCTTCCCTGCCGAGCAGCAGGCCCAGGTGCGCATGCAGCTTTCAATGGTGCTGCGGGCTGTGGTCTCCCAGCGCCTGGTGCCCAAGAAGGAGGGGGGCCAGATCGCTGTGTTTGAGGTCATGACTGTGAATCCCGCCGTGCAGAACCTGATCCGCGACGGCCGCACGCACCAGATCGACAACGCGATATTCAGCGGCGCCGGCCAGGGCATGATCTCCATGGACGGCGAGCTGCAACGCCTGTACCGCGCGGGTACCATTACCCGAGAGGTGGCGCTGACATATGCGGTCAGCCCCGAGACGCTGGCAAAGCGCCTGTGACGCACCGCTTTTAGGTAATATACGGAGGTTATGTGATTATGTTGACCATTGATTCCCTGAGGGCATACGGCGCAAATGTCGAGGAGGGCCTGGCCCGCTGTATGAACATGGAGCCGTTTTACCTGAAGGTCGTGGGCATGGTGAAGGACGACGTGGATGGCAGCTTCGCAAAGCTGAAGGCAGCGGTGGCCGACGGGGATACCGCAAAGACCTTTGAAGCGGCCCATGCGTTGAAGGGCTCTACAGGCAATGTGGCATTGACGCCGATTTTTAAACCGGTATGCGCGCTCAGCGACATGTTGAAGGGCAACACCGACATGGCCTTGGGCCCTGAGTGTGACCGACTGGCAAACGAGGTCTTTGAGCAATATGACCGGCTAAAGGCGCTCTGATCTATGAATTCAACCCTTGGAATGGAGGATTGGCCACATGGCGGATACCGTGCGGATAACGATGATGGGGAGCTTCCTCATCTATATCAATGAACAGCACGTTGAAAATCCGGTCAGCAAGTCCCGCAAAGGCACTGCGCTGATGGAGTTCCTGGTGCTTCACAGGGGCCGTTCCGTGCCCAACTCCCAATTGCTGCACGCCCTCTGGCCAGAGCATAGCGTTTCCAACCCTGAAAATGCTCTGAAGACCTTGGTCAGCCGCATGAGGACGCTGCTCAATCAGATGTCCGATGGCATGGGCAGCTGCATCGTGTCGGACCGCGGCGCCTATCACTGGCAAAGCCTGCCGGACATGAGAATCGACGCGCTGGATCTGATGGATCTGTTCGATCAGGTACCCCTGGAGCGCGACCCCCAGAAGCAGCGGAAGATGTACCAGCAGATTCTGGAGCTGTACCAGGGCGACCTGTACCAGACCGGCGATTTGGACGGCGATACGGGCTTTGCCCAGCAGCTGCATACCCAGTATCTTACGGCGGTCTATAATTATATCGAATTGCTGCGCAAGGCAGAGGAATTCAATGAAATTTGCGGTGTATGTCGTTCTGCCCTGGAGGTAGACAGCTTTGATGACCGGCTGCACATCGAATTGATGAAGGCCATGATCAGCATGAATCGCACCAGCGACGCTCTGGTGCAGTACAAGCACGCCACAAACCTGACCTATCGCTACCTGGGCGCGCCGCCCAGCCCCGAAATGGCCGCCTTCTATCAGGAGATGAGCCGCAACCGCCAGACGCTGAAGGAGAACCTGGAGGCCATCCGCCAGGAGCTTCACAACAGCGACATGGAACGCGGCGCATTTGTGTGCGACTATGAGATGTTCAAGGCCATCTACAACCTGGAGATGCGCAATCTGGAGCGCCTGGGCACCACGATGTTCCTGGGCATCATCATGGTGGGTGAGTCCGAGGAAGGCAACTACGACAGCATTCGCCAGGAAAACATCGTAAACGGCCTGGTGGAGATACTGCGTGATAACCTGCGCAAGGGCGATATCATCACCCATTTCAGCACCAATGTGATTGCGCTGCTGTTGCCCACCGTGAACTACAAGACGGGCAATATGGTCATGGAGCGCATCCGCAAGCTGTTCTTCCAGCGCTTCCCGAATTCTGACATCCCCTTCAACTATCGACTGGGCCTGTTGGGCAAGGATGCCTTCACAGTAACCGCCCGGGAGGCCGAGGAGGAGTCAAACTGAGCAAAAACGATGAGCGTGCCACATAAAATGTAAAAAGTTGCGGCACGCTCATTATTTTATCAATAACCTATTGCTTTTTCGCGCTGACTGTAGTATAATACTTCTTGCGTTCGAGAAATGCGAAGCGCGCTGATGTAGCTCAGTAGGTAGAGCGCATCCTTGGTAAGGATGAGGTCGCCGGTTCGAATCCGGCCATCAGCTCCAGCTCTGCACGTAAGTTTTGATACAAAGCTTGCGTGCAGCTTTTTGTATATTGGTGTGAGAGATTATGCAGAAATGAACTTATTCACCGTGAATACGGCTCATTTCTGCATAATTCGTTTCTTGACCTGCAAAAGTGGCTTGTGCTTCCGCCTATCCCACCAGTCATGGTACCCCATTTTCAGTCCCGTTTCAGGTCCTCCCCGGAGCAGATGCAGCGTTTTGCCGGTATCCGTTGACAAGTGTTGACTTGTGTTGACAAGTGTTGACGAATTACCATAAGGCGGATATAGATACTAATGGTATTCAACAATAGATTCTATAGTAATTAGCCTACTCCACATTTGTAGAAAGTCATTTGTCTATGCTAAATGTTGATTTGTAACCTGTGCTCTTTCGAACCCTTTGCGTTCCGCTGCCTTCAACATTGCAACGGCGCTTTTTTCTTTCTGGACAGTTTCAAACTGTTCTCGTGAGATAACAGATTGATAGGATGCCGCGGCCTTATAGGTATTGTGGACAATCCTGAACGCGATGGCGTTGGCAATGGATCTATCCTGGTTGGGATCGGCGTTAATGCGGTAGCATCCATCTGTGATTAATCATCCAATCTGTGTATATCTAAATTTGTTTTTGGAACAATTTGTGAATATTTGTAATTTCGATTGACAGATTCCGTTAAGCGTGGTAACATAGTGTTTACGGAGAGGAGGTCTCCATATGAACAATGCTGTTGTACGTCTTGAAGGCGTCATGATCCACAACTTCAAAAACGTCGTGGATGGATCGATTGACCTGACCGGCAGAAAAAAAGGGATGAAGGCAAGCATCCTCGGCCTGTATGGACAGAATGGTTCCGGCAAGACCGCGCTGATTGATGCCATTCAGTTGCTTCAGTATGCGCTTCAGGGAAGAAGCGTACCAGCCCAATTTGCCGACTGCATTCATGTAGATGCGGATTATTCCAGTTTGACTTTCTCTTTCATCGTCAACAACAACTTTGGCACATACCACGCCATCTATTCCTTCAGTCTCCGCAAAGAGAAAGATGAGACTGCCCAAAACTCCACAACAGACGCTGAAACTGCAAGCTATCGTGCCTGCCTGTTCAACGAGGAGCTTAAATGCTCTTTTGAGTCAGAAAGTAAGAAAATTCGTCTCACTCCTCTCATGGATACGAAGACCGATGAGATATTCGTCCCCCGGTCCAAGTACAGGCTGCTGGTTGGGACTGGAAAATCCGTTGTCACAGATTTGCTGGTCGCAAAGCGTATCACATCTGTCACCTCTCGATCCTTTCTGTTTTCGCGCGAGCTTCTTTCAGTCATTCGCGCTAATCAACAGAAAACGAATCAGTCTGAGGAAGCGCTGAGATATATGGAACTGATCGCCAACCTGGTTGCATATGGCAATAATGAACTGTTCATCATCAATACCGCAAATTCTGGTCTGATAAGTTTGAATGCACAGCCGCTTGCTTTCAAGTACGAAGAGAAAAACATGGGCGCAATTGGAACCATTGCTGTTTCATTGGAAGGACCATCTGTAGTACCTGTTGAAGCGACTACCGTCGTGCGCAAGGTGATCGACAGCATGAATATTGTTCTTCAGCAGATCGTTCCCGGTCTCACCATTCAAGTCATTAGTCTGGGAAACCAGCTGATGGATAACGGCAAGCCAGGAGAACGCATTCAATTATTGTCTCTTAAGAACAAAAAAGCAATCCTGTTGAAATACGAATCCGAGGGTATCAAGAAGATCATTTCGATCCTCCAGCTACTGATTGTTGTGTACAATCAGCCATCCATGACCGTCGCGGTTGATGAACTTGATTCAGGGGTATTCGAATATCTGCTTGGTGAGATTCTTCGGATCATCTCTGAAAAAGGGAAAGGGCAGCTTATCTTTACGTCTCACAATCTGCGCCCGCTCGAGACTTTGGACAAGAGCTTCATCGCTTTCACTACGACCAATCCAAATAGCCGTTACCTGCGCATGACAAACGTCAAAGAGAATAATAATCTGAGGGATTTCTATTATCGAGACATCATGCTGGGCGAGCAAAGTGAAAAACTGTACGAGCCGACTAACAACGCAGAAATCGCGCTTGCGTTCCATGAGGCGGGTGAATTCAGTGGCTCGTAAGAAGATCGTCTTTGTTATCGTTGAAGGGCCATCCGACGACACCGCTATGGGTTTGATGTTCACCCGCTTTTACGATAAAAACCTCGTCAGGGTGGAAATCACCCATGGAGACATCACGACTCGGGACTGGGCCGGCACACAGAATATTGCGGCTAGGATTGGTGATCTCGTCAGACACTATGCAGCGGCAAACCACTTCAAAGTCACAGATTTTCAGGAAGTCATTCACATTGTCGATACTGACGGCGCTTTTATTTCCGATGATGCAGTAGTGGAAGATCCAAATTGCCTCGAGCCGTTCTACTCATCGACTGAAATCCGGACAGATAAGCCCGCTTCCATTCGCAGGCGGAATGAAGGTAAGAGTGCCATCCTGACCCGGCTTGCAGGTCTGAAGCATGTCTGGAAGACGATCCCCTACCACGTATACTTCATGTCCTGCAACCTGGATCATGTGCTCCATAACAAGCAGAACAGCAGTGATGCGGAAAAGGAAAACGATGCATATGCCTTTGCCAGACGCTATCGCGATCACTTGCCCGAGTTCCTGACCTTTATCTGCGATTCCGATTTCAGCGTCCGATTGGACTACAAGAAATCCTGGGACTTCATCCGTTATGGGCTTCGTTCCCTGGAGCGCCACAGCAATCTTGGGCTTTGCTTTGAGCCACGCAGTCTGATGGAATATAAGGGCTATGAAGGCAGCATAGAGTTCTCCGAAGCAGATGGTGTCTTTTTCGGAAAGGTTCAGCATATTGAATCCCTGGTTTCCTACGAAGGCGCAACCCAGGCTGAACTCCTGGATGACTTTCATAAAGCCGTTGATGATTATCTCACGCAGTGCGAAACGGAACACCGGCAGTCGGACATTCCTCACTAACACCTACATCCTGCTCCCCGTCTTCTTATCATGGCAGTCCTTGCAAAGGGGCTGCCAACTCGTTTGATCCCAGAACAGGCGTGATCTACCCGGTGTGGCACAATGTAATCCACCACAGTACCCAAAGATGATAAAATGCTAATAGTAATCCATAAAAGATGGAATGATAGTTAGCTTATTCCTCCATGGTAGAAAGAAACCTGTCTATGCTAAATGTAGATTTGTAACGAGTGCTCTTTCGAACCCTCTGTGCCCCATTGCCCTCAACATTGCAACGCTGTTCTCTTTCTCTCTGGGCAGCTTCAAACTGCTCTCGTGTGATAATCGCCTGATGGGATGCAGTGGCCTTGTATTGTGCCACCTCTCCACGGTTCTTTATTTGCTTTGAGCCTGGACCGCCAATGCGGATTGTTTTCATTAGGACGACATCCCCAACGTATTTTTCGTTGCTGAGAATATCGTCTATGGATTTCTGACACCATTTTTCCTTTCCTGTGGGGGAAGGAATATGCAGCTCTTTCAGTAGATCGACGATTTGCTTGATAGTGGCACCCTGGAGATAATCGTCGAAGATGAGCTGAACGTTGGCGGCATCAGCTTCATTGACAGTCAGTTCACCATGTTCATCCCTCTGAAGGCCATAGCAGGGACGGGTGTAGTTTTTCGATTTGCCGGTCGCGGCGCTGTTCCGCAGACTCAATTTGATGTTATCGCTGCGAGCCTGATTTTCTGCCTGATAGAATGCCTCAATGACCGTAAGGATATGTTCAGAGGAAGAATCAGCGGTATTGAGGTTTTCCAACTGGAAAAAGACATTCACGTTACACGCCCTGATCTCTCTCAGGCTGATCAGCATTTCCTCAGTATTACGTCCGAACCGGCTAATACTCTTACAAACGATGAGGTCAAGCTTTTTGTTCCGGCAGTCATCGAGCATGCGCTGATACGCAGGGCGATTATCAGTGCGAGCGCCACTCACGATATCGATATACACATCATATATCCGGGCGGTGTAATCGGCCCTGAACATCCTGACCAGTTCAGAGACCTGCGCGGCCAGGCTGTTCATCTGCTCGGGACTGCGGGTGCTCACGCGGGCATAGATACCCACCTGCTTATAGAGCGGAGGTATTGAGGGAGCCTGATAGACCACTCTGACTTTTTTGTCAGGCATATTGTCACCCCACGTGTTATTCCGAAATGTCCACACCCATTTTTTGAAGTTCCCTGACAATCTCGTTCCTGTCCATCGTTCCATCCGCATACATTTTCAGCATATTCGGATCAAAGGAGATGCTCGTCGTCTTAGAGGGCTGATACTGCCGAGCCAGATCCGAGGGTGCCCATCCGTACATACACCACAGGTGGGAAATGTTGTGGTAGTCCGTGAGCAGGTGAATAAGTTCCTGTGCCTGTCGCTTTGACAGCTCAACGCCAACCTCCGCCAATTCTTCCATTCGTATTATTCATATTTTCTTCTAATCTCCTTTGCTGTATATTCAAGCTCGGGATAGATATAATCCGCGCCTATTCCTATAAACGATAAGTCCCTAAGAATCCGTTTTTTATTCTTCGCCTCAATGATTATGCTGCAAAAAGCATCTTGTATTATTGTTCTACTCAGTTCCTTCAATCCTTCAGTCAATAAAAATCTATTGTTCATTTGATCCCAAGTCTTGTCTGACCCATACTCTACCTTATATGCATCATATATTTTTCTAAAATATGTATCTGAGAGTACCGAAGTTGCTTCCAATCCTTTATTATCTTTGGGTTCTATTCGCATTGCTTCCTGAATTTTCCTTTCATCAATCTTACCGCGACCATACTGTCTAATCGCGTCATTGATTCCAAGTTCTTCTGCGTGTTTCAGAACACAATAATACCTATCACGCAAATTATTGGGATAAACCATGAAAACACCCGCTTGGTTGGCTATTCTCTGATTCCAGTATTTAGGTCTCACAACCGTCGTAGTATCACTGATATAACACTCTACCATATATTTTTTCAAAGACATCTTTTCATCACATAAATACTCATCAACGGTATAATTATCATCGAAAGATTTCTTAATAGCGGCAGAGCATATTGCGTTAACATAGGCAGATGAATCGTTTTTCAGATATGTACCATGGCAGAGAATTCGGCCATTCTTTGATGGCTTTGACTCACACGCAAAGTAAAGTCCAACAAGTGGATTTAGTGAAAAATCTAGCAATCTGGTTGGTAATCCGTAATGTTGCATCTTTGCAAGAATATCAAAATCTGTAAGACCTCTAAACGCATCAGGACGGCGGGTTAAAAAATCATTGATTAATTCTTTTTCCATATCAGGGATCGGATTTTCAATCCTAGCCAATCCAGGAAGCAAGTCATAACTCTCATCAACCATACCTCGATAGATCACCGTTTCCCATTCTATGGTATCTTTGTTCGCTGAAGAGATCAATGTAATTAAACGAATATAATCAGACAGATTGCTAATACAAAATGTGGGATGTACGTAATACTGCGCATCTCGCGTTACTGTGTCAAAACTCTTTGCTACCTTTTTCTCGACAAATTGAGCAAATGTTACCTCATTCATTGTATTTCTCCATTTCATTGATAATCATTATTGGTTATCGTGTTTAGACTACTCGAAATAGCAAATCCATGGTTTTAGTGATACATTCATTATACCAGTGGATATACCGCTCCGTGAGTGCACCAAAACCGCCCGAATTGAGCACCGATTCCGCTGGGATTGAGCAGCATCGCCGGCGAGATTGAGCAGTGTCACCGCGCCGTTGAATACTGACAAGGATGAAGAGGGTGTTCCGATA
>JAZOUD010000055.1:0-36272 GCA_045658005.1 Clostridia bacterium | reverse complement strand
CCATTGCCATGATACTTATGAGAACACCCGCACCCCCCAGCTGAACACCCGGCTGTAATAGCCGCTCTTCAGCTGGCTGACGATGACCTTCTTCGCCACCGAGGAGGCGTGCAGGAAATAGCCCTTGCCCAGGTAGATGCCCACGTGGTCGCACAGGTCCTTGTCGTCGACGGTGTTGAAGCACACCAGGTCGCCGCGCCTGAGCTTGCCGACCCCCTCGACGCGGTCGAACCGGTCGTCGTAGCCCTGGCCTTTCACGCTGCCCTTCAGGATGTCGTTCCAGGCCGCGCTGTAGCAGAAGGCCGTATAGCTGGCGCAGTCGAAGCTCCTGGGCGGATTCGGATCCTCGGAATAGGGCGCGTCCACCAGCGCCTGGGCCACGTAGATGGCCTTTTCGATCTTGGAGGCTTTGGCGCCCTCCGCGGTGGCCCGCAGCTGCCCCGGCACGGCGCCGCCCTTCGGGGAATCGGACTTGGTGGAGGTGAGCATGCCGGCCTTGATATAGCCCTTCCAGCTCCTGTCGCTGTTCGTGATGCGCACGCAGCCGCCCTCCACGCCCAGCGCGTAAACCAGCGCGCCCTGGGACACCGTGGTGAGCGTCCTGGACATGCCCGCGTCCCGGTACACGGTGGCGCTCTTCGCCGCATAGGCCTTCAGCGGATTGACGCGGTCCAGGTATTTCAGGCGGATGTAGCCCGTCCTTCCCTTGTAGACCACCCTGGCCCAGCCCTTTGAGCAGGCCCTGAGGCTGACCTCCAGGCCCTTGGGCGCCTTGACGCTGCGGGCGGAGGACGTCAGCGAGGAATAGACCTTCGCCGAGGCGTTCAGCCTGACCTCTATCGAATCGGCCAGCGCCGACGCACAGGCCAACATCAGCACAAGCGCCATGGCCAACGCGCGCATCCAGCCGGAAATCCGTTCGGACATATCCGAATTACCCCCAATGATGGTTGAAGCCTGTCGAAGGCGCATACGCCTTCGAACATACGCCCATTATTGTAGTTAAAACATATTGTATCTTAAAACTGAGATCATTTCAACATACTTTATGATAATTTTTAATATTCGACCCCGTTCGACAGAATCGCGCGCTGAAAAAACTTGCGGAAGAGGGGCGGGAGGGGTATAATGAAAAAAGACAGGCCAACGGGGGTGATTCAGACATGCAGACGGGCTTGCGCTGCGCGGTGGTGGGCGCGGCGAACATCGACATCGGGGGCTTTCCCCAGGGGCGGATCGCCCTTCAGGATTCCAATCCGGGACGGGTGGTGCTGTCCGCCGGGGGCGTGGGGCGCAACATCGCCTGCAACCTGGCCCGGCTGGGGATCGAGACCCACCTGGTCGCACCGCTGGGCACGGACGCCTTTGCGGACATCGTCCGCGCGGACTGTGCCCGGGCGGGCGTGGATACCGGGCTATGCTTCACCTTCCCCGGCGCGGCCAGCTCGAGCTACCTGTTCATCGCCGACCTGGGCGGCGACATGCAGCTGGCCGTGAACGACATGGACATCTGCCTGCGCATGACGCCGGAGACCCTGGCGGGGCGCCTCGACGCGCTGAACGGCATGGACGCCGTGGTGCTGGACGCCAACCTGCCCCAGGAAACCGTCGTCTTCCTGGCCCAGCGGCTGCGCCCGCCGCTGTTTGCCGACGCGGTCTCCGCCGCCAAGGCCCGCAGGCTGCTGCCCGTTCTGCCCCGGCTGCAGGCGATCAAGCCCAACGCGCTGGAAGCCGAGGCCCTGACGGGGCTGCCGGTGCACGACCGGCCCACCGCCGAGGCCGCCGCCCGCAGGCTGGTGGAAATGGGCGCAAGGGGCGCCTGTATCACCCTGGGCGAGCGGGGCGTCTGCTGCGCCAGCGGGAACGAGGTTCGCTTCATAGCCGGCACGCCGGTGCAGATGACCAACGCCACCGGCGCGGGCGACGCCTTCACCGCAGCGATGGTGTGGGCCATGCTCCACGGGATGGACCTGTTCGAATCCGCCCGCGCCGGCATGGCCGCCGCCGCCCTGACCGTGGAAGCCGAGGAGACGGTGAGCGCGGAGATGACGGCAGATGCGGTACGGCGGAGGATGGGAGGCAAATATTGATTTGTCGCAGGGCGACAAATCAGTATTTGAGGGGTTAGGGGTTAGGTTTTAGGGGTTAGGGGATGGCCGGACACGTACACGGTGTAGGGGCGCTCTCCGAGCGCCCGCGGGCGATTGGAAATCGCCCCTACACACCAATAACCCCCCTAACCCCTGAATACTGATAAAACACCGACAAAACAACAGGAGGCTATAGACATGAACAAGTATCTTGAAATCTCCCCCGAGGTGAAGGCCGCGTTGGCTGGGGGAAAGCCGGTGGTGGCGCTGGAGTCCACCATCATCAGCCACGGCATGCCCTACCCCCAGAACGTGGAGACGGCCATGAACGTGGAGAAGATCGTGCGGGAAAACGGCGCGGTGCCGGCCACCATCGCCATCATCGGCGGAAAGCTGAAGGCGGGGCTCTCGGCGGACGAGATCGAATACCTGGGCAAGAAGGGCTACGACGTGACCAAGGCCTCCCGGCGGGATCTGCCGGTGCTGGTCGCCCGGAGCGAGGACGGCGCCACCACCGTGGCCACCACGATGATCATCGCGGCCATGGCGGGCATCAAGGTGTTCGCCACCGGCGGCATCGGCGGCGTGCACCGCGGGGCCGAGGTGACCATGGACATCTCCGCCGACCTGGAGGAACTGGCACGCACCCCCGTGCTGGTGGTGTGCGCCGGGGCCAAGTCGATACTGGACCTGGGGCTGACCCTGGAATACCTGGAGACCAAGGGCGTGCCGGTGATCGGCTACGGCACCGACGAGCTGCCCGCCTTCTACACCCGCAAGAGCGGCTTCGGCGTGGATTACCGGCTGGACACCCCCGAGGAGGTGGCCGCGGCCTTCCGGGCGAAGCTGGAGATGGGCCTGGTCGGCGGCATGCTGGTGACAAACCCCATCCCCGAGCCGTACAGCATGGACCCCGCCGTGATCAACAAGGCCATCGACGAAGCCGTGGCCGAGGCCAACGCCAAGGGCATCAGGGGCAAGCAGACCACCCCCTTCCTGCTGGCGAAGATCAAGGACATCACCGGCGGCGACAGCCTCGCCAGCAACATCAGGCTGGTGTACAACAACGCCGCCCTGGCCGCGAAGGTGGCGGGGAAATTCTGATTTATCGAGCTTTGCTCGATAAATCAGAATTAAGGGGTTAGGTTTTAGGGATTAGGGGTTAGGGAAGGTATAAATCCTAACGGATTTATTTGATTAAATGGTAACGGCAGGGGTTGTATCGCTTCTCTATCTATTTAGTCTAAAGAAATTCGCAAGGATTTCCTCCACCCCTAACCCCTAAAACCTAACACCTAATCCCTCAAATGGGACAAGGGGACGTCCCCTTGTCCCACATGTCACAAAAAAGATCCTTCGCCTGCGCGAAGGATCTTTTTTCATGCAGCGTCAGTCGATGATCTGCAGCTGCAGCGTCAGGTGGAGCTCCTCGTAGCCGCCGGTGACGTTGCCGTCGGCGTCGTAATTGTAGCGGTAGACGGTCAGCTCCAGGTCCTGGCCCTCGCCGCAGCGGTCCACGGCGTTCACCATGTCCTGGCTGGACTTGATCCGGGCGCCGTTGGCCTCGGTGATCACGTCCTTCTCCTTCAGGCCGGCCTTGTCCGCTGGGGTGCCGGGCTCCACGGTATAGATCTGGGCCCCGCAGGGAGGATAGCGCTTCATGGGCTCGTCCGGGCCGTCGATGCTGGTCACGGTGACGCCCATGCGGGGGCGCACCACGCTGCCGTTGTCGATGATCTGGTCGATGAAGCCCTTGACCACGCTGATGGGGATGCAGAAGGTCAGCCCCTCGAAGATGGTCATGTACTTCAGCGTGGGGATGCCCACCAGCTCGCCCTTCGCGTTCAAAAGCGCGCCGCCGGAGTTGCCGCCGTTGATGGGGGCGTCGGTCTGGATGGTGGTGATGCTGTGGCTGAAATTGTCGGCGTTCACGCCCTCGCGCTCCAGGCCGGAGATGATGCCGGCGGTGACGCTGCCGAAGAACACCTCGTCCCCGGTGCCGGGATTGCCGATGATGATGGCCAGCTCGCCGATGCGCAGCGCGTCGGAATCGCCCATGGGGATGGGCTGCGCGCCGCCGGGGGCCTCGCCCTTGAACTTTAGCACCGCGATGTCGGAGCCGTCGTCGTAGCCCACCAGCTCCAGGTCGTTCTCGCTGCCGTCCAGCCACAGGGCGGTGTAGGCGTCGGCGTCCTTGACCACGTGGTAGTTGGTCAGCATGTAGCCGCCGGGCTCGTCGCCCTCGATCTTCCGGATGTAGCAGGCCGAGCCGCCGCCCACCTCGTTGACCTGGGCCACCCGGGTCGCCGGATCCCAGCTCTCCTGCTTGGTGTTCAACTGCACGATGGCCGGGCGCACCCGCTCGGCGATCTCGGGGATCGGGTTGTTGCTGGAATAGACGATGTCATAGGAGGGGTTCTCCCCTGCCGCGTCCTGGCCCGCGGTCTCGGCCGCCGCCAGCATGCCCGTAAGCATCAGCGCGGCCAGCAGCAGCGCCAGGCAGCGCGCGTAGATGTTGAAGTGTTTCATAGGCGATATCCTCTCTTTCGTCGGTCACGTCCGTGACGCTACGATTCAATTATACAACCTCGCGGGCCGTTTGCCAAGGACGGTAATGTGATCTTAACCCGTACCTGTTCAATCGGAACGCCACGATTTGTAGCGGCGGCCTCCAGGCCGCCGCTACACCCGACATTATGCAGCCTGACCCGCCTCCAGCGCCTTCTTCGGCGCTTCCGTCGCCGGCAGCAGGAATTCGAAGGCCGTCTCATCGTCGTCGGAGCGCACGGTGATCCTTGAATCGTGCTGCTGCATGATGCGCTGGCAGATGGACAGGCCCAGGCCGGTGCCGCCGCCGGAGGTGTGGGCCTTGTCGGCCTTGTAGAAGCGATCGAAGATGTAGGGCAGGTCCGCCTCGGCGATCTTCGGGCCGTTGTTTGCGATGGTGAAGCGCACGCTCTTGCCCTCGGGTCGGGTGCGCACCGTCAGCCGGCTGTTCTCGCCGTTCATGAACTTTATGGCATTGTCGATGATGTTGGACACCACCTGGTTGATGCGGTTGGCGTCGGCCATCACGTACAACGCTCCCTCCGCCAGCTCCACCTGGACCCCGATGCCCTTTTCGTCGATGCGGGGCTCGAAGTTGATCAGGTTGCGGCGCATCAGCTCGTTGGCGTCGAAGGGGGCCAGCGTCAGCGGGAACTTGCCCGATTCCAGCCGGGACAGGTCCAGCAGGTCCCGCACCAGCTCGGTCAGCCGGTCGGTCTCGTCCAGCACGATCTGCAGGTAGCGGGGCATGTCCTCCGGGGCGATGATCCCGTCCAGCATGGCCTGCACATAGCCCCGCATGCAGGTCATCGGGGAGCGCAGCTCGTGGGACACGTTGGCCACGAAGCTGCGGCGGGAATCCTCCAGCCGCGACAGCTCCTCCGCCATGCGGTTGATGGTGTCGGCCAGCTCCTCCAGCTCGCCGCCGCAGTGCACCTCCACCCGGCGGGTCAGGTCGCCCTTGGAGAACTCGCTGACCGCGCTGGACATCTCCTTCAGGGGCTTGATCTGGCTGCGGGCCAGGAAGAAGGCCAGTATCGTGCCCAGCGCCAGCGCAAACAGCGCCGGGGGAAGGATCTGAGGCGCCACGCTCCTCAGGCTGACCTGGAGGGCGGCGGTGGGGATGTGCAGCAGCACCGCGCCCACCACGGTTTCGTCGCCGTAGAGCCAGGGCACGCCGATGGTGACGATCTTCTCCCCGTCCTCCAGCTCCGGGAACAGGCCGGTGACGCGGATCTCGTTGCCCTCCTTGATCTTGGACAGCTGCTCCTTCACCGCCTCGGAGGCCAGGCTTCGGGTGGTGTTCCAGGACTTGTCCAGGTACTGCACATAAGCCGTGCCCGAATCGTAGCTGACGATCCAGATGTCGGCATTGTAGGTATTGTAGATGCTGGCGATCTTGCGGCGGATCAGGTAGCGCATCGTGGCGTTGTTGCGGACGTAGCTCAGGGTGTTCAGGTTGGCCATGTAGTCCGCCACCTCCCGGGCCTGCAGGCGCACCTCGGATTCGTAGCTCTCCTGCATGGTCTGCCGCCGGGAGGCGATCAGCACGCCGGTGAATACGGCGATGGTGGCCAGCAGCGCCACCAGCAGCACGCTGTAGGTGCGCCAGAAGAGGCTCCTGCGCATGCTATTTCACCTCGAACTTGTACCCGACGCCCCAGACCGTCTTGATCTGCCAGCCCAGCTTTTCCCCCTCGGTCAGCTTTTCCCGCAGGCGCTTGACGTGCACGTCCACGGTGCGGGAATCGCCGAAGTAGTCGTAGCCCCAGACCTGCTCCAGCAGCTGTTCCCGGGTGAAGACCTGATTGGGATGGCTGGCCAGGAAGTTGAGCAGCTCCAGCTCCTTGGGGGGCATCTCCAGCTCCTTGCCCATGTAGTTGACTGTATACTGGCTGATGTTCACCGTCAGGCCGGGGAAGCTCAGCGCCTTGTTCGCCTCGGCGGGCTCCGGGGTCTGGTAGCGGCGAATGACCGCCTTGATGCGGGCCACCAGCTCCTTCATGTCGAAGGGCTTGGCGATGTAGTCGTCCGCCCCCAGCTCCAGGCCCAGCACCTTGTCGAAGGTCTCGTCCTTGGCCGTGAGCATGATGATGGGCACGTTCGAGGTTTTGCGGGTCTCCCGCAGCACCTGCCAGCCGTCCATGCCGGGCAGCATCACGTCCAGCAGCATCAGGTTCGGCGGCGACGCCAGCACCTTCTTCAGCGCCTCGTCCCCCCGCTCGGCCATCTCGACCTCAAAGCCCTCCTTGACCAGGTATAGATTGACCAGCTGGCGGATGTTCGGATCGTCGTCCACCAGCAGGATCTTCGTTTTAAGCATGGATATCACCTCGGCTATATTCACGAAAACAGGATAGCATAAAGTATTGAACAGGGTGTGAACAAAGTACGAATTCTGATATTGACGGCCATCATAATCCCTCCAATTCCAATACAGCTTCGATTGGATTGCACATTTTGACCTCGTCCGTTTTATACCTCAGCAAGCGCTTGTCCGTTGATATGAAGTAATCGCAGTGTGTGAGAATCGCGGCTGCCACATGAGCGGCGTCTTTCTCCTTCACCCCGGTTGACATGATCTCCCTTGCTTTTCCTTCATTTGATCCTGAGGGTCATAAGGCCTGTTGTAACAACACATATCCAGGTATACTTTCAATTATCATCGCCTCCGGGAGTTATACCCTTCCATATATGACGGCATCGGCACAGGAATGGTTCACTTCAGCGTCACCACGGTCACCCCGTCCTCGCCCTCGCCGTACTTGCCGAGGCGGAAGGACTTCACGGCGCCGTAGCGCTTCAGGTGCTGCTGTATGCCGCTTCTGAGGATGCCGGTGCCCTTGCCGTGTATGATGTAGACCTGGCCCAGCTTGTTCAAAAGGGCGCTGTCCAGGAAGGCGTCCACCTCGTCGATGGCCTCCTCCAGGTTCATGCCCCGCACGTCGCACTCGGTCTGCACCTGGCGCACGCCCACGTTGATCGTGGTACCGCCGCCGCTGCCCTTTGCGGGCTGGCGGCCCTTCGGCTTTTCGGGCTTGTCGGGCTTGGCGGTGCGCATGTCGGCCAGGTTGGCCTTCAGCTTCAGCGCCCCGGCCTGCACCGTGCACTCCCCCTTGCTGTCCGGCGGGGTCACCACCGTGGCCTTGGTGTTCAGGTTCACCAGCAGCACCGTGTCCCCCACCTTCAGGCTGGTGGGCACGGTGCCGACGGTTTCGGCGGCGGAAATCCTCTCGGTGTTGGCGTCGATGGCCCCCTGCAGCTGCGCCCGCAGGTTGTGCAGCTCGTGCTCCTTGACCCCGGCGCTGCGCTGCTTCTTCAGGTCGGCGATGATCTGCTCGCTCTCGCGCTGGGCCTTTTGCAGCAGCTTCCGGGCCTCGTCCTTCGCCTTGCGCAGCTCGCTCTCCCGGCGGTCGGCCAGCTCCTTCTGCAGCTTCTCTGCCTCGTCCCGCAGGCGCTGGGTCTCCCGATGGGCCTCCTCGGCCAGCTCCCGCTCCTTCTCGGCGATCTGGCGGTGGTACTCGGCGTTGGCGATCACGTCCTCGAAGCGCACGGCGTCCTGGCTCAGGCGGGAATTGGCGTCCTCGATCAAAAACTCCGGCAGGCCCAGCTTTCGGGAGATCTCGAAGGCGTTGCTCTTGCCGGGCACGCCGATGGACAGCCGGTAGGTGGGCCGCAGGGTTTCCACGTTGAATTCCACCGAGGCGTTCTCCACCCCCGGCGTGCTCAGGGCGAAGGCCTTCAGCTCGCTGTAGTGGGTGGTGGCCATCGTGGTGACCTTCATGGTCAGCAGGTGGTTCAGTATCGCCATGGCCAGCGCCGCGCCCTCGGTGGGGTCGGTGCCCGCGCCCAGCTCGTCGAACAGCGCCAGGGACTGCGGGGTCACACTCTGCAATATCTCCACGATGTTGGTCATGTGGGAGGAGAAGGTGGACAGGCTCTGCTCGATGGACTGCTCGTCGCCGATGTCGGCGAACACCTCGTCGAATATAGCCAGCTCCGAGCCGTAGGCCGCCGGAATCTGAAGGCCCGCCTGGGCCATCAGCGACAGCAGGCCCACCGTCTTGAGGGTGACCGTCTTGCCGCCCGTGTTGGGGCCGGTGATGACCAGCGTGGTGAATTCCTCCCCCAGCCACAGCGTGGAGGGCACCACCTTCTCCGGGTCGATCAGCGGGTGGCGGGCCTGGATCAGCCGCACGTGCCCTTCCTCGTTCAGCTTCGGCGGCACGGCGCGCATCTGGCGGGACAGGGCCGCCTTGGCGAAGATCACGTCCAGCCGGGCCAGCAGGTCGAGGTTGCTGGCGATCATGTCGGCGTCCGGGGCGATGCGGTCGGAGAACATGCCCAGTATGCGCTCGATCTCGTTCTTCTCCTTCAGCGTCCACTGCTTTAATTCGTTGCCCGCCTCCACCACGGCCATGGGCTCGATGAACAGCGTGGAGCCGGTGCCGGACTGGTCGTGGACGATGCCGGGCACCGACGCGCGGCACTCGGCCTTTACCGGCACCACGTAGCGCCCGTTGCGCATGGTGACGATGGCGTCCATCAGGTACTTCTGCATCGTAGAGGAGCGGATGATGCCGTTCAGCCTGTCCCGGACCCGGTCGTTCAGCGTGCGCATCTTGCGGCGGATGTCGTACAGCTCCGGGCTGGCATGGTCGCTGATCTCGTCCTCGGAGATGATGGCGTCGAAGATCTCCTCCTCCAGCGAGCGGTTGGTGGCCAGGCGGGAGCCCATCTCGGTAAGATAAGGCGTGTCCTCCCGGTCGGTGACCAGGGCGCTTCGCACAGTGCGGGAGGCCTTCAGCGCGTCCGCCACCTGCAAAAGGGCCTTGGGCGAGAG
This sequence comes from Clostridia bacterium, assembly GCA_045658005.1. Classification (GTDB taxonomy): domain Bacteria; phylum Bacillota; class Clostridia; order Christensenellales; family Aristaeellaceae; genus UBA2862. Next base: position 26,792 of record JAZOUD010000055.1, on the reverse strand, counting down.
GGTGCCCCCCGCCTTCGCCAGCTTCAAAAACGGGCGCACGTCGGTAAACCAGGCCATCGGGTTGCCACCGGTGTAGGCCATGATCGTGGTGGCCTCCTCGGTCTCGGCCTGCCAGCGGCGCACGGTGGCCGCGTCCCCCGAGGGCATCAGCGCCCGTGCGGCCTCGCGGCCGGGGTCGGTGACGGCCAGCGCCGCCAGCATTTCAAGGATCTTCGGGAATTCCAGCACCCGTATGTTGCGTTCGTTCATCTATTCCACCCCCCGGAAGTAGTGTCCCGCGGTCGTATTCAGGGTTTCAAGGGCCTGCCACTGGGGCAGCGCCCGGAAGTCATCGCCGTGAAGCGCGGCCCGGTAGACCTTCACGAGGGCCTCCGTGGGCTCGTCCTTCGACAGCAGCAGCCGCCAGCCCTCGGCATCGGGCAGCCGGTCCCGCTTCTTCAGGGGCATCAGCGGCACCGAGTTCAGCACCTGTATGACACAGCCCCCCGGCATGGCGACGCGCTTGAGCGGGAAGGCCGCGCCCCTGCGGTCCACCATGCACCGCCCGTCCAGCCGGTCAGACGGCCTGCAGCCGTCGCAATGGCGGCAGTCGGCGTGCCTGCCCTTCATGCCCTCCGCCGTGCGCAGCGGGCAGTGCCGCAGGTGCATCAGCGGGATCTGGCCCCACACGATCAGGCCTTTGCGCCCGTGAAGGGCCCCCGCCTGGGCGGCGGTCAGCTCCACGGAGGGAGTGAAGGCTTCGACGCCCCATTCCCCCAGCTGGTCCACGGCCAGGCCGTTGCCGACATTCAGCAGATAGTCCCCCACCCGCTCGCCGGGCCAATCCATGCCGAGCTGGCCCACGTTGGACAGGAAGGTCATTTGAAAGGGCTGCTTCAGCGCCCAGGCGTTCAGCCCGTCCAACGCCCTGGCGGTGAGTACCGCCGGCAGTGCAAGGGCGACGCGGCTGCCCAGCGGGGACAGGTCGACGGCCTCCAGCGCGGAAGGGCGCGCGTCCGACGGGGCATAGACGGCGATGTCCGCGCCGGCGGCGAGGGCCTCAGACAGTTGGTTTATGTCGCTCGATTGGGCCAGGAGGAGGGGCGTTTCCCTGTAGCGGCGGCAATCTGCCGCCACGCCATTATCCCCGTTCTGTGATGGCGACAGATTGTCGCCGCTACAGGTTGTCTCGCAATCCATATCCCGTCGCACCGCCGTGCGCTCGGCTTCCAGCGCCGCCAGGGCGTCCCGGCGCAGGGCGTTGAGCATCGACGCGGGGCAGAAGGCGTCGGCGTCGGCGTCCAGGGTCAGCGACTCCACGGCGTAGGGCGTGCCGCCGGTCTTCTTCAATTGGGCCGCTGCCCGCTCGGGGTCGAAGCCCCGGCCCGTGGCCCGCTGGACGGTCTCGCCAACCGCCTCGGCCCGGTGGACGCCGTCGCTGGCCCACAGCCGCGCCGACTCGCCCACCCGCAGGGTGGCCTTCATCGAGACCGGCACCTGCTTATGCTCGCCCTCACAGCTTTCCCTTGCCCCGCGAAGCTGGGCGGCGCTGACCAGCCGGAAGAGCGCGTCCCCCGGCCTCGCGACGGGGCATTTCACGCCATCGCCGGCCCTTCCGGCCAGCTTCACCGGGACGTCCTCACTGCCCTCGCGGCGCAGGACCAGGGCGTCGGCGTTTTCCACGTCGGCCGCCAGCGCCACCTCGCCCTTCTTCCGGCAGCGCCCCACGGCCACGCCGATGTGGTTGGGTCGCTCGGGATACATCAGGTCCGCCTCGGCCACTCCCGGGCCGTAGCCCCGGGTGAAGCCGCCCCGGTTGAACATCTGCAGCAGTTCACCGCGCTCAGCCCCGAGGTCGACGCTCCGCCCCTCGAACAGCGCGTCCAGCGCCCTTCGGTAGGCGGCCACCGTCACGGCCACGTACTCGGCGCGCTTCATGCGGCCCTCGATCTTCAGGCTGGCGACGCCGACGTCCCGTAGCCTGGCAAGGTCGGCAAGGCCGCACAGGTCCCGGGTGGACAGCAGGTAGCCCTCATGGCCGTCCAGCCGCCAGGGCAGGCGGCAGGGCTGGGCGCACAGGCCCCGGTTGCCGCTGCGGCCCCCCACCAGGCTGGACATCAGGCACTGGCCCGAGCAGGCCACGCACAGCGCCCCGTGGACGAAGGTCTCGATCTCGATGCCCTGCCCGGCGCATTGGGCCATCTCTTCAAAGGTCAGCTCCCTCGCCAGCACGGCGCGGTCGAAGCCGTGCTCTGCCAGGAAGGCCACGCCCTGCCGGTTGTGCACGGCCATCTGGGTGCTGGCGTGCAGCTGGAGCCAGGGCGCCCGCCGCTTAACGGCCCGGGCGACGCCGAAGTCCTGAACAATCACGGCGTCCGCGCCGCTGCGGGCGATGGCGTCGATGGCCCCGTCCAATGCGGGCAGCTCGCCGGGGGTGACCAGCGTGTTCAGCGTCACATGGACCTTCACGCCCCGGGCATGACAATACGCGACGGCCCTGTCCAGGGCGTCGCCATCGAAGTTCGCGGCGTTGCGGCGGGCGTTGAACGCGCCGGTACCCAGGTACACCGCGTCCGCGCCGTTCTGCACCGCCGCCACCAGCGCGTTCTCATCCCCCGCCGGGGCCAGCAGCTCCATGGGGGCTTTCGTTCTGTGCGTCATGAAGCGGGATCAGGCCTCCGTCTCCGGGGCCGGCTCCGCCGCTGCTTCGGGCTGCGCCGCCATCTTGGCCCGCAGGTCCTCCAGCTCGGCCTCCAGCCGAAGGATCTCGTCCCGGGACTTCATCATGTCGTCGGCGGCGTTCACGGCGGTCAGCACGGCCAGCTGGGTCGCCGGCAGGCGGGTGGCCGCGGCCAGCTCGTTCATGCGCCGGTCCACCCAGCTCGCCACCCGGTTAACATACTCCTCGGTGTCGGTGCTGGCGATGGTATACTCCTTGCCCGCAATGCGGACGGTGGTGCGAATTTTCTGCATGGTTACCTCCTGTTTTACAACCACAGCTTCTCCGGATACACGCCCTTCGCCTTCATCCCCGCGATGGCGGCGCGGACGGCCTCGGCGTCCTCGCGGTAGGTCATGCCGTACCAGCGCTCGTGGGTGGTGAGCAGGCGCACCCGGCCGGTGCCGGCGGCGATCAGGGCCTTGGGCACGTTGGGCAGGTAGAACTCGGCCTTCAGGGGATTGGCGGGCACGGTGTCCCGCAGGAAATCCCGGAACATGCGGTCGAAGGCCTCCACAATGCCCGGGCGGAAGGCCCACAGGTTCATCGAGACCGGCGTGCCCGCGGGGATGAAGGTCCAGCTGGCCCCGCCGTCCTCGGTGAAGGCGGCCCCGCCGGGCCTGGGCTCGATGACGGTACGCTCGGTGATGTCGGTGAGATACCCGTCCTTCCCGGCGCACACGCCCCGGGACACGGTGCCGTTCTCGGTCAGCGTGTTTTCGATGTTGTAGCCCACCATGGCGTGCTCGTCGTCATCGCCCCCGGCGGCCAGGAAATCGCCCGCCGCCTTGAAGGCGTCCGCGCCGTAAAAGTCGTCGGCGTTGATGACGGCGAAGGGGCCCTCGACCTGGTCCAGCGCGCAGAGCACCGCATGGCCGGTGCCCCAGGGCTTCTGGCGTCCCCCGGGGATGGCGAAGCCCTCCGGGACGGCGTCCAGGGTCTGGTATGCGTAGCGCAGGTCCACGTGGCCGGCGATGGCGTCGCCGATGGCCCGGCGGAAGTCCGCCTCCATCTCGGGCTTGATGACGCACACCACCCGGCCAAAGCCCGCGCGGATGGCGTCGTAGATGGAAAAGTCGATGATGATGTGGCCGGCGTCGTCCACGGGCGCGATCTGCTTGTTGCCGCCGAAGCGGCTGCCCATGCCCGCCGCCATGATCACGAGGGTCGGTTTGGTATTCATATTCTGTCCTCCGATTGATGTTTGATGCCCTAATCCCGGGTTTTCTCCAGCGTGTCGATGCTCTTTCCGAACACGAAGAAGCGCTGGTAGAGGAATTCCGTGATGAAGTTCAGCGCCATGTTGATTCCCGTGGCCAGGTATTCGTTCCAGCCGAGGCCCGACGTCAGCCAGTGCTCCAGTGCGGTGGACAGCGGCGTGAACACGGCGTAGTAGAGCGCGACCTTGAGCATGGCCATCGGCACGTTGGTCGCGGACTTGAAGGTGAAGCGCCGGTTCAGCGTGAAATTCCAGAGCACCGACAGCACCAGCGCCACCAGGTAGCTGAGCCAGTAGGGCAGGCGCAGCCACTCGTTCACCAGGGCGAACGCGCCGATCTCGATCAGCCCCGCGCTCACGGAAAAGAAAGTGAACTTCGCGACCCGGGTCCACTCCCTCACCCGCGACGATCCTCCGTTGCCTTCCATGGATACACGCTCCTTCCCCGGCCAGGGACTTCCATTGTCAATCATTATATCACCCCGCGCCGCGATCGGCAAGAAAAACATGTCATATATGCAGCTTTGCCTGTCATATATTCATTTTGCGCCGCATATATCATCATATTGCCACCGCCGCCGCGGTTTCGGCGAACCTTTAAAATCTTTTGACAATCCGGTAGGACCGTATATTCCCGGCACACGGCGTGCATACTCTGTATCATCAACGGTTTGGAGGGATAGCAAGTTATGGATCAGGCTCTGATGCACGAAGGAAGCGGCCACATGGCCTTCCCCCGGGCGGGCAGGCGCGCGGGCTGGAGCGACACGGAGAACAAGCTGCTTTGGGAAACCGCCGATGAAGCGCAGCAGCAGGGGCTGCCGCTGAAAGCCGTATTCGAGCAGATCGCCCGCCAGACGGGGCGCCGTCCCAACAGCATACGCAACTACTATTATGCCCAGGTGCGCGAGCACGACGGCGGCGCGGAGCGCCCGGCCCGCTTTGTGCCCTTTACACAGCAGGAGGTGGACTGGCTGATGGAACAGGTGCTGGTGGCCCGCTCGGCGGGGCAGTCGGTGCGCTCGTGCCTGCAAAAGCTGTCCGGCGGCGACCACAGCCTGATGCTGCGCTACCAGAACAAATACCGTGCCGTGATCAAGAGCCGCCCGGATTATGTGCAGGACATCGTGGAAAAGCTGAAGGCCCAGGGGGTGGCGTGCGAAACGCCCCAGGTCAATCACCGGGTCCGGGCGGACCTGCAACAGTCCGGCGACGTGCTGGTGAGCGAGGCGCGGCGCACCGGCGACCGGGAGCTGGCCCACGCCTGCGACGTGCTGGCCCAGTACCTGCAGGGAAGGCGCGCGCCGGCGGACGACGGCCTGACCGAGGCCGCACGGGATCTGATCGCGCCCATCAAGGAGTTCGTGGCGCTGGATTCCGGCGCGCGGATGGAGGCCGCCGAGGCCTTCTGCGACGACATCGCCCGGCGCATTGGAGCGCTGGAGGAGCGGCTGGAGGAATGCAGGGAATAATTGGGGCGGTACGTGTTCCGTCCCCGGGGCGACACGGCACTGCTGGGGCGATCATTCGACCGTAGCATTACGTCTGGGGAAGAAAAACCGGGCTTTCGCCCGGTTTTTCTTCCCCAGCAGCTTTGCAAGTGCGGTGTTTATTCGACAACGACCCTGCCTTTGACCTTGCCGCCTCTGACATTGACGGCGGCGTTATCCGCGCTGATACCATATGTCGTGCCCGTAATATCTCCGCTCAGGACATTGACCGTCGCCGTCGCGGCTTTTGTCTCTATGCCGATGCCGTTCGTCTCGCTAAAGCTGCCATTTTCGGCTGTATCTTTGACCGTAAAGGTTGCGTTGGTGCTAACCTGAATTGCGGCGCCGCCATTGGTGCGGCTATAGGCGTGACCATCCAGGTCAAAGGTGACGTCCTTTTTCGTGTAGCTGACAAAGTCTGCTCCGGCATAGTCCTTCAGCAGCACCATATCCGCTTTCTCGCTGTTCGGAACCGCAGCTATTGCGTCCTTCAGGTTAGATAATATTTTGTTTCACCACTGACCGTCGAAGAAACGACAGCATCTGACACAGTATACGTCGTGACTCCGCTGGTTTTTTTCGACGACAACACATAAGGGCCTTTTATCGTCACATTACCTGATTTGCCTTGTAACGGTGATTACAAAAGGGGATTCATCTTCAACACCAGATCGAACCGTTTTTGACAAACACTGTCGTTAATTGTTCGTTAAACATTTCCAATTATGGATATATATGGGATTTGGGATGAACCTGTCGCCCAATGGGCGCCGTCGAATATCAGGCTTGCCTAAACGGCGTGAACGTGGTAAAATTGAATGGAAAGGACGGTGACGCACATGGCCACAGGCAGCACGGAATACAAGGATCGACTGTTTTCCTTCGTGTTCGGCAACGAGGAACACAAGGAGTGGACCCTCAGCCTGTACAACGCCATCAACGGCACCCATTACGACAACCCCGACGACATCTCCATCGAGACCATCCGCCAGGTGTTGTACATGGGCATGCACAACGACGTGGCCTTCATCATCGCCGACCAGCTGAGCCTGTACGAGCAGCAGTCCACCTTCAACCCCAACATGCCATTGCGGATGCTGGAATACACCGCGAACCTGTTCGAGAAGTACATCAAGCGGGAGGCGCTGAACAAGTACGGCCACCGACAGATCATGCTGCCCGTGCCCCGGCTGGTGGTGTTCTACAACGGTACGGAGGAAAAGGCGAACGAGACGACCCTCCACCTGTCCGACGCCTTTGCGCCCGAGCACCGCGACAGCGCTGACATCAGCGTCACCGTGCGCATGATCAACATCAACAAGGGCCACAATCAAAGCCTGATGGACAGCTGCCCGCCCCTGAACGAATACGCCTGGAGCGTGGACAGCGTGCGGCAGTACAAAAAGACGGACGGCCTCGAAGCCGCCATCGACAGGACGCTCGACACGATGCCCGACAGCTTCCTGATCAAGCCATTCCTGGAGCAACACCGAGCGGAGGTGAAGAACATGCTGCTGACCGAATACAACGAGGCTGAAACCCTGGAGATGTTCAAGAGAGATTACCTGGCCGAGGGCAGGGCCGAGGGGCGTGCCGAGGGCAGGGCCGAGGGCGAAGAACGCGAGCGCCTCACTACCATTCGCAAGCTCATGAAGTCATTGAAAATGACTGCCCAGCAGGCCATGGCCATATTGGAGATTCCATCCTCCGAGCAGGAGAAATACCTGGACAGGCTATAGATAAACCAACCAAAAGGGGCGGCATGCGCGAAAGGTCTCGCACATGCCGCTCCCTTTGGTTTTATGGCAACGCGTGGGCCAGCACCGACGCCGGGGTCTTTTTCTCCATTTCCTCCTCGAGGACGCGATAGGCCACCTTGCCCACCAGGGTCTTGGGCAGGTCCTCCCGGAACTCGATGTCATAGGGCATGGCGTACTTGGCCACATGCTTGCGGCAGTAGTCCAGCAGCATCTCGCGGGTAGTGTCGGAGGGCTCGTAGCCGGGCTTGAGCACCACGAAGGCCTTGACCTTCTGCATCTTGTAGGGGTCGCGCACGCCGATGACGCAGCTCATGTGCACCGCCTCGTGGGCGTCGAGTATGTTCTCGATCTGGGAGGGATAGACGTTGTAGCCGCTGGTGATGATCATGCGCTTGATGCGCTGGCGGAAGTAGATGAAGCCCTCCTCGTCCATGACGCCCAGGTCGCCGGTGTGGATCCAGGTCATGCCGTCGGCGTGGACGCGCCGGGTCTGGGCGGTCTCCTGGGGATGCTTGACGTACTCCAGCATCACCGTGGGGCCGGCCAGGCAGATCTCGCCCTCTTCGCCGTAGGGCACCTCGTCCTCGGTGCCCACCTTGACGATCTTGTAGTAGGTGTCCGGGAAGGGGATGCCGATGGAGCCTTCCTTGGCCTTGGTCAGCGGGGTCAGGCAGGAGGCGGTGACGCACTCGGTGGTGCCGTAGCCCTCGCGGATCTCGATGGTGGCCTTGTGGTCCTTCAGGAACTTGTCGAAGCGCCTTTTCAACTCGGTGGGCAGGCTGTCGCCGCCGGAGAACACGCCCTTCAGGCAGGAAAGGTCCAGGTCCTCCAGGTTCGGGATGCGCAGCAGCGCCTCGTACAGCGTGGGCACGCCGGCGATCAGGTTGGGCTTGTACTTGCGCAGCAGCTCGGCATAGGTCTGGGGGGTGAACCGGGGCACCAGTATGCAGGAGGCGCCGTTGGCCAGCATCGAATGGATGCTCACGCCCAGGCCGAAGCCGTGGAACATGGGCATGATGGCCAGCATCGTGTCGCCGGGCTTGCAGAAGGGATTGGCGGCGATGATCTGCTGGGCCAGGGCGTTGAAGTTCAGGTTGGACAGCAGTATACCCTTGGTGATGCCGGTGGTGCCGCCGCTGTACAGGATCACCGCCGGGTCGTTTGCCTTGCGGGGCACCCGGGGATCGCCGGTGAAGCTCTTGCCCGCGGCGATGAAGTCCTTCCACAGCACCACGTTGGCGCCCTTGGGCACCTTGGGCACCTTGCGGCCCTGGGTCAGCGCGTAGCCGATCTTCTTCAGCGGGGACAGCGCGTCCTTCACGGTGGCGATGATCAGGTGCTTCAGGCAGGGCGTATGCCTGCGGATGGCGGCAAACTTGCCATAGAACTGGTCCAGCGTCAGCGCCGCCACGGATTCGGAATCGTTCAGGTAGAACTCGATCTCGCCCTCGGCGGACAGCGGGTGCACCATGTTGGCGATGGCGCCCACCATGTTCACCGCGTAGAACATCACCACGGTCTGGGGGGCGTTGGGCATACAGATGGTGACCTTGTCCCCCTCCCTGATGCCCAGCTGGCGCAGGGCCCGCGCGCAGGCGTGGATCTGGGCCACCAGCTTCGGATAGCTGACGGTGCTGCCCATGAACTCATAGGCGTTGACGTTGGGGTACTTGACCCCCATCTTCTCCACGGCCTCGATCATCGTGCCCTGGAAGTAGTCCAGGTGCATCGGCACATCGCCCATGAAGGGCGCCCAGGGTGTCCTCACAGCGTTTTCCATATCAGTAGTCAACCTCCTCGTTGGCGGGACGGTCCAGCAGCTCCGGGTTTTCGATCAGCTTTTTCAACAGGCGCACGGTCTTGGCGTAGTAGTAGCCGTCGGCGATGCGCTCGTCCAGGGTGATGCCCACGTCCAGCATCGTGCGCATTTCAAAGGTGCCGTCCTCGTGGAACACCGGCTTGCGGGCCTTCTCGCCGATCACCACGAACACCGAGGTGGTGCCCCAGTTGCTCAGGTGGTGGTACCCGGCGTTCAGCTTGATGCTGCCCAGGTTGGTCAGGAACACCGAGGCGTAGTTGGGATCGGCCTTGATCAGGTCGTAGGGCACCTTGCCGTAGAAGTCCAGGCGGTGCAGTATGAAGATGGCGATGCGCATCAGCCACCGGGGCAGGTGGGTGAACATCTCCATGCCCTTGGTGGAGTTGTCCAGCTTGTCCGAGCGGCACTCGAAGATCTCCTGCATGATGCGCTCGTGCAGGCTGTCGACGGTGGTCTCCGGCGGGAACTTGATGAAGGCCAGGCCCTCGGCGGCGTTGTCCCTGAACTGCTTCTTCACCACGAAGCCCAGGCTCAGGTCGTCCCGCTGGTACAGCCGGCAGCCCTTGATGAAGCGGTTCATCTGGGGCCGCAGCGTGAAGGTCTTCACGATCGCGGCGCAAACCGCGTGAAAGATGGTATAGCGATGGGCCTTGTCCAGCCCCTCGTTCTTCTTCTCCAGGAAGGCCTCCAGGTTCGTCAGGTCGAATTCCTCCCGGATGAAGGCCTCGTTGTCGGCCCGGTTCGGGTACAGATAGGGCATAAACCAGTGCAGCGCATCGATATCCCGCACCAGCGTCGCGTCGAAGCGATCCCCCATCCGCTTCTCCTGCGTGGCCATTCGTCAATCCCCCCCTTGACGTTATGTTTGTATGCCCACCGCAGAGCGGCCGGCTTTTATCAAATCCAAATCGGTTTATTTTATCACAGTCACGTCAAGATTTCCAGCGCAGGGCAGCCTGTTTCGAAAAACTCAACGCTCAGGACGCGGAAAATAACCTGAGGTTAATATCATGGAGTATTTTATTTTATGTGGCAATATATCATAACCATATAATATAGTTTTTAAAATGATTATCATGTTGCTTGCATCGGAGGACAAATAATGGTATGATATAGGTAACTACTGATTTGTCGCGCTGCGACAAATCAGTAGTTGAGGGATTACCAACCAACGGAGGTACATCTCATGAAGCTGATGATCGCTTCTGACATTCACGGGTCGGCGGTGTGGTGCGGGCGGCTGCTGGAGGCGTGGCGGCGGGAGGCGCCGGGGCGGCTGGTGCTGCTGGGCGACCTGCTGTACCACGGTCCCCGCAACGACCTGCCGGAGGGCTACGCGCCGAAGGCGGTGATCCCCATGCTGGATGAAATCGCGCCGCAGCTGCTGTGCGTGCGGGGCAACTGCGAGGCCGAGGTGGACCAGATGGTGCTGTCCTTCCCGGTGATGGCGGACTATGCCGCGCTGCTGGTGGACGGACATACCGTTTACGCCACCCACGGCCACGTATGGAACGAGGACAATCCCCCGCCGCTGCAGGCCGGGGACGTACTGCTCTGCGGCCACACCCACATCCCCTGCTGCCACCGCCACGAGGGCTTCACCTACGTCAACCCCGGCTCGGTATCCCTCCCCAAGCAAAACACCCCCCACAGCTACGTCACGCTGGAAGACGGCGTGATGGTGTGGAAGGATTTGACGGGCGGGGTGTTTATGCGGGAGAGGGTTTGGTAGGGAAATTCTGATTTATCGAGCAAAGCTCGATAAATCAGAATTTGCTTGCATTTTCCCCATAAATACAGTATTATTTTACTGGAAGAATAATTTTGCAAGGAGTGGTTTCACATGACTAAGAAGCTGGTTTCCCTCATCCTGGCGCTTGCGCTGGTGCTGGCCATGGGCTCTGCCGCGCTGGCGGACTACTATTCCACCCTACTTCCCGTCGTTACGACCGCCGTGCCGGATTTCAAGGACAAGACCGTGATCCTGCATTCCAACGACGTGCACGGCGCCATCGACGGATATGCCTACATGCCCGCGCTGCGCGATAAGATCCTGAGCCAGGGCGCCACCGACGTGCTGGTGGTGGACGCGGGCGACTTCTCCCAGGGCGGCATCTATGTCAGCGTCAACAAGGGCAAGGCCGCCATCGACATGATGAACGCGGCGGGCTACGACGTGGTGACCCTGGGCAATCACGAGTTTGACTACGGCTTTGACAAGCTGATGGAAAACCTGAAGGACGCCAAGTTCCAGGCCATCTGCTGCAACGTCTACAATGACGCGACCGGCGAGACCATACTGCCCCCCTCCACGATCATCGAAACCAAGTCTGGCATGAAAATAGGCTTTGTGGGCGTCGAGACCCCCGAAACGGCCTCCAAGGTGAACCCCGGCCTGATCACCGAAATCAGCTTCTCCCACTTCGGCAAGCTGTATGACGCGGTCCAGGCTGCGGTGGACGCCATCCGCGGCGAGTGCGACCTGGTCATCGGCCTGACCCATCTGGGCGTAAACGCCGAGGCCGCCGTCAACGGCTACCGCTCCGTGGACCTGCTGAACACGGTGGACGGCATCGACTTCGCCATCGACGCCCATTCCCACACTGTGATGTCCAGCGCCAAGTATGATCTGCCCGTCCAGTCCACCGGCACGAAGTTCGCCTATGTGGGCGTGGTGGTCATCGACAACGCCACCCGGATGATCCAGAGCAACTTCCTGCTGTCCACGGCCAGCCTGGAAAAGGACGAGGAAGTCGCCGCCGCGGCCCAGGAGATCATAGACGCCGTGGACGAGCAATACGGCGCGCCCTTCGCCACCTCCGAGGTGCGCCTCGAGGGCGAGCGCATTCCCAGCCGCACCAGTGAGACCAACATGGGCGACCTGATTACCGACGCCCTCGTATGGAAGATGCTGAAGGAGGGCGGCATCGAAAACGCCGAGCCCAACCAGGTGGTAAGCATCCTCAACGGCGGCTCCATCCGCGCGACCATCGAAGCGGGCGACGTGTCCATGAAGTCCATCAACGCTGTACAGCCCTTCGGCAACACCGTAGCCGTGATCTATGCCACCGGCGAAGAGATACTGCAGGCGCTGGAGGCCTCCACCTTCTCCACCCCCGAGCAGATCGGCGCCTTCCCCCAGACCAGCGGCATCGAGTGGACCCTGGACTGCACCAAGCCCTACGCCAAGGGCGACGTCTACATGCTGAACGGCAAGGAAACCACCTATTTCGCCCCCGACAGCATCCAGCGCGTGACCATCACCGCCATCAACGGCCAGCCCTTCGATCCCACGGCCACCTATGCCGTAGTGACCAGCAACTTCATCGCGGAAGGCGGCGACACCTACAACGTGTTCAACCGTGCCTATGTCGCCGGCACCGGCTTCGACACCGGCGTCTCGCTGGACCAGACCGTGATGCAGTACGTGACCGAGGCGCTGGACGGCAAGATCACCGCCGAACAGTACGGCCAGCCCCGCGGCTCGCTGACCATGATACTGCCCGAGGTCACCGAGGAAGAAGAAGCGGTGGAACCTGCGGCGTAACATACCCTGTAAAAAAGGACGCTGCCGATTATTCGGCGGCGTCCTTTTTGTAATTCAGCAAATACTGATTTGTCGCGCTGTGACAAATCAGTATTTGCCATTCAGTATCTTCCCAATAAACGCCCTCGACCGCTCCTCCTTCGGGTGCTCGAAGAATTCCCTGGACGGGCCGGACTCGATCACGCGGCCTTCCTCCATGAACAGCACCCGGCTGGAGACGCTGCGGGCGAACTCCATCTCGTGGGTGACCACCAGCATGGTCATGCCGGACTCGGCCAGGGCCCGCATCACGCCCAGCACCTCGCCGATCAGCTCGGGGTCCAGGGCGCTGGTGGGCTCGTCGAAGTAGATGATCTCGGGGCTGGAGGCCAGCGCCCGGGCGATGGCCACGCGCTGCTGCTGGCCGCCGGAGAGCTCGCTGGGGTAGCTGTCCAGGCGGCTGGCCATGCCCACCCGGGTGAGGGCGTCCACGGCCAGGCGGTTGGCCGCCTCCTTCTTCATGCCCGCGCCAACGGTCAGGCCCAGGGTCACGTTCTGCAACACCGTTTTGTTCAGAAACAGGTTGTAGCTCTGGAACACGAAGGCCGTCTTGCGGCGCAGCCGGGCGATTTCCCGGCGGGTGGCCCCGTGCAGGTCGAAGCGCTCGCCGTCGAAGGTCAGCTCGCCCCCGTCGGCCCGCTCCAGGAAGTTCAGGCAGCGCAGCAGCGTGGTCTTGCCGGAGCCACTGGGGCCCAGTATGGCGATGACCTCGCCCTTTTCAACGCCCAGGTCGATGCCCTTCAAAACCTCACGGCCATCGAAGGACTTGCGCACGTTTCTCGCCTCAAGCATCATGCCCGACCACCTCCGTAGCTGGCCAGCTTCCGCTCGCCGACGCGCTGCAGCCAAGTCAGTACCGTGCAGAAGGCCAGGTAGATCAGGGCCACCTCGGTATACAGCCCCAGGGATTCGTACACCCGGCCGTTGATGATGGTGGCCTCGCGGAACATCTCGGTCACAGTGATGGTCGCCGCCAGGGAGGTGCCCTTCAGCATCGAGATCAGCGAGTTGGACAGCGCCGGAAAGGCGGCCCGGAAGGCCTGGGGCAGCACGACGTGGCGCATGATCTGCAGATAGTTCAGCCCCACACACCAGCCCGCCTCCATCTGGCCCCTGGACACGCTCTCCAGCGCGCCGCGAATGCTCTCGGCCATGTAGGCCCCCTCGTTGAAGCCGAATACCAGCACCGCCGAGGGATAGGCCGGCAGCATGACGCCCAGGCTGGGCAGGCCGTAGAACACCAGGTACAGCTGCACCAGCAGCGGCGTGCCCCGCACGATCCAGATGTAGAATCGACAGACCTGGCGCAGCACGAGCACGTCGGCATACTGTATCATCGCCACGATCAGCGAGACCACCAGCGCCAGCGCGAAGGACAGCGCCGTCAGCGGCACCGTCACCTTCACCCCGTATTCCAGCAGCTTCGGAAGGGAATCCACCAGGATCCCCCAGAGACGTTCGTTCATTGCCTATGCTCCGTTGATTTATTACCCTTCCTTCGTCAAATCCACCCCGAAATACTTCTCGGAGAGGGCGGACAGGGTGCCGTCCTGGCGGCGCGCCTCGAGGATGTCGTTGATGGCAGCAAGCAGGGTCTCGGTATCCTCACCCTTGCGCACCGGATAGGCCACCGGCTCGCCCTGGGGCAGGATCTGGGCGATTCGGATGTTGGCCTCGGGATGCTGGCTCAGGTAGTCGTCGATGGAGCCCTTGGCATTGATCGTGGCATCCACCCGGCCCTGCTCCACCAGCATGATGGTCTGGATCAGGTCATCCACCGGGGTCACCGTCGCGCCATAGCCCTCGCCGATGGCCGCGAAGGTGCTGGAGGCAGTGTTGGCGGTGGTCTTGCCGTTCAGGTCCTCCACGGTGTTGATGGCGTCGTTGTCGCCCTTCACCACCAGCACGATCTCGGTGTACACGTAGGGGGTGGAAAAGCTGTACTTCTCGGCCCGGGTCTCGGTGTAGCCCACGCCGTTGCAGGCGATGTCGAAGCGGCCGGCGTCCACGCCCGCCAGTATGGCGTCCCAGGCGGTCTCCTGGAATTCGGGCTGCACGCCCAGGCCCTCGGCCAGCAGCGTGCCGATCTCCACGTCAAAGCCGGTCAGCACGTCGTTCTCGTCGTGATAGGTCCAGGGCTGCCAGTTGCCCTCGGTGGCGATCACAAGGGTGCCGCGCTCCCGGATGCGGGAAAGGGCGTCGCCCCCCTCGGCGCAGGCCGACAGGGCCAGGGCTAAGACGAGGGCCAGCAACAGCGCGATGGTAAGCAGTTTCTTCATAATGATGACCTCCTTCACAGGTCCATGAATGGGGCATGAAACGCCCAGCTCGGCGAATCGAAACTATCATACCATAGAATTCCGACCATTTCAATAAAGATTACAATAACTTTCAAAAACAGGAAGCGCGATCCGCTTCAGATCGCGCTTCCATGCATATTTACTATAATGACAGATTCGCAAAAAAAGAGTGGGGACAGTGCTACTGCTTTTCCGCGGCGCTGTCGGGGATTGCCACTGTCACCACGGTGCCGCCGCCGTCGTTGGGCGTGATGGTGAGGCTGCCGCCGCACATGAGTTCAAGCCTCTGACGGATGTTTTTCAGGGCGATATGCGGCTCGCTGTCATCGGCGGGATCATAGCCGCATCCGGTGTCGGCAATCGTTATTTCGCTTCCGGTTTCGGTTTTCCGGGTCCGTATGGAAATGCGCAGCGGACCTGCATCGGGGTTCCTGCCATGCTTGACGGCATTCTCCACAATGGGCTGGAGAGTCAGCGGAGGCACACGGAAGACAGTATACGGCGTGTCGAAGTCAACGATGAGGCTTTTGGAATACTGCGCCTGCTCCACGGCGAGATAGGCACGCGTGTGCTCCAGCTCCGAGGAAAAGGGGATGGGCGCGGCGCTTGCCACGGCGGTGAAGTTTTTGCGCAGGTAGGTGGTGAAATCCAAGACCACCTGCTGGGCCTTCTGAGGATCCTGGCTGCAGAGGCAATAGATGCTCGTCATGGTGTTGTAAATAAAGTGGGGCCGCATTTGCAGGACCATGATGCTGGCGCGCTGCTGGGCAATTTCCCGCTGCCGGCAGAGATCCTGCTCGATCTGATCGGACAGTATGAGACCGTACATGGACAGGGCGGAGAGGACCGTGCAGATGTCAAGGAGCAGAAACGCATTGACAAACATCTGAACCAGCACCGTGACCGTCATCGGGAGCAGGACGATGAAAAAGCTCAGACAGACCTTGCGGGAAAGCTGCCTTCGCCGCCTGATCGCAGCCGTGTCATTGAGCAGCATGATCGCGATTGCCGGCAGCAGCATAAGCGGATACCAGGGCCCCCGGTGAACCTGCCTGTCCGATGTGACGAAGAAAAAAGCGCTGCTGATGAGACCGCTTATGACCAGTAAAAAATAGACGGCCCACAGCCCGAGCACAGCCTGAAGGAGCCTGCTCTCCCGCATGTTTTCTCCGCAGCAGTGCAGCAGCAAAACCGTCAGCATCGGCAGCGGCAGAGCGAGGAGCAGGCATTCCAGAACCTGCATGAAGCGAATCACCTCGCTCGGGGCGGAATATGCGCGCAGGGCAATATCGGTCAGGACAGTGCAGACACTCGACATCAGTACGATAAAAAAGCTCCGGAAGAAGCGCTTGTTCCAGCGATCAATACCGGGCATGATGGCGGTGAACCACAGCCCCAGCGCGCTCAGCAGCAGCGTCGCCCCGATGATGAAATAATAGAAAAAATCGTTCCAGCCGTTCACTCGTCCGCTCCTCCCGTCGAAAACGGATAGCGCAGCTTTTTCAGCTGCTCCCTTACACCCTCTGCAGTCAGGGGCTTGAGCATGAAGCCGCTGGCCTCGGTCTTCCATGCGTCAAGGGAGTAGTCGGCATAGGCGGTCAGAAACACGATGTTTGTGCAGGGATTGATTTCCAGCAGCCTGCGACAAAGATCAAGTCCACTGGCCGTGCCCAGCTCGATATCCAGCACCGCCAGGGCGACCCGGTTCATCTTTGCGTATTCGATCGCTTCCACAGACCCGGTAAAGCCCGTGACCGCGGCGTTTGGCATGACTTCCCCCAGGACGGTCAGCCCATGAGAGAGGACGACCTCGTTGTCGTCCACCATGATGACGTTGGGGATCTCATCGCTGTCTGCCGCGAGGTGAAACAGCGTATTGGCGTCAACGCCGAGACATTTGGCAAGCCGGGGGATCATCGCGGCGTCCGGCAGGCGGATGCCGCTTTCCCAGCGGGCAATGGTTGAGTGGTATACAAACAACTGTTTCCCGAGCTGCTTTTGAGAAAGTCCCCTTTCTGTTCTCAGCTTCCGCAGGGTTTCCGCAAACAGAGTGTTCACGTAAATCACCCCCATTTTAACTATAATTCATGATAACCTGTTGCGTCGGTAAAAGCAAGCGTCTTTATCGTTTTTTGTTTGCCAATCTGGAAACCCCCATGTACAGAACATGAAATATTTGGTAAAATATCATGAGAGTGAAAAAAACTAAGGAATAATGATAAACAGAAAATTTAAAAGAGGGAGAACAACAATGAAAGCAGACCAGATCATCAAGAACGCGAAGATTTACACCTCGGACAAGGACAGGCCGCTGGCAAGCGCCCTTGCGGTGAAGGATGGGAAGTTCATCTATGTGGGCGACGAGGCCGGGCTTTCGGCGTATGAGGGCCCCGTCACCGACCTGGGCGGTGGATTCATTATGCCCGGCATCATCGACAGCCACGTCCACGTCACCTGGCCCATCGGCTTTGAGTACGCAACGATCGACGGGTTCATTGACTGCTGCGGAAGGCAGGAAGCCCTGGGCATCATGTCGAAGGTGATCGCGGAAAAGCCCGGCCTGGAGCGTTACAGGTTTATCATGGAGAAAAAATCCCTGAACGGCGAAGCGCTCACGAAGGAGGATCTCGACGCGATCTGCCCGGACAGCGAGCTGCAAATCCAGGAAACGGAGGGGCACAGCATCTGGGTGAACTCCAGGCTTCTGGCCAAACATGGCATTACGGAGGACACGCCGGCCCCCGTGCCCGGACTGAGCTATTATGAGAAGAAGGACGGACGCCTGACCGGATACATCATTGAATGCTCGGCCGAGATACCCATCATACTCGACACCTCCATAAACCTGACCGACGAACAGATCGACGCGGCGCTGAATCGCTGGATCTCCTTCTCTCTGGATGTGGGTGTGAACGCGGTCTTCGATGCCGGCATTCCGGGCTATGCCGCGTTCCACGAGCGGGTTTACACCCGCCTGCGCGAGCTGGACAGGCAGGGGAAGCTTCCCATCTATGTCGACGGCTGCTATGTGATTGCGGCGCCGTCGCAGGCTAAGGACGGGCTGGAGGAGCTCAAGCGCTTCCGCCGTGAGTTCAACACGGAGCACCTGAAGGTCCATACGATGAAGATCTTCATGGACGGCACCAACAAGATCCATACCGCCGCCATGCTTGAGCCCTACGCGGACACGCAAGCGGCCGGCGCTTCGACCGCCTTTAATAAGGACGAGCTTGCGGCGCTGCTGAAGCAGCTGAACGAAGAGGACCTGGACCTTCACCTGCACACCGTGGGCGACGCTGCGTCCCGCGCGGTCCTCGACGCGGTGGAGCTCGTCCGCAACGAGCTGGGAGACCGCTTCCACATCAGGGTCACCTGCGCCCATCTCGAGGTTCAGGCCGACGCAGACCTGGACCGCTTCGCAAAGCTGGGCGTCTACGCCAACTTTACGCCGGCCTGGCATAGCGGCAATGGCACTGGCGACGCGCTCAAGCCGCTGATTCCCCTGCTCGGCGAAAGGCGCGCCACGCATATGTACCGCTGCAAAACGCTTTGGGACAGCGGTGCGCTGGTGACCTGGTCCAGTGACAACACCATTTTCATGGATTTCTCGCCCTGGAACCCCTATCTCGGCATGGAGATCGGCATGACGCGCTGGACCACCGAAAAGACCAACGCCTCTGAGCTCACCCGGACCTTCAAGCCGTTCCCACCCGAGGACGAAAAAATGAGCATCGACGAAATGCTCACCGGCTACACGATCAACGGCGCGATACAGCTCGGCATTGAAGACAAAAAGGGCTCCATCACCGTCGGCAAGGACGCGGACTTCCTGGTGTTCGACAAGGACCTGCTCACGGCGGAGCACGAGGGCTTCAGCTTCAACACGCCGAAGGCAGTCTTTTTCTGCGGGAAGAAAATGAAGTAACGACACCAATTTTAAGGAGGAAATACACATGAGCAAGTTTTCCGCAAAGCTGACCCCGGCCGGGTTCTCGTTCAACCTGGTCGCGGACAACAACGAGGTCATTGCCACCTCTCAGGTTTACACCTCAAAGGGTGGCTGCCTCAAGGGCATCGAAAGCGTGCAGACAAACGCCCCCTATGCGCCCGTCGAGGATCAGACTGTCGCCGACTTTGAGCGCCTTGAAAACCCCAAATTTGAGGTCTTCACCGACAAGGCCGGCAAATTCCGCTTCCGCCTCAAGGCCGCCAACGGGGAGATCATCGCCGCCTCCCAGGGCTACAAGGCGAAGGCCTCCTGCCTCAATGGCATCGAGTCGGTGCGCGCCAATGCGCCCTGGGCCGGGGTCGTAGCGGAGGACGTCTTCGCCGAGAAGGTCATATACGGCAATTTCTACACGGTGGACAAGAAGCAGCCCCGGGCCGAGGCCGTTGCGATCTTCGGCGGCCATTTCGTCTACGTCGGCGACGCCCAAGGCGTCAAGGCGCTCATCGGCAAGCGCACGAAGGTCGAGCGCTATGAGGGCGGCCTCATCGTCCCCGGCATGTCCGACGGCCATTGCCATTGCTCCGTCGGCGGAACGGTGGAGCTTTTCGAGGCAAATCTGCTGAAGGTCTTCGATATTGACGAATTTAAGGGCCGAATCAAGGCGCTCATTGAGAAGCATCCGGAATATGAGGTCTACCAGGGCTTCGGCTTCGCTCCTCTGACGGAATTATACGGAGACAACGGCCCCACCGCGGATATGCTGGATGGCCTGTCGGACAAGCCCATTGTCATTGCGGACTTGGGCCTTCACTCCTACTGGGTAAACCATGCCGCCATGAAGCGCCTGGGCATCAGCAAGGATACGCCCGATGTCAGCGACGGCATCGTCGTGCGCTATGAGGACGGCACCCCCACCGGCTGGTTCCGAGAGGGCGCCATGGCCTACATCAAGCCGCTGGTCGTCTACTCGGTGGCGCAGTATAAGGAAGCCTACCTGCGCTACCAGGAGGAGTATCTGGCCCATGGCATGACCATATTCATGGACGCGATCATCAACTGGGACTACACCGACAACGAGGTGCTGGCGCTGCACGAGCTCGACAAAGAGGGCAAGCTGAAGATGCACGCCTTCGGCGCCTACCAGGTCTTCCAGGCGGCAGGTCACGACACCATTGCCGAGGTCGAGCACGCTGCGGAGCTCAGAGCGCGCACGAAGGGCCCCATGTTCGATCTGATCAACACCAAGATCCAGCTGGACGGCACGATCTCGCCGACCCACGGGACCGCCTATATGAAGCAGCCCTACTGCGATCCCGAGTCGCAGAAGAACGGGAACCAGGGACAGCTCCGCATGGATATGGACACCCTCACGGCGGTGTATAAGAGATCCCACGAGCTCGGTATGCCGGTGCACCTGCATGCCATCGGCGACGGGGCGCTGGCCATGGCGCTGGACGCCATGGAAAAGGCCAATGCCCAGACCGGGCCCCATGATCTCCGGGACGCGGTCGCGCACCTGGAGGTCGTGGACCATGCGGACATCCCACGCATGGCAAAGCTGGGCGTCGTGGCTTCCACCGATCCCTTCTGGATCCCCCTGCCGCCCGAGCTCGCTGCCATCCAGAGCTACGGCCTGGGCAAGGAGCGCACGGAGGCGATGCATCCGATCAAGTCCTTCTTCGACGCAGGCGTTGTCGTGTCCTCCGCCAGCGATTACCCCATCACCTATCCGGCCTATGCGTTGGAAGGTATTCAACTGGGCGTGACCCGCGAGAAACCGGACCTTCCGAATTCCCTGCATTGCCCCTCCGAGTGCGCCACGGTTGACCAGATGATCCAGGCCTGCACCCTGAACGCGGCCTGCCAGTTCCAGTGCGAGGATCGGTTCGGCAGCATCAGCGTCGGCAAGGAGGCGGATCTCGTCGTGTTGGAGAAGGATATCCCCGCCTGCGATCCCGGGCAGATCGAGAACACTCCGGTCCTGCGCACCATGGTGGGCGGCGAGTGGGTCTACGCCCGCGCATAAATAGGAAAACGGCCGACGAAAATGAGCGTCGGCAGCAAGGCGCCCCCGGCATGGGCGGCGCAAAGCGAATAACTGAACACGGCAAGGCACCCCGCGCGCAATAGCCATATTTCTTTATCCCATAACAGATAATAACGGACGCCTATTGTAGTACAATAGGCGTCCATAGTTTTGGCATTGGACCTAATGGTTGATACAATGCACCCTTTGGCAGTAACGGGTGAAAAACACCGTTCATCATGTATCAAACAGACTCACTTGAGAGACTTTCCACGATTTCACTTTTCTTTCAAGTACTGTATCGTTTTCGACCACCTCTCCAAAGAGGAGTGGAGAGTTCGGATTGTGCTTCTCACTGTTCGTCTGTACTGTTTTGCCGCTGTAATTTGCATAACAATAGAGGCACCCATTCTTGCAGGTATTATATGCGCCTATATCAATGCTCTCTACACAACCACATTCAGGTCGCTGGTTTTTATCCTTTTCAACCTTGAGCTGACAATGCCCAAGCCTTTCCAATCGGTCCTTGTCAATGCAGCATGCATGTGGAATTTGAAGACCGTTGAGCTCTATTGCTTCGGCGCAGGTATCAATGAAAATGCCGTAGTGATGAGCAATCTCTGAAAATATGCTCAGCAACTCAAGCTGCTGGTCATGCGTCTCAACCTGTATCTGCAGAGGTTGAACATTTCTTGTAGTATTTTTATATAGGTCAAGAAAGCTGACCGTGCATTTTTCCGTATATTCGCTCAGCATGGCTGCAAGTTTTTTGAAATACTTGCAATGATATTCCATCGTATAATCCGC
Organism: Clostridia bacterium; assembly: GCA_045658005.1. GTDB lineage: Bacteria > Bacillota > Clostridia > Christensenellales > Aristaeellaceae > UBA2862. Next base: position 5,138 of record JAZOUD010000055.1, on the reverse strand, counting down.
ATTGAAAAAGATCGGATCATAACGCCAGATCACCCGATCACGTCCGACCGCTTTTGACAGACGAACAAAATACGAAAAATAGTTGCGTCCTCTTTTGTAACTGTTTACATCATTGATAACAAGAAGAAGTGGCATGTCTTTTTTCTTTACTGCCCTCTGAGCCAAATACTCAGCAAGATTATTGATAGCAGTTATTTGATCTGTATTGTATAGATAAGAAATCAAATAACTGATTACAATAATGTTAGGGTCGGGCACATTTTTATCCTTGAAGAAATCAAAAACGTCGTAGTAATGCGTTTGATAGCGGATATCATTCTTCTTGCAATAATCTCTAATACTCATATGAATGGGTGACCATAAGTCATTAACATCGATTCCCATGTAAGATATCGGCGTAGCAAACCTCTTTATTTGACGCAAACAGTCAAAAGCCATAAGATCTGCACATCCCCCACAACCCAAGGATAGGATATGATAATACGGGAAATCTTTTATAAAGTTCCATTCATTTTTAAATGCGCAAAATAGTTCTGTTGTATATAGGTAAGAATACTGACATACATAATGGTAGAGCATTTTGACGCAGTCATATTCTTTTTTGCATTTGCTGGTGCACGATCTGGATAATGAATATGATAAAGGCAATTGTAACAACTGCCACTGCATACGCCCTCTGGGTGATTACAGTGACCGTCCTCACAGCCACAATTACTTCCAAAGGAAGAATACATTCTATCACAGAATTGCACCAAATGATCAATGAGCAAACCTATAGCCACCTCATTTCAGTCTCTCGCACAGGGGGTAGAAAATCCTCCAACCGGGCGACAATGCACTTTTGCTCAGCCAGCGGTGGGTGTGGGAACGCTGAGTATATAGGGAATCCATCAATTTTGAAATATGCAATTTTTCGCTTAATGCACTTGCTGGCAGCTGATTATACGACAGTACTTGCAAAAAGCTGCCTAATTACAGTTACAGAAGCGTCAATTCCATTTATTCCAAACGGTATACCATAGAGATACACAGTGTTATTGATCCCGCCAAGTTGTTCTAAATAGTTGATTTTTCTACAGCTAGGGATTCTGGCAGGATAAAAAAGGATGCCTGTTTTGTTCTTCTCCGGAGAAAACGAACAGTAGGCGAGCAATTGGTGCAAGTCGGACCTATGAGTTTCTTTCAGGATTTCCGAGTTTTGACCATACGCATAGTAATGAGATTTATACTTTGCGTCTGCCATATATGTATTTGTTTTGCATCTAATTATCATGTCTGGCTCAAGATACTTTAATCCCCACTGAGCTATTTGACCTCTGCCATAAATCTTACTATTTGATATAACAGTACCATCAAGGCCTTTTAAACTTTCAGCAATAATATGTTGAACATATCGTTCGAACAGCTTTGCCATATCAATGCGCCATGCTACACATGAGGTGTTGCCCTTTTGCAATAGTGTGTTTGCCTGACGTTTTGCGTCTTTTATGGCAGGTGGATCGCTTGCATGAATAGAAACTGCATCGGTCATAAGTGCTTTTACCGACGAGTTATTCTTTTCCAAAGATAATATCTTGTTTCGATACTTGTAACGGATTGATTCTGGAACATTTTGTTGCAAAATTATTGATTTTGCGACATCAAAAACATATATGAGTTCCTGCCACTCACTATGGTTCACAGACAAAATACTATCTGATGAAGGAAACACTAGTGCTTTTATAGGATCAGAAGAGTATTTTGCGTGTTTTGACCAGTCTGTGTTCGATTTGGGAAAACGATGTTTCTTTCCTACGACTTCGAACTTAACCCAATTATGCTTTTGTGCTTTTTCAAATAATTCAATGAATTTTGCAGCTTCATAATACATCGGTGGACGCAACTGAAGTGGTAGCGATAATTCTTCACCATCAGAGTACTCAGGCGAAATAGCGTATTCCAATCTGCTCAGCAGTTGAGTCAAATCAGAAAAAACATGACCAGAATTATCAAATCGCGGAATAACTTGAAAATCCTTATGTGCAATACCATCATAAGGCATTTTAACAGGAATAGCGCCAATGTATCCGGATGATTCAAACTTGATGGATAGGTCACTTCCAGTTCCATTCATTTCCAGGGCTATACCAATAAAAGAAAACATTTTCTTATTCAGCAACAAAAATTTTTGAACTGCGCTTTCTAAGTATCGCTTATCAACCCTTTTGTCAAAAAGTCGCTCATATATTTCTTGGCACCGTATTTCATTTGATTCAGAAAGACACGGAATTTGAAAAAAGAGCTTTTCCATTATTGATACATCTCCTCGTTAATCCTTTTACGGAAATAATTAACGAAGTCATCTTTTGCCCGTGAAAGCAAGCCGTCAAGCAGGTATTCTTTTATTAGTGGTAGTATTTCATATTTTAGCCTATTATCTATTTCACTGTGATCAGCGTCAGAAACAATAAAATATGCATGTCCAGGTTGAAGATTTAATTCCTCGTCAGAGGCATATCGCTCAAAAATGTCTGCAATTGCATTAAACTCAGCTTTACAGAAATACTGTCCTGGATCAGCTGTAATCTCATGTGGAAAAATAGTGTACCACGCGAAACGGCGCCTTAATGCAAAATCGACTACCGCCAGACTTCTATCCGCCGTGTTCATTGTTGCTATAACATAGAAATTTTCGGGCAATCGTTCAAGCTCAAATCCTGGGCATACCTCTATTTTCACATTATGGCTGGTCATTGTAGGTTCAAAGAGATAGAACGAAGGTCCCAGCACATTAGACAGATTTGCTCGATTTATCTCATCAATGATAAGGTATACCTTTTTGTTTAGGTTTTCGGGTTTTAGTGCCTCTTTAATCGCCTTTACAAAAACTCCTTCTCGAGAAGAATACCTCAGATCACCAGAATTAACATCAGGAATAATTCCATAAACAAAATCACTATATGCTGTTTCGGCATGAAACTGCGTAAAAAAGACAATGTCATCATCAGAGGGAAGCATTTTCGCCAATCGAGTTTTTCCGGTTCCTGGCGCACCTTGCAAAACAACATATCTTCTTTTCTGAATAAGGACCCTCACTTTGTCCTCATCATCAATGGTAGGCTTTACAGCATTAAGTGCCGTCCTAACGGAGGCCCTTTGTGAATTGTTGGACGGCCAATGGCGAAGAAGTGCATATAAGGCAAGATATTTTGATATTATTGCCTTTCCCGCGTTATAATCGTTGGGATCAAACAGCGTGGAAGTTAATAACACTTTCCCATAGCTTTTCACAGCATTATCAAGGGTGTCAGATATTGCATTTTCGCTGCAAAATGTCGAAAAACCATCGGAGCTTTCCACATCCATAAAATCATTTTTTATGAATGTGTTACTATCCAAATACTTCATAAACAAACGCCGCGTTCCAGGAAGTGAAACGAGGTCATAGTCATTTCTAAAGCCTAAACTTCCCACACCTAGAGCAATTATCCATCTATCATCTGCATCATTTGGCTCGTTGCTTGGAAAAATAACAACACTAAGATCCGAATAAGCTCCCGACACATCTTCCCCCTCGCTGATGCACCCAAAGTATGCACCTTTATCGGGAAATGGGGTGTTTACATTCTTCCTCAATATGTATTTTTTGTTTCCACGGCTTACGCCGCCGAAGCTTGAAATCTGATCTTCAAAATAACGAGTATAATCGTGTGCAGTTGCAATGCCTGAGTACATAACGTGATCCTCCGTGATTATTATTGGGTAGGATTATGCAACGAAAAATCAATTGTCGAATTACTAACCTTTATTGTTTCTGTTCCTCCTTCTGCTGCAGATAGAAGATTGCCTTCTGCGCTTCGATCTCCGCGCGGAGCTCCTCCTCTGTGGGCAAATACAGCTTGTACTTAGAAGCGAAAAGCTGTTCGCTGCCATGCATAACGGAATACCGGGCGATATCCTCATCCGTTTCCGAGCACAGCACAATGCCCAGTGTAGGATTGTCACCCTCGCTGCGTTTCAACTCGTCATACATTCGGATATACATATCCATCTGGCCCACGTCCTGATGGGTGATCTTTCCGGTTTTCAGATCGATGAGCACAAAGCATTTCAGGATATAGTTGTAGAAGACAAGATCAATAGTAATCCTGCTTTTCCGTATGGATATGCTGCTGACGGGCTACAAACGCATAACCCTTGCCAAGCTCCATCAGGAACTTCTGCAAATTGGAGAGGATTGCGGATTCAAGCTGTGTCTCCGTCATATCTATGTTGGATGACAGGCCGAGAAACTCCGCAACGACCGGGTTTTTCAGGTATTCCAGTTTATCATGCTGATAGCTGGCGGTGAGCTGCTGCATCTCCTGTTCCACAGGAGCGGTATTCTGGGATGACAGAAGACGGTAGTAATACTGCGAGTCAATATTCCGTTGCAATGTACGGACAGCCCATGTCTGCTCGGCAGCTTCCTTTGCATACCACGCTCTGGCTTTATCATCTTTTACCTGCAAAAGCGTCCTGTAATGTGTCCACGAAAGCAGCGACATAGATTTTCCACTCGCTGCGTGGAAAATTTCAGGGAAGGTCTTATAGAACAGATAAAAGTTATAAAGGTTTGTTTTTGTAAAGCCTTTGCCGTATTCGTCAGTCAATTCTCTGGACAGCGTTTTGATGATCTCCAGTCCATATTCTGCACGATCCCCGCCGCGCAGTTCTTCCTCCGCAATTCTGCGACCAAGGAGCCAGTTTCGCTGTACCAAGGCAACATTGACAGCCTTATATGCGCTTTCACGGGCGACCTCGATGATACCGCGCATATCCTGAAGAATATCTCCGGTATTCGAATACTGCACAAGAGAAGCGTTATTATCCATTTATTCCGTCTCCTCTCTGACTCCAAACAACTCTTTTTCGAGATTACTAAAATCAATATGATGCGATTCGCAAAACGCTTTAATGCTTTTCATTGCGGCAATATTCGGTTTTGCTCTGCCTCCCTCCCACCTGTTAACTGATGATAGCCACTTGTAAAAGTCGAGAAAGCCCGCAAATACAAGTGATTTTGATACATTTATCAACTGATTTTTCTCCACTTTTGCTGTATAATATCAGTACACCACTACTTCAACCGTACAACAAAAGGGAGAAAAACCATGCGA
>JAZOUD010000054.1:0-6462 GCA_045658005.1 Clostridia bacterium | reverse complement strand
CTGCGCTCAGGATGACATGGAAAGTGAAGAGAGAGGATTAAGATATGCTGACATCTATCGTGGGAACCAACTGGGGCGACGAGGGCAAGGGCCGCATGGTGGACCTGCTCAGCGCCAACTATGAGATCGTGGTCCGCTACCAGGGCGGCAACAACGCCGGGCACACCGTCATCAACGAATACGGCAAGTTCGCCCTGAACCTGCTGCCCTCGGGCATATTCCGCAAGAACGCCGTGAACCTGCTGGGCGCGGGCGTGGTCATCGATCTGAAGCACATCAACGAGGAGATGGGTCGCCTGCGGGACAAGGGCGTGGCCATCACCCCCGACAACCTGAAGATTTCCGACCGCGCCATGATGGTGCTGCCCATCCACCCCAACCAGGACAAATGGGAGGAGCAGCGCCTGGGCAAGGACCACTTTGGCTCCACCCTGCGGGGCATCAGCCCGATCTACGGCGACAAGTACATGAAGAAGGCCATCATGATGGGCGACCTGAAGCACCCCGAGGCGCTGGAGAAGCATCTGCGTCGCCTGGTGGACTGGAAGAACGACACCATCGTGCAGGGCTACGGCCAGCCGAAGATCGACTTCGACGAGACCCTTGAGTGGATCCACCAGTGGGGCGACGCGCTGATCCCCCACATCTGCGACGCGGGCGAGCTGCTGGAGGACGCGGTGAACGCCGGCAAGAGCGTCATGTTCGAGGCCCAGCTGGGCGCGCTGCGGGACATCCAGTACGGCATCTACCCCTTCACGTCCTCCTCCTCCCCCCTGGCGGCGGAGGCCCCGGTGGGCTGCGGCATGCCCTCTTTGAAGGTGGACGAGGTGGTGGGCGTCACCAAGGCCTATTCCACCTGCGTAGGCGAAGGCCCCTTCGTGGGCGAGCTGGACGGCGACGCCGCCCACGACCTGCGGGAGGCCGGCGCGGAATACGGCGCGGCCACCGGCCGCCCCCGGCGCGTGGCCTGGATGGACATCCCCGCCACCCGCTACGGCACGAAGCTCCAAGGCGCGACGGCGCTGGCGCTGACCAAGATGGACGTGCTTTCCTACCTTGACAAAATTCCCGTCTGCGTGGCCTACAAGCTGGGCGGCGAGCGGATCGACCGCTTCCCCTACACTCCAGACCTGTACGACTGCGAGCCGATCTACGAGACCCTCCCCGGCTGGAAGTGCGACATCTCCAAGGCCCGGAAGTGGGAGGACCTTCCGAAGGCGGCGCAGGACTACGTGCTGTTCATCGAGGAAAGGGTCGGCTGCCCGATCAAATACGTTTCAGTAGGAGCGGAGCGAGAAGCGCTGATCATTCGGAATTGAGAATTGATAATTGAGAATTGAGAATTAAATTGCTTTTACCAGATGGGGGAAAACTGCATGGACAATAATATTATTCGTGATAAATCGTTTGAATTCGCAGTCCGAATTGTACGACTGTATCAGTTCCTTGCAGAGAGCAAGGAAGCACGGTAACAGCGCACTCTAATTCTCAATTTTCAATTCTCAATTCTCAATTATTCTTATGCTTGGAGGTTTGTCATGAACAAGCAGACATACGAATCCCCCCTGAACAGCCGTTACGCCAGCAAGGAGATGCAGTACCTCTTCTCCCCCGACCGCAAGTTCACCACCTGGCGCAAATTATGGGTGGCGCTGGCGGAGAGCGAGATGGAGCTGGGCCTGCCCGTGACCCAGGCGCAGGTGGACGAACTGAAGGCCCATATAGATGATATCGACTATGAAAACGCCGCCCGCCACGAGCAGCGGGTGCGCCACGACGTGATGGCCCACGTCCACGCCTACGGCGACGTGTGCCCGAACGCCAGGGGCATCATTCACCTGGGGGCGACGAGCTGCTATGTCACCGACAACGCCGACATACTGATGCTGCGGGACGCCCTCACGCTGATCCGGCAGAAGCTGGTGGAGGTGCTGCGCCGCCTGCGCGCGTTCGCGTGGGAATACAAGGACCTCCCCTGCCTGGGCTACACCCACCTGCAGCCGGCCCAGCTGACCACCGTGGGCAAGCGGGCCACGCTGTGGATGCAGGACCTGGTGATGGACCTGGATGAAGTCAACTTCGCCCTGTCGTCGCTGAAGCTGCTGGGCAACCGGGGCGCGACGGGCACACAGGTCAGCTTCATGGAGCTGTTCGAGGGCGACGGCGCGAAGGTGGACGAATTGGAAAGGCGCATCGCCGAAAAGATGGGCATGGAAAAGGTGTTCGACGTCTCCGGCCAGACCTATCCCCGGAAGCTGGACACCCGGGTGCTGGGGGCGCTGTCCGGCATCGCCCAGAGCGCCTACAAGTTCGCCCAGGACCTGCGGCTGCTGCAATCCTTCCGGGAGGTGGAGGAGCCCTTTGAAAAGAACCAGATCGGCTCCTCGGCCATGGCCTACAAGCGCAACCCCATGCGCAGCGAGCGCATCTGCGCGCTGTCCCGGCACGTGATGGCGCTGGTGCAGGACGCCGCCATGACCGCCGCCACCCAGTGGTTCGAGCGCACGCTGGACGACTCCGCGAACCGCCGGCTGTCGCTGCCCGAGGCCTTCCTGGCCACCGACGCGGTGCTGGAGCTGTACGCCAACATCTCAGGCGGCATGGTGGTCTACCCGAAGATGATCGAAAGGCGGGTCATGGAAAACCTGCCCTTCATGGCCACCGAGGACATCATCATGGAATCGGTGAAGCACGGCGCGGACCGGCAGGAGATCCACGAGCGGGTGCGCGTGCATTCCCAGGCGGCGGCAAACCGCATGAAGGCCGAGGGCCTTGAGAGCGACCTGATGGATCGCATCGCCGCCGACCCCGCCTTCCCGCTGGACCAGTCGCACCTGACCGCCCTGCTGGCCCCGGAAAAGTACACCGGCCGCGCCGCCGAGCAGGCCGAGCGCTTCCTGACCCACACCGTCGACCCGATCCTCGCCGGGTACGAAGCGGTGGATATGGGCAGTATAAAGGTGTAGGAAAAATTACGTAGGAGGTAAACAACATGCGGGATTATGTCATCGGCATCGACGTGGGGGGAACCCGCATTCGAATGGGGCTGTTCGACAGCGGCATGCAGCTGGTCTCGGAGCAGCAGTACCTGACCGACAAGGATGCCACCGCCAACGAGCTGATCGGCTTCCTGGCCCAGCAGACCGAGGCCCTGGTGGCCAAGGCGGGCATGACGCTGGAGCAGGTCCGGGGCATCGGCGCCGCATTCCCCTCCTCGGTGGATTTCAAGCGGGGCGTGACCCTGGAGAGCAGCAACATCGTCTCGCTGAACGAGCAGCCCGTGCGGGATATGCTGCGCCAGCGGCTGCAGGTGCCCGTCTACGTGGACAACGACGGCAACGTGGCCGCCCTGTCCGAGCACAAGTACGGCGCGGGCCGGGGCTACGACCACATGATCTACGCCACGCTGGCCACCGGCATCGGCGGCGGCCTGATCCTCAACGGCCAGCTGTACCGGGGCATGCACGGCATGGCGGGCGAGATTGGCCACACCTTCATCTCCGATTCCACCGGCTACCCCTGCGGCTGCGGCGTGATCGGCTGCGTCCACTCCATCGCCTCCGGCTTCTTCATGGCCCGCTACGCCATGGACCGCATCAAGGAGGGCGAGGAGAGCCGCATACTGGACTATGCCGGCACCCTCTCCAACATCGACATGGTCGCCGTGGGCCGAGCCTTCCAGATGAACGACCCGCTGGCGCTGGAGGTGGTGAACCGCGGCGCGGAATACCTGGGCCGCATGTTCCACAACCTGAACCAGATCTTCGACATCAACATATTCGTCTACGGCGGCGGGATCACCAAGCTGGGGCACCGCTTCATCGACCGGATGATCGCCTCGTACCGCCACCATTCCCTGATCGACCAGAAGTACCCGGCGAAGTTCCTCCCCAGCGAGCTGGGCGAGAGGGCCGAGGTCATCGGCGCGGCGCTGCTGGTACAATAGGACCGGCGGCCCGGAAGGACTGGCTTTTCATCGCAATCCCGCTACCGTGCTTCTCTCATGTCGGCAGATTGCCGCCGCTACATATTAATAAGGAGAATGAATATGCAGCACTTCACACTTGGCAGAACAAACCTCGAGATTTCCCGCACCGGCTTTGGCGCGCTTCCCATACAGCGGGTCAGCTTCGACGAGGCCTCTGCGCTTTTGAACCGGGCGCTGGACGGCGGCATCAGCTACATCGACACCGCCCGGGCCTACTCCGACAGCGAGGAGAAGATCGGCAAGGCCATCTCCCACCGCCGCGACGAATACATACTGGCCACCAAGACCGCCGCGAAGGACGCCGCCGGTCTGGAGAAGGACCTGGAGACGAGCCTTCGGATGCTGAACACCGACCACATCGACGTCTACCAGTTCCACAACCCCGGCTTCGTGCCCCGTCCCGACGGCAGGGACGGGCTGTACGACGCCGCCGTCAGGGCCCGCGAGGCCGGCAAGATCCGCTTCATCAGCATCACCCAGCACTCCGTCGACCGGGCCTTCGAGGCCGTCAACTCCGGCCTGTACGACACGGTGCAGTATCCCTTCAACCACCTGGCCACTGACCGTGAGATCGAGCTGGTGAAGCTGTGCAAGGAGAAAAACGTGGGCTTCATCTGCATGAAGGCCCTCTCCGGCGGCCTGATCACCAACGCGAAGCTGCCCTTTGCGTGGCTTTCCCAGTTTGACCACATCGTGCCCATCTGGGGCATACAGCGCATGGGCGAGCTGGAGGAGATCCTGGCGATGTCCGAGAATCCCCCGGCGCTGGACGAGGAGACGATGGCCCTGATCAAGGCTGACCAGAAGGAGCTGGTGGGCGCGTTCTGTCGTGGCTGCGGCTACTGCATGCCCTGCCCCGTCGGCATTCCCATCAACAACGCCAACCGCATCACCCAGCTGCTGCAGCGCTCCCCCTGGAAGAACTGGGTCACCCCCGAATGGCAGGGAGAGATGGAGAGCATCGAGAACTGCATCCACTGCGGCGAATGCGCGAAGAAGTGTCCCTACGGCCTGAAGCCCTTCGACACGCTGCCCGGCCACCTGGCCTTCTACCGGGAATTTGTGAAGACCCATCAGGCATAAATTCAGATAGCGTGGCCTCTGGCCACGCTATCTGGCATCAACGGAGGCATCCACCTTGATTCAGCGCTTTTCAAAGCCGGACCTGTATATCCGTCGCTGCGGCCACCTGTACGCGACCGTGACCGAGCACCGCATCGAAGGCGCGCCCGCCTTCATGCGGGGCCTGCGGGCTCTGTTCGTCTCCGATGTGCACGTGCGTCCCGATACCACCCAGGCCGAGCTGGACGCGCTGGTGGACCGGATCGCCGGAGCCTCGCCCCAGCTGCTGCTGCTGGGCGGCGATTACAGCGACTTCGCGGAGGATTGCGCGCGCTTCTTCAAGGCCCTGGGCAGGCTCGACTTTCCCCTGGGCGCCTACGGCGTGCTCGGCAACAACGACGCCGAGGCCTGGCAGGGCCGTCTGAAGGCGCTGCGCAAGACCATGGCGCAGGCCGGGTGCAGGCTGCTGGTCAACGCCTCCGTCGATATCCCCTTGGCCGGTGGCAAGCTCTGCGTCGGCGGCATCGACGAACACCTCTATGGCCAGGCCCATGTGGACAGGCTGTGGTCCGGCGCGGGCAACGGCGCGCGCTATCGCATACTGCTGTCCCACTACCCCGTGCTGCCGGAGGCGCGGCCCGACCTGATGCTCAGCGGCCACACCCACGGCGGACAGTTCAACCTGCTGGGGCTGACCCCCTTCGCCATCGGCTTCGAGCGCTTCGACCAGCCCCGCCGCGCCTCCGCGGCCATATCGGGCCTGCACGACTTGGGCGGCATGAAGCTGCTGGTCAGCAAGGGCATCGGCGCCAGCCGCCTGCAGCTGCGCGTCGGCGTGCGACCGGAGATCAACCTGCTGCTGTTTGAATGAGTTCTTTCCCTGTTCTTTGCAAACCTTCGCGCCGCTCTTGTGCACGTTAAATAAAAAACACGAAATTTGCAAAATATCATTGACTTTCAGGCCTTTTGCGGCTATAATAGACACAGTTGAAAGCGGCGCGCCGCGATAACGACGAACTTATCCTGGGGTGTGCGTTAGTCAATGCTTTTACCCACAGATTCATAAAAGGATTCCGGGTCGGTTTTGCAGATGCCATGCCTCCTCGCAGTGGAAGGCAGTAAGCAGCCGCAGGTCTCCGTCCTGCCTGAGCGGCGGGTGAAAAAGCTGCGACAGACGGCACTCACGGGATATTTTAGGAGCTCGCAAGGGCTCCATTTTTCATGCAATCATTCTGGACAACGGTTCATGGCGCCTGATCGCGCCTCTACGGGTTATACTACTCTCAGGTTAGAACAGCGAAAGCCGTGATGCGGATTTTTCGTTCTGGCAAGGAAAGACCCCGCAGGCTTGCTGGCGGCAAGTCAAGGGGGCTTGACGCAGCCAGGGCGGAAAAGATGCTCACGGAATCGCT
>JAZOUD010000053.1:0-11319 GCA_045658005.1 Clostridia bacterium | reverse complement strand
GGGGGGGGGGGGCGGGGGTGCGGGCGTCACCTGGGGAACCAGCGTGATCACCGGCGCTTCCTCGGCCCTGTGGAGGTCGGCGGTGTCTGGTCCGCCCTCGGCGCGGGTCTGCACCTCGCTGGCGGCGGGCACGTTCGCGGCAGGCCTGGACAGCAGCCGGACGGCCAGCGCGATGAGCGCCAGCATGCCCAGCGTGAACAACAGCGCCGGCAGCAGGCTGTTCTGCCTGCGCTTGTGACGCTTTCTGCGGTGGTTCTGTACGCGCTTCGCGGCGCGGGGATCGATGCGCCGGACGGAATTCCGGCCTGCCGCTTTTCTTGAATTGCGATTCATAAACCGTCCCTCCTGTCTTGACGCGGCGCGGTTCAGGGCTTATACTTGAACCTGAGGCACAGATGCGCCGATTGTGCAACAACAATGATTATAGCTGCAAACGCGGCGTATATCCATCACATTGCGCTAATAAGACGTGACAATTTTCTGAACTGTTGCGGCTTCTTCGCTGGAAAAATTTGGAAAAAGGAAGTGCGACGGCTGTGCGATTGGACAAGGCGGTGGCCATGACGGGGCTGACGCGCAGCGAGGCGCGCAGGGCGATCGCGGCAGGGCGCGTGCAGGTGGACGGTCGGCCGGTACGGGACGGCGCCATGCAGGTCCAGCCCGGACAGGTGCGCATCGACGGCGCCGCGCCGGTGGAGGCCGGTGAACTGTACATCATGGTGAACAAGCCCGCGGGGGTGCTCACGGCCACCGAGGACCGCCGACTGCCCACGGTGCTGGACCTGCTGCCCGCGCCGCTGCGCCGCAGGGGACTCGGGCCTGTGGGCCGGCTGGACAGGGATGTGACGGGGCTGGTGCTGTTGACCACCGACGGCCAGCTGGCGCACCGGCTGATCTCGCCCAAATGGAAGGCGGAAAAGCAGTACCGGGCGCGATGTGAGGGGATGTTGACGGACCGCGAGGTCGATGCCTTCGCCCAGGGCATACCGCTGTCCGACTTCACGGCCCGACCCGCCCGGCTGGCGCTGGTTCAGACAAGCGACGAAGGCTCAATGGCTCACGTCATACTGACCGAGGGCAAGTTTCATCAGGTCAAGCGCATGTTTGCCGCCGTGGGCCACCCGCTGGTCGCCCTGGAGCGCCTGCGCATCGGCCCCCTCGCCCTCGATCCAACCCTCGGACCGGGCCAATGGCGGCACCTGACCGGGGAGGAAGTGGACGCGCTCTGCAAGGCCTGTCAGTTGAAAACAGGAGAGGATTAAACCATGCCGGACCATTATTATACTGAAATGCCAACCTCTGCCCACGACGAGCGCCGTATCGCGCTGCGGGCGCTGGGAAACGATCTGACCTTCATCACCGACGCGGGCGTGTTCTCCCGGGACGGCCTGGACCGGGGTACCGAGGTGCTGCTGGACGCGCTGCCGGCGCTGTCGGGCCGGGTGCTGGACCTGGGCTGCGGCTGGGGTGCTGTGGGGGTCGCGCTGGGCCGGCGCTGGCCGGGGCTGGACATCGTCATGACCGATATCAACAGCCGGGCCGTCGAGCTGGCGCGGCGCAACCTGACAGAAAACGGCGTTAAGGCCACGGTGGTGCAGGGCGACGGCTTTGCCGCCGTGGAGGGAAGGTTCGACGCCATCGTCACCAATCCGCCCATACGCGCCGGCAAGGCGGTCATCTACGGCCTGTTCGCCCAGGCGCGGGATCATCTGAAGCCGGACGGGGCGCTGTATGTCGTCATTCGCAAGCAGCAGGGCGCGCCCTCGGCGCTGAAATACCTGAAGGAGATCTATGCCCGGGCCGAAACCGTGGGCCGCGGGTCGGGTTTTCACGTGCTGCGGGCACAGCTGTAATGGAAGGAAAATTCATCAGGCGTTGCGACATCGGTTTGCCAGGGAAATAAGGCTTTTTTTCATTGAATGCAGTATTAATTTAAGTTTCCTGTTGCGAAAATTATAAAACGATGGTATAATGTTAAGCGATGGACTTTCGAGAGCTGATTGAGGCGCGGTCAGCATCGCGCGTGCGCCGGAAGGCAGATAAGGGAAAACGGATATGCGAATAGCGCGTGTTGTGCTGGTGATCGTGGCCGTGGTATGCCTGGGGGTGGCGCTGTCCTACCCGTTGCGCTACCGTCAGGCGCAGGAAAAGAACGATACCGACATGGAGGATCTGGCCCAGATGCGCCAGCAGGCGCGACAGAGCCAGGTCGAAGATGCGCGGGACGATGTGGTTTTTCCGGCGCTTCCCGGAAGATTTGCGGAAGACCTGGGCGACGAAGCGGTCGCCCCGGACGAAGACGGCGAACCGGAAGGCGAACCGGAAGGCGGGACGGAAGAAGCGACAGGAGGAGCGGGCGGAGATGTCGGCCAATCCTCCGGGGAGAGCGCGCCCGCGGCTTCCGGGGGGAATGGAGGCGGCTCGTTGGAGTCGGCGATCACCTCCGATGACCCGTCGGACAGGGCCGGCGACAGCGGGACGGAGGCCCGGGATGGCGCTTTGGAGCCTGTTGGGGAGACAACGGAGGATCGGCAGGACGGCGCTGAGGGCGTGGAAGGTCACGCTGGCCCGGTTGAGGAGCTCGAGGGTACCGTTGTGCCGGTGGAGCAGGCGCTGCCGACGCCCGAACCGACGCCCACGCCAAAGCCGACGCCCACGCCCGAGCCGACGCGGGAGCCCAACTATTGGGACCTGGGCAAGTATTACGCGCCGACGCCCGAACCGACGCCCACGCCAAAGCCGGTGGAGGGGCCGACCGTCGCGCCGACGCCCACGCCAGACCGTTCCATCCGCAATGGGCCGTTGCCCTACGCGCTCCGGGACAAGGTAGTGCTGGACGAGGCGGCCATACTGCCCGAGCTGAAGGCCATCTACGCCCTCAACAAGGATCTGGTTGGCTGGATCAGCATCCCGGACACGGTCATCGACTATCCGGTGGTCCAGGCGGAGGACGGCGAGTTTTACCTCACCCACGACTTCTACGGCGAGGAAAACATCAACGGCCAGATCATACTGGACGTGCTGTGCGATCCCTACACGCCCAGCTACAACCTGGTCGTCAGCGGGCACCACATGAAGAACGGCTCCATGTTTGGCGGCCTGCCCCAGTATCGGGCCAAGAGCTATTGGGCGAAGCATCCGTTCCTCGAGTTCGACTCGCTGATGGAGCGCAAGATCTACGTGATCTTCGCCTGCTTCTATTCCGCGGATTACGATGAGGACGAGACGGGGTTCCGCTACAACGCCATCATCGATTACAAGATCGACGCAGACCGTTGGCTGGCGGAGATTGAGGACAATCAGCTTTACGATACCGGCATCGAGCGTGAATTCGGCGACGAATTCATCACACTGACAACCTGCGATCGAGCGCGCCACCGCAACGGAAGATTTGTGGTGGTGGGCCGAAGAATACGGGAAGGGGAGAGTTTTGAATGAAGAGACTGTTGGCGGTGGTTTTGGTATGTCTGCTGTGCGCGACCAGTGCGCTTGCGGCCGAGTGGGCGGAGGGCCTTGGGCCGGACCAGCCCTTGCCGGGTGTGCCGAAGATCGACCTGAGCAAGGAGATGGGTTACGACTATACCTATCCCAGCGCGAAGCTGAAGGTGAAGTATTTCTGCAATGTGCTGGAGATCTACCTGCCCCGCGAGGACATCGAGCTGGGCGAGGGCCATGCCCACCTGTACGATTCCACCGATACCGAGATCGTGGACATCGATTTCGCCAATCCCGACCAGGTCGAGCTGCGCGTCCAGCAGGAAAACGAGCTGGTGGCGAAGAAGTGGGGCAGCGGCGTTTGCATTGAAATGCACCTGCCCGTTTCGCTGAAGTTCAACGAGAGCTACTATGTGCTGATGGACCTGAATTGCTTCACGGCGGGCGAGAACCATGTTTCGAACTACGACCTGACCGAGAAGACCCAGTGGACGCCCGTGCTGGAAAGCGATTTCGGCATCGAAGGCCTGTTCTATTTCACCCCGCCCGCCCCGCCGGAGGAGGAAGAGGGCGAGGCGGCCGAGGCGGTCGAGGAAGCCCCCGAGGCGGCAGCCGAGGCGAACCCCTTTGAGAAGTCGATGGTGACCGAGGAGACAGAAGCGGCGCCCGTGGAAGAGGAACTGGGCGAGCCCAAGTACAACCCCGTGACCGGCGACAAGATCCACTTCGACCTGGTGCTGGGCGGCGACGCCAAGACCGCTGTCATATTCAGCGAGAACGACTCCGTGCTGGTCAGTCAGCAGGACTACACCGAGTCCAGCCCGGTGACGCTGACCATCACCAAGGACGACCTGGACTGGGGCGTCGTGTTCCTGAACGACAAGGACGAGGTGATCCAGGCGATCAAGCCCAACTGGGTGGGGTAAGCGACCGCAGTTCAGCAATACGCAAAGGTCCTTCGCGCCGCTCGGGATGATAACATCGCGTTGTCATCCTGAGCGAAGCGAAGGACCTTTTCTGCTCTAAATATGAGAATGGAAATGCCTATACGCGTTCCCCCGTTTCGGGATTGACAAAGCTGATCTCCAGTTGCAGTCCCAGGGCCTCGGCGATTTTGCGTAATTCGCTTTCTTTATAATCATCCCGCTTCATTTTGTTGTGCAAATTCTGTGGGGAAATGCCCATCCTTCGCGCTAATTCAGCTTCAGAAATATTACCGCGTTTTACCAGCGCAATGCGGATTGTTTCGGTCATTGCCATATAATCACCCCGCTGAAATTATACCTGAATTGAGTTGAAGTGTCAAATGCAGAGGCTGCGCCTGATCGTCAACGGCGCGGTGAGCCTTTACGAAGGACAGGGGCTGGAGATCCCTGCGCTGTTGGCAGCGCAGCACCGAGACGACCTGATAACCGTGCTGGATGCTCTTGTCACGGCACTGTATTGGATACAGGAGGAGCTGGCGGTTGGAGAGCGGGAAGGGGTATGAAAGAATCCCGGGAAGGTGAAATGTAAAAAATCCGCGACTGTCGATGGACAGTCGCGGAAAGGGATTGAGCTGTATGATTTCGATTCATTTTCGGAATCATACAGCTTGTTTTTCATCCGGCATCCTTAAAGCATTGTTACGGACTTAACGGTAGAGGAATAACTATCTTTTGTGATGATCAGGCATACTGTTTTCCCTTTGTAGGTTGCCGTATACCAATAATTATCCCCATCGACCTTATATGAAGTCCATCCAAAACTGATAGCCGCAGATTGAGCAGAGGATAAGCTCATTCCGGGATAAACGCCCGTTAGAGTGTATTTGCTGCTTTTACTGGTCAGCATGATGCCTTCAATGTCGTTGGTACTGGCAGACACAACGATCATCATGTAGGCGTTTACATAGTAATATTTGCCATCATCATAATCATAATACGACAAAGGATCGTCCACAACGGAATTGAATTCATCGAAATCCGTTCCATACGCGCCTAAAAGTTCCCCGGTATAACCGCTACTTCCCGTTACAGTCACATAGATGTTCACAAAGTCTTCAGTGACGGTATCACGCACGGTTACGACTGTGCTGCCTGCACTCACACCAGTGATTATCAACTGACAGGTGTCACCAACCCATCCGTCGCCCCATTTGCAGGTTGCAATGCTTGAATCGTCAACGCTCCATCTGATTGTATTATCGTTGAGGTAGGTTATAGTGACCGAATACGATTGACCGGCGTTGACGCTTACGCTCGTTGGGTCTGCGGACAGAACGGGTGCCTCAGGCTCATCATTCACCACCGTCACCTTGCAGATGGCCTTCTTGCCGTTGTATGTGGTGACAGAAATCTTGGCTGTGCCGCTGGCGACAGCAGTCACTGTGCCTTTTTCAGTAACCGTTACTACATCCGTATCATTGCTCCTCCATGTCAGCCTGGAGGAAGCGGTACCTTTCGGCAGGGAGGCTTTCAGGCGGAGTGTATCACCAACCTTCAGGTTGGCAGTGGTCTTGTTCAGGGAGACGCTGGCGGGCGCTTTGGCGACGGTTACCTTCAGGACAGCCTTCCTGCCGTTGTGGGTCTTGACGGTGATGTTGGCCTTGCCGGCTTTCTTGGCTGTGATCTTGCCACCCTTGCTGACGATAGCGACGGCCTTGTTGCTGGTTTCCCAGGTGAAGGTGGTGTGGGAGCCGCTCGTGATCTTCGGTTCAAATGTCACCGATTCCTTGACGCCCAGGGTGATGGACTTTGAAGGCAGGGTGACCTTTTTGGGCGCGGCAACGACCTGAACGGTATACCGCTTCTTTTCTGTTGTGCCGGACAGTATGATGATCTCTGCAGTGCCCTTCCTCAGGCCCTTGACGAGTCCCTTGCCGGAGACGCTGACCACCCTTGGCTTTGTGGATTTGAAGGAGAGCCTTTTGCCCAGGCCCTTCCTGCTGAGTTGATAGGTCTCATTGATTCCCAACGTGATGTCATCGGAAGCATTGGTTGCTTCCTGCTCCATGCCTTCCGGCTCCGTGATATCTGACGGCTCAATCATGGATTCTTCCAATGAATTCAGAATATCGTCGGACAAATTGAGCTCAAGAGGATCGTCGAGCACTAAGTCGGGCTCTGTGAGTGCGTCATCAATGCCGAGAACGTCTTCGATTTCGGCGGCATTGGTGGACGCGTCATCTGCAATGGTGATTTCTTCCTCGCCCACAGCCGTCAGGGACAGCATCAGTACTACGGCCAGCAACAGCGCGGCCAGCCTCTTCCAATTAAACTTCATAGGCTTCTCCTCCTTCAATGATTGTTGTGCAGCTGACAATTGAAACGAATGTCGACCCTCCTTTTTCGAATAATTACTCAGCTGCGTCATAAATACATTATACACAAAAATTACTAAAAAGCAAGTGCGTATATTTCGGAGGGCATTTTTTTGTACTCTTATATAGCGGGGTGAGAATAATGGGCGTAAAGGAAGCAGTGGTAACGCGGTTCCGTGAGATACTTGAGCAGCGAAACATGCGACCCAACGAGCTGGCGTACCGCTCGGGGGTGACGCCTTCCACGGTCTACAGCATGCTGGATGGGCGGCGCAGAGAAGTGACCATTAACCTGATCAAGAAGCTCTGCGACGGGCTTGACATGACCCTCGGCGATTTTTTCAGCGCGCCGGTATTCGATGAATTGGAGCAGGAGATCAAATAAGCGAATATACAGGTCACATGAACAGAAAATGTGACGGTCGTTGGAAAAAATGGAAAACGGACGTTAAAGTCCGTTTTTTTGTACATGAAAAATAGTATAATGTCAATAAAGACATGAAAGGCAGCTGTTCAGTCAAGTGAATTATGATTTGTTGCGAAGCACTAATGAGCTCGCCAAATCAGAATTACGCCTGTCAGAACCGACGGTATATAAATCCTGTATATGTGCCAGTAAGAAGGAGGGGGAGTGCTTTGGATGCTCAAATACTGAAGCTGCGCCTGATTGTCAATGGCGCGGTGTGCCTTTACGAGGGGCAGGGGTTGGAGATCCCGGAGCTGTTGAAGGCTCAACACAGAGACGACCTGCTGGGTGTGCTGGATGCTATTGTCGCTGCGCTGTACTGGATGCAGGAGGAGCTGACCGTCGGGGAGTAGGAGCGGACGCAAAAACAGGGAGATTCTGAAAAAAAGTGGCTGTCTCAGAACACGTTACGTCTTGCGGAATACGCATGTAGCGGCGCCTGACAGGCACCATCCGGCGGCAGATTGCGACACGAAGTTAGTCCTTTAGGGCCGCCGCTACAGTGGAGTGTTTCCGTTGGAACGTCGCTTTGAGACAGCCGCTTGAAGCGCACTGTGCTACCTGATTTCGATTCTGTCAATGGTGCAGGAGGGAATGGTCACACTGCCGCCCATGATGGTTTCGTAGGTATAGATGCCGGTGCACGTGCCATAGACGGTCACCTTGTCGTCCTCCAGAATGCGTTTGTAATTATCCGGCGCCACATAACTGCAATAGACGACATTGTCGTAATTGCCCTTGGAGGAAATGCGGAAGGTGATGTATTTGCCGCTTTCCAATACCTGTAAAACCTTGCCGGAGAAGGTGATCAAGTCGCCATTGTGGGCATTCGGGTCGCGCGCGACGGCCTTGTAGTCCAGCTTCGTATAGACCCTGGATTTGGGAGCATCGTCGGCGTACAGCGCCTTCTGGGTGGCTTCGTCCGCGATGCCGGTTTCACTCAGACCGGCTTCCTTCTGGAAGGCGGATACCGCCGAAGCGGTTCCGTTGCCGTAGTCGCCGTCCACGCCGCCGCTGAGGTAGTTCAGGTCCTTTAGCCGCTGCTGCAGCTTCTTGACGTCATCGCCCTTGCTGCCCTTCTGAAGCGTGGGTGTGCCCTCTTCGACTTTGACGCTCTCAGTCCCTCCACCGCGCTTTTCCAATTCTGCCTGGGCATTCGCAATCTCCGTGTTGATCTGCTCATCGGTCATCTTGGACCAGTCAATGCCCTCGGCCAGGGCTGCGCCACAAAGTACAAGTACAATAATCAGTGCAATGATTCGCTTCATATGATAAAAGCAGACGCGATACCGACAGAAGATCAGGTCAGGGAGATCGAAGCATCCCGGGAATTCCCTTTTATCGAAGACGAGGATTCTCCCGAGATTGATCCGCAGAAGAATCCCGAATTGTGGGCAAAGGCGCTTGATGCATTGGCTGAGCGCAATCGCATGATGGCAAAGAACATGGCTTGACGCACCGGTATCATATCGCATAGACAAAAATCGCCCCCGGTTGGGGGGCGATCCTCGTTCCATGGATATCACATCGTGATCGTGAACACCTTGTCCAGGTAGTGCTCGGCCACGCCGAGGACCTCGGCGTTGGGGCCGGCCTGGGCGTAGGAGAGATCTATGTGGCGAATCAGCGAGGTCCGGCTGCACAGGGCGTGGTAGACCTCCCGCAGGAAGATGTCGCCCATGACCTCGATGCCGCCGCCCAGCACGATGCGCCGCATGCCGGAGCTGCACATGACACTGTACAGGCCGAAGGCCAGCAGCTGCGCCGACTGCTTGACGGCTTCCAGCAGGGCGGGCTCGTCGGGGTAGCGCTGCGCCAGCGCCTCCAGGCTGTCCGGGGGCTCGATGCCCGCCGCTTCGGCGGCGTGCCGCGCGTCCTCCAGCATGGCGTTCAGGTTGACGTAGCGCTCGAGGCACCCGCGGTTGCCGCAGGAGCAGGGCCTTCCTCTGTAATCGATGGTGAAGTGCCCGATTTCGCCGGATACGTTGAAGGGGCCGGGATAGATATCGCCGTTTGATATGAACGAACAGCGTATGCCTCCGCGAATCTCGACGAATATCATGTTCTGGGTGTCCGGGGCGTCCGGGACGTCGGGATTGGCGGCGTCCAGGAACTTCTTCTCGGCATAGGCCATGCTGCGGGTGCTGTTGAACAGGAACACCGACAGGCCCACGCGCTTCTGGAAACGGCGGATGGATTCCTCGGTCAGCGGGAAGCCCAGCGCCGTTTCGGTGTGGAACAGGTGGTCCTGCTCGATGTATATGCCGGGGAAGCAGACGCCGATCATCACGGCGCGGGAGGGGTTGAACCGCTTCGATTGGTTGCGCAGTATGTCGTCGAACAGGTCGATGTAGGCGTCGCCGGCGGTGGCTTCGTCAAGCGTGTGGCAATCCAGCGGGAAAAAGCGATCTTCGAGGATGCGGCATTCCAGGCTCATCAGCGCAAAGCGTACGCCCTCGGGCTTGACCGAGAACACCGCCAGGTGATGGGCGGTCTTGTTCAGCCGCAGGCTGATGGGCCGCCGCCCGGGCAGGGAGGTCTGTGCAGGGCCGGTCTCGTCGATCAGCTTGCGGTTGGCCAGCTCCTCCACCAGCACTGAGACGCTCGTGGCGCTCAGGTTCATGTGGCGCACGATTTCAGCGCGGGATTTGCACTTCCCGCTGCGCACCAAGTCGAAAATGCGCTTGATGTTGGCTTCCTTGACCTGCTGCTGGTAGCCGGTATGGACGAAACCAAACTTGTCCTGGGGCAAATATTTCATACGGATCCCTTTCCTTAATATCGGCGCAGACGCGGATCAGCGAGGCTGTCCGAACCGGCAGGGGAAGCAGAGAGAGTGAAGGTATGCTTAGAGCGTGAATAGTATACTTGTCTACATGGTATCACATTAATTCGTATTTATCAAGCGATTTTAGATTATTTAATAGATACAATGCATTTTTGAATTGGATTGTTCATTTATACAGCATGAATAACGCCAAGGGCGCGGCTCCGAAATAAGGGAGTCGCGCCCAAAAAGCCTCAGGCTTGCATCAATACATGCCGCCCATGCCGGGGTTGCCGGCGGGAGCAGCCGGCTCCGGCGCGGGGATGTCGGTGACCAGAGATTCGGTGGTCAGCACCATCGCGGCCACGGAAGCGGCGTTCTGCAGGGCAGAGCGGGTGACCTTGGTGGGGTCGGCGATGCCGCGCTCCATCATGTCGGCGTATTCATCCTTGGCGGCGTCATAGCCGAAGGTGGTGGACTTGCGGCTCTTGATTTTCTCGACGATCAGGCTGCCCTCTGCGCCGGCGTTCTTGGCGATCTGGCGGACGGGCTCCTCCAGCGCTCGCAGCACGATCTGCACGCCGGTCTTCTCGTCGCCGCTGGCCTCGGAGATCAGCTTGGCCACGGACTTGCTGGCGTTCAGCAGCGCGGTGCCACCGCCGGGCACGATGCCCTCTTCCACGGCGGCGCGGGTGGCGGCCAGGGCGTCCTCGATGCGCAGCTTGCGCTCCTTCATCTCGACCTCGGTGGCCGCGCCGACGTTGATCACGGCGACGCCGCCCGACAGCTTGGCCAGGCGCTCCTGCAGCTTCTCACGGTCGTAATCGGAGGTGGTGTCCTCGATCTGGCTGCGAATGGAGGCGATGCGGGCCTTGATCTCGTCGGAATCACCGGCGCCCTCGACGATGACGGTGTTCTCCTTGTCGATCTTCACCTGACGGGCGGAGCCCAGCATGTCGATGGTGGCTTCCTTCAGCTCCAGGCCCAGCTCCTCGGTGATGACCTGGCCGCCGGTCAGTATGGCGATATCCTGAAGCATGGCCTTGCGGCGGTCGCCGAAGCCGGGGGCCTTGACGGCCACGCAGGTGAAGGTGCCGCGCAGCTTGTTCAGCACCAGGGTGGCCAGGGCTTCGCCCTCGACGTCCTCGGCGATGATCAGCAGCTTCTTGCCGGTCTGCACCACCTGCTCCAGCAGGGGCAGGATCTCCTGGATGTTGGAGATCTTCTTGTCGGTGATCAGCAGCAGCGGATCATCCAGCACGGCTTCCATCTTTTCGGTATCGGTGACCATGTAGGCGGAAGAATAGCCGCGGTCGAACTGGATGCCTTCCACGGTGGTCATGCCGGTGG
>JAZOUD010000052.1:0-5102 GCA_045658005.1 Clostridia bacterium | reverse complement strand
CCCGCTGTGTGATGACCACGTTCTCCCCGTCCAGCGTGTGCCGCTCCAGCCGGGTATAGATGACGTTCCCGTCCCGGAACACGTGGGAATGATGACGTCGCTGAGATTTCCCGCGCCGTCGAAGGCCAGCGGGTACAGGCTCCAGTCCGGCGCGAAGTCGAAGTAAATCTTCCCCGTCGCCGGATCCGGGCAGGGCTTGACGATCATGCCGCCGGCGGCGCAGCCCAGCTCCAGCTTCAGCCGCAGCACGGCCAGCAGCCCATCGAATTCGCCCTTCAGGTATTCGGAGCGTTCGTTCACCGTGGACTTGCCCTCGGCGTCCTCGCCCCCGGCGTCAATCGTGGCCTTCATCTCCAGCACCACCTGCCGGGCAATCTCGCTGGCGGCCATGGCGCACAGGTTCAGGCTCTTGACCTTCCCCGGCTCCTTCCACGGCGCCCGGTCGTGGTACAGCTCGCACCACAGCGAAAGCGCCCGCACCATCTCCGGGGCGAGCGGCGTCTTGATCTGCTCCGCTGCAGCGATGTCTTTGTACGGAATCAAACGGCTTCTCACCCTTTCGATCAGGTTCTTTATCAGTGTGATTAAATTCATGACACACCGCCTTTGGAATTAGGAAAATTACGACCCTAATTCCTCATTCAATTACGTTCCTCATTCGGTTACAGTCCTTTCCTCCGCCAAATGCTCTCCGTGGCGTACCGCACCGCGTCAATCGCATGGTCATTCCCGTCCGGGTAGCTGTTCAGAATCTCCCCGTCCTTGTTGCGCTCGTACTCATACGCGCTGAACTCCCGCGCCGCGTTCGGGCACCGCGCCGGGTCGATGACGATGGTCTTCAGCGATTGCAGCCACTTGAACCCATACCGCCGGGAATCCGGCCCCTTGATGGCCCCGCGGCACATGCTGCCGTAGGCCCGGTAATCCTGTATGGACTTCTCCTCGGCGCTGTCCGCGGTGATCAGGTCGAACTCCCGCACGCCCTTTAATTCCTTCAGCGCTGCCCAGGTCTGGGCGTTCGACTGCTTGTTGGCCCGGTACTCGTCGATCAGGTACAGCACCCGCCGCGCCGGGTCCCAGTGCACCTTGACCCACTGGAAGGGGTCGGGGTACCAGCCCCAGTCGATGCCCATCAATATCCGGTCGAAGCCCTTCAGCTCGTCGACCGAAATCTCCCTGATCTCCAGGTTGTCGAACACCTCGCCGCCGCTGCCGGTGGCCTCGCCCAGGTAGTCGTGCCGGTACGCCCGCTCGTCGGTGTCCCGCACGTGCTCGGCCTCGGCGATGAACTGTGGCCCCAGCCATTCCTCCGGCGCTTCCAGGTACGTGGAATGATGCCGCAGCCGGTCCGCCCTGTCCTCCAGCGCGTCCTTGTTCACCCAGCTGTCCCGGGTGATCGGCGGGTTGTAGGTCTCGAAATTCCAGAACACCGCCCCGCCGCGCATCGTCGATTGGAGGATGTTCCGGATCTCCGCCCGCCCGGCGAACTGGTCCAGCTCCTCGAAGTGGGTCACGGCGATGTACCCGAACGGCGCCTTGATGGACTTGATCTTCATGGGATCGTCCGCGCCCCGGAACATGATCCGCTGCCCGGTGGGCTTGTAGATCAGCTCCATGGGCGCGACCTTCGCCGTCCACTGCTCGGCCATGCCCAGCTCCCCGATGGCCCAGACGTACTGGGCGAAGACCGAATCCCGCAGGGTGCTGCCGACCTTGCGGAGGACCAACGCGTGCGCCTCGGGATGCAGCACCAGCAGCAGCGGCACCAGCAGCGACACAGTGGACGACTTCAGCGAACCGCGGCCGCCTGAAAAATTATAGTGTGTGTGCCCGTGGTCGAACACGTCACGGGCCATCCCGTGCCATGCCGGCCCCAGCAGGGTAGACAACCGGATCGTATTCATATGTCGATGACCACCCTGCTTCCCCCGTCGGCGTCCTCCACGGGCAGGTCGACCGCCAGCTCCTTGTAGGCCGCTGTCAGGTCCCGCAGCTTCAACAGCCGCACCTCGCCGCCGTCCCCTGTGGTCTTGATCTCCGTGGCATCACAGGGGATGGCCGTCGCCGCCCGCTCCAGCATTTGCAGCAGCGCCATGCGGGTGCGGCGGGCAACCTGGACCTCCCTGCCCTCGCTGTCCGCCGCCTCAGGGCCTGCGCTGCCTGCTTCCTCCGAAGCCATGCCCCGGGCCTCCGCGCCCTTGACGTCCGCCGCCACCGGGTTCCCGGCATCCGATGCTTTGGCGCGATTCCCCGCCTTTTCCGCCACCCACCCCTCCGCTCCGGCCCGCTTTCTCAGCGCATAGACGCTCACCCCGTGCTTCTTCGCCAGGGCGACCTGGCCCACATCACCGGCCACATACTCCGCTCGCACGGCCTCCCAGTTCACATCTTCCCTCTCGATCTCAATCAACCTCCTTCGCGCCATGAAAAACGGCGGCCGGGCCATCGCCCGTCCGCCGCGTCATTCGCGCCTTCACGTCCTGCTAATATAATAATATCACGCCAAAAGTGTTTTTTCGTGTCGAGTTTTCACGCTTCATCATTTTTTAACGTCTCTGCGGCCCTGATCGCGTCCGCATGCATATGCTTGACCCAATCCGGGGAATAGCCCATGCGCCTTGCGATCTCCTTCCATTTCCAGCCGTTCAGGTACCGATAAGTCAGCACCTCCCGCTGGCGAAGGTCGGCCAGGGCGTCGATCTGCCCCATCGCCGCCAGCTCCTGCCGGGCGACCTCGTCGATCTCCCGGTCCAGCGCCTGCTGGAGCTGTGTCAGCGATTCCGACCCGCCGCCGGAGTGGCACTGCTGCACCTGTTCATACCAGCCGCGCCGCTCCATCAGCGCCTCCAGCCGCAGCTTCGACTGCCTGGCCGCCATCAGCGTCTCCTTCGGGTCCATGTCGCCGCCTCCCTTTACCGTCAGCGCTTCGCCGAAATGTCCCTCCGTTTTTCCTGTCTCAAAGATACCGCCTGACGCCTGGCACCTTTTTCAGCAGGAAGGTGATGAACCCCGCCAGCACAAAGGCGGCGAAAACCCACACCCAACTGGCCAGGTATGAGCGCAGTATCGGCTCAAGCGTGGTATAGACCGCCAACAGCTCGCGCCTGCACGGGTATTCCATCAGGTAGATGCCGAAGGTCAGCCCACCGACCAGGGTGATCGCCCCGGCCAGTCGCGGACCGGGCCTGTGCCGCTGCTCCCACAGCCCGCACAGGTAAAAGACCGTAACGGCAGGTACAAAGGTGAGGATGCTGTGAAAGGACTCGCTCGTGTTCTTGTCCCACTTGTCCAGCAGGTTGCACTTGTAGCAGACCATGAGGCAACTGACCCCGATGGCCAGAGCGCTGCCCGCGACCAGGGCCAGTGCCGTGCGCCCGTCCAGCTTCCCCTCCCGCTGCTTCGTGTCGAGATGCCATCCCATCAGCGGGTAAAAGACATAGTCCATGTTGATCAGGAAGGCAAAATGGCTCTCGTGGCTGGCCTTGCCCTTCCACAGCAGGAAGTCCACGTAGTTGAGCGCGCGAATCAGCGCGAACATCCAGAACATCCACCGAAACTCCCGGTCCCCCATGCCGGCGGCCAACTTCCTGAGCAGGGGCAGCATCAATATATAGGCCAGATACCGGTACAGGTACCAGTAGGGCGTTGAGATTTCCCCGCTGTAAAGCCGCTTCAGAAAATCCGGCACCGAAAAGGTCATTGCCGACGTCCGGAAGCAGCGATAGCAATAGGTCAGCAGCGACGCGACGACCAGCACCACGACAAACCGGACAAAGCGCTTCTTCAACAGCGTCCCATAGGGCTCTTCCCGTCCCATCAGCACCGCCCCGGAGGCCATGAAAAACAGCGGCACGGCCATCCTGATGAACACGTCGCTGAACAGGTAAAAGCCAAAAAACCCCGAATTGCGCTTCTCGAGGAAAAGCATGGCGCCCCTGTTGTTCGTGTGAATGAACATCACCAGCAGTATTGCGAATATCCTGACCAGGTCGATGTAAACGCGCCTCGGCGGCCTGTCCGTCCCTGCATTCAAATGATGCCGATTCTCCATATCCGTTTCCGTCGAATAGACGGCCCGACACTCCCTTCGAGTTGTTTTGGTGAAGCTGTTCAGCTCCGCGCTTCCCCGCTATCGCAGCCATTATATCATAGATCGCATCCTCCCGCAAGGACAAAAACCTGCGTGAACCCAGCCTGCGCGATTTCGCCGCGAAACCTGCGATTTGTCCTTGACATTTTCCCCATAAAATGATAAAATTAACATTGAACTAATGTTTGTCCAATGAGTTGGAAAATATTGGATGAGAAGGGCCCCAAAACGCTCAGCATGGGCCACGTAAACCGTCGCCCCAAACACAAAATGGAGGGAAGATCAAATGTCACTGCCTGGAAAACTCTTTATTGGCATATTGGAAGAGGACAATCCCCTGAAATCCTTTTTCCGCCTCAAGCCCCTGCTGGTGGAATCCGAGGGTCAATACGTGCCCTATACCCAGCACAAGGACTATCCCAACGACGGCTGTATCCGCATCGTGCCGGACAAAAACGAATCCTATCATTTCAAGACCCGCATGCGCAAGCTCGGCCTGTTCTGCGTGGTGGACCTGCGCGCCCACCCGGACGACAACGACAAGATCCGCCCCAACAAGAACTTCCGCGAGGATTCGCCGGAGCAAAACGCCTACATCATCTATTCCGACGTGGTGCGCGAGCCCGCCCCGGACACGATCTTTGAGATCCTGCCCGAGGAGGCCCGGGACGGCGTGCTGCCCCCGCCCCGCACGGTCCAGGTGCTGCTGAAGGGCGAGGCGCTGCATTCCGAGCGCTACGCCTGGGAGCTGCTGCCCGGCGCCGACGACAAGGCCCAGCTGCTGCCCACCGACCAGACCTGCCCCGAGGGCAGCCTTCAGGTGTTCGACCTGGAAACCTTCAAGGGCAACCGGATCGCCTTCGCCATCGCGCCGCCCCCGCCCTTCGAGCGTCCCGCAGCGCGCGCTATCCCCGCCGGACACGTGGTCCCCGTGGGTTATGCCGCCCCCGCCGGGCGCGTCGCCCCCGCCGGACAGACCGCTCCCGCTGCACACGTTGCCCCCGCCGAACAG
>JAZOUD010000051.1:0-9721 GCA_045658005.1 Clostridia bacterium | reverse complement strand
GACTTCACCCTTTCCTGCTACGACGGCTCTGAGTTCCACCTGGCCCAGCAGCGCGGCAAGATCACCTTCATCAACCTGTGGGCGACCTCCTGCACGCCCTGCAAGCACGAGCTGCCCTATTTCAGCGAGCTGTACAAGGCGCACGAGGGCGACATCGCCATGCTCGTGGTCCACTCCTCGATGGTGATGGACGCCCCCGCGGAGTACCTGGCCGACAAGGGCTACGCCATGCCCTTCGCCACCGACGACGATGACGACACCGTGGCGGAGATCGTCGGCAGCTCCGGCACGTTCCCGCAGACCATCGTGCTCAACCGTCGGGGCGAGGTCGTCTACAACAAGGTCGGTTCCATCACCCCGGAGATGCTTTCGGCGCTGTATGATGAGGCGGAAGGGTCTTAGGGTCTGCTTCCAAATTCACAATATATCTGTAAAGATTAATATTGCGTGAATGCGTTCCAGGCGTTATAATAATAACAATGATATATAAAAATGCATTCCAAGGGTTTTCCCGGATGCGAAGGAGTGGATGGAATGATTGCTGTAAATATACTGCTGGTGATATTTTTTTCACAATCGACGCGGATGGGCTGCGTGCTGTCGGCCCTGTACCTGGTCGGCCTGTGGAAGCTGTTCGAGAAGTCGGGCCTCAAGGGTTGGTGGGCGCTGGTACCCTTTGCCAGAAACTACCAGCTGTCCCGCTGCGCGGGGCGCGAAAATGAGGGCCCCGTCTTCTCGCTGACCCAGTTTGGCCTTACATGCCTCGATGTGCTGTTGCTGATCCGCAACCCGACGCCTGAGAGCGCGGCGAACGTCGGCACCGGGGATTTGATCATCGCCATACTGCTGCTTTCGCTGACTCTCGTTCATTTCATCTACGGCATCCGCGTCTGGGCTGGCATGATCGATGTCTATGGGTTGAAAAAGCGCTGGCTGCTGCTGTGCGCGTTCGTCTATACCCGTTTCATCCCCGCCCTGATCTGGGGCTTCAACCCAAAGTACCAGCCCGAGTGGAAGGTGGAGGACATCAGCGCCGAGCTGAAGCGCCTGGCCACCCAGGGCAGCGCCACGGTCATGGACGCGGGCCTGACGGTGAACCTGACCGAGCGCACCGCCACCGAGTTCTTCCGGAAGAAGGTATTGCTGCGGGACATCCACATGGCCATTCCCCAGGGCCACATGGTGCTGCTGCTGGGCGGCTCCGGCGCGGGCAAGACCACCTATGTCAACGCCATCAACGGCTACGAAAAGGCGAAGGCCCAGGTCATGCTGAACGGCACCGACCTGTACCGGCACTATAAAAAGATGCAGTACGAGGTGGGCTTCGTGCCCCAGAGCGAGATGATGCGGGGCAAGGACACCGTGCTGAACACGCTGCTGGACGCGGCGAAGCTGCGCCTGCCCATAGAGGTCAGCGCGAAGCAGCGCCGGGAGCGGGTGAACGAGGTCATGGAGATCTTCGGCCTGACGCCCGTCAAGGACAACCTGGTCGAAAAGCTCTCCGGCGGCCAGAAGAAGCGCCTGTCGATCTCGATGGAATTCATATCGAACCCGTCGCTGTTCATACTGGACGAGCCCGATTCGGGCCTGGACGGCGTCATGGCCCGGGAGCTGTTCGAGCAGCTGCGCAAGATCGCCGACACGGGCAAGATCGTCATCGTCATCACCCACACGCCGGACCGCGTGATCGACCTGTTCGACGACGTGATCGTGCTGGCGAAGGACAGCGCCCGCACCGGCCGGCTGGCCTACTACGGCAGCATCGAGGACGCCCGGAGGTTCTTCCAGCGGGAAAAGATGGAGCAGATCGTCAAGTCCGTCAACCGCAAGGAGGAGGGCGGCGACGGCCTGGCCGACGATTTTGTCATGAAGTATGCGGAGGTGGCGAGGAATGGCTGAGACGAGAATCGAAAGAGGTAAGCGGCGGTTCATGACGCGCCACCGCGGGCGCGGCGCTCAGGTCTTTATCTACCTTGGAAAGCTGCTGAGGATGTTCGTGTACCAGAGCGACTGGAAGGTGCTGCCCATGGCGGCGCTGATCGCCGGCCTGGTGGGCATGGTCATCCGGCGCAAGTTCTTCATCAACATGGAGGGCACCGTGATGGGCGCCTTTGCCATGGTGTGCGTGTGCATCTGGAACGGCTGCTTCAACTCGATCCAGGTCATCTGCCGCGAGCGGGACGTGATCAAGCGGGAGCACCGCTCGGGCATGCACATCTCCTCCTACATCGTCGCCCACATGATCTACCAGGCGCTGCTGTGCCTGCTCCAGGTGGGCGTGACGCTGTTCGTGACCAAGCAGGTCGGCGTGAAGTATCCGATCGAGGGCAAGATCATGCCGTTGTTTATCGTGGAATTCGGCATTTCTCTGTTCCTGATCACCTACGCCTCGGACATGATGTCGCTGTGGATCTCCTCGCTGGCCCACACCACCACGACGGCCATGACCATCATGCCCTTCGTGCTGATCTTCCAGCTGGTGTTCTCCGGCGGCATGCTGACGCTGCCCAGCTGGAGCAAGCCCCTGACCTACCTGACCATCTCCAACCCGGGCCTGAAGGTCATCGCCGCCCAGTCCGACGTGAATCACCAGCCCTACGCCTCCATTGCGGACATGATCCGGAAGATGAAGAATGACAAGATCGACGCCACCATCACCGTGGGCCAGATCATGGACATGCTGGGGCAGAAGGACAACAGTACCGTCAGCGCCATTCGCGGCCAGGTGCTGGTGCCGACCATGACGCTGGGGCAGCTGAAGGCGGCGCTGGACACCTCGGGCACCGTGGCGGCCCACAGGGACGACGCCATCACCGAGGGGATGACGATCGGCACAGTGCTGGATATGCTGGAGGCCTCCGGCTTCTGGGAGCAGAACAAGGACGAGGCCATCACCGAGGACGCCACCCTGGGCGATATCATCGACCTGCTGCTCAACAACCCGGACGTCCAGTCCCGGCGCGAGCAGGTGATTTCCGTTCCCGCCACGGTGGGGGACCTGCTGAACCTGGTCGGCGAGGACAGGGTGATGAAGTTCCTGGAGGAGAAGGCCGCCGCGGCGAATTTCAAGCTGGAATACGAATATACCGTGGATAACGTCTCCGATTACTGGCTCACGCTGTTCATGTTCATACTCGCCTTCGCGGCGCTTTCGACGATCACCCTTGAATTCATCGACAAGGACAAGCGGTAAGGCTGTTCAAAATGGAATTGGCATGGTATAATGCTATCATCATCAATACAGAGTTTGGAGGTTGTTTCATATGAGCACGAACGACATTCGCACGATCATCGAGGGCGGCAGGGCCAGGCTGGGCATCGAGTTCGGTTCCACGCGCATCAAGGGCGTGCTGATCGATCCGGCGGGCAATCCGATCGCCCAGGGCGACCACGAATGGGAAAACCAGCTGGTGAACGGCATCTGGACCTACGACCTGGAGGACGCCTGGAAGGGCCTTCAGGATTGCTACGCCAATCTGGCGAAGGACGTGCAGGAGAAGTATGGCGCAGCGCTGACGAAGCTGGAGGCCATCGGCATCAGCGCGATGATGCACGGCTACCTGCCCTTCGACGGCAAGGACAGACTGCTTGCGCCCTTCCGCACCTGGCGCAACACCATCACCGGCGAGGCGGCCAGCGCCCTGACCGAGCGCCTTGGCTTCAACATTCCCCAGCGCTGGAGCATCGCCCACCTGTACCAGGCGATACTCAACGGCGAGGAGCATGTGCCCCAGATCCGCTTTTTCACCACCCTGGCGGGCTACATCCACTGGCAGCTGACCGGCGAGAAGGTGCTGGGCATCGGCGACGCCTCCGGCATGTTCCCCATCGACAGCACCACCAATCAGTATGACGAGGGCATGCTGGCGTCCTTCGACGCGCTGGTGGCGGACAAGGGCTTCCCCTGGAAGCTGAAGAAGGTACTGCCCAAGGTGCTGGTGGCGGGCGAGCCCGCAGGCACGCTGACCGAGGCCGGCGCAAAGCTGCTGGACCCCAGCGGCGCGCTCCAGAGCGGCGCAAAGCTGTGCCCGCCGGAGGGCGACGCCGGCACCGGCATGACGGCCACCAACAGCGTAGCGCCGCGCACCGGCAACGTCAGCGCGGGCACCTCGGTGTTTGCGATGATCGTGCTGGACGAGGCCCTGAAGAAGGTGCATCCGGAGATCGACATGGTGACCACGCCCACCGGCAAGCCCGTCGCCATGGTGCACTGCAACAACGGCACCAGCGACATCGCCGCCTGGGTGAAGCTGTTCACGGAATTCGCAAAGCTCATGGGCGTGGAGGCCAGCTCGAACAAGATCTATGGCGCGCTGTTCAACCGGGCCATGGAGGCGGACGCCGACCTGGGCGGCCTGATGGCCTTCAACTACTTCTCCGGCGAGCACATCACCGGCTTTGAGGAGGGTCGGCCGCTGTTTGCCCGCACCTCGGACAGCCGCTTCACGCTGGCCAACTTCATGCGCACCCACCTGTACGCCTCTCTGGCCTCGCTGAAGCTGGGCACGAACATCCTCATGGACGAGGAGCACGTGAAGGTGGACCGCATCTACGGCCACGGCGGCCTGTTCAAGACCAAGGGCGTGGGGCAGAGCATACTGGCCGCTGCCCTCAACGTGCCCGTGGCCGTGATGAAGACCGCCGGAGAGGGTGGCGCCTGGGGCATCGCGCTGCTGGCGGGCTACATGGCCGACAGGGCTCTGGGCGTCTCCCTGGAGAACTACCTGACGGACAGGATCTTTGCCGGCAAGGTGGGCGACTGCCTCGACCCGAAGCCGGAGGACGTGGACAGCTTCAATGCCTTCATCCAGCGCTACAGCGAGGCGATTGGAGTGGAGCGCGCCGCGGTGGCGCATATCCGGTAACCTGACGCGCGAGGAATGCGCAGGGGCGGCGTCCGACGCCCGTCCCTGCGCAACCGCGGGCGCATCAATAAACGGGAGAGAGCAACGGCATGGAGTTCTACGTGGATATCGCCGATATCGAAAAGGTCAGGGCGGTAAACAAGGTCTATCCGATCGACGGGTTTACGACGAACCCGACCATACTGACCCGGACGGACGTGCCCCTGGCAGAGCTGTTCGAGGGGTACAGGGACTACGTCCGGGAAACGGGGCAGAAGCTGTTCGTTCAGGTCACTGCCCACAGCGCCGATGATATGGTGGCGCAGGCCGTGAAGCTGAGGGACTATTTCGGGAAGCATCTCGTGGTGAAGCTGCCGGCGGTGCGGGCGGGCTACGAGGCCTGCAAGCGCTGCAAGGCGCTGGGCATACCGGTATGCGTCACCGTCGTCCATTCCACGATGCAGGCCCTCATGGCCGCGAAGGCGGGGGCGGATTATACCGCGCCGTACATCAGCCACATCGACAACATCGGGGCGGACGGCGTCCACTGCGTGGATGAGATCGTCAAGGCCTTCGGGCGGTCCGGCTACGGCTGCAAGGTTCTGGGGGCGAGCTTCCGCACGGTGGAGCAGGTGGACAAGCTTGCAATCGTCGGCTGCCACGCCGTCACGATTACCCCGGAGACCTTCGACATGCTGATCGCCCATCCCTCGACGGACGTTTCGATGGAGGGCTTTGACGCCACCTGGCGCGAAAAATACGGGGACAGACAGGTGACGGATTACCTGTGCTGAAGACGCTGAACAATAACTGCAATACAAGGAGACTTTCAAATGATCTCTGACATCATCACGATCGACAACCAGGGCAGGGGCTTTGACAACGCGCTGGAGGAGGCCGGCAGGGTTGCGGCCTATGCGGGGCTTGACAAAAAGAACACGACCCGGCTCAGCCTGCTGACCCATGAGATGCTCAGCCTGGCCCGAAGCATCACCGGCGAAATGCAGGCGGACTTCTGGATCGAGAAGGTGGAAGGCCAGTTCAAGATGAAGATCGCGGACAACGTCAAGATCGGCATTCGTGGAAGAGTGGTGGACATCCTCGTCACCAAGCGCTTTGACGCCTGACGGGGGCAGGTCCAACCGATAACGGCAGTATACCGGAGGCAATACCCGATATGAGCACGAACCCGAGGACGATCGCCCGTTCTGATGGCAAGAGCGTCGCGTTGATGATCCTGGAAAACCTGTTTCTCCTTCTGACGGGCGTCTTTTTGCTGTACGCGATGAAGGGCATGACGATGTTCAAGCCCACCATATCGGATGACTTCCTGCCCGAGTTCAGGCTGGTCATGGAGATGGTGGTGCTTGCGCTGTTGGTCATGAGAAAGCATGAGCGACCCGGCATATGGCTTGGACTGATCCTGGTCTGGGCCTGTTTGAAGACCAACCGGAGCACGGATATCAACAAGCCTGTCTTTATCGCAATCCTGGTGATGGGACTCGAGGGCATCGACTATCGAAGGATACTGAAGGTTTTTATCGCGGCGGTGGGCGGCGGGCTCGTCGCCACTGTGATTGCGGGACTGGGAGGCGGCATACCCAATCTGGTCTACAGGCTTTCCTATGGGCAGGGGGGGCTGCGCAGCAGCTGGGGGACAGCCTATCCGACGGATTTTTCATCGATGGTGCTGTTCCTGACGATGGCCGTGTGGATGGCGTGGCCGGCACTGCCGGACTGGACCATGCTGTTGTTCGGCCTGATCCCCCTGGCGTTGGCGGCCCTTGTGACCGTAAGCCGCAACAGCCTGATGTGCAGCCTGCTTTTGGAAGTGGTCGTCGCCTGGCATTGGCTGGAGCGCGGCGCGCTTGCCTGGGACGGGCGAATGAAGCGAATCCGGCGGGGGGTGGACGCGTTGCTGATGGCTGCGGTGCCACTGTGCGCCGCCCTGATCTTTGTGCTGACCTGGCTGTATGCCAGGGACCCGGTGGCCATGGAGCGGGTGGACAGGCTGATGTCCTATCGGCTCCAGATCTCTGCGAACGCGCTGAAGACCTATCCGCTGACGCCCTTTGGAACAGAGGTCGTCATGAACGGCGGCAACGGCGGAAGCATCTTTTCCAAGGGGGAGATGCTCTTCCTGGACAGCTCCTATGTCAACCTCCTGCTGCGCTACGGCTGGGTCACGATGCTGGTGATATTCTCGGTATGGGAATGGATGCTGCACAGGGCCCTGCGATGCGGCAACCGGCGCATGGCGCTGGTGATGGGCGTCGTCGCGGTGCACTCGATCATGGAGCATCACTTTCCCGATTACTTTCACAACATACTGGTGGTGATGCCGCTGGCTGCGCTTCAGGTTCCGCCCCTTGAGCTGCTGCCGGAACGGGCAAGGAAGCGGCGCTATGCGGCTTTTGCCGTCGTGGCGGCGGCGCTGCTCGCCTCAGGCGCGCTGTTTTTGCCGCGGATCATGTCCTCGCTGCGCACGATCTACGGCGCAAAGGGCTGGCAGGGCGGCCATGCGAACGCCTGGCCGGTGCTGGGCCTGAACCTCTGCATCGTTGCGGTGTGCGCCGCCGGCGCCTGGAGCGCGTACAGGCTGGCGCTTGCCGCGCTGACGCGAAAGAAGGGCGCGGGGGCAGCGGCGTGTGTGCTCGCCCTCTGCATAGCGGCGGGCGTCGGCATGGGCGTATGGGGCAGTCGCGTGATCGCCGAAGCGGCGCAGGCGAACGCCGCCATGGTGGACGCGGACGCCGATGCGTTGAATTGCCTCTCGGAATGCGACATCCATTCGGATGTGATGCCCGAGGTCTATCGCCGTCGCTTCGCGAACGTGCGCCAAACGGTGCTTGGCGGCGACGACCTGGCGCGGCTGGGGAACGCCGTGGTGCTGACGGAGAGCCAGCCGGAGCACCGCGCATTCATAAACCACGGCTTCAAGTACCTGCAAATCTCCGACGACCATGCGCTCTATGTTTCCGATCCCGTGGCGCTGGCCGCGCTTCAGGCGGGCGGTTATGCGGCCTCGGACTACTACAGCAAGGCCATTGAGGTGGATGTGGAGAGCCTTTCAGAGACGAACAAGCTCGAATGGGCGGACGGTGGCGTGCTGCTGAACGGGCCGA
Organism: Clostridia bacterium; assembly: GCA_045658005.1. Lineage (GTDB taxonomy): Bacteria > Bacillota > Clostridia > Christensenellales > Aristaeellaceae > UBA2862. The sequence goes on along the minus strand of JAZOUD010000051.1, from coordinate 1,752 downwards.
AGCAATCCCTGACCAAGGGGCCGAACGACGACCTGTTCGCGGGCAATTATGCCGTGGAATATCAGCTGTTCCTGCCCGAAGACGCCATGGATTCGGAGGGGGAGATCTGTGAGCTCTGCGTTGCCAACAGCACAAAGGGCGAACTGGCCCGCGTCGCTGTCAGCCGGGATCAATTCGATTCGGATGGCCGTGCGACGGTGACCGTGCCCGTGACCCTGGAAAGCGATACCATCAACGTCAGGTTCCAGGTGATCGCGGGTAAGAAGCGCAAGGTGGGTGTTTCGGGCATAAGCTACCGGCAAACCCCGGCATAAGCGGCTTTGTACAGGAGTGAAGGAGGCGCGCGCGTGCGCAGGCGAACGGCGATAGCTCTGGCGCTGATCTGCATGCTGGCCTGCGGGGCGCAGGCGGCGACGCTGTGCGTCAATGCCCCCGGCGTGGTCGTCCTGGCAGACGACAGGGGTGCTGAAAAAACCGAAAACGGTCGGTTTGAATCCGCCTTTGTCGTGCGGGAGGGGGCGCTCTACGCCGCCGGCAGGAAGGGCGCCTACAGCCTCTTCGATGCCCAGGGGCAGCCGCTGGGAGATGCGCAGTTCTCCATGATCGAGGATGTAGGTCATGCGCTGCTCTTCAGCAGTGACCATCTGTACGGGGCGATGAGCCCCGATGGAGAGATCCTGCTGGAGCCCCGGTGGACGCAGCTGACCCCGGACGGCTCCGGCGGCTGGCTGGCGCTGGCGGGCGATCCCCTGGACGAGCATGCGGACGAGATCATTCATATCGACGGGACGGGCGCAGAAAAAAAGACCGGAGTCTATTGCACCGACGGCTTGTCTCCGGTCTCCGACGGCCGCATGCCGTTTATGAACGCGGACGGGCGCTACGGCGCCCTGGACGCAGGCGGCGCCGTCGCGGTGAGCCCTGTCTGGCAATACATGGGCGCCTATTCAAACGGCCTGGCAAAGGTCGCGGGACCGGAGGGCATGGGCCTGATCGACATCAGCGGGCGCACGGTCATCGCACCGACACTGCAGTGGCTCGAGCGCAGCGCCTTGATGATCGCCGCGTGGGACGGTACCAACCTGGATGTCTACGGCCCCAGGGGCGGCCAGCGCAGGGCGAGGCTGTCGGGCAAGATACGGGAGATCGCGCTGGCAGGGGACGACCTTGTGGTGACCTACGAGGGGCGGACCTGCCTCTATGACGTAAATGGCAGGCTGCTGGTACAGGACGGCGGAGGCGTTAGCTATACGGAGGGCACGCGCGGCCAGCTCATCGCGTCCAACGGCCAGTGGGGCGAGAAGTGCCAGTGGCTGGTCAATCCGGACGGCTCAAAGGCCTCGGGCCTGTTCCAGCAGCTGCTTCCGCTCTGCGCGGAGCGTTATGCGTTTCTTGAGATGCCGGGCGAGGCCTATGAGAGCCAGGCGCTTGGGCGAACGCAGACCGCCTGGAATTACGGGGAATGCCGCTATGGACTGATGGACGGCAGGGGAAGGATCATAACATCCGCAAAATACCGGGAGATCCGCGCCGTGAGCGGCGATCGGCTGCTGCTGATCGGGGACGATCGGGTGCAGCTCGCCGACCGGAACGGCGTCGTGATGAAGACCTGGATCATGCCTGAAGGCGCAGAAGCCAACCGCGAAGCAGCCGAATGATCGACTGGCGCAGGTCGCGCCTGGGCACGTCGGAGGCGGCGATCAGCCTGCATTCCGCCAGCACCCTGTCCCCGGCCATCAGCCGTGCCGTTCC
>JAZOUD010000050.1:0-4815 GCA_045658005.1 Clostridia bacterium | reverse complement strand
CCAGTTCTTCGCCGAGGGCAGCATGGTCGAATTGACAGAGGAACAGCAAGCGATGTTCGAAGCCTGGCGCACCCTGTCCCCAGAACAGAAGGCCGCGATCAGCCATTTGATTACCGTCATGAAAAAGTAGAGGAAGCCTTCTCAATCGAAGTGCTTCCTCTGTTTTCATATGCGTCATGCCCTTGCGGAGCAGGCTCAGTAAGGTTTATGCACTCGCTATCCCCAGCCACTGCTGAACCGTGCTCAGTGCTTCATTCAGCACCTTGGCTATATCCTCAGCCGCCATACCCATCTTGTACAGGTTGATCGCCGCTTCCCTTGCCTTCTTCTCCGCGCCTCGTCTTTCCGCTCTATCCAAAACATCGCACATATTCTGAACCCCTCCTTCCTCAGGGTTGTCGCTATAGGCTTCCTCAAATCTATGGTCATTGGTCATCACGCTCAACAACTGCAGGGTTTCCTGCACATGGTGCAGCTTCTCCGGGCTGGGGATATAGTCGCCGTTCTCCTGCTTCTGTACAAAGTAATCCGCCACAATCCTGAAATCGCTCTTAAACAGGTTGACCTTTTCTCTTGTCAGGTACGCAATCTCGAACAGGTTGATCTTCACATCAGACACATACGGCTTGAACAGGTCCGGCACATTCACCGATTCATACAGCGTCGTCGCCTTGTCCCAGCGCTTCTTATATCCGAAGTACAGCACCAGCGTAACGACCGGATAGCGGGGATTGTCCCTGTTTTCCTTCAAAAGCTGTGTCCTGTATTCGGCGCCATCGTAGCTGTATACCCGCAGCGGCATGTCGGCGTCCGGCTCGGTCTGATTCTCAAAGCCTATGCAGGCGATGCGTATGTTACTCTTCAACCAGCGCTTGGCAACGTCCCTTTCGATCTCCCTGACCTTTCCGTCCGCCTTGTAAGCGGTACGAGGAGCCTGGTCGACGAGCTCGTCGGGTTTGATGACGGATTCTCCGTTGAACAGCAGCACATTGACGATATCCGCAAACACATCGTTGTAGGATTCGAGAATCTTCTCGACAACGTCCATCTCACCCATGTGCATCACCTCCACCGCTCCATCTCTATTATACTTCACTTTCGATCATTTATCAACCGCGATTACAAAGCAACGTGTTCTCAATTTCCTGTTGCCTCCCGCCCCAAAATATGTTAAAATATGAATATATCGGAAGATTCCCAAAACTCCCATCACACAGGAAAACGGGTTATCGCCATGGCTAAAGACATTGATCATACCAACGCGGGCTATATTACACGGCTGGAAAAGATACGCCGGCTGTCCTCGCCGTCCCTGGAGGGCATTGACGACGCAAAGCTGTACAGCGATCTGCTTCGGAAAAACTTCATCCGCATCGGCAATCTGTCCACTGAAAACCGTGCCTTCCTGGACGCCGAGCTTTTCCCCATACTGTTCTCCAACGGAAACCTTACCGAAGCACAGACCGACGAGCTGATCGCCCTCAGCGAGGCGTTGCTGTCCCCCACCAACGTGGAGAACCTGGATCTGCCCATCGTATCGCTGATTTCCGACAGGCTGCTGAAGGACGCCTCACCCCAGGACGACGCCACCACCATTCGCCGTCTGGACATGCGAATGGACGCCTGTTATGCCCTGATGCTGATGCTGGGACGGGTACACACCTCTTTCCAGATTGCCAACCGCTTCCGCCAGGAGGGACTGGCCATCGGTCAGCGCTTTCTCGATTACCTCGAGCCGCACCGGTTTCAGGCGCTTGATCCCGACAGTCGCAAGATCGTACTGACAGATGCCCGCTACATGGCCGTATTCCATGAGGGCGTGGCCTGCGGCGACGCCGGGCCGAACGAAGAGCTTCTGCACCTGAACCGGATGCTGGCCCTCGCCGACGATCCCTTCTTCCGGGTGATGATGCCCGACTACGATTGGGGCTACTTCCGCTATCGCGCGCTGAATTACTACGCCAAGGTCACCGACTACGGCAACGCGCGGGGCTTCGGCCCGGCAGAGCTGGACGTCATCTGTGACCGCACCGAGGACTTCTCCCGCCTCTGGCACAGCGACCCCGCCTGCTTTTCCAATTTCGACAACGAAAAGCAGGTGCAAATGCTCCTGTATCGCAACCGCTACCTGGCCGGTCGCATCAGCTACCGCGAATGTCACGACGCGCTGATCGAGCTGTATGAGCGGCGCGACCCCAATCAATACGACCTGAACGGCATCTATGACAACCTTCAGCTGCCTCTCGAGGCCATCTGCCAGCTTGATCACGACCACCTGAGCCCCGACGACCTGCGTCGGCTGGACGCCTTTTACCGCGAAGTCATCCGTTATGCCTTCCACATGCCCAACAGCGGCAGCCTTTCCTCGATGCTGGAATTCTTCCAGGGCATCATCGACCGCTTCATCGAGGTTCCCGGCGGTCTGTCCTTCGAGGAAATGGCCCTGCAGTGCCTGGCTGCGCTGCATCCGCCCACCTACGTTCATTCGATGATGGTGGCGAAGCTGTCGTCCTACCTGTGCCAGCAGCTGATTGAACGCGACCCGAAATGGCTGATCGGCGCGCCGGGTTGTGAGAGCGCCTTGGACGTCGTCGCCAACCGGTCGGCCCTGATCGACTTCACCTTCCATGCGGCCCGATGCCACGACGTGGGCAAGCTGTCCATCATCGACACCATATTCGTCTACGGGCGCAACCTGTTTGACACCGAATTCGAGCTGATCCGCACCCATCCCCGCACCGGACATGATCTGCTGGATCGCCATGACTCCACCCGTCCCTACCGGGATGTCGCCCTGGGCCACCACCGCTGGTACGACAATTCCAGGGGCTACCCCGAGGATTTCGACACCCGGCGCAGCTCCGTCAAGCCCATCATCGACATCGTGCTCTGCGCCGACTGCCTGGACGCCGCCACCGACAGCGTGGGCCGAAGCTATCGCCGGGGCAAGACGCTGGAGGACTTCATCGCCGAGGTGCTGCCGGAATGCGGCGCCCACTATCCGCCCTGGCTGGCCGAGCTCCTGAAGGATCCCGAAACCACCCAGGGCCTGCGGGACATATTGCAGGAGGGTCGAAGGGAGACCTATCAGAACACCTACGGCCTGCTCAGTCAGATGAACGAGGCATAAACACGTCCTCCCTGCCCAGCTCCACCAGCATCATGGCCGCGGAAACCAGAAGGGCGAGATGCTGGTCAGGGTCGTCCACGGGGATGTCGTACTCCTCCTTCAACTTCCGGATCCTGTACAGCACGGTGTTCCGGTGGGTGAACAGCCTGGCGCAGGTCTCCTGCAGCGAACGGTGGCAGCACAGGTAGGTATACAGCGTCAGGCAATACAGCGTATCGTCCTCCATATCCCGCTGACCCAGCGCCCGCACAGCGGGCAGCATCAGCTCCCGATCCTCCCCCAGTCGGCGCAGCATCATCAGCGCCTGATAGGGCTCGGCCATCACCGCGAAGGGATGGGACAGCTTCGGCAGCAGCGCGGCCATCAGCGCCCGGGTGGCGGCGTAGACCTCCGGCAGGCGAAACAGCCGCCCGACAGGCGCGGAGATCACCACCCGCAGGCTGAACTGTTGGGAAAAGCTGCGGAACAGCCCCATGTCCGGGTCGCTGTTCAGGAAGAACACCACGCTGCCGTCGTGCACCAGGGGCCGGGACATGGGAAACACGTCCAGGATCGTGCTGCGCAGGGCGTTCTCCGACCAGTTGGTGCTGCGGTACAGCTCCAGGTTCACCAGGGCGATGCGCCGGGGGGCCATGTACTTCAGCCCCGCCGCGTCGGCCTGGAGCTGGAACAGCGATTCGTCGGTAAAGCGCCCCTCCAGCAGGTGCTGGAGCACCGATTCCTCGGCGCTGCGCATGCTGCTGCCCCGGCTGCTTTCCAGCATCAGCTGCTTGGCCAGCGCCGATTCCACCGCCGAAAACACCCGTCCGTCCTCGTGCTCCAGCCGCGAGCCCACATCCACCAATATCAGGTAGCCTACCGGCGCGCCGCCGGTCATCAGCAGTGAAAAGCGGCGCTTGAAGGGGCTGTCCCGGGGGCTGACCAGCTGGGCCTGGGCGTCAGTGCCCGCCAGCAGGCTGCCCGCCTCGTAGGTCAGGCTGCCCAGCTGGATGGACTTTCTAAAGGGCGCGTCGTCAAAATCGGGCTCGCAGTGCCAGGCGATCACGTGGAAGGCCATGTCCACCACCATCGCGGGGCATTCGAACAGCCCGGCGGCATCCCGCACCAGCAAATCCAGGTCGTCCTTGTTCATGAAATCGTTCAGGAACGTCTGTAGATCCACGTTTTCGCCTCCTGTCATAACCGATTTGTCCAGATTTCGCGCACATTCAATTGCATTTATTCTATGTTGTGCTGTCAGCACAAAGCCTTTTGAAACAATTATACCCGCAGCATCGTGCAAAATCAAGTCCTTTTCGCTATAATTCTCACTGTACCGAGCGAACGGTACGGCAATCGAACGCAGAAAGGATGCGATATTATGATGCTTCTGAAGAATGCAAAGGATATAGATAATCTGGTCGAGGCAGTCGACCGTTGCCGTGACGACGTGCTGCTGCGCTCCACCGACGGACGGGAGGAGTTCAACCTGAAGAGCGTGCTCTCCCGCTACATGGCCATCGGCGAGCTGTGCAAGGACCACGGCGACAGCTACGAGGTCTACTGCATGAACAAGGCTGACGAGGCCTATATGATCCAGTTCTTCAACAGCCTGGGCCACGTGAACGCCAAGTGCGCGTAATGCACACAAACGCGAACCGCCCCCCCCCAGCCATCCGCGAGGGCGGCTCGCGGTTGTGGGTACA
>JAZOUD010000049.1:0-47888 GCA_045658005.1 Clostridia bacterium | reverse complement strand
GGCTCACAGAACGACATGGCTACGATCCGACTTTGCGACGCGAAGCTAGTCCTTTAGGGCGACGCGAAGCTAGTCCTTTAGGGCGACGCGAAGCTAGTCCTTTAGGGCGACGCGAAGCTAGTCCTTTAGGGCGACGCGAAGCCGTAGGGGCGCTCTCCGAGCGCCCGCGGGCGATTAGAAATCGCCCCTACAACCTTTAGGGCGTCGGCGCATCCGTCAGGAGATCGGCATCACGATCTCGGTGGGCGTGTCCTTCTGCAAGATATTCGCCAAGATGGGCAGCGATTATAGAAAGCTGGTCGACGCCGAGGCGGCCGCCGAACAGCTGTCGCTGTTCGACCTCATGGGGCAGGGCGCCAGCCGCCAGAAGCGGGAGCGCCTGGAGGCGACGGTGGAGGACCTGAAGAAAAAGTACGGCGACGGCAGCGTGACCCTGGGCATCCAGGAAAACGCGGACATCGGGCTTCAGCGAAAAAAATGAGGCGCCCCTTCGGGCGCCTCGCTCACAGCCGTCACGCCAGGATATCCACCTGCCGTTCCAGTCTCAATATCTGAATGAAGGTCTTGCCGGGATTGAGCTTGACCTTTTTGCCGTCGGCATCATAGTACACCGTGTTCTTGTGGAGCATCTCCCGCTTCCAGGTGCCGGTAAAGTGCTTGCCGCCGATGAAGTATTCGCACTTGTTTTCGCCCGTCGTGGTCACTTTGGGGCGGTCGGATTTCCCCTCGTACCAGTCATATTCCATGTACTGCACGATGACATTGTCCACCAGCAGCTGCTCGCCGGTCTCGCCGTCGACATACGCCTTGTCGTTGTAGAAGCGCTTGTATTTATTCAGCTGCGCATCCCAGATATAGGAGGGGCGATAGCCCTTTTTCTGATAGGTAATGCTGAACTCCGAAACCGCCTCGCCCTGTTCGGGAACGGCGAATTCCTTGCGGAACCTGAGGGGCGACTTGCAGTTCGCGGCGCTCCAGTCGGTGCGGTCGTAGAGGTTTTTCAGGTTGCAGATCACATTGTTGGGCGCCTTGCGGTTCTTGTCCCGATAGAAATCCTTGTCGCCCTTGATGCCGTCGTAGCGCACGGCGAAGTTTTTCTTGTGATCCATGATGTAGTAGACGTCGCTGCCGGGATACCTCTGCCCGCCGTAGTGGATGAAAGCGCCGCGATACTCGTAGCTGATATCGGCGTGCACGATCCGCGCGGAGCGAATGGCTTCGATCTTCTCGGGGATGGTGTCGTTGAAGACGGCGGTATAGCGGGTATAGCCGCCATCGTAGATCTCCGTTTCGTAGACAATGTCCGCCGAGCCGATGCCCTTCTGTGGGCGGGCCCCCGGCTCATTGTCCATCTGGCACACCATGATCGTGGCCTGTTTGTCCGTGGGCAGCCCGGTGGTGATGGACCTGCCGTCCGCCTGGGAGGTTGCCGCAAGGGCGCCCTGGGCAAGTATCAGCACGAGCGCCATCATGAACGCAATTGCTTTTTTCATAGTCCAAATCTCCTTTCCCGTGCGCGTCATGGTTGCGCACGCTTCTATTTTAACACAAACAGCATCAATTTGCAATTCGTATTTCGGCGCTGCGATCTTCAGGGAATATTTGGCATTGCGTCTTTTTATAGCGGGCCAGACGAGGCAAGTTCCGATTGATCGAGAAAAGCCCTATAAACCAGAATTTCCCCGCCCGAGCACTCCCCTCTTAACTGTATCTTTCTTGCAACGGTATCGAATACAAGGATAACCGTCCGAAGAACGGCTGTCTTTGGATCAAAGCCGAGGCGTTTCCGAATGCAAGGGCTGTCCATGTGGATGGAAGACGACTTATGTACTCCAAGGCATCAAAAGCACTGAAAGGCGAAGCTGGCTGGTATATCAGCTGACAGAGGAGGATGGATAATGTCTGAATTCAAATATGAGATCATCAAAGAGTTGGGGGTCATTTCCGAGCGCAAAGGCGGGTGGTCCAAGCAGCTCAGCCTGATTTCCTGGAATGACGCAGAACCAAAATACGATATTCGCGATTGGGGTCCAAACCACGAGAAGATGGGAAAGGGAATATCACTATCTGCATCAGAATTACAAGCCTCGACTGACATGCTGAATGAGATAGAACTATAATCTTTAACGCTATCTCTCTTCCAACAACGCAGCCGACAATACTCCGACCGACTTTCAGGAACCCAGGGATGACAACCTGCCCTTCTAACTGGGGGCTCTGCCCCCAAACCCCCGGGGTTTAACGCTTTGGGTTTCCAGGGGAGTGATTGCTGCCGCGCGGCTCTTATTATGGAAAAGGAGCAATACCAGTGGTATCACTCCCCCGTAACCCCATAGACGCTCAGGTCGCAGTCGAGTAGACGGACGGCATTGCTGCCGCCGCCCCTCACAGAACCGTACGTGCGGTTTTCCCGCATACGGCTCTTCAGAAGGTCTCAAGTGGAGTCCATATGTCCACGCAGACATGCGGGAAAGGAACGAACCTCTTCCACAGACACTTGAACTTATGCCAGTTCCATCTGTGGCGTTGGCTCCTCCTCGTCAGCATCTTGTAGGTTGCTGCCTTCATGTAGTTCCAGAAGGAAGTAATGGCGTGAAGGTTTCCATTGACCCCATAATATCTGCAATGGCCTCTGGTTACCGCCGCCACGCGTTTCAGAATCTCAGGCACGGGCATTTGCCTGACTTCACCGTGAAGCCATTTCTTCGCCGCCTGCCGCTTCATTTTCAGTTTCTTCCCGCTGGTTCGGATGCCCAGTCGATACTTCCCGTTCCTCGTTGTTGTATTGAAGAAGGTAAATCCCAGAAAATCAAAGTCTTCCTTTGTTCCTCTGAATCTTCCAAACGGTAGTATCCTCGTCTTTTCCGGCGCTACCTCCAGTGAAAACTTACCCAGCCGCTTGGGCAGCACCCGCATTACGGCATTGGCATCATCCTCATATTGGAACATCACCAGAAAATCGTCGGCGTAACGCACATAGTGTGCTTCGCCCCTGAGCCTTGGCTTTATGGCCTTTTCAAACCACAAATCCAGCACATAATGGAGATAGACATTGGCCAGCGTTGGGGAAATCAGTCCTCCCTGCGGCGTTCCTCTGTCGCTCTCTATACGCTTTCCATCCTCCATGATTCCCGCTTTCAGGAACCGCCTGACATAGCGAAGGTATGGCCTGTCCGCTATATCGTGTTCCAGAAATCTCATGAGCCAGTCGTGATTGACATTGTCAAAGAATCCCTTGATGTCCGCTTCCAGCACATAATTGACCTTCTTCGTCATGATCGTCTGGTTCAGATATCTGACAACGTCATGGCAGCTCCTTCCGGGCCGAAATCCATATGAGCAGTCCAGAAAGACGCCCTCATAGATATCGCTCAGAACGTTCGCCATCACTCCCTGTACCAGTTTGTCCTCGTATGCCGGTATTCCCAGCGGACGCAGCTTGCCGTTGGCCTTTGGAATATAGGTCCTCCTGACCGGCTGTGGCCTGTATTGGAATCGCTTCATTCGCTCAAGTAGTCGGTCGATGTGCCCGTGGACATCGACATCGTACTCATCTTTCGTTACTCCGTCAACACCGGTGGCCTTCCGCCTACTCTGCTTTTCGTGCTCTTCCAGCAGCGTCTCCTTATTGACAAACCGCATGATATTCTGCCATCTGAACATCGCTGTTCTCCCGCTCTATTCCTGCGCTTTCTGTTGTCATGCTTCCCGGCCTCGTGTTCCGCGCATGTTCCCTTTCGCAGTTGCGACCTCCTGTTGCCCCCTTCACTCCGCCCGTTTATGTTGCCGGGTTTCATTGCTACTATGAGGCAATCCGACTTCTGACCGGTTGTCGGGTTCTCTCCGTATACCGTACTTCAATTCCCCTACCACGAATGAAATGGACCCGGCCAGATCTCCCAGGTATGTGTGCAATACCTTGTGTGCTCGCCATGCCCTATAGACCCCGGTGGAACCTGCGTATCCTTGCATGACAGATACGCATTGCTGCCTGCGACACAGAAGAATGTCTCGGCTTCCACTTTACGCACTTACGAGGCTGACCGGCTTCACGCTCTCGCATTACGGCTCTCACACTTCACTGCCTACGCTTAAACCGAACCTCACGATTGCGGCTCCAAGGCTGTGTACCGACTGCTTGCCAGGCTTTGTCGGGACCGGAGTTTCACCGACCTATACTGCACACACCGAACTGGCGCACCCCCAGCGTTGCCCTATCCTTCCATGGGGAAAGACACTTTTATAATACGACCTACCTACATCTCTGTCAAGATGCAGAGTGCGGCTATTTCACCGTTAGGGTGCGGCTATTTTTCCGTGACGGTGCGGCTAAAACTCCGTGCATGTGTGGCTTTCAGTGCGTTATTTGGAATACCGGCTATCCGTCTTCATAAGGCGAATGAAGCGTGACAGGGTTTTCAATCCCAGTTCGTCATTGCTGTTGTAATACCCGGCTTCATTGTCATAGGCTGCGTTCAGGTCGTACAATTCCTGCCACTCAGACCGCACAAACCCAACGCTCGATAGCTGCCTTTGAATCACAAAGAATTGTTTCTACATCAGCGCCTTGTACATTACGCAGCGTCTTCTTCCGCGTAATATTCGTTGATGACATCGGAGAGCAAGGCGAGGTCATAGTAGTCGGAGTAATCCTTCTGGCCGTCGGCGTCGGTCTTGACCAGCTCGACGTGCGGCTCGATGCCGGCGTCGATCACCTCGCCCGCAGAATTGGTCAACCTCATCTGGTAGGCGGAGATGTGGTAGTAGAAGCCGTCCGCAGTGCTCAGCTCCAGGATCGTGCATGCCCCGCCGCCGGAGCGCTCGCCCAGGATCAGATACCCCTGCTCCTTCATCATCGAGGGGAACAGGTTCCCACAGGAGTAGGATTCATGGCTGACCAGCACGGCAAAGTTCAGGTCGTAGTGGACATCCGCGTCGGCTTCGTCGAACTTCCCGTCGAAGTTCCGGTCGATAAGGAAGCGCTGGGTGATGTCCTGACCCACGAGCACGTTCTGGTAGGTCAGCGCGCATTCGCGCTCACCGGTGATCAGGCTGTAGAGGGCCATGAGTACATCGGCGCTGCCGCCACCGTTCGTGCTCAGGTCGATCACGAAGTTCTTGATTTCAGGGTCGGCTTGCGCCTTGTTCATCGCGGAGACTAGGCCCATCAGCACGCCTTCGTCGTAGTCGTCAAAGCTGCCGCCGTTGGCATAGTATTCCTTCCAGGGGGCCTTGTCCGCCACGAAGCCGTTCATGGAATAGAAGGCCGTGTCGCCCTGTGTGAAGAAGCGGCCATCGCCCAGGGTCGCCGAGCGCAGGTCCAGCAGGTCAAACAGCTTGCTGTTGGCGGAGGAGGTGCGTGGCATCACGTCCATCATGTCCGAAAAATAGGCCGCGAAGGCGTCCTGGCCCGAGATGCTTTCCGCCAGCCACGCCAGTTGCGGGTCGCTGTTCATGTCGATGTAGGAGGATACGGAAAGGGAGGTGTGCCCGCCGTCGTCCGTCAGCATGCTCAGCCGCATCATGCCCATGAAGTAATCGGTCCATTCCGTGCTCAGCAGCAGCTCCCTCGTGCGGGTTCCGACGGGGCCGAAATCCTCCAGCGCACGGTCGAGACCCACTTGCTCCAGGGCCACGTCTTCATACAGAATCCCACGTCCCGGATAGCCGTAGAGGTTGTCGAAGACGAAGCAGAGTTCAGCGTAGTTGAACGCAGCCAGCTCCACGTCGCGCGCCTTTTCGCGCAGGATGGGAGCGTAGTAGTCCGGATCCCGTACATACATGTAGTCCATGTCGTTGTCTGCATTGACATAGAGGTTGACGCCGTTGAAGCTGGAATAGAGGTAGTCCATGTTCGTGAACATATCGGAAAGCGTGGCCAGCGGAAAGTAGACCTGCTTACCGTCCGCCCTCAGATCGATGCCGTATTCCCCAAAGCGGAAGGTCACCGGATCGGGCGCTTTGGAGTATTCCGCTCCGAGCACCTGAATAAAGGGATAGCCGTCCAGATAAATGTTATCCATCCCTTCCTGAATCTGCCACATGAGGTTGGTAAAGGCGGAATAATCCTCCGAGTACAGCGTTTCCGCCTCCACGTCCACTGTGGCGCTGCCGCAGGCGTTGATCAGCGAATATTTTCCATCCCCTTCCGAGGCCACCTGCATCGCCTGTCCGGGCAGCATGATGGCGTAGTAGTCCGCAATGCTCATGTAGGCGATGGAAGGCGCGTCGGAATAATAACGCACCGTCGTGGTTTCATCGGTCAGTTCCTTGCGAAAAATGCCCACAGTCTGATCCGTATAGCCGTCTGTTTGCGCGGCGGCATTGTCGCTGGTATTCTCTGCAATGGCGGTCGTCGCAAATGTCAACAGCATAACTGCAAGTATTGTCGCGATCAGTTTCCTTTTCATACGGGTTCTCCTCCTTATACGCTCTTTTCGTCCGTCTGTGAACAGCTTCTTACTCCTTCGCGGCATGGAGGAAAGCTGCGCTGATCCCGGCATAAATGAGATAGGTAATCAGGGTGCCGAAGCAAACGTCGGTCAGGAAGTGGTTGGTCATGTGGATGCGGTTGTAGCCATACAACAGTACAAACGCGCAGGCAATGACAAAGGCAATGAGGTTCCTGCGGGTGCCTCGGTTTTTCAAAACGTCCGTCAGCATCGGCAGGGCGAACATCATGGAAGCGATTGTCATGTTACCGCTGGGCCAGCTTTTGAAACTGTCATTGCTGCCCGCCAGGTTCGGCACCATCTGCCACCAGTTGCGATATTCCGACATCGGGTCTTCCAGTGTGATCAGGTATTTATACCGCGGACGGGAACCCACCTGTTTGAGCCACAGGTTCACATTGTCCGCCATGATGCCCGCCACCAGAATCGCCGCACCGACAGCGATCAATTTGTCGGGGTCGGAATCGTCCGCCAGCTTCACGACCACCGGGGCAACCCAGGCATACAGTACCACCCAGAACAGCCAGCTCAATGCGCTCTTGATCGGCGCGGATTCCCCGGCAACATACCCGAACAGCTCGCGAACCTTGGAGCCGTTATAGCTATTGGAATAATAGACCGCCATGAACCAGCCTACGACCAGCAATGTCCACGCGAGGGAGATGTAACGGCTGCCCTTCTTCCGAAGCCCCGTAAACAAACACGCGCCTGCGGCGGGATAGAGGCAGTAAGAGAAGTACGAGCCATATGTGGCGAAAAACGCACCGATACTGGTCTTGTTGGCCAGCGCTACGTTGATATTGAAATCAAAGAAGGAACCCAAGACGATACCCGCGGCGCAGGCAATGACCACTGCCCAAAAGCACTTCACGGGCATGGCCATGATGGTTTTTTTGTTCATATAAAAAACCTCACAAAAGCTGCCGCGCGGATTGCGCAACAGCTTCATTGCTCATTGAATTAGGGGAATACCGCAAAATACGTCGGCGCATCTGGCTGAAAAAGCACCACAAAATGACTACCGCAATTGTGCGGTATTCCCCCTCAGGATTACTTCGCGCTCTTGTTGATAATCTCCATGGCCTTGAACTGCTTGATGATCATCTCGTCCAGCTGCTTACAGATCTGCTTAGACATATTGCCCAAGGTCTTGCTGACTTCAGGATCATCCGCCAGGGTCATGCCTTTGCTCTCGGCGAAGCCCTTGATGGTGTCCATGACGACCTTGTCCAGTTGTTTGCCTACCTGGCGCGTACCTTCCTTCACCTTGCTGTCCGCGCCGGATAGATAAGCCCTGAATTCCTCGGCAAAAGCCTTGTCGCTTTGCATTTTCCTGATAAACTCATTCATGATGAATCTCCTTCCTTTATGTATTACTTGTGTATAATATTATCTTAGATACCCGCCTGCTTCTTCACGTTGTTGGCGCACCAGAACATCAAGCCTGGAGCAACCAGCTCCAGCAGACCCTTGACAGAGAAGCTGCCACTGATGGCGCTGCCGATAAGACCGATAACGACGATGGCCAAGGAGATTGCAGAGAGGATGAACACGGGCTTCACCTTGGTGGCGTCCTTCGCGGCGCGAACGCCGAGGATGCCCGTGATTAGCGACAGCGCACCGCTCGCGATCATGCCAATGAGGAAAGCGTTGGCCGTGGCGGGGGCCGCAGCGGTTCCCGCTTGCTCGACGAGGGCCGCGTCGCCCACGGCGCCCTTACCGGCGAAACCGACGATGCCGAGGACGATGAAGATTGCTCCGGCGATGATGTTCAGGATGCTGACGATATTGATGTACTTCTGGGAATTGCTCATGGGGTCATTCCTCCTATCTGTATTGACGCGGGCATTATACAAAACCGAGCGTTCCGTATGTGTGAATAATCGGCTCTATACGATCATTCTACTTCAGGCTTTATCAAAACTTAACAATTCATAGAGGTACCATTGCATTGTTCTTCACACATACGGAACGCACTTTGTGGTAAACTGAACTAAAGTCATCGTTTAAGAAGGTGAGCGGATGAGCGGACTGCGGGCGTCCAATTTCCGGAGAATCTACGTCGCGCTAAAGCTGGACTGGATTCTGACCATCGTCCTGCCTCTTGTGTTCCTCGCGCTGGTATCTGTGTTGGATCATCAGCTGCGCCGCGCCGGACTCACTTCTCAAGACGTGGCTATGGAAGATGTCAATCGCGTGTCCAGCTTCCTTACCGGCCTGCTGTACGCCTATCTTACCGCCGCCTTCTGCGCCACTGGGCTCTGCGCGTTGCTCGCGGTCAGAGGCCTGGGCGAAGCGGAGTCCTGTTCCCTGTGGCTTCACAGTGCCAAACAGTGGTTCATCGGCTGTATGCTGATGAACGCGGTGGCAATGGCCGTCCGCATCGTTCATATATCACTCAACAATTCCGGTGCCACAGGCCCATTGCTCGCCCTCTATCCCGCCGTGCAAGTCGTAACCCTGGCGTTGCAGGGCGGAGGAACCCGCGCCTTGATGAAGGGCCTTGGCGACATGCTGGAGAGCATCGGGGATCATGATGCTTCCCACCGAACCCGCAGCCTCGCCCCGTGGGTGACCGCGGCCTATTTGGCCTTTGTCGTTGCCTATATCGTGTTCATGACAGACCTGTTTCCCAGTGATCGATCTCCCGGCTTGGCCATTGCCATGCTGATCCTGTTCGTGCTGGCGCTGGGCTTTTGGCTGGTCGTGCGCTTCAAAGCAGTGCGCCACGCGGGGGCCGTCTGGCGAACGCTGGCCGCCATTTCAGATGAGGTGATCACATGAGCGCCGTCACCGCCTGCAACCTGGCCCTGGATGGTTGTGGCGTCGTCATACTGCTCCTGTTCCTGCTCCCCCAGTTCAGCTATATCTATGGCAAGGGTGTGAACAGGCACAAGCGCCGCCTGTTGAACGATGCCGCCGTCATCCACCTCTTTGGGCTGCTCATTCGCTTTGGCGGTTCGATCAGCCGACAGGTGGGAACACCGATTTCCGCGCAGATCGCCTTCTCCGCCATCGCCGCTGTGCTTGGAATTGTCTCCATGTTCTTCGCCGTTTTCTGCATAGGCTGTGACGAAAACGGCGACTTTCGCATTCCTAGGGGCAAAGCTATCCCAATCGGGCAAATCGCCTGCGCCATGCTGCCGCCCTCGGTCGCGGCCTGCCTGATGTCGTTCCTGCCGGGTCTTCAATTCATGGGCATCACCTGGGCGATCGCGCTTCACCTGATCCACAGCCTGATCATGATCGACAGTGAAAAACGGCTGACGGAGACGGAACGGCGGCTGGACCGCACCCACGCCGCACAGATGGCCGTGCAGATGCAGCCCCACTTCATCTTCAACACCCTCTCCGCCATCGAATCCCTTTGTGAGACAGACCCTGCGGCCGCCGCGGAGAGCGTGGAGAACCTGTCCGGCTATCTGCGGGGTAACATTGACGCTCTGACCGCTGAGGCGCTCATCCCCTTTAATACCGAACTCAGGCACATCCGGCAGTACGTCGCCCTGGAGCTTACGGATCCATCCCGACAGTTTGCATTCGATTACGAACTGGACGTCCGCGACTTCTCGCTGCCCGCGCTGACCGTCCAGCCCATCGTGGAAAACGCAGTCAAGCACGGAGCGCTCACACATCGGGACGGCACTGGACGTGTGCTGCTTTCCACGGAGGCGCTGGGAGATTATATCCGCGTCACCGTCAGCGACAACGGTCTGGACAACAGCGGCCTGACGGATACTCAGAAGGAAAGCCGCGGCATTGGCATAGAAAGCACGCGAAAGCGGCTCGAGGCGTTGTGCAACGGCAGCTTACAAATCTCGTCCGACGCGACGGGAACGCGAGCGGTCATTCTGATCCCCGTGAAGAACAGAAGGTAGACCATGTATACATTGATTGTAGATGACCGGGAATTGATCGTGAAGCTGATGCTCAATATCATGGGCAGGCTGGACCCCGGCGGCACGCACCTTGGCGCGAACAATCCCGACGACGCGCTTCGGCTGGCGAAGGCATCGCCGCTGGACGTGGCCTTCCTGGACGTGGAAATGCCAGGCGGGATGAACGGTCTGGCGCTGGGGAAACGGCTGAAAGCGCTGTATCCGAAACTGAACATCGTAATCATCACCGGGCATCAGGAATATGCGCTGGACGCATTTGGCCTGGACGCCAGCGGGTATCTATTGAAGCCCCTGACGCAGGATGCCGTGGCGCATCAGCTCTCCGTGCTGCGTTTTGACCATGAGATGGCACGCGCCAGCCAGAGCATCCATATACGTTGCTTTGGCACCTTCGAGGTTTATCAGAACGGCGTCCCGCTGGATTTCTCCTACTCCAAGAGCAAGGAGCTGCTTGCCGTACTCATCGACCGAAATGGCGCGATCTGCTCCAATGATACGCTGATTGGCTGCCTGTGGCCGGATGAACCGGCGGACCAGCTTACAAAAGCAAGACTGCGAAAATGCCTGAAGGATTTGAAGGACACATTCGCAAGGGTGGGCTTTCCCGATGTCATTCAGCACCAGGAGCGCATTGGAATCGGTCTGGACATCTCTCACATAGACTGCGATTACTACCACTATCTCCAGGGTGACCCCAGTCCCATGCACCAGTTCAAGGGCAAGTACATGACACAATACACCTTCGCAGAGGAAACCCGCGCCGAGCTCAATCAGTCGATGATGGTCCGGCATCGAAACAGATGAAAGAGTAGGACTGAAAAAGACAATGCCCGTTGCTGAACATGTCCCCATCGGCCCTATTACAGAATTTTTATGCAAATGAGTTATAATAAGATCGGATTCAATATGTGCCTGGAAGGCCAGGCATGCTCTGAAGGTGGAAGCAAATCGATGTCCCGTTACTTTATCTACTATACCGAGGCAAACGTCGTCTGTATCATTCTCTTTTCCATCATGCTCTTCCGCGACATTTTCAATGTGGATCGCCAGGAAAAGCAGATCAAATACGACCATGCCCTCGTCGCGTTCATGCTCTATTTTGCCTGCGACATCCTGTGGGCGGGGGTCATCGCCGGCGTACTGCCGAAGAACCACTTCACGGTGCTGACGATCAATTTTGGAAACTACGTCCTGATGGCTGTCATCACCTATACATGGCTGCGCTATGTCATGGCGGTCGAACAGGTGCCGGATCGGGACAGCGCGCTCAAGCTCTTCGCGATACAGTTTCCCCTTTACATCGGCACCATCGTGCTGGTCGTCACCTATCTTCGCAAGCCCGAGCTGCTGTTGGACCGCGACTTTAATCTCCAGCCGGCCTACAGCGTGTTTCAGATCGCCGTGCCCTGCGTGTACATCGCGGCCATTCTCGCATACACCATGAAGCGGGCCATCGTCGAGAAAAACCCCATCGAACGGCGAAAGCACCTGTTCATCGGACTGTTTCCGCTGATGGTGGTCGCAGGCGGATTGATGCAAATATACTTATTGCCCGATACGCCGGTCTTCTGCTTTTCCTGCGCGATACTGATGATCGTCTTCTACATCAGCGCCATGGAGGCCCTGATCTCAACGGACCCGCTGACCGGGCTCAACAACAGGGGGCAGCTGCTGCGCTATACCCTCCAAGGCTCCAATATGCACAGGGAAGGCCGGCAGACCTTCGTGGTCATGTTCGACATCAACGACTTCAAGGCCATCAACGACACCTACAGCCACGCGGAGGGCGACAGGGCGCTCCTGATCGTCGCCGACGCGCTTCGGAATGTGCTGAGAAAGCACAGCACGCCCATGTTCCTGGCCCACTATGGCGGGGATGAATTCATACTCATCGTACACCCGGTGGACGAGGGTGAAATCGCGCCTCTGATCGATGAGATCCGCGAACAGATCCAGGAGGCGTGCAGGTCGTGCCGCGCGCCATACGTCCTGTCGGTGGGCGCCGGCTACAGCGCGCTGGCCGGCGGCGAGGACACCTTCCAGCTGTGCCAGCAGCGGGCGGATCAAAACCTGTACCTGGACAAGGCGCGCCAGAAGGCGCACAGGTAAGGCAATCCCTGCGGCTGCGGCGTGAAAGACGCTTCTGCGCGAATTCGGACAGGCAGCGCGAAGGCCCGAACCGATGCGGTTCGTCCCTTCCCGTTTTTCACGGCCGACGGTCAGTTGCCTGCGCCGGCATAGAATTCGGTCGTGGTGGGATTCTTCTGGATCAGCACGGAGTTCTGGTTGAACACCTGCACCAGCTCGTCCGCCGCGGCGTGCACCGCTTCCTGGGTGGTATCGCTGAGGTAGATCACCAGCGTGTACTCCTGGTACACCTTGTCTTCGTCGACCCAGCCGCCCTCGGCCTGCTGGATGGTGTAGCCGCCGAAGTGCTTGATCAGGATGGCCTTCGCCTGCTCCATCGCTTCCGCCTGGGTGAACACGGGCTTGCCGCTGTCTTTGTCGTTGGTGCCCAGGTACATCACATATTGCACGTCCTCCTCGGGGGCGGGCGCCGGCTCGTCGATGGGCACGATGTCCTCGGCCAGGTCCTCCAGCCAGTGGAACTCGTTGGTCTTCACCACGTCCTCGCCGTAGATGGTCTTCCAGTCGTTGGCCATGGAGATCACGTGGTAGCCGGATTCCTCCCACTTCTCCTTCAGGGGCTGCACCTTCTCGGCGTTGCCGTAGTCGCGCACCTCGTCGTCCGCGATCAGCATGAAGGCCGTGCTCTTGTAGCGGTTGTGGAAGATGGTGTAGTTGTGCATGGCGGTGTCTCCGCCGGAATTGCCGAAGGACAGCACCGGCTGGCGGCCGATCTCCCTGGCGATCAGCAGGACCTTGTTGGTCTTCAGGTTCTTGATGACCAGGTTGTCGGTGCGCACCAGCGTGTCGTTGCTGGTGTAGACGTAGCGCAAGCCGTCCTCCTCGCCCTGGTTGGTGGCCTCCAGCTGCACGTCCATGCCGATGATGTTCTCATAGGGGATGTCCAGCACGCCCTCGACGTAGGTGCGGCAGATGAAGCGGTCGCTGCCGCTGACGATGTAGCACTTGAAGCCGTTGGCCTGCAGGTACTCCACCACCTCGATCATGGGCTGGTAGAAGGTCTCGGCGTAGGTCATGTTCTCAAAGCCGTCCGCCTCGCGCACCAGCTGGCGGGTGACGAAGTCGGCAAACTCGTTCAGCGTCATCCCCGCGTAGGCCTTGGCCGCGTGGGTGGCGTGCAGCAGATCCATGCCGTCCGGGAAGGAGCGGTCCAGCGCGTGGTCGCGCAGCATGCGGCCGAACTCCAGCATCTCGGTGTCGGGATGGTAGCTGGGGTCCGCCAGGATGCGCCTGGCCAGCAGGTAGTACTCCAGGTAGGTGGGGTTCAGCTCGGCGCACAGCGTGCCGTCCATGTCAAAGGTGGCGATGCGGTCCACCGGCGGGATGTAGTTGGGCGAGGCCTCGTCCGTCACGTCCTCCACGTATTCCACCAGCGCCTTCAGTGCCGGGGCGTCCGCGTTCCACAGGGGAAACGCTTCCTCGTCCGCCTCGTCCGCCTCCGTCGCCGCTTCATCGGCCGGCGCTTCAGCAGCCTCCGTCGCCGCTTCCGCTGCCTGAGCCGCCGGGGCCTCCTCGGCCAGCGCGAAGCAGGACAGGGTCAGCAGGGCGGTCAAAAGCACCGCCATCAAAGTTACAAACCTGTTCTTCATGGTTCCATTCCTCCTTGTACCTATTTTATCATATTCGCAATCGTTTCATATGTCAATTATTTGCAATTACCGTTAATTAATTCTTGACAGAAACAGTCGGCTGTGTTATGCTTCAAGTGAAATGTGATATTCTTAATATCGCATAAAAATGAAACGGAGGACAGACCCATGAAGAAAATGCTTTCCCTGATCGTCGCAATGCTGCTGGTGCTCGCGATGGCCGCTCCCGCCCTGGCGGAGCGGACGCTGACCTGGAACGAGGTCAACGGCGACACCTATGGCGCCACCGTGGCCGCCAAGGCCTTTGCCGAGAAACTGGAGGAGATCTCCGGCGGCGCGCTGAAGATCGAGCTCTACACCAACGGCACCCTCGGCTCCGAGGCCGAATCCATGCAGGGCATCCAGATGGGCACCTTGGACATCTTCCGCGGCAACGCCTCCTCCCTGCCGAACTACGGCGCTGAGGTCATCGGCGCCACCGGCCTGCCCTACGTCTTCAAGGACATGGCCCAGTTCCAGGAAGTCGCCGTGAGCCCCCTGGGCGACGAGCTGCTGCAGAGCGTGGCCGACGCCAACTGCGGCTACATCGCGCTGGGCTGGCTGGTGGAAGGCCCCCGCAGCCTGTTCATCACCCCCTCCGTGTACGAGAAGCTGGGCAAGCCCGAGAGCTTCAGCTTTGACATGATGAACGGCCTGAAGATCCGCGTTCCCGAGACCGACCTGATGGTGAACACCATGAAGGCCCTGAACGCCTCCGCCACCCCCATCGCCTATGCGGAGCTGTACACCTCCCTGCAGTCCGGCGTCGTAGACGGCGCTGAGAACGGCGTGACCAGCTACATGGACAACTCCTTCAACGAGGTCGCCCCCTACTTCATCACCGACGCCCACACCTTCGGCTGCGGCGTGATCCTGGTCTCCGCCGACACCTGGGGCTCCCTGAGCGAGGAAGAGCAGGGCTGGATGAAGGAAGCCGCCCTGACCGCCCGCGAGGTGTGCTACGAGTACAACCAGAGCCAGGAGCAGGCCTGCTTCGACGCCTTCGAGGAGAAGGGCATCAAGCTGCTGCCCGTGACCGACATCGAGAAGTGGCAGGAAGCCTGCGCGCCCCTGTACAGCGAGCAGAGCGAACAGGTCCAGGACATCATCGCCCGCATCCAGGGCGGCGACTATTGATCGCGCCAGAGCGCCTTCCCTGATCGAACACCGGCCGTCCGGCCCGCGGACACACCGCGCTGTAGCGGCAGCCTCCGGGCCGACACTGTGACGACGCGCAGTCAGTCAATGACGCCGCACGGGATGGACGGCCAAACGGTAGCCGAGGCTCTCCGTTGCCCATGAGGGGAGCGGAGAGCCCCCTTTTGTCGTTTCCAAAGAAAGGAGCACAACTTGCGAGGCTTTCGAAATGTGTGGAAAAAGGTGGACGCGGTCGTATTCACGCTGGTGAAATACGTCTGCGTGATCATACTGGCAGCGCTGGTGGCGGTGGTTTTCTCCATCTTTTTCGGCCGCTATGTACTGAGCAAATCCCCCATCTGGGGCGAGCCGTTTTCGCTGCTGTGCCTGGTGTGGATGAGCCTGCTGGGCTCGGCGCTGGTGGTGCGCCGCAACGAGCACCTGCGCGTGACCATGCTGGATGAAAAGTTCGGCGAAAAGGGCGTGTTTATCACGGAGATCCTGAGCACGGTGTGCATCGTCGTCTTCTCGCTGTTCCTGATCTACTACGGCGGCGGCCTGATGGGCAAGGGCGCGAACAACAACATGGCGGGCATCAACGTGCCCTATTCCGTGATGTACTGCGCCATGCCGGTGACGGGCGTGCTGAACCTGTTTGCCCTGGTGGGCGAATGGCTTGAAAGGAGTGAAGCGAAGTGACGACCGCGACCATCGCGACGATCATACTGATCGGCGTGTTCCTGCTGCTGGTGTTTCTGCGGGTGCCGATCGTCTATTCCATCGGCATCGCCTCGCTGATCGACTTCTTCTTCCTGGGCATCAACCCGATGCAAATGGCGCTGAAGTTCGTCAGCAACCTCAATTCCTACACGCTGCTGGCCGTGCCCTTCTTCATACTGATGGGCGAGCTGATGAGCGCCGGCGGCATCACCGAGACGCTGATCGACTTCTCCAAGGAGCTGGTGGGCTGGTTCCGGGGCGGTGCGGCCATGGTCAACGTGGTGGCCTCGTTCTTCTTCGGCGGCATCTCCGGCTCCTCGTCGGCGGACTGCGCCTCCCTGGGCCCCATCGAGATCAAGATGATGGAGGAGCAGGGCTACGACCGCGCGTTCTCCACCTGCCTGACGATGGCCTCGTCGGTGGAGGGCATACTGGTGCCCCCGTCCCAGAACATGGTCATCTACACCCTGGCCGCCGCCGGCACGACCACCGTCTCCATCGGCCAGCTGTTCGTGGCGGGCTACGTGCCCGGCGCGGTGCTCTCCATCGCGCTGATGATCTACTCCGCCTACTACGCCAAGAAGATGAACATCCCCACCACGGGCCGGTTCAGCCTCATGGGCACCCTCAAGGCCCTGGGCAGGGCCATCTGGGGCATGCTGGCCGTGCTGATCGTCGTGGTCGGCGTCATCGCCGGCATCTTCACCACCACCGAATCCGCCGCCTGCGCGGTGGTGTGGTCGCTGATCGTCGGCCTGTTCATCTACAAGGGCTTCCGCATCCGTGACATCCCGGACATCTTCATCAACGTGGTCACCACACTGGGCAAGGTGCTGATACTGCTGGGCGTCTCCGGCGCGTTCACCTACCTGCTCACCTACCTGAAGATCCCGGAGAAGGTGGCCACGGGCCTGTTCACGCTGACCAGCAACAAGATACTGATCCTCATCATGCTCAACGTGCTGATGCTGATACTGGGCTGCCTGATCGAGATGGCCTGCCTGATCCTGATGCTCACCCCGGTCATACTGCCGATCTGGATCCAGATGGGGCTGTCGCCGATCCATCTGGGCATCGTGATGGTGCTGAACCTGGGCATCGGCCTGCTGACGCCGCCCGTGGGCTCGACGCTGTTCATCGGCTCGGCCATCTCCAACATCAAGATCGAGACGCTGGCCAAGAAAATGGTCCCGTTCTACATCACCATGGCCATCGCTCTGCTGATCCTCACCTACTTCCCCCGGAGCTTCATGTGGCTGCCCGGGATGCTGTATAAATAATATGAGCAAGAAAAAAGCGATCATCGTCATCTGCCCCGGCGGCGCTTACCAGTGGCTCTCTCCCCGGGAGAGCGAACCGATAGCCCGCGCCTTTGAGGCCATGGGGTATGAAACCAGCATACTGCGCTACACCGTCCAGGCGGAGGGCGACCCCGAGCCCCTGGGCCTTGGGCCGGTCCGGGAGCTCTCCGAGCGGGTGGCGCAGCTACGAGAGACCACCGACGGCGCGCCGATATTCGTGTGCGGCTTTTCGGCGGGCGGCCACCTGGCCGCGACGCTGGGCGTGCACTGGAAGACCCTGGGGCTCAGCCGGCCCGACGGGCTGATCCTGTGCTACCCGGTCATCACCGCCGACGAGGCCCTGTGCAATGCCCCGAGCATCCAGAGCATCGCCGGGGAGGACCGGCGGGACTTCTTCTCGCTGGAGAAGCACGTCTCGGCGGACACACCGCCGACCTTCCTGTGGCACACCGCCGAGGACCACAGCGTGCCGGTGGAAAATTCGCTGATGTTCGCCGCAGCCCTGAGGCGCTTCGGCGTTCCCTTCGAAATGCACATCTACCCCTTCGGCGAGCACGGGCTTTCGCTGGCCACCGACGAGGTCACCGAGTACGAAAAGGGACGCCTGCCCGATGCCCACGTGGCCGGCTGGATTCGGGAGTGCGGCGATTGGATCGAAACGGTCCTCGGCCGAAAAAGGTGACATTCCGGCACCTCCCCTTGATTTTCATTGGGAAACATGCGATAATGATAAAGGAGCTTGGATATCGCCAGAAATATCCAGGCATCCAGTAACACCGCTGCCAAACAAGACAGCTATGATGAAAGGGGTACACGTTATGAAGAAGCTTGTTTCCTGCCTGCTGGTCGTCATGATGCTTTTCACCGTTGCGGGCGCCTTCGCAGAGCCAACGGGAATGGGACGCTTTGGCCAGGCCAATATACTGAGCCGGTTTGTGAAGGGGACAGACCCTCAGACACAGGACATCGCCCTGCAGGTGGAGTCCGGGGACGCCGCCAGCGACCTCGTGATCCGCATCGACGGGGATAACCTTCACCTGGTATCCCGCAATAACGCCGTGGAGGACAGCCACGTTCAGCTGAATCCCACGGGCATCTATGTCAGCGCCGACGGCACTGTGTCACTGCTGCGCTACGCCACCGTTACCGCCGCCATGCAGAAGATCGACGACGCGGTGAACGCTGCGCTGGAGGAGGCCATCAAGAGCATCCCCGAGGAGGCGCTTCCCACCCAGGCGGAGATCGAGAAGGCCGTCAATGAATTCGGCATTCTTGCGTCTGCGGCGGAAGAACAGGCGCAGGCCGACGCGGCGACCCTGAGCGCTGCGGCGATGGCCTTTGCCGACAAGTTCAAGCCGGAATACATCCTGGATGTCAAGGGATCGGAGGCCAGCGCGACGGTCAGCCTGCGCAGCGATGCCCTCGCCTCCGCGCTGGCGGACGCCATGGATGAGCTGATGTCCAACCCTGACCTGGCAGCGCTGGTGAACCGCCAGGCCGCCTCGACCGGCGGCGAGGACTTTGCGACGGTCCAGGAGGACTGGGAGACGAACCGCGAAGCCATCCTGGAGGCCATCCGCACCATCGAGAGCACCGACGCCTTCGACGCCAACGGTCACTGGGTGTCCCATTTCCAGATCGGCGAGGATTCTTCCGCGACGAAGGTTCTGATGTGCGACACGGATGCCTGGATCAACGAAGAGAACGGCGAGGCGGAGATCACCACCTGCCTGGGCATCAAGGACGAGGAGCCCTTGCTGGTCCATGAGCTTTCGGTGAACCCGAATTCCTCCCGCGAGGCGCTGAGCGCCGGAAATTCCAAGACGGACGTGCAGATGAGCTTCGACGGCGAACAGATCGATGCCGGGAGCGTCCTCTCCGTGATCGAAGGCAACGAATGGATGCGGATGAATTTTGGCCCGGATTATTTCTTCATGAAGGGGCCGAAGGGCGCCATCAGCACCTCCGTACGGGAAACCTGGACGGGCAAGATCCGCTACGAGCTGGTGGCCGAGACCGCCGATGGCCAGCAGGCCACGGTTATCTTTGACTGCTATGAGGACGACGACAGCCTGGTTTGTGAGATGAACACCAGCGAATCCGACCAGCCGGTGCGCTTCAAGCTCAGCAGGATCGACAGGGTGAACATCGAAGACCTGAGCGCTTCGAAGAACGTCAACGAAATCCCCGTTGAGATCGACGGCGACCTGGAAGACCTTGTGAAGGCGATCCTCATGTAAGCCAAGTGTTTGAACGACAAGAAACCCCCGGATCTTCGCATGATGGCGAAGGTTCGGGGGTTTTACTATGAATATGCCGCGTAGGGGCCCTAAAGAACCAGCTTCGCGTCGCGCTCTCCGAGCGCCCGGGGGCGATCAGGAGATCGCCCCTACGCGCAATTAGTACTACCTGCATATCTCCTGTATCCGGTCATAGGCCTCCTGCTGTTCCTCGGGGGTCTTGCAGTAGGTGTTGACGATGAGCCGCAGGCCCGGGTGCCATACCTTGCGAACGGTGTCCGCCACGACGTCGGGATTGCCCACGGCCCGCAGGTTCAGTATCTTGCCGGTGCCGGCGAAGGCCTTGCCGAACAGGGCGGGGTCGTTGGGCGAGGGGTCGGTCTCGCTGGAGAAGGCGCCGTCGGCGCCCAGCAGGTTGCGCACCTTCAGCACGGAGGGTATCTTCACGCCCCAGTTGCCGCAGCTGTGGTAGAACGCGCCGCCGAAGGGCTCGCACATGTCCGCCAGCTGGTCGGCCTCCAGCTCGTCGAACATGCCGTTGCTGATCATGATGCTGGTATCGTCCGAGGCCCCGATGCCCGTCATCGCCCGGGAGGAGGCGAAGCCGTGGCCGGGCAGCGCCAGCGCGCCGCCGATCATGTCCTTCAGCTTCAGCAGGTAATCCCGCATCAGGCCGCCCGCCCGATAGGCCAGGTCGCTGTAGGCGTCCGGGTCCTCCAGCATGTCCTCGAAGAGCACGTTGGTGGGCATCATCTCGCTGACGATGTTCAGCGGGGACTGTATGTCGCAGAAGGAGACCGGCAGCTTGCCCTTGGTTTTATCGAGGAAATATTCTACATAGGCCATCTGGTCCTTGCCGATCTGGGTCGTGTGGATCGGCACCGGATCGAAGGCCAGCGCCTCCTCGATGCTCTGGAATTCGTCGGACACCGCCGGGGCCTGCCCATCCAGCCAGATGTACTTCGCCCCGAAGGCCGACGCGCCGACGCCGATGCCGTACCAGGGCTCCAGGTAGTTGGCCATGTCGGCGGTGTATTTCATGCTCTCCTTAAGCGCGCCCAGCTGCAAACGCAGGGACAGTTCCCGGTCCTGGCATTCCCAGCCGTAGACCTCCGCCACGCGGAAGCGCCGGTACACCAGCACGCCGGAATCCGCCGCCATGAATTTGCGCACCTTTCCGTCCTGCCGGGCGGCATACTCGGCATACTCGTTGAAATCAAAGGCCTCCGGCGCGATGCCGGTCACGGCAGTGCTCTGGGAATCCCTCAGCGAAGTATCAAACATAGCTCTCATTCCTCCGTTTATTCTGGCAAGATTCTACTGTAGATTTACCACACTGTCAATAAAAACGGCTGCGCATCCCCATTAAGATGTGGTAAAATTCCTTTACCTTTGCGGGCTTATCTCTTATAATACAGACAAAAGAAAACAACTGCATTTGGAGGGCTGTGCCATGAATAAAAACCTCTACGACATCACCTTCCACCCCTCGTGGTGGCACAAAAACGCCGGCATCGACTTCTCCCAACCCTTCTTTGACGACTACAAATACCGCATGGAATGCGACGTGCGCATGCGCCGGGCGCTGTACGACCACTTCGGCGCCTACGACATCGGCGAAAAGGACCCCGCGCCCAGGCCGCTGATGGGCACGGACCTGCTGGCCGCCGGCTACCTCTATTCCGAGCTGATGGGCTGCGACATCGTCTACCAGCCGGACAACTCCCCCCAGGTGGTCTGCCGGAACCTGACCGCCGAGGACCTGGACCAGGTGCATGTGCCAGACCTGGACAGCGACCCCGTATGGGCCCGCACCCAGCGACAGATCGACGGCCTGCTTGCGGACTACGGCCGGGTGGAGACCTACATCAACCTCCAGGGCATACAGAACATCGCGCTGGACCTGATGGGCCAGGAGCTGTACATGGCCTATTACACCGACCCCGACGAGATCACCGAGCTGCTCACGAAAATCACCGACCTCACCGTGGACATCGGCAGGCGCTTCTACGCCCTGAGCAACGACGTCTCCGGCGGCGTCACCGGCATCGTGCGCAAGGTCATGCCGGAGAACTACCTCACCTCCAACTGCTCGGTGGAGATGGTGTCCAACGCCTGCTACGAGGAATTCCTGCTGCCCCACGACCTGCGGCTGGCGAAGGAATTCCCCTGCTTCGGCATCCACCACTGCGGCAAGAGCATGGAGCACGTCTGCGAGGGCTACGGCAAGGTGAAGAACCTGGCCTTCGCCGAGGTGGGCGCCGGCTCGAACATCCCCTATGTCCGGGAGCACCTGCCCGAGACCTGGCTGAACCTGCGCTACAGCGCCGTCAATATCCAGAAGGAGACGCCGGACCAGATCCACGAAAACGTGGCCCGCATGCTGAAGGAAGGCAAGGCCGACCAGGGCAAAATCTCCATCTCCTGCGTGGGCATGGATGTGAACACCCCCGAGGAAAACATACTGGCCTTCCTGGACGCCTGCCAGAAGGCGGAGGTCTGACGCCCTCCCAGGCTCAGAGCCGAACAGCGCCTTCGCTGCGCTCAGGATGATGTGGCTGCCATTGTCATCCCGGGCGCAGCGGTTGTTTAGGGCCTGGCGAATCAAGGAATTACAGCAGGGAGGCGCCGGTATGAAAATCGAACACGTGGCCATGTATGTGAACGACCTGGAGTTCGCCCGCGACTTTTTCACAAGCTATCTCGGCGGGATCTCCAATGAGGGCTATCACAACCCCAAGACGGGCTTTCGCTCCTACTTCCTCCGCTTTGAAGACGGCGCCCGGCTGGAGCTGATGAACAAGCCGAAAATGAACGACGCACAGAAGCCCCTTGACCGCACCGGCTATGCCCACATTGCCTTTTCCCTTGGCAGCAGGGAAAAGGTGGATCGACTTACAGACCGGCTGCGGCAGCATGGCTACGCGGTCGTCAGCGGCCCGAGAACCACCGGCGACGGATACTATGAAAGCTGTATCGTCGCCATCGAGGGCAACCAAATCGAACTGACGGTATGAACGAGGCACCCAATATGTCTGTCAACAAGAAAATCCTGGTGATCAATACCGGCGGCACGATCGGCATGGTGCCCACGCCCCAGGGCTACGCGCCGCAAAAGGAAGCCTTTCACGCGCTGCTCGACGCGCTGCCCGAGCTGCATTCCGACGCCATGCCCCGCTGGGACATCGTGGACATGGACCCCCTGCTGGACTCCTCCAACATCACCGTGGTGGAGTGGAACGCCATCGGCAGCATGATCGCCGGGCATTACGACGCCTACGACGGCTTTGTGATCCTCCACGGAACGGACACGATGGCCTATACCGCCTCGGCCCTCTCCTTCATGCTGCGCAACAGCCGCAAGCCCGTCATACTGACGGGGTCGCAGATCCCCCTCTGCGAGATTCGCAACGACGCCCGGGACAACATCATCACCGCCCTGCTGATCGCCGCCAGCGAGCACATCCACGAGGTGTGCCTGTACTTCGGGGGCAAGCTGCTGCGGGGCAACCGGACCATCAAGTATTCGGCGGACGACCTGATCGCTTTTGAATCGCCGAACTATCCCCCGCTGGCGGAAGCGGGCATCGCCATTCGCACCAATCGTGCCGCGCTGCTGCCGCCGGCCAGGGGCCGCTTCTGCCTCCAGCCGCTGAAGAACGTCCCCATCGGCGTCATCAAGGTGTTTCCCGGCATACAGTTCGAGCTGTTCGATTCCATCATGACGCAGCGGCTGTGGGGCATCGTCATCGAGACCTTCGGGGCGGGCAACATACCGGGCCACGCCAACGCCCTGCTGCCCATCATCCGCAAGGCCTCGGACAACGGCACGATCATCATCGTCTGCTCCCAGTGCCCCCACGGCACCGTCTCCCTGGGGGCCTATGAAACCTCCTCCGCCCTCAGAAGCGCCGGCGCCGTCAGCGGCTACGACATCACCACCGAGGCCGCCGTGGCCAAGCTGTACTACCTGTTCAGTCGCGGCCTGTCCACCGGCGAGATCCGCGCCCGCATGGAGCGGAGCCTGCGCGGCGAGATGACGGTGCCGCGGTAGATGGGACGACAAACGGGCACCCCGCTCAGCGGGGTGCCCGTTTGACTATATAACCTACGCCCCCTGCTCCTTCAGCTTCCGCGAGAGGATCACCATGTACAACACAAACAGCGCCGCGGCGAAGACCGCGCCCGCCGGATACGCGACGGCCGCCCCCAGGCTCAGGCCCTCCTTCGCCATCAGGATGTAGGTCAGGCTGACCGCGGACATGAACGTCGCGGGCAGCGCCGTCACCAGCGAGGCGTAACGCCCCCGGCCCGCCCGGATCAGGTAAGCCGTCGCCACCCACAGGCTGATCATGGCCAGGGTCTGGTTGGACCAGGAGAAGTACCGCCACAGCACGTTGAAATCCAGCTGGGTCAGCACCGCGGCCACGCCCAGCAGCGGCAGCGTCACCAGCAGGCGATTTTTGATGGGCTTCTGATCCAGGTGGAACATCTCCGCCAGGATCAGGCGGGCGCTCCTGAACGCGGTATCGCCGGAGGTGATCGGGCAGGCGATGACGCCGATGATGGCCAGCACCGCGCCCACCGGGCCCAGCATGCCGATGGAGATGTCATACACCGTGCCGGACTGTCCCAGCGTGGACAGCGCGCTGTTCAGCCCGCCCGTGGCGCCGTAGAAGGCCGCGCCGCCGGCGGCCCAGATCAGCGCGATCACCGATTCGGCCAGCATGGCGCCGTAAAAGATCCTGCGGCCCTGCCGCTCCGAGGTGATGCACTTGGAGGCCATCGGCGACTGGGTGGCGTGGAAGCCGGAAATCGCGCCGCAGGCCACCGTGACGAACATGTAGGGCCACACCGGCAGCCCCTCCGGGTGCAGGTTGGCCAGGGAGATCTCCGGCACCCTGTAGCCGCCGAACACCGTGCCGCCCAGTATGCCCGCCGCCATGGCGATGAGCACCACGCCGAAGACCGGGTACAGCTTGCCGATGATCTTGTCGATGGGCAGCAGCGTCGCCAGCACGTAGTAGGCCAGTATCACCACCACCCAGATCTGGGTGTCGTTCTGCATGGGCGTCAGCCGGTCAATCAGCGCCGCGGGGCTGTTGACGAACACGGTGCCCGTCAGCAGCAGCAGCAGCACCGAGAACAGCCGCATGCCCCACTTCGCGCCGCTGCCCAGGTAGATGCCCGAGAGCTCGGCGATGGACTTTCCGTCGTGGCGCTCGGAGATCATGCCAACCATGTAGTCGTGCACCGCGCCGCCCAGCACGGACCCGAATACGATCCACAGGAACACCACCGGTCCGAAGCAGGCGCCCATCAGCGGCCCGAAGATCGGCCCCGTGCCGGCGATGTTCAGCAGCTGCACCAGGAACAGCCGCCAGCCCTTCATCGGAACGTAGTCCACGCCGTCGGTGAGCCGGTTGGCCGGGGTCACCCGGTCGTCCGGGCCGAACGTCCTGTCCACCAGCCGGCCATAGGTGAGGTAGCCGATGATCAGCACCCCAAAGCATGCAATCAACGAGATCATGTGGGACACTCCTTCTTTTTTACAGATTCCATGGCGCGATCGGCGTGCGCCAGCGCCAGCTTTTCCTCACGGGTCATCCTCTTGATGTGCCATTCCCGGCTGAGGGCGTCGTGCCGGTCTTCGTAGGCCTCGGAATAGACCAGCTCGACGGGGCGGCGGGACCGGGTATACTTCGCGCCCTTGCCGCTGTTGTGGGTGGCGAGCCGGGCCTCGAGGTCCGTGGTCCAGCCGCAGTACAGCGTGCCGTCCGCGCAGCGAAGGATATAGACGTAGTTCAATTCAACCTTCCTCCGAAAACCGCCGGAGTCATTGCCCTTCACCCCTCCAGCCCGGCCAGCGTGCGCACCACCTCGGCGGCGATGGCCAGGCCCATGGCGGGGGGCACGAAGGCGGTGCTGCCCGGTATGCTGCGGCGGGGATGGAGGGTGTCCTCCTCCGCAAGCGCGCCCAGGGCGGTCGCGGGCGGCTCGGTGGACCAGGCGACCTTCAGCCGCCGGACGCCCCGTCTGCGCAGCTCCCGGCGCATCACCCGCGCCAGCGGGCACACCGAGGTCTTGTAGATGTCGGAGATCACCAGCCTGGTCGGGTCCAGCTTGTTGCCCGCCCCCATGGCGCTGATGATGGGCACCCCCAGGGCCGTGGCCCGGACGGCCAGCTCCAGCTTGGCGGCGACGGTGTCCACGGCGTCCACCACGTAATCGTAGGCGGACAGGTCCACATCGCCGGCGTTTTCGGGCATATAGAACATGCGGTGTCTTTCCACCCGCGCATTCGGCGCGACGGCGGCGATCCGCGCGGCCATGGCGTCCACCTTGGCCATGCCCAGAGTATCGACGGTGGCGACGGCCTGCCGGTTCAGGTTGGTCAGGCTCACCGCGTCGTCGTCGAACAGGTCCAGCGCGCCAACGCCGCTTCGGGCCAGCGCCTCCGCGGCGCTGCCGCCCACGCCGCCCAGGCCGAACACGGCCACCCGGGCCGCCGCCAACCGGGTCATGCCCTCATCCCCCAGCAGCAGCCGGGTCCGGGAAAACGGGTCTGCGTTCATGTCGTCGCCTCCCCTGTGCCGCGATGGAGCAACGGCTCCGAGACGGTCCTGCGGAAGAAGCTGATCAGCGGACCCATGAACAGCGCGGTGATCACCGTGCCGATGCCCGCCGGCGCGCCCAGCAGCACGCCCACGACAGTACACACCAGGTCGGAGAGTATGCGCACCACGCGGAAGGGCAGCACCCGGCCGAACAGCTTCGGCCTGCAATCGGAGATGTGCAGCGGTATGGCGTCGTAGGTGGAGACGCCCAGGTCCGCCGTGTAGTACAGCGCCGCCGCGAAGCAGGACACCACGATACCGATCGCCAGGAAGAGTATCCGGCCCGGCAGCGCCAGATCGCCGAACCAGCCGGCCAGCAGCGCCTCGGAAAACTGGGCCATATAGCCCAGCAGGAACAGGTTGATGAACGTGGAGATGCCGATATAGCGCTTGTCCAGGAAGTACACCAGCACCAGCTGCAGCAGGTTGACCAGCATGTAGAGCGTGCCGAAGCTGATGGGGATCACGTTCGCCAGGCCGTTGACCAGGCACTGGTAGGGGTCCACACCGAAAAAGGCCCGCTTGAAGAAGCCCAGGCTGACGCCGGCCAGCAGCATGCCGACCGTGGCAAGCACCACCCGGCGGGGCAGCAGGGGATCGCGTTGCATCGTATATATCCTCCTCACCGCTTACTGCCCCGATTATAGTCCGCCTGTATTAAAAGCGTTCGCGAATCCAGACAACTTCTGATTTATCGAGCTGATGCTCGATAAATCAGTATTTGTCTGCGCTTCGCCGCCGCATCCACCACAGCAGTATCAGGGCGGCCAGCGCCACGGCCAGGTACAGCGGCAGGTGGCTGTGATCGCCGGTATCCACCCCGTCGCGAACAGTGAGGGTGACCTCCTGGCTGATGATCTGCGTGCCCGCGGCGTCGGTGACCACACAGCGGAATTTGCAGCCGTCCCACTTCTTTTCGATGTCCTTGCGGTTCAGGGTCGGCCCGGTGAAGCCGGGGAGGTCGACCCACTCGCCTGTCCTGGGGTTGAAGACCTGCCACTGGTAGGTGTAAGGCTTGACGCCGCCGGCGGCCTCCACCGTGAAGGACACGTCCTCGCCCTCCTGGGCGGTGACATCATCGGGCTGACCGATAAAGCGCAGGGCGTCCTCGCCGCCGAAATCCACGGTGAATTCGTTGTTGGCCCAGGCCCGCTCATCCATGCCCACGGCGGTGATCTCCACCCGGGCCCGCTTGTGTTTGGCCGGGTCGTCCACTAGGGCGCTGACCGGCAGCGTGATGGTCTGGGTCTGGCGGTCGGAGACGGCCCCCTGGTAATAGGGCAGGTTCAGGATATAGGGCTCGCTCGCGCCATCCACGTACACCGCGCAGGACAGGGTCAGCGGCTCGCGGGTGGCGGCGTGGTTGTGGACGACGATGTCCAGCATGCGCTCGCCGTCCGGGCCACGGTAGACGCGGTGCTTGACCTCGAGGTCGTGGACCTGTACGATCATGTCGACCGCGGGCGCGTCGATCTCATTGGCGTACAGGCCGGAATCGACGGCCGCCTTCAGCGCGGCGTTGGCCCGGAGGGGCTGCTGCAGCTCCAGCTTGCCGGTCTTTTCGTTCAGCGTATAGCTGAGGGTGGCCGGAGTGTCGCCGCCGTTGGCCACGGCCTGGGCCAGGTTGGACACCACCGAAAGGCCGGTCACCTTCATCCGCAGCGTCTTCTCCCCCTCCCAGCCCTCCGGGATCTTGAAGGCCGTGGTATAGGTCCCCGTCGAGCCGGGCATCAGCACGTCCGTCTTCACATGCCGGGGGCTGCTGGGCTGCACCACCTCGGAATCGACCAGGTCCTCGCGGCCCACGTGGATCTTGTAGGCGGTGGTCTCCTGATCCAGCACCCAATCGCGCCGGCGGGGCGTCATGTCGAAGTCCTCCTCGCGATAGGCCACCTTCCTGTCGGTCAGCGAGACATCCGACCCGTCCAGCGTGATCCTGCACTTCGACGGGTCCAGCGCGTTGACGTGCACTGTCTCCACGGGCTTGGCGCTCTCCACGCCCTTCACCACCTCGTACATGGACACGTTGAACGTGGCGATGCCCAGGTTGCCCTCGTTGCGCAGGCCTATGGACACATCCTCGAAGTCGCCCGCCTTGACGGCCAGGTCGTGGGGAACGGCGGCGGTGAGGGTCGCCGACGGGGCCTTCAGCTCCCTGAAGCTGAACAGCGAGACCGGCGCGGACGTGGGCATCACGTCCTCGGCAACCCCGTCGAGGCTGGTGGCGACGGCGTTGACGTAGGCCGTGCCCGTGCCCGTCAGGATCACGTTGCTGGGCGCCGCGGGCAGGTCGTACCAATACCGCGCGGTATAGGTGACCCCGGGGGTCTCGAATTCCGCGAATACCATGGGATCGGTCATGGTGTTGGTGGCGGCGTCGTAGCACATGGTCCAAACGCGCCAGACGTCCGGGTCATTCTCGTTCTTCTTCTGCGCGGCAGCCACCCAGTACAGGTAGGGCACGCCGCCCATGTAGCAGACGTCGAAATAGTTGGTGGGGATCACCGCGTCGTAGCTGTATTTCGTCACCTCGTACACCACTTCATCGGTGAAAATGCCCTTCACCGGGGCAAAGTACAGGCCGAAGAGCCGGTTGCGGGTCGCGCCGTCGGCGTTGGTCTCCTTCGCGGTGTAGAACACCGTGCGCCCCGCCTGCGCCCCGTGGGCATCCTGCGTATCCCTGGCCACGACGATGTGGTCGATGTCGCCCCGATCCAGCACGACGGCCCGCTTGTCCCGATAAGTCTGGTTCATGTCAAAGCCGAACAGCTCGATGACGCTGTCGCCGGCCTTGCTGTCCTTCGGCTTGCTCAGGCCTACGAAGCTCATGGCATAGCCATCTTCATCCCCGAAGTTGCCCGCGTCGCGTGTCCCGGAATCCAGGTCCAGCAGCGTCAGCGCCTGCACGCGCTGGTAATCGTCGCCCATGGCGCAGTGTACACGCTTCTCGGTGATCTGGTGCAGCACGCCATTTTCCATCACGAAGCCGGTGGTGCCGACGGCGGCGGTGTCCTCCGGATAGGCCAGCCTGCCGCATTCGCCGTAGATCTTGAAGCCTTTGAAATCCTTTTTATCCTCGTCCCCCCAGACGGCATAGGCGGAGGAGATGTGGGGCTTGCCCAGGCTGTCGTAGTTCTGGCCGGTGTAGAGGTGTGCAATGGGGCCCGACCTGTCGCAAAAGCAGATATAGTATTGCCACATCGAATTCTTCCTCACGGACAGGTTGTAATTCAGATTGCTGTTGCCGTCGTGCTCCAGCACGAGGGTGTACAGCCCGATGTTCTGCCACTGATAACGGGTATCCGCATACAGGTCGTTTCGAACCGGGAAGCCATCTTCATTGAATTCCTTGGCGCAGGTAACGGCGAGGTACACGAAGTGATCGTCGCTGTAGACGTCGAAATCATAATCCTGCCTTGTCAGGATTGGAGGCTCGCCCGGAAACCGGCCGTCCTTTTGCGACTGCTCGATGACGGCCTCGGTGGATTGCCACTGGGCGACGGTGCCCTTGTTGGGATTCAGGCACCGCCACCAAACCCGCTTGACATTCTTGCCGTTGATGCTGTCCCAGGCCTCCCAGATGCAGAACATGAAGGTCTTGTCGCCCACCTGGGCGATCTTGTAGTTCGTTCCCGCCCTGTCCTTGGTGCTGGCAAACATGACCTCCCTCATCTCCGCCGCCAGCGCGGGATAGCGGTAGGGCTCGTCGGAGGCGGCGTCGACGCGCTGGACTTCGGCGCTGTCGGCGTTCATGTAGTGCGCGAGCAGGTTGGCGGCGTTGCTCTTGGGCCAGATCTGGCCGCTGACGATGTTCCAGGACTTGGAGAGGGACACGAAGAACACCGTCGCGCCAACGGACAGCGTGATGGCGCCGGAGATGGTCAGGTTCGAGGGGGTGGTGTCCATGATGCTCAGGTGGATCACGAAGTCCAGCGAGGCCGTCAGCTTCACCCAAGCGTC
The DNA here is from genome assembly GCA_045658005.1 of Clostridia bacterium. Taxonomy (GTDB): domain Bacteria; phylum Bacillota; class Clostridia; order Christensenellales; family Aristaeellaceae; genus UBA2862. The sequence continues at coordinate 17,786 of JAZOUD010000049.1, read as the reverse complement.
CAGGAAGCCCTTGATGCCGATGCCCAGCTGGGCGCTGAACATGAAGCCGATGTCGATGGTGATGCTGTTGATGGGGTTGAACTCGAAGCCGCCGAAGGAGCCGTTGTTCAGCGAAAAGTTGATCGCCAGCTCCGCCGCGAAGCCCGCCGACACGCCCAGCGTAAAGCACACGTACAGCGGCACCGGCCCCACGGTATACCTGAGGGTCCAGCTGTAGCTGTAGCTGACGGTGATGCCCGCGCCGCCGCGGAGGCTGACGTTGGTGGTGGTGATGTCGGGGATGTCCTTGTCCAGTTCCCAGCGGCCGGTGGCCACCGCGAAGATGCCCACGTCGATGGAGGATTCCCCCATGAAGCCGAAGCCCTGGGTCTTGTAGTAGTCCTTGGCCATGTTGTAATTGGCCTTGTATTCGGCAAACCTGCCCTTCTTCTCCACCGATTTCTGGGCCTGGTTGGCCCGGCGCTCGTCCTTTTGCTGCCATTTTTCCTTGATCTTTTTGATGTCGTCCTCAAAGACGGGCTTGCCCATGAAGATGACCACGCAGCCGCTGGGGTCGACGGACAGGTGGGGAAGATAACGCTGGAAGGGCAGCTCGAGTTTGACGTTGATTTCCACCACGGGGATCTTGAAGCTGATGGCCAGGCCCTTGCCCAGCACGTTGGCGAAGATGCCGCCGTTTGGGCCGGTGCCCTCGTTCAGGGGTTTTTCCGTGGCGCTCTGCTTGGCGGCGAGCTGGCTGGTGAACACCTGGCTCTGGGGGGCGTTCTTGCTGAACATGAAGGCGGGCCGCTGGCTCAGGTCGGCCTTGGGCGAGAACAGGCTCTTCCAGGCCCCCTTGAACACGTATATGCCGTCCTCATCGGGCTTGGCCTCGGCCCAGCACTCCTTCAGTCCGGAAAAGCCGCCGTCGTTGGCATAGTAGCGCATCAGCAGCTTCCGGTTCCCGTGGTTCCTCACGCCCACCTTGATCTCGAATTGATAGCTGTTCACCGGGGAATAGATCATGTGGTATTCCGAATGCATGATGTCCTTGCCCGCGAAGGACATCAGGTAGACGTAGGGCGCGTCGTCCGCGTTGGCGGCGTCGCCGTTGGCGGAAGCGCTGATGGGGGTCAGGGCGCAGGTGTAGTGCTCGCCCTTTTCCAGGTCCATATCCTCGATGACGAAGTCACGGAAGCCCTGGGCGGAGGGGTCGGCCGTCACGTGCAGGTGGAGCACGTCGAACTCGTCCAGTATGAATTTGTTGACGGGCACCACGGCGATTCCGTTTTTGGTGGGATAGGACAGCGCCTCGGCGTTCGGGTCCAGCGCGTCCTTCACCCATACTTCGACGCCCGACACGGGTATGGGATGCTCTGCGGTGCCGGTCTGCAGCACGATGCCGACCTCGTTCTCCGACAGCACGGTGATCTTCGCGTCGGCCACGTCGTTGGCAACCATGCCCGCCGCCATGGACAGCCGGTTGGCGCGGGATGCCGAGGCCGAGACCCGCGAGACCTTCGCGGTATTGGTCTGCGGCGGGTTGGATTCGCCCAGCAGCCCGGTCAGCCAGTCGCCCACATGGCCGTCGTCCTCATCCCCCGCGGGGCCGGACTGTACGCGGTCCTGCAGGCTCTTGATCTCATCCTCCCACCCGGCGGCGCTGTCGGCGATGGCCTGCCGGTGCTCCACGATCTGCCGGGCGGCCTCCTCGATCCGGGCCGAATAGCGCACCTTGTCGGAATCGAACAGGGCGGCGTCCCGCTCCTCCAGCCATCGCGACATCTCGCCGATGACGTTCGAGGCCTCGGTCAGCTGGTCCTGGTGCCAGCGCAGCGTCTGGCGCAGATCCTCTGCTTCGAGGTAAAGCGCCTGCGCCTGCGTGAAGGCGTTGTCATCGGCATATTCCTCATAGACGTCGGGCTTGTCCTGGCGCAGCTCGTCCAGCGTGAAGGCGGCCTGGGAGAGCAGCTCGTTGACGGTCCGCAGGTCGGAAGACAGCTTCGCGTCCAGCCAGTCCCGCAGCTGGGAGGCGTTCCAGCTGGCGTTGGGCCTCATGCCTGCATGGTAGGCCCCGTCGCCGTTGGCGGCCAGCCCGCCGGTTCCCAGTCCCGTCAGGGCATAGGCCCTGGCCAGCTCATCCTCGGTAAGCACCCTGCCGACGGTAGCCAGTGCGTCAAATGGCAACACCTGGGCCAGCAGAACGATCAGAAGCAGCGTGGACAACAGCTTTTTCATCGGTATTCCTCCCGGCGATCTCAGTTAATCAGTATTTCAGCAACTCCGGATGGGTTTCGATTTCATAGTCCGCCTGCCATTCCTCCACCAGCGCGTTCAGCTTGTCCAGCTGGTAGTAGCGCAGCGCGGCGGCGTTCAGAAGCTCCCGCTCGTCGTCGGTCAGCGCGTGCGCCCCGGCGGGCACCTCGCCACTGTAGCACAGTATGTGCACGCCCTGCTCGGTGACGAAGGGCTGGGAGATGTCCCCCACCTTCTCAAGCGCCGGCGCGGCCTGTTTGAAGTTCTCCGGCCACATCTTGGAATCCGGATGGAAGGGATAGCCGTCGCCGTTCACGTTGCGGTCGGTCTTGTCGGTGCTGTAGCGGCTGATGAGGGTCTTGAAGTCGATGCCGGCGGCGTACTGGGCGGTGATCTCGTCGGTGGTCTGCTTCACCAGGGGGAGCGCCTCCGCCTCCAGCCGGGCGGCATAGTCCGCCTGGGCCGCCTTCAGCGCTTCCGCGGCCTCGTCGTACAGCGCCCGGGCCTCGGTCATGTCCTCCCAGCCCTCGGCGGTGGTGGCGGCCAGGGTCAGCCCCTGCAGAGCGGTGGCCATGCTCTGGGTGGCCCGGTTCATCGCCACCTGCTCGGTGCGCACCGCCTTCAGGGCTTCCTCCGGGATCTCCAGCACGATCTGGTGGATGTAGCGGTAGCCCTCGGGCGTATAAAACGCCTCGTTGTTGTTCATCAGGATTTCCTGATCGTACCTGTCGACGTTGTTCTCATAGTCCGCCCGGTCAGGGGCGACGAACTGCTCGTCGTAGTAGGCGTCCACCTGGGCCTGGGTCAGTATGATATCCCCGACGAATTCCTCGATGGCCCGGTTCTGGCGGGTCTGCAGCACCAGCTCGTCGTAGATGGCCTGGAAGGTGTAGCCCATCAGCTCCAGCTGCTCGGTAACCTGCTCCTCGGAGACGGAGGCGTCGCTCTTCTGCATCTGCTGGTAGAGCAACTGCCACAGCTCCTCGTATTTGCTGCGCGCCTGCTGGTTTATGGCCTCCACCTCGGCATCGGTAAAGTCGTTCTTCCCGGCCTCGGTCAGCTTGTTCTCGATCACGCCCAGGCCCACAAAGCTGTCCACGGTGTTCTGCAGCCGGGCGGCCTTCTCCTCGTCGGTGGGCGCGTCGCCCCGGAGCATCTGGGAAAGCTCCAGCATGCTGTCCAGCGAGCCCTGGAGCACGCTTTGGGGATAGGTAAAGTCGCCCACCCGCACCACGACGGGATCGTCTGCCGTCTCCGCCATGGCCGGATACAGCGTCGACAGCAGCAGGATCAGTATAAAGCAGAGTTTTCTTTTCATCGTCTTACCGCCTTTCACAGATCGACAATCAGCAGCCAAATATGATACGAATCTGACTATTGCTATTATATTTTATCATAATACAAGCACAGAATACTCACAAGAATCCTTTTTTAATGTGGCAGATATGTAAATTTGCGAGATGTCCTTTCTTGGCTTCACTCAATTACTATGGAACATACCTCGTAGGAAGCATTACGAAAAGCTTGCAATTCCCACCGGCAAGGGGTATAATGCTCCCGGGCAAGCCGCCCTTGCAAAACAAAAGGAGCGAACAACACCATGGATATCCAGAAAATCATCGCCGACGTCGTCGCCAAGCTGACCAGCAACCCCGACCTGATCAAGAGCTTTATCAGCAACCCGGTGCAGCTGCTGGAGAAGACCTTCGGCATCGACCTGCCCGAAGACCAGATCAACAAGGTCATCGAGGGCGTCAAGGGCCAGATCGACCTGAGCAAGTTCGACGTCACGGAAGCCGCCGGCCTGCTGGGCAAGCTGAAGGGAATTCTGGGAAAGTAAACGTATTGTCGATTCAGCGAAAGCCTCCACTCCGTTCAGGGGAGTGGAGGTTTTTGCATGAATATGGAAAGACAAATACTGATTTGTCGCAGCGCGACAAATCAGTATTTCCCGCACCCTCCTGCGCAAACCCGCATAGGCTGTCAATGTCGGCAAAAAGTTTTCACGATTTAACAGTAGTTAGATATATCTAACTATAAATAGCTGCTATACTGTCATCGATCGAACCAAGGGAGGCTTGAACATGAATATGGAGGTCGTTCGGGGCATATTGATCCCCTTTTTGGGCACCTCGCTGGGCGCGGCGTGCGTATTCTTCATGCGGGGCAGGCTGAACGCCATGGTCCAGCGGGCGCTGACGGGCTTTGCCGCGGGGGTGATGGTGGCGGCGTCGGTCTGGAGCCTGCTGCTGCCCGCCATCGACCAATCCGCAGGCATGGGGCCGCTGGCCTTCCTGCCGGCGGCGGCGGGGTTCTGGCTGGGCGTGCTGTTCCTGCTGCTGCTGGACAGGATCGTCCCCCACCTGCACGCGGGGCTGAACGAAGAAGAAGGCCCGCGCAACACGCTGGCGCGGACCACGAAGCTGGTGCTGGCGGTCACGATCCACAACCTGCCGGAGGGCATGGCGGTGGGCGTGGTTTACGCGGGCCTGCTGCAGGGCCAGGCGGGCATCTCCGCCGCCGGGGCGCTGGCCCTGGCGCTGGGCATCGCGATACAGAACTTCCCCGAGGGGGCGATCATCTCCATGCCCCTGCGGGCCGAGGGAACAGGCAAGGGCCGCGCCTTTGCCTACGGCGTGCTCTCCGGGGCGGTGGAGCCCATCGGGGCGCTGCTGACCATCTGGTTTTCTTCGCTGGTGGTGCCGGCGCTGCCCTACATGCTCTCATTTGCCGCCGGCGCGATGATCTACGTGGTGGTGGAGGAGCTGATTCCCGAGACCCAGGCCGGCGCCCACTCCAACCTGGGCACGCTGATGTTCGCCCTGGGCTTCACGGTGATGATGGCGCTGGACTGCGCGCTGGGATGAATACTAATTTACTGCTCTTCCCGCTGCCACCGCTCGTAAACCTCCGGGCAGTAGCCCACGGCGGCCTTTTTGCCGTTGCGGACGATGGGCTGCCTGAGCAGCTGGGGGCGCTCCAGCAGGGCGTCCTCCCGCTGGGCGGCGGCGGTGTATTTTACCAGGGCCAGGGCGTCCCTGTCCCTGGCGTCCTCGTCCAGCAGCACGTCCAGCCCGCCGCAGGCCTGGGCCACGCTGCGCAGCTCGCCCCTGCTGATGCCCTTGTCCAGCAGGTCGATCACCTGGGCCTTGATGCGGCGCTCCTTGAACCAGCGCTCCGCCTTGCGGGTGTCGCTGCTCTTTTTGGTTCCGAAGATCTGGATGTTCATGCGCTCGCCTCCTCGGCCTTCAAAAGCGCGAAGTAGTGGTCGTGGGCCGCCTCGTATTCCCGGTTGAAGGCCTCGTCCTTGCCGGAATGCAGCTTGGAGACGTAGTCGTGGACCTCATGCTTGATCTCGGGTCTGACCCTGGCGATGGTGAACACGCCCACGTTGGAGCAGATGTCCGATATGCGCTCGATGTCGGAGAGCATGTTCAAAAACTCCGTGCCGGCCAGCACCGAGCACTGGTGCAGGCGCAGGCGCTCCAGGTGGTTCTGGCGCAGGGCGTTGACCATGTCGTCCACGACCTCCTCCAGGGGCTCGATGTGAGCAGCAGCCTTCGCGTCGCACTTCTCAAAGCTCTTGCCGGTGTAGTTCAGCACCGCCCGCAGCAGATCCCGCACCACTCCAAGCTCCTTCAGGGCGGTTTCGGAGAAGGTCACCTCCGCCTTGTACATCTCCTCGGCGTCCTCGGCGATGTTCATGGCGTGGTCGCCCAGGCGCTCGAACTCGGAGATGGTGGAATAGTAGTGGTTCATGACCTCCGAATGATCATCCGAGGTGATGTGGGCCGATATCTGCATCAGGTAACCGCTGACCCGGTCCGCCATGGTATCCAGCGCGTCCTCGTCCTCGCGGATCTGCACCATCAGCCCGTCGTCATAGCGTTGGACGATCTCGAAGGCGCGGTTGATGTTCTGCTGGGCCAGCCTGAACATCTCCATCAGCACGTCGTAGCAGGCGTTGAAGGCCAGGCCGGGGGTCTCCAGGAACACGGGATTCAGGCCGTCCAGCACCCGCAGCTCCACCGCCTGGGGCGAGGCGACGGCCTCGGCGGGTTCGTCCTTCACCAGCTTCAGGCTCAGCTTCTCGAACAATCCCATCGCCGGCAGCAGCAACAGCGCGCTGACCAGATTGAACACGGTATTGATATCGGCAATATCGCCCGAACGGACCGTCTTGGTCAAAAGCCCGTTCAGCAGGCCCATCCTGCGGGCAATATACACGCCGATCAGTATCAGCAGCGTCTTCCCCAGGTTATACAGTATGTTGGCGATACCCACGCGCTTGGAATCGGGCTTCGCGCCGATATTGCAGACGATGGCGGTGGTCACGCAATCGCCGAGGTATATGCCCATCAGCACGGGATAGACGGCGTTGAAGGTCAGCACGCCCGACATGGAAAACGCCTGCAATATGCCGATGGAGGCCGACGAGCTCTGCAGCACGAAAGAAACCGCCAGGCCGACCAGGTAGCCGATCAGGGGATTCTCTCCCAATCGGGAGAACAGGACCTCGACGATGCCGGTTTCGGTCAGAGAGCTGACCGCGTCAGTCATATTCATCAGACCGGAAAACAGTATGCCGAAGCCGATCACGATTCGGCCGACCTTATCCTGGCCCTTCTTGCTCATGATCAGCACGATGCCGATAATCAGCGCCAGCGGAGCCAGCGTGGAGGGCTTGAAGAACTGCAGCACCGAGGCTCCGCCCCCGGAGGCGTTCAGATCCAGCAGTCGGATGATCTGGCCGGTGACCGTGGTGCCCACGTTCGCGCCGATGATGATGCCCAGCGACTGGTGCAGCGAGATGATGCCCGCGCCCACCAGGCCCGACGTGATCACGATGGTGGCCGTGGAGGACTGGATCACCGCTGTCATGACCAGGCCCAGGAAAAACGCCTTCAGGGGCGTGCCGGTGACCCGCTCCATGACCCGCTTCAGCGCGCCGGAGGAGCTCTCCTTCAGGCCGTCGCCCATCATGCGCATGCCGTAGAGGAACATGGCCAGGCCGCCGAACAGTGATATGAGATTGAATACGTTCATGTTTGCTCCATCATAATATTCTGTTTTATGTGTACAAATATATGTTATCGAAATAAAAGCACAGATACAACATATAATGTGTTATGTTTTTCATAGGTGCAAATGATTGGCAGAGAATTTACAGCGATGCGATTTTCGTGTATAATGGGAAAAAAGCTGCGACAGGTATGATGATGAAAAAGGACAACTCAAGTCGAACCCGTCCCCTGCGGCTCATGCTGGCGGCCCTGTTCTGGGTGGCCCTGTGGCAGGTCGCGGCCATGGCCGTGGGCCAGGGCATACTGCTGGCCTCGCCCGTAGACACGCTGCTGCGGTTGGGGACGCTGGTTCGAACCGGCGAATTCTGGCGGTCGGTGCTGTTTACGCTGGGGCACATACTGGCGGGCTACGCGCTGGCCTCCGGATTGGGCATCGCGCTGGCGACCCTGGCGGCGCGCTGCGCTCCGGTGGCCGACCTCCTCGCGCCGCTGCTGTCGGCCATGCGCTCGGTGCCCGTGGCGTCCTTCGTGATCGCCGCGCTGATCTGGGTCCCCTCCCGGCGGCTGAGCCTGCTGATCGTGGCGGTGATCGTGCTGCCCGTGGTGTACGCCGGCACGCTGGACGGCCTGCGACAGATCGACCCCCAGCTGACGGAGATGGCCCGGGTGTTTCGCATGTCCCGCGGCAACCGTCTGCGGTGTGTGACGCTGCCCGCGCTGATGCCCAGCCTGACCTCGGCCCTCTCGGTGGCCATGGGCCTGGCCTGGAAATCCGGCGTGGCCGCGGAGGTGATCGGCATCCCCACCGGCTCCATCGGCGAGCGGCTATACAAGGCCAAGGTGTACCTGGCCACCCCCGACCTGTTCGCCTGGACCCTGACCATCGTCCTCATCAGCGCCGCGTGCACGAAGGCGCTGCGGGCAGGGCTGGGGCGGCTGAAGGTCATGCTGCAAAGAGGCAAATACTGATTTGCAAAGGAGCTGTTTATGGACCTGATATTACAAGGCCTTCACAAATCCTACGACAACCACATCGTGCTGGACGGCCTGACGTACACCTTCCCCGGGGGCGCCGTCACCTGCGTCGCGGGGCCGTCGGGCAGCGGGAAGACCACGCTGCTGCGGCTGATCGCCGGGCTGGAGGCGCCGGACGCGGGCAGCATATCCGGCGTACCGGAGGGCGGCATATCGATGGTGTTCCAAGAGGATCGGCTGCCGCCACAGCTCAGCGCAGCGGACTGCCTGCGCTGCGTGCTGAAAAAAGGCCCTTCGCGGGAGGGGCGCATTGCAGATGCGCTGGCGGCGCTGGGCCTGTCGGAGGTCTCCGGCCAGCGCGTCAGCGAATTCAGCGGCGGCATGCGGCGGCGGGTCGCCCTGGCCCGGGCCCTGCTGTTCCCCTCGCCGCTGGTGCTGCTGGACGAGCCCTTCAAGGGGCTGGACGCCGACACCCGCGGGCATGCCGTGGGTTTCACCCTGTCGATGCTGGCCGGACGCACGACCCTGCTGGTCACCCACGACCCCGAGGACGTCGCCGATTTCGGCGGCATGGCGCTGCGGCTGGACGGCCCGGGCCCGGCACACCGATAAAAACGGCAAAGGCGCGCGCCTTTGCCGTTTTTTTTCGGCGGTATCTGTTTCAACCGCCCATATAGGTGTTCATCACCCGGTGCACCTCGTCCTGGGCGCGGAAGAACGCGTCCACGATCTTCGGGTCGAAGTGGCTGCCGGAGCCCTCTCGGATGATGTCCATGGCCTTTTCAAAGGGGAAGCCGTCCTTGTAGCTGCGCTTGGATACCAGCGCGTCGAACACGTCGGCCACCGCCATGATGCGCGCCGACAGCGGGATGTCCTCGCCCGCCAGTCCGCAGGGATAGCCCTTGCCGTTCCACTTTTCGTGGTGGTAGTGGGCCAGGTTCATGGCCTCCTTCAGGTAGCCGGAGTTTTCCTCGGACACCATGTCGATGGCCCGGGCGATGACCTCGGCCCCGGCGGTGGTGTGGGTCTTCATGATCTCGAATTCCTCGTCGGTCAGCTTGCCGGGCTTGTTGAGGATGGCGTCGGAGACCTGGATCTTGCCCACGTCGTGCAGCGGCGCGGAGTTGACCACGTCCTGCATGAAGGCGTCCGTCAGCTGGTCCGCGTAGACCCCCTCCCGCTTCAGCTCGCGCAATATGATGTCGGCATAGGCCGCCGTCTTGCGCACGTGGTCGCCGGTGCACTTGTCCCGGCTCTCCACCATGTCCGCCAGCACCAGTATCAGGCCGTTCTGCAGGCGGCTGATCACCTCGTTCTGGTGTTCCACGTTTTCGATGGTATCCACCATGTCCTCGGTGGTCCGCACCACCGAGTGATACAGGTTCTCGATCTCGTCGCCGGTGTGGATGTCCAGCTCGTGGATGCGCGCCACCGTCTGGACGCGCGCCTCCTCGGTGTTGTACAGCGCGCTCTCCGTGGCGATGTCCATGGTGTTGATGGGCAGTATGATGTTGTACTCGGCCAGCCAGATCGCGCCGGTCAGTATCAGCAGGAAGAAGCCGAAGAACAGCGAAAACACCCGGGCCACAAACTGGTAGCCGTTGGTGGCGATGTGGCTCATGTTGATGTCCACGCCCACATAGCACTGGCAGACGCCATTGCTGTCGAACACCGGCTTGTAGACCGTCAGCAGCCACCCGTATTTTTCATTGGACATGATGGGCGGGATCTCGCCGCCGGCGAGCAGCGTCGGCAGCCTGTCCATGAAGGCCTCGTCAAATTCGATGACGTCCCCGGGCTCGGAGCCGGGCGTGTCCGGCGTGTCCGCGTCGAACACCACGTGGCAGCCGTCCTCCTGGATCTTGTAGGCGTAGACGTATTCGATCTCCTCGGCGCTGTTCGCCAGGTCGTTGAAGCGCTTGTCCACCCGGGCATAGCCCTCGGCGGCGTGGCCCTGGGCGATGAATTCGTCCACCCGATCCGCGTCGATGGCGTCGGAGGCCACGTTGGCCACGCCGTAGGCGAGCTTGGTCTGCTCGTCGATGGCGGCATCCCGGAAGTGGATGAAGCTGATCACCGTCACCACGCCGGCGACGATCACCATGGCCGCGGCCACCAGCAGTATGATCTTCGAGCGCAGCGACATCCGGCGGGCGCGCTTGTGGTCCGCCGCCAACAGCTTCTTGCGGGTCAGCGGCGCCTGCTGCCAGCCGGCATAATAGAGGCTGTCCTTCATCGACTGGGGCAGCACCCACAGCACGATGGCCACGATGGCCACGGTGATGGCCTTGTCCGCCAGGTCGATCAGCATGTCCGCCGCGAACTGGGACCAGAACGGGCTCAGGACGCCGGCATCCAGTATCCGCCGGGCCAGCGGCGCGGAGAGGCTGGTGCCGAATTCAAGCCCGTACATCGTCCAGGTCAGCACCGACCCCAGACCGCCGCCGATCAGCGCAAAGACCGCCACCACGACGGGCAGCTTCCAGGGCCTGTTGTAATAGCCCCGCTCCGCAAACCACGCCGAGCATATGGCGATCAGCATCGTCAGGGAACCATAGTATGCGGTTTCGTGGCCCCCGATGCTATTGACGAAATTGGTGAGAAAGCCCACGATGATGCCGGGTAAGTAGCCGCCCAGCGCCGCCGCCAGGGCGCTGCCCACGTTGTCCAAATACAGGGGCAGGTTCAGCGCCAGCGGCACCTTGGCAAGCAGATAATTGATCGCCAGGCCGACGGCGCACAGCGCCAGCATGTGAAGCCGGCTGCTGCGCTTCGACATCCCCGCGGCCCTTGGTTTGATATCCATATTTAAAGTCCCCCAGTCAGGCAAATCCACGCTTGCCCACGCCGCGCGTTCGGCGAACGCAAGCATCGATCCTACCACACTTAACCGATTATATTATGTCATGCAGGGCGCGTTTTGTAAAGTAAAAAAACGAATCCAGGCATTACCGTCTATTATTGAAAAAAGAAGCACCGCGGTCAAGCGGTGCCTCCTCATATATCACTTCAATCAGTCAGACACGTAGGGCATCAGGGCGATCGTGCGCGCGCGCTTGATGGCCGTGGAGAGCTGACGCTGGTGCTTTGCGCAGGTGCCGGTCATGCGGCGGGGCAGGATCTTGCCGCGCTCGCTGGTGAAGCGGCGGAGCCTGGCCACATCCTTGTAATCGATGTGCTGGATCTTATCCACGCAAAACGCGCACACCTTCCTGCGCGGCTTGCGGCCGCGGGGGCGGCGAATGCGCTCGCCTCTATCCTCAGACATATTGTGTTCCTCCTTTTTGGATTATAGGGCGTGCGCGAGGCGCACTCCCAAAGAAGAATCGGCCCGTGGCTGCGCCACAGGCGCGGTGGGCTGGCGATCGACGATTGCGTCCGTTGATCAGAACGGCAGCTCGTCGTCCTCAACCTCGGTGAAGTCGTTCATCGCGGGGCCGGCCGGCGGCGCGGGCGGCGGGGTGGGGCCGTTGTCGCGGGGACGGGCCTGACCCTGGCTTTCATCGCGGCCTCCTACGGCTTCGACACTGTCGGCCATAATCTCGGTGACATAGCGCTTGGAACCGTCCTGCGCATCATAGGAGCGATTCTGTATGCTGCCTTCCACCGCAACCTTGCGTCCCTTGGTCAGGTAGCGGTTGCAGAAGTCGGCGGTCTGGCGCCAGGCAATCACCGTAAAGAAATCCGCCTCGCGCACGCCCTGCGCGTTGGCAAAGCGGCGCTGCACGGCAATGCGGAACGTCGAACGGGAAATTCCGGATTGCGTGGTAAAGGGCTCGGGATCGCTTGCGAGATTGCCGATCATGATGACCTTATTCATACTTCACACCATCCTTTGTGGGATGAGCTTATTCAGCCTCAGACTCAGGCTTTTCGTCGTCAACAGCTTCAGCCACAGGCGCTTCAACAGCGGGAGCCTCGGCGGGTGCAGCGGCCTCGACGGGAGCGGCAGGCGCCTCAGCGGCGGGCGCGGCCTCGCGGGGGGCGTAGGGCTTCAGGGGCTCGCGCTTGGCGGGCAGCTCGCCCTCGTACCGCACGGTCAGATAGCGCAGGATGCTGTCAGAGATCTGCATGTTGCGCTCGATTTCGCGGGGCAGCTCGGCGGGGGCCTTGATGTACATCAGCACATAGTAGCCCTCGGTCTTGTACTGGATGGCGTAGGCCAGGCGGCGCTTGCCCCACTCGTCCACGCGATCCACTTCACCGCCATTCTTCGCCACCAGGTCGGAAAAACGGTTGATCAGCTCGGTCCTGGCGCTGTCCTCCAGCGCGGGATCGATCACGTACATGACTTCATACTGGTTCATACTTACTTTCACCTCCTTATGGACTTCGGCCACGGCCGGTTAACCGTGGCAAGGATGCGCCAATAGCTATTATACATCAAATTGCGGCGCATAACAAGGGAACATTGTGATAAATTTTGGATTATTGCAGCCTGTGAATGAACGTCATGTCCTCCCCCTGGCCGGTGAGCATGCGGTTGATGTCGGTGATCAGCTCGCCCACGATGTCGGTGGCCTGGTAGAGGTATCTGTCGGTGCTCCACACATTGCCGTCCTTCACCGCCCTGAAGTCGGCAAACAGGGCGCTCTTGCCCAGCAGGTCGTCCAGGCTGTTCAGCGGGGCGTCGATGGAGGCGTTGTAGATCAGGTAATCGGCGTCCACGGCGGCGGCATAGAAGTCCTCCATGCTGATGGTGACGGCGGCCCGGGCGCTGTCCAGCGCGGCGGCGTCGGAGAAGATGTAGCGGCCGCCGGCCAGCTCGATCATGCCGGCCACATAGTCGTTCGCGCCGCGCACCACCACGCTGCCGTCGGTGGAGATGTAGAAGAAGGCAACCCGCTTTTCGGTGTTGGCAAAGTCCTTCAGTTCGTCGATGACCTTCGCCTGGTCGTCGAAGAAGGCCTCGGCCGCTTCCTCCCTGTTCAGCATGGCGGCGTACAGCTTCACCCATTCGGTGCGGCCCAGCGGATGGCTCTCGTAGCTGGAATGCTCGATGAACACGGTCACGCCCAGCTGCTCCAGCATCTCCTGCACCTTCGGGGTGTGCAGGATCATCGTGGATTCGATGGCCAGCGGGCAGCCCATGCCCATCAGCAGCTCGTAATCCGGCGCGCTGTACTTGCCGGCGTAGACCATGTCGCCCCGCTTCATGGCGTCAGCGGCGTTTTCGATGTACCAGCCCTCGGCCTGGGTGCCGGACAGGCGAATGACGTCCAGGCCGTCCACCGCGTCGAACAGCGCCATGGCCGCCGTGGCCGCCAGGTAGACGTTGTTCAGCGGCTGGCGGATGATGCCCACGCCGCCGTCCAGCCCCGCCGGGACGTCGCCGCCCTCGGGCACCACCAGGTAGCGGTTGCCGTCGCCGATGGTCAGCAGCTTATAGCCGCCCTCGTAATAGTCCACGGCGAATTCGTGGGCGTACCTCAGGGCCATCTCCGACTGCCAGGTCAGCCCCGGCAGCGCCCTGTCCCTCTCCGCCAGGGCGACGGAGGGGGCCTGCGGCGCGGCGGCGGCGTCCTCGTCGTCCTCGGGGACCTCGGTCGGGGCCTGCCCCACCCAGATGTGGATCACGTATTCCACGTCGTGGGGCGTGGACATGGCGGTGGTGGTGCCCACCACGGTCATGTCCTCGTTCACCCGGACGGGGATCTCAAAGATCGAATTCTTCTCCTCATGGGTGGCGGTATATTCCACGCCGTCCACCGTCACCTTGGGATAGTTCGGGCTGGAAAACACCAGCGTGGCCGTGACCGCGCCGTCCGCCACCGCCAGCTTGGGGCAGCTGATGGTCACCTTGCCGGTGCCGCCGGAGAAGGTGAAGCCGTCCGGGGCGTATTCGCCCTCCGGCAGCCCGGACGCCTCCCCCATCGCCCCCGTCCCCCACAGCGCCAGGCAAAGCGCCAGCGCCAGCAGGCGAAGGAATGTATGCTTCATGCTATCGTGCCTCCTTGATGCGTATGACATCATTATAATACTTGCGGGGGGATTATGCAACTTCTGATTTGTCGCCCTGCGACAAATCAGAAGTTGTATAGCCCGCAAAAAACCGGCGCGAAGCTCGCGCCGGTTTGGATTATCAAAAATCGATCAGCCCCAGATGATGCCGTCGATGGGCAGGTCGAAGTAGGGAGCGGACTGGAACTCGGACTCGTGGAAGTAGCCGTCCTTGACGTAGCCGGCAGCCACCTGGTGCACCGCGGCGTTGAAGCCGCCGTTGGCGGTGTCCTGCAGGTAGTCGTCGGTCTGGACGTACTCCTCGGCGGTCATGCCGTTCACGGTGAAGGTGCTGGTGTCGAACACCTGCAGCTCGCCGGAAGCCAGCTTGTCCAGGACCTCCTGGACCTTCTCGGCGGTGCCCTGTGCGGCCACGTTGGGGTTCAGCTCGGTCAGCTCCACGGCGCCCTCGGCCATGCCCAGGGAGATGTCGGTGGCGAAGCCCTCGCCCTTCATGATGGACTCGATGGCCATCTGCATGTAGGGGGTCCAGTTGATCTTGGAGGAGATCAGCGCGGTGTTGGGAGCCACGCTGGCAAAGGAGATGTTGTAGCCGACGTTGGGCACGTTGTTGTCCTCGCAGGCGGTGGGCGCGCCGACGGTATCGGCGTGCTCGCTCATCAGCACGGCGCCCTGGGTGGAGATCAGCGCGCTGGCAGCTTCCTGCTCCAGGGCCTGGTCGCCCCAGCTGTTGGTGAACTTCACGACCATGGTGGCCGTGGGGCAGGCGTGGCGGATGCCCAGGAAGGTGGAGGAATAGCCGCTGATGACCTCGGCATAGGGGAACGCGCCCACGTAGCCGACCACAGCCTGGTCCGCAGTGATGGCGCCGCTCTCGATCATCTCGTTCAGCTTCAGGCCGGCGGCATAGCCAGCGGCGAAGCGGCCCTGGTAGATGGACGCGAAGGCGTTGTGGAAGTTCTCCAGGCCGGCGCTCTGGGCCTTGGTGCCGGTGGCGTGGGAGAACTGGACCTCCGGGAACTCGGAAGCGGCCTGGATGATGTAGTCCTCATGGCCGAAGGAATCGGCGAAGACGTACTGGCAGCCCATGTCCGCCAGGTCGGCGGCGGCGTCGTAGGCCTCCTGGCTCTCGGGAATGTTGGTCTTGATGATCAGCTGGCTCTCATCCATGCCCAGGTTCACCAGCGCCTGCTTCATGCTGTCGATAAAGTTGGCGTCATAGCCCATGTTTTCGTCGTGCAGGCAGATCAGGCCGATCTTCATGTCTTCCTTCGCGATCTCGGCGGAGGCGACAGCGCAGAGCAGCAGTGCAACGATCAGGAGGACGGATGCGATCTTCTTCATAATCAATGTCTCCTTGTCTGTTCTCACTCCCTCATGGGAGCTATGCTATGATGATACACAGGCAAGGTTACTTCTGCACGTCACAATTGTAAATTGTGGGGAGAAACGGCATGAAAGTTCGGGTATTTTGGCGAATTGGCTCAAAAAAGCACCTTCCAACTACAATTTCAGGCCTATTTCCGAACATTGTCTTGGCCCGGGCGCCCGGAGAGCGCCCCTGCGAGTGCTCATTCATGGCGGCACGGCTTGCCGCATGATGATTCAGGCGTTCGCAAATACTGATTTGTCGCCCCACGACAAATCAGTATTTACCTGACTGAATAGATAACACTAAAAAAGAACGCCGACATCATATCGACGTCAACGTTCCTTCGTGGCGACGCGGAAGGGGCTCGAACCCTCGACCTCCAGCGTGACAGGCTGGCATTCTAACCAACTGAACTACCGCGCCATACAGTGGGCCTTCAGGGACTTGAACCCCGGACCGATCGGTTATGAGCCGACTGCTCTAACCACTGAGCTAAAGGCCCTTAGCCCCCAACGGCTGAAAAAAATGGCGACCTCTACGGGACTCGAACCCGTGTTACCGCCGTGAAAGGGCGGTGTCTTAACCGCTTGACCAAGAGGTCGCATAGGTCGGGGTGACAGGATTCGAACCTGCGGCCCCATGCTCCCAAAGCACGTGCGCTACCAAACTGCGCCACACCCCGGCAATGGAGGCTGTGCCTCACAAGCAACAGAGTAATTATATCATGCCCATTGGCAGCGTGTCAAGCCCTCGCGGGAGATTAACGGAAATTTCGGATTTTCGAGGATAGAGTGTGTTTCCAAATGCCTGAAGCATTTAGAAACACACTCTGGCGCCACCCTCACTTTACCGTGATCTTCACACTGGCGCGCACACCGTTAACGGCCAAGGCGTAGATCGTACATCTGCCTTTCCCGACGGCCTTGACCATGCCGCTGCTGCTTACCCTTGCCACGTTTGGATTACTGCTGTAATACCGCACCGGCTTTTCATGTTGGAGCGCCTTTCTTCCACTCTTCGCAAGGCTCACCGTGGCCTTCAGCGCCTTGCTTTCCCCGGCTTTCAGAATCAGGCTGCTCCTGTTCAGCTTTACGGCTGTGACGTTGCACCACTCTGAGTTGTATTCGCCGGCGACAGCATGAACACAGGGGCTTTCGCCAATAAAGGTCTTTTCGCCATTGACCCGCTTCCAGGCGCGAACATACCCCTTGTAAGTCTCGCCTTTCTTCAGGTTGTTAAACCGGTACGAGCAGCTTCCACTGCCGGATACGGTCGCTTTGTGCCCCATGTCATTACCGCATTTGGCGAAGTAAATATCATAGCCATCCGCTTCTTCGACCCTTGTCCAGGTGAGCTTCAAGGCCCTTCTGCCGCAGCCTGAGGTCGTCATCTTCGCCAGGAGCAGGGAAACCGGCCTGGCAGGCTCTTCTGTCGGCTTCGGCGTAATCGTCGGCCCAGCCGTGGGCTTCGCGGTCGGCGTCACCGAGGGCTTCGGTCCCCTCGTCGGCTTCGCGGTCGGCCCTGCCGTGGGCTTAGGTCCCCTCGTCGGCTTCGCGGTCGGCCCTTCCGAGGGCTTCGGTCCCCTCGTCGGCTTCGCGGTCGGCCCTGCAGTGGGCTTCGGTCCCCTCGTCGGCTTCGCGGTCGGCCCTTCCGTGGGCTTCGGCCCCCTCGTCGGCTTCGCGGTCGGCCCTTCCGTGGGCTTCGGCCCCCTCGTCGGCTTCGTGGTCGGCCCCGCAGTGGGCTTCGGTCCCCTCGTCGGCTTCGCGGTCGGCCCTTCCGTGGGCTTCGGCCCCCTCGTCGGCTTCGCGGTCGGCCCTGCCGTGGGCTTCGGTCCCCTCGTCGGCTTCGCGGTCGGCCCTGCCGTGGGCTTCGGTCCCCTCGTCGGCTTCGTGGTCGGCCCCGCCGTGGGCTTCCCAGTCGGCTTCGGCGTCCTCGTCGGCTTTGCCGTAGGCTTCGGCGTTCTCGTCGGCTTCACCGTCGGCTTCGGCGTCCTCGTCGGCTTCACCGTCGGCTTCGGCGTTCTCGTCGGCTTCACCGTCGGCTTTGGCGTCCTCGTCGGCTTCACCGTCGGCTTTGGCGTCCTCGTCGGCTTCACTGTCGGCTTTGGCGTTCTCGTCGGCTTCACCGTCGGCTTCGGCGTTTTCGTCGGCTTCACCGTCGGCTTCGGCGTTCTCGTCGGCTTCACCGTCGGGTTTGGGGTCCTCGGCGGGTTCACCCGC
>JAZOUD010000048.1:0-22579 GCA_045658005.1 Clostridia bacterium | reverse complement strand
CGTGGGCCCCCGGGGGGGTACCCATCCCCCAGTGGGTTCATTTCTATTTGTGGTATTACTGTTCAGAACGGCAACTACTGATTTGTCGCTCCGCGACAAATCAGTAGTTGTGCCGCCACGCTTCCGCCAGGGCGTCGGCGTTGTAGCTCTTCACCAGCGCGCCCTGCCAGGGGCCGGCGTTGGTGAAGCAGATGAAGCCGATCTCCACACGCGCGGGCACCCAGCGCTCCAGCGTCGCTTGGATGCGCTGGCCCAGCAGGTCCATCACCGGCCGCAGCAGCCCCGCTGCCCCCAGGGCGTCCAGCGCGGCGTCGGTGGTGACGCAGCCCTGTATGGCCTTCAGCAGGGCGATGTCGCCCCCGCAGGCCAGCGCGCAGGCGACCAGCGTCTCCATGCGCCCGTCCCCGTTCTGGGAGTGGGTGTTGGTCATGCCGATGCCCAGCTTGACCAGCTTGCCGATGTGGCCCACCAGCAATATCCGTTCAAACCCAGCGGACACCGCGGCCTGCACACCCTCGCCGATGAAGTTGCTGGTGCTCACCTGCCGCTGCATCGACAGGCCCAGCTGCTCCCGGGCGAAGGTCTCGCCGTAGTTGCCTGGGCACAGCAGCACGTCCTTCGCCCCGGAGGCCGCCAGTACGCTCAGCTCCACCCGTATGGTGTCCACCAGCGCGGCGTTGGACATGGGCTCCACGATGCCGGTGGTGCCGATCACCGAGAGCCCCCCCTCGATGCCGATGCGGGGGTTGAAGGTCCTGCCCGCCAGCGCCCTGCCCTCGGGGATGCTGATGACGATCAATATGCCGCCCCCGTACCCGCAGCGCGCGCAGGCGGCGCGGACCTGCTCGGCGATCATCTGCCGGGGCACCGAATTGATGGCCGCTGCGCCCACCGGCTGGTCCAGCCCCGGCTTGGTGACCCGGCCCACGCCCTCGCCGCCGTCTATTATTATACCGACGTCGGTTTTTCGGGCGGTGGCATAGATCAATATGCCGTTGGTGATGTCCGGGTCGTCGCCGCTGTCCTTCCGCACGGCGCAGCGGGCATAGTCCCCGCCGATTTCAGGCTCGAGGATGTCCAGGTTCAGGCGTATGCCCTTGGGCGTGTCCATGTCCAGCCGTTCGACGGCGCGGCCCGTCAGCAGCATCTCGGTGGCCGCCCCCGCCGCGCCTGCGGCGCAGGAGCCAGTGGTGTAACCGCAGCGCATGGTCTTGCCGTTTTTGGTGACGTAATGGCGCAGCATGGCTATCTCCCCAACAAATACAGCAGCGCGTTGCAGATGGCCGCCGCCACGTTGCTGCCGCCCTTGCGGCCCCTGGCGACGATGTAGGGCACGTCGGCGGTCATGATCAGTTCCTTGGACTGCACCACGTTCACAAAGCCCACGGGCACGCCGATCACCAGCCTCGGGTTTAACCTGTCCTCGGCCATAAGCTCATAGATCCTCACCAGCGCCGTGGGGGCGTTGCCAATGGCGAAGATCAGGGGCCGGTCGATGAGCGCCGCCTTGTCCATGCTGGCCACCGCCCGGGTGGTGCCGTTGGCCTTCGCCGCCTCGGCCACGTCCTCGTCCCCGATGAAGCAGCGCACCTCGCCGCCGTGCTTCGCCAGCGCCCTCTTGTTGATGCCGGACATGGCCATCGTGGTGTCGGTGACGATCACCGCGCCTTCCCGGATCGCCGCCAGCGCCTTCTGCACCACGTTTTCGGAGAAGCAAAGGGTGTCGGCGTAGTCGAAATCGGCGCTGGTGTGGATGACCCGCTTGATGATGGGGGCCAGCGCCGGGTCGATGGGATGGGGCAGCTCGCTCTCGATGATTTCAAAGCTCCGCGCCTCGATGTCCATCGGCGCGACGCGCTCCAGTTCAATCTTCATGTGTCTGTCTACCTCGCTGCATGGCCCCGATCCATATGGGATTGAGGCCGTTCATCATGTTGTAGCGCCCCACCTTATGGCTTCGGGCGATGCAAAGCTGCACGATCTCGCTGTCCGTAAAGCCCAGCGCGTCGATGAGGCCGGCCATCTCCCCCACGCTCTCCAGCGCGATGGCGTTCACCACCACCCGGACGCCGGGGTTCTTCTGAAGGGCCGCCTCGACGATCTGGCGCATGTTTCCGGAGCTGCCGCCGATGAACACGTGGGTCGGGGCGGGCAATTCCGCCAGCGCCTCCGGGGCCATCCCCCGCACGACGGTCAGGTTGCGCAGGGCGAAGCGCTGCGCGTTGCGCCCGATCAGGTCCGCCGCGTCCTCCCGGCACTCCACCGCGTACACGTGCCCCGCCGGGCACAGCAGCGCCGCCTCCACCGAGACGGAGCCGGTGCCCGCGCCCACGTCCCAGACCACGGCGTCTTCGGTCAGCCGCAGCTTCGAGACGCTGACGGCCCGGACCTCGCTCTTGGTCATCGGCACCGCCCTGCCGCCATCGCCCAGCTGGCGAATGAACGCCTCGTCGGGCAGGCCCACGGGCAGCGCTCGGGGCCTTGTGGGGCATTCGATGAGCATGGCGCTCAGCGGCGCGCAATCCGTTTCGACCAGTTCTGCCGCCGCGCCGGTGATGATGGCCTCGTCGGGATAGGTCAGCCGCTGGCCCACGGCCACCCGGGCGTGACCCAGCCCCGCGTCCACCAGGTCGGCGCACACACGCTTCAGGGCGTCCGCGCCGTCGGTCAGGGCAAAGACCTTGCCGTGCTTCAATACCTCCGGCACCACCGAGCCCGCCCGCCCGTGCAGCGATATGGCCCGGGCGTCGTCCCAGCTGGTCATTAGCCTGGCGCACAGCACCTGCATCGAGCTCAGGCCGGGGATCACCCGCACCCTGTGGCCCGCCAGCAGCGGCAGCAGCTTCTTCGTTCCACTGAAGAAGCCGGAATCGCCGGACATGACCACCGCGACGCGGCGGTGCTCCGGGTGGGCCGCGACGCATTCGGCGATCCTCGCCGGGGCGATCTGGGCATAGGCCGGAATGCCCTCCCGCGCGGCGGCCTCCAGCATCCGCCTGGCCCCGATCATGCAGTCGCAGGCGTCCAGGGCCGCGGCGGCCTCATGGGTCAGGGTGTCCCTTGCGCCCATGCCGATGCCCACGATGTCGATCTCGCGCACGTCCCGCAGGCCGTAGCGCTCTATGAGCCGGTTGACGACCCCGGCAAAGTCCATGCCTTCGACCTGCGCCGGCTTTCCGATCACCACGCACCGCGCCCCCGCCAGCTTCGCCGCTTCCAGCTTGTCGGCATAGCCCCCGCTGTCGCCGGAGGCCTTCGTCACCAGCCACCGGGCGCGGATGGATTTGAGCATGGCGACGTTCATGTCCACCGAGAAGGGCCCCTGCATGGCGATGATGTGGGCGGGGGCAAAGCCCGCCGCCGCGCAGGCCTCCAGCGACGACGCCATCGGCAGCACCCTCGGCCAGAGGCGCTCCTGCCAGTCGGGAACCGTGGTATAGGGCTTCAATTCCTTGCTGCCGGTGGCCAGCAGCGCGTTGCCGGGATGGTCGACCAGGAACCGGGCCGCGGCCTCGATCGAATCCACGATCACCGCGTCGCCGTCCGCCGAGGAATCGCCCCGGTTCAGGCGCAGGTATTCCGTGCCGGTTTCGGCGCAGGCCCCGGAAATGTTCTTCGACACCGCCGTGGCGAAAGGATGGGTGGCGTCGATCACCAGATCAAAGCGACGCCCGGCAAAGAGCGCCTTCATCCCGTCCCCGTCCAGCCGCCCGGCAGAGACCTCGATGTTCTGGGCCCGGGGCACCAGCGCCTCGCCGTATTCGGTGGCCACGCAGGCCAGCACGCCCACGTCCTGCCCCGCCAGGAACTCCAGCAGCCGCCTGCCCTCGGAGGTACCCGCGAATACGCAGAGCTCAGACATCCCGATACCCCCTGGGCGTCACCATCCGCCCGTCGATGACCTTCGTGTGGGAATTGCCGATGAAGGCGGTGGTGAACATGTCGGCCTGGTAGTCCCGAAGCTCGGCCAGGGTCATCACCCGGATCGCCTCCCCCTCCCTGCCGATATTCTTCACCACGCCGCACACCGTCTCCGGCCTGGCGTGGCGCAACAGTATGTCGCAGGCCTTCTGCAGATAGTCCCTGCGCTTCATGCTGGCGGGGTTGTACAGCGCCACGGCGAAGTCGCCCAGCGCGGCGCACTCCAGCCGCTTCTCGATGGTCTCCCAGGGCGTCAGCAGGTCGCTGAGGCTGATGACGCAGAAGTCGTGGGTCAGCGGCGCGCCCAGCCGGGCCCCGCCGGAGATCGCTGCGGTGAGGCCGCCCACGACCTCCACCTCGACGTCGCCCGCCTCGCCCCGCAGCTCGTAGATCAGCCCCGCCATGCCGTACACGCCGGCATCGCCGCTGCAGATCATCGCCACGTCCCGCCCCTGCCGGGCCAGCTCCAGCGCAATGTTGCAGCGGTCCACCTCCCGGCGCATGGGCGTGGTGTGGAACTCCTTGCCCGGAAAGTGGTCCTTCACCAGGTCCACATAGACGTGATAGCCCACGATCACGTCGCAGGCGTTCAGGGCGTCCACCGCCCTGAGAGTCATCTCCCGATAGTCGCCGGGGCCGATGCCCACCACGCGAATCTTAGCCAAATTCAATCCCCCATTTCTCTTCCGCCACCGCCACGGTCACGCCGTTCAGGGCGGTCTTTTGCACGATGATCCGCCCGCCGGACGCCGCCGCCGCGCGCTCGCAGACGTTGTCCACGCCCACGGTATTTTTCACAAATTCCGATTTTGAAAAGCTGCCCGGCACCGCGTTCAGCTGTGCCGCCGAATAAAACGCCACGGGCCAGCCCTGGGCCCGGCAGCACTCCAGCAACCCGGCCTCGTCAGCCTTCACGTCGATGCTGGCGACGCCGGCCACGCCCTCAATGCGCAGTTTATTGTCTGACAGGACCTTCCGGACCGCCGCTTCTATGGCCTCCACGGGCGTCCCCCGTCGACAGCCGATGCCCAGCCGCAGCGCCCTCGGCACCAGCAGCAGCGTGTCCCTGAAGGGCTTTAGATCGCGGACGGACACGCACACGCCCAGATCGCCGCTGTCGCTCCAGGCCAGCCCGCTTGCCAGCGCCCCGGGGCGCGTCCCGTCGGTATAAAACGGGATATCCCCCGTCAGTATCTCAGCGGACACCCGCTTCGCCAGCGCCATCGAGGTGATGGCCATGCCGTGGGCCGTCGCCCAGGCGTCCACGGAGAAGCGCCCGTTCACGTCGGTGGCGGGGGTGATCACCGCCGTCGCGCCCAGCCCGTCGGCCAGCCGCCTGGCCAGGGCGTTCGCCCCGCCGATGTGGCCGGAGAGCAGCGGGATCACGAACCGCGCCGCCTCGTCCAGGCCGATCACCGCCGGGTCGCTCTTCTTGCTGGCCACGTGGGGCGCGACGGCCCTTATGGCGATACCCGTAGCACCGACGAATATAAGCGCGTCCCGGTCGAACAGCCCGCCCACGAACCCGGGCAGGCCGCCGGCATAGGCGTCGAAGTCCTCCCCCGCCAGCCGCGCCGGGGCATACAGGGCGATATCGCCGGACAGCCGCGCCGCGACGCGGCGGGCCGTGGCCTTGCCCCGCTCGGTAAAGGCAAATATCGCCGCCCTCATTTTTCCGCTTCCCGGAATTCGGTGGTGAAGCCGGGGTCGTAGAGCTTCGAGCGCTCGTATTCATGCCCCAGGAAGTCGCCGATGACGATCAGCGACGTCTTGGTCAGGCCGTTGCCCCGCACTGTCTCGCCCAGGGTGCCCACGGTGCAGCGGAAGATCTTCTGGTCGGGCCAGGTGGCCTTGTAGACGATGGCCGCGGGGGTCTCGGGGGCATAGCCGCCCTCGATCAGCTCCCGCTGGGCGTCGGTGGCCAGGGAGGTACTGAGGAACAGCACCATCGTGGCCCTGTGGGCCGCGAAGGACCTGATGCTCTCCCGCTCCGGCACCGGCGTGCGCCCCGCCGCCCGGGTGATGATCACCGACTGGGAGACCTCCGGCAGCGTGTACTCGGCCTTCAGCGCCGCCGCCGCGCCGCAGAAGGCGCTGACGCCGGGGCAGACGTCGTATTCGATGCCCAGCTTCTCCAGCTCGTCGAACTGCTCCCGGACCGCGCCGTAGATGCTGGAATCGCCGGTGTGCAGCCGCACGGTGGTCTTGCCCCCGGCCTCTGCTGCTTTGATGATCTCGATCACCTGCTCCAGCGTCAGAAGGGCGCTGTCGTGGATCTCGCAATCCGCCTTCGCGTAGTTCAGCAGCTCCGGGTTCACCAGCGAACCGGCCCAGATGATCACGTCCGCCTCGGAGAGCAGCCGCGCCCCCCGCACGGTAATCAGGTCCGCCGCGCCGCTGCCCGCGCCCACGAAATGTACCATATGTATCGCTCCTTTGCGTTCATGCTGTTTAACTGAATACATATTATCACAGCCTGCGCGCGGTGTCAACGCAGAAAAGCATGCATCAATTCTCCGTCCAGGGGAAAACGCTATTGAAAAAAAACAACAAATACGTTATATTATATATGTATGGCACCGTTGTATGGAACGATGATGTCGATATTGCCCCGGAACACCTGTACGAATGCAGCACCCCGGTCGTCAACACGGCGAACGCCTGAAGCGTACCGCCGTCGTCTATCATTTTGTAGAGTCACCAACGAGAGGAACCGCCCCATGAAGAACGAGAGCCAATGGCTGGAATGGGCCAAGGAGTTGCAGGACATCTCCCAGTGCGCGCTGGCCTACTGCAAGGATAAATTCGACATCGAGCGCTTTCAGCGCATACGGGACATCTCCGCCGAAATGGCCGCTTCGGTCGTGGACATGCCCTTCGAGACGGTCAGGGACATGTTCTGCGCGGGCACAGGCTACCAGACCGCCCGCATCGAGACCCGGGCCGCCGTCATCCGCCACGGGAAGATATTGCTGGTGCAGGAGGCCAAGGGCAAGTGGGCCCTGCCCGGCGGCTGGCAGGACTACGACCGGACCGTTCGGGAAAACACCGTCAAGGAGGTCCTCGAGGAGGCCGGCATGACCGTCAGGGCCACGCGGCTGATCGCGCTGCACGACTACCACCGGCACAACGAATTCAAGGTCCGCTTCCCCTACAGCATCTGCAAGGCCTTTGTGCTGTGCGAGTACGTCTCCGGCGAATTCCGGCCGAATATCGAGACCCTCGGCTGCGGCTTCTTCGCCCCGGACGGGATCCCGGAGGCGCTGGCCACCGGCAAGACCACGAAGGAACAGATCGAGATGTGCTTCCGGGCCGCGGCGGACGCGCACTGGCCCGTGGAATTCGACTGACAGGGAAAGAATATGAAAAAGATACTGTACATCATCAACGAGGGCCTGCGCAAGTTCACCTACGAGCGCACCGCAGGGCTGGTTCAGGCGATCAAAGGCGCCGATGAACCGATCAACCTGTACATCATGCGCAGCGACGGCTATACCGGCTTCTCCCTGGCCCACAACCGGGGCGAATCCAACATCTTCCGCCTGCCCGATTACGCGGCCTTCGACGGCATACTGCTGGACTTCAACAGCAATTTCAACGCCGGCACCAACTCAGGCGGCGCCAGCGGCGCGCAGCACTGCATACGGGCCGCGGCGGCCTCGGGCAAGCCGGTCATCTCCATCGCCAACCACATGGACGGCTTTTACTACGTCGGCATCGACAATTACGCGGCGATGACCGAGGTCATTCGCCATCTCCACCGGGAGATGGGCCTTACGGACTTCTGGTTCGCCATGGGTCCGGAGGACAACTACGAAAACCGGATCCGCACCCAGGCCCTGCGGGACTATTGCCGGGAAAACGAACTGCCCTGCGGGTACGACCGCTTCCACGCGGAGAGCTTCCTGCTGGAATCCGGCATGCACGCCTTCAAGCGGATGTACCGCCTGCACGGCCAGCGGCTTCCCCAGGCGGTGATCTGCGCCAACGACTCCATCGCCGTGGGCGTCTGCCGCGCCGCAGAGGCCAAGGGGCTCAACGTGCCCCGGGATTTCCTGGTGACCGGCTTTGACAACCTGGACATCTCCGCCTACCTGACGCCCTCCGTCACCACCGTGGACCAGCTCTGCTGGACGATGGGCGACGCCTGCATCGACATCCTGCAGCGCCTGTGGCGGGGTGAATCGATCCCCAGGGCAAACTATACGCCCACCCGGCTGGTGCTGCGGGAGAGCACCGGCTATCCCAAGCCGCAGATGGCGGACGCGGCCCAGGATATCGTGAAATACATCAGCCGCGACATGCGCGCGACCGAGTTCACCTACAGGCTCAGCGCCATGCAGTACCAGCTGCCCTGGTGCGAATCCATCGAGGACATCTGCCGGGCGCTGACGCGCTGTGTATCCTCGCTGAATTGCAAGGGGCTCTTCCTGGTGCTGGACAGGGAGCTGTACGAATACGGCAGCGACTTTGAGCTGGGCGAGTCCGCCGACGGGCTCCAGGAGGCCGCCCACAGGCTGTGCACCGAGGGATACCCGGAATCCATGAAGCTGGTCTACGCCTGGCAGTCCGGCAAGGCGCCGGAGTTTCCGATGCGCGAGGTCCATGGCATGCTCCCGACGCTGGAGGACCTGGGCACCCGGGAAAACCACCTGTTTTTGCCGCTGCACTTCATGGAACAGACGGTGGGCTACCTGGTGGTGTGGGACTGCGTGGAGATGATGCACCTGAAATGCCTGTCCGGCATCATCAACACCCTCACGATGGCCATGCACAGCTACTATTCCCGCAGCCGCCTGGCCCACGCCAACCGGGTGCTCTCCGGCCTCTCCATGACCGACGACCTGACCGGGCTGTACAACCGGCTGGGCTATCACCGGCTGGTTCCCCGGCTGTTCAAGGAGGCCCATGACAGCGACAAGCAGCTGGGCGTGATCTTCATCGACATGGACCGCATGAAGCACTTCAACGACAGCTTCGGCCACGCCTACGGCGACCTGGCCATACAGTGCGTCTCCCGAGCCATATGCCGCGCCGGCAGCGAGGACGCCGTCGCCGTGCGCTACGGCGGCGACGAATTCCTGGTGGTTGTGCCCGTCGAAAGCGTGGAGGACGTGCGCCGGCGCATCGTCGCCATCCACAGGGCCATCCCCGTGGAGGCCGAGGCGCTGGGCATGCCCGAGACCCCCGGCATCAGCACCGGCTTTGTGCTGACCGACCCCAGGGACGCCCGCTCCCTGGGCGACTACGTGGACGAGGCCGACCGGCTGATGTACGAAAACAAGAAGCTGCGCAGGGCGTGGCACACGGAATAGATTGTTTATACGAGGGGGCAGGTATATACTGATTTGTCGCTCCGCGACAAATCAGTATTTGTATACGCAGACGCAGGGGCGGCAATATGCCGCCCCTGCGTGTGTTTTATCATGGTTCGTGTAGCCGCCGGTGATCGCGTGCACCTGCGGGCTGGCCTTGCCGATATAGGTCTTCTTGCCGTCGACCTTCTTCCATGCCCGGACATAGGCCTTGTAGCTCTCCCGCTTGTCCAGCCCCTTGAACCGGACCGCGCAGGATTCCGCGGCACTGACGGTCTTCTTCAGCTTGAAATGCCTGTTGCACTTGGCGAAGAAGATGTCGTAGCCTTCCGCGCCCTTGACCTTCGTCAAGGCGATCTTCAGCGCCTTCTTGCTGCTGCCCGTCACCGTCATTCGCGCCAGCAGCGTGAAATCCGGATCCGCGGGCTTCGGCGTGGGCGTCGCCGTGGGCTTGACCGTGGGCTTGGGCGTCACAGTCGGCTTCGGCGTCTTCGTCGGCTTAGCCGTGGGCTTCGGCGTCTTAGTCGGCTTGGGCGTGGGCTTCGGCGTCTTCGTGGGCTTGGGCGTCGCCGTCGGCTTCGCGGTGGGCGTCGCCGTGTCCTCATAGGCCAGCGCAGAGGTGGAGAACTTGTCGGTCTTCACCTCCACCTTCTTGCCGGTGCCGCTGGTGATGATCTCGGCCTTGCCGTCGTGCACCCGCACGATGTAGAACGTGCGCTTCACGCCCTTCAGGGCACGGAATGCCTTCGGCACGGTGATCGTGACGGTGATCGCGTGACCCTTCAGGTCCGTCAGCTTCGTGGGCGTGTCGTCGCCGACCTTCTTATACATCGAAAAGTCGAGGTACTGGGCCACCTTCGCGCCGCTGTGTTCGGCGGTGACCGCCTTCGTCACCCGCTTCTTGTCCGCCTTGGAGACGGTGTCGTCGATATTCGTGGCGGTCATGTAAACCACCATGTTTTCGCCGGCCTCCACGCGCGCCAGCTCCTCCGGCGTCGCCAGGTCCTCAGCCACCGATTTGGTCAGGCCCTCCACCTTCATCGGGGGCACGTCCTCGGCCTTCTCCACCTCGGTGTCGATGTCGCCCTCGTCCTGCGGCTTTGCTGTGGGGGCAGGCGTCGCAGTCGGCGCGGCTGTCGGGGCCTCGGTGGGCTTCGTTGTCGGCGCCTCGGTGGGCTTCGCCGTCGGGGCCGCAGTCGGCTTCGCCGTCGGGGCCACGGTCGGCTTCGCAGTCGGGGCCGCCGTCGGCTTCGCAGTCGGCTTGGGCGTCGGGGTCGGCTCGGTCCCCCGCGGAAACGCCGGTTTGCACGCATCCTTGCAGGAGAACGACCTCATCCGTCTTTCGGCGAAAACGCAAGCGTTTTCACCGAAATCCACCTTCCGCCCAAGGGCATGGCTACGCACACCCTGAACCGCAGGCTTCGTCTGCTGGGGAAGGCTTTTGGATACCGCAACAGCCCGACAAATCAGAATTTACCCAACTAAACAGAGCTCCTGATTGTAACGGTATTATTTCCGGTTCTCCCAGGCGTGGAACGCGGTCTTGTTGATGTCCAGCAGGTGGGCCTTGCGGCCGGAGAAGGTCTTCTCCATGATCTTGTAGATCATCTCCACCGGCACCACCGGCGCGGCGTTCACCAGCGCGCCCAGCATCACCACATTCGCCGTGCGGGCGTTGCCCAGCTGCATGGCGATGTCGTTGGCGGGGACGTAGTAGACGTTGATGTCGTCCCGGGCCGCCTTCTGCTCGATCATCGAGCTGTTGACGAACAGGTTTCCGCCGGGCTTGACCAGCGATTCAAACTTGATCAGCGAGGGCAGGTTCATCACCACCACGTCGTCCGCCTCGTAGATCAGCGGGCAGCTGACGGGCTTGTCGGGGCTGATGACCACGGTGCAGTTGGCCGTGCCGCCGCGCATCTCGGGGCCGTAGGAGGGCAGCCACGTGGCGTTCATATCGGCGTACATGGCCGCGTAGGTCAGCATCTGGCCCATGGTCAGCACGCCCTGGCCGCCGGAGCCGGCAAAAAACAGCTTGTAGGTCGCCATGTCACTTGTCCTCCTTCCCGGTATCCTTGTAAACGCCCAGCGGATAGTACTCCGCCACCTCGGTGCCCAGGCGCTTCATGGCCTCGTAGGGCGTAAGTCCCCAGTTGGTGGGGCAGGTGGAGAGCAGCTCCACGAACGTGAAGCCCTTGCCGGCCAGCTGGTACTCAAAGGCCTTGCGCACGGCCTTCTTGGCGGCGCGAATGTGGGCCGGGGAATCCAGCGACACGCGCTCGATGTAGGCCGGGCCGTCCAGGGTCGCCAGCAGCTCGCAGATGCGCAGCGGCATGCCCGCCTGCTCGCGGGTGCGGCCCTCCACCGACGTGGTGGAGCGCTGGCCGATCAGTGTGGTGGGGGCCATCTGGCCGCCGGTCATGCCGTAGATGCCGTTGTTGATGAAGAAGGTGGAGAACTTCTCGCCACGGGCCGCGGCGTGGACGATCTCGCCCATGCCGATGGAGGCCAGGTCGCCGTCGCCCTGGTAGGTGAACACGACCTTGTCGGGGTGGACGCGGCGAATGCCGGAGGCCACCGCCGGGGCGCGGCCGTGGGCGGCCTCGCACATATCCACGTTCATGAACTGGTGCGCCACGACGGAGCAGCCGATGGGGGCCACGCCAAGGGTCTTGCCCAGCAGGCCCATTTCATTCACCGTCTCCATGATGATGCGGTGTGCGACGCCGTGGGTGCAGCCGGGACAATAGCTGGTGCTGACGGGCAGCATGCCTTTTGTAACGGTAAATACAGGTTTCATCGCACTTCCTCCAGTATCTTCTTCGTCTTTTCAACGACCTCCAGCGACGTGGGCAGCATGCCGCCGACGCGGTGGATCAGCTTCACCGGCACGCGGCCCTTGACGCCCAGGTTGATGTCCTGGAGCATCTGGCCCATGCTCAGCTCGACGGAAATGACTACCTTGGTCTTATCGGAAATCTGGTCGAACGCCTTGTAGGGATAGGGCCACAGGCTGATGGGCCGGATCATGCCGGCCCTGATGCCCTGGGCTGCCAGCAGCTCCATGGCCTCCCGGGCCAGGCGCGCCATCGTGCCGAAGGCCACGAACACGACCTCGGCGTCCTCCAGGTCCACGCACTCGACCCGCTCCAGGTCCTTTTCCATCTCGGCGTACTTCTCGTACAGGTGCTCCACGTGGGCCTCCAGCACCTCGGGCTGCAGGCGCAGGCTCTTGACGACGCTGCGCTCGCCCTTCTCGCTGCCGGAGATGGCCCAGGGCTTGGCGGTGGGGATCTCCTCGCTGGTGTAGGCGTGCTTCTCCTCGGGCAGCACCACCGGCTCCATCATCTGGCCCATCAGGCCGTCGGCCAGCACCATCACGGGGTTGCGGTAGTAGTCGGCGATGGCGGGAGCCTCGTAGAGGATGTCCACGGCCTCCTGGATGCTCGCCGGGGCGAACACGGGGATGCGGTAGTCGCCGTTGCCGCCGCCGCGTGTGACCTGGTTGTAGTCGGCCTGGCCGGGCTGGATCGAGCCGATGCCCGGGCCGCCGCGGGACACGTTCAGCAGCGTCACCGGCACCTCGGCGCCGCACAGGAAGCTCATGCCCTCCTGCATCAGCGCGATGCCCGGGGAAGAGGAAGAGATAAAGCCGTTGCCGCCGGCCGCGCCGCAGCCGTAGGCCATGTTGATGGCGCCCAGCTCGCTCTCGGCCTGCAGGAACTTGCCGCCCCGCTTGGGCAGCTCGCGGCTCATGAACTCGGGAATCTCGCTCTGGGGCGTGATGGGATAGCCGAAGTAGAAGCGCACGCCGCCGCGAATGACGGCCTCCGCGAAGGCCTCGTTGCCCTTCATCAATACCTTGTCGCTCATGCTTCTCCCCCCTCCAGCTGATAGATCTCGATCGCGCAGTCCGGACACACGGTGGCGCAGCTCTGGCAGCCGATGCACTGCTCCTGCTCGGTGATCTTCGCGGGACAGTAGCCCTTCGCGTTCACCTGCGTGTCCATTTCGATGATCTGCTTCGGGCAAAAGCTCTTGCAAAGCTCGCAGCCCTTGCAGCGCTCCCGGTCGAAGACGACCTTGAACCTCTTTGCCATTCTCACTTGGCCTCCCTTGTTAATCCTACTGATCTATTTGTCGATCCAGCTGGGCCGCATGTACAGCCCCAGTGGCAGCAGGTATTCGTATTTCCCCGCGATTTCCTCCGCCGGCACGATGCCCCCGGGGTAGCAATCGCACCACAAAAAGCGCCCGGTTGCCTCGCAGAACCGCTGGCACAGCTTATGGCCCTTTTCGATGTCGGCGGCCTGGGTCTCGAGCAGCATGTGGCAGTTGTTGATGACCCCGTCGATGCGCCGCCCGGTCTTGCGCTCGATGGCCTGAAGGTGTTCAAGCGCGCCCACCAGGTCCCGGGTCTCGGGGCGGTTGGCGTTGACGACGATCAAAAACAGCGCATCCTCCGGCCCCAGGTACTTGGCGAACTGGTTCAGCACCAGCGCGCCGGTGTCGTTGCCGCCCACGTCCACGATCACCCGGCAGTCCTTATCCTCCAGCGGCGCGCGGATATTCGCGCCCAGGGCCGGCAGCTCGGCGGTGATCTCGTGCTCGTAGGCGTTTCCGTAGACGGACACGCCGGCGGCCTCCAGCTGAGCCTTCCGCTCGCGGGAGCGGAAGTAGGGGTTGGCGATGTCCAGGTCGATCAGGGCCAGCCGCTTATAGGGCCCGTAGCCCAACCGCGCCAGCCGCATGGCCAGGCTCACGCAGAACTCAGTCTTGCCGCTGCCGTAGTGGCCGGTGACCACCGTGATCCGGCGATCCGGCGCGCGCAGTCCGCTGAATTCCGGCATGCCTTCTCCCCCTTTCACGCTTTAAATTAATCTACCAGTTTCGACCCCGCTTGTCAAGTAACAAATGCCGTCAAAACCCGAACATTCCCCGTGGTCAATAATATTTCATTCGACTTTATTCCCGCCATAATTTAAATTTAACCCCGAAAGGCTTTGACAACGGCGCGCTTCGGTGATAGAATAGCCTCAATCGAATATTCACCAAAGGCGATGACGAAGACGGCAGGGTTCGAGGGTGCGCAGAGAGTCGGCTGTATGCTGCAAGGCCGATCCCCGAAGGCTCAGACGCCCATCACTTCCGAGCCGGAAGCCCGAAATATCCCTTGGATAGAGTAGACGCTTCCCGTGAAAGCTGCGTAAAGGCTTAGGGCTTGTTGGAGCCTGAAGTGGCGCAAAGATGCGCAATTTGAGTGGTACCGCGGGTTGATTGCAACTCGTCTCAAACGATGCGGTAAGAACGCATCCGTGAGGCGGGTTTTTTTATGCCAGGCATACCATACGCCTTGACCCAGATGTGATTTGTTCGATTGACCCGAGGTACGACGGAAAAGGAGGAGATTCCCCATGAACGCGACTGAGATGACCGGCATGCTCTACGAGGTCGGCACACGAATCAAGGCCCTGCGGGAGATCGCGGGCTATTCGGTGGTCTACATGGCCGAGCAGACCAAGCTGGACGTGGAAACCTACATGGACTACGAGGCCGGCAAGGCCGACCTGCCCTTCACCTTTATACACAACTGCGCCCGCATCTTCGGCGTGGACATCACCGACCTGATCGAGGGCCGCAGCGCCAACCTGCGCTCCTACACCGTCACCCGCAAGGGCGAGGCCACCATCACCGCCCGTGAGGAGGGCATCGAGATCAGCAACCTGGCGCCCATGTTCAGCCAGAAGATCGGCGAGCCCTTCTGGGTCACCTACAGCTACTCCGAGGAGCTGCAGAACCAGCCCATCCACACCCACTCCCACCCCGGCCAGGAATTCGACCTGATCCTCTCCGGCGAGCTGCTGGTGCGCGTGGGCGACCACGTGGAGCACCTCAAGGAGGGCGACTGCATCTACTACAACTCCTCCACTCCCCACGGCGAGATCGCTACCGGCGGCAGGGACTGCACCTTCGTGGCCGTGGTCATGCCCGGCGAGGAGACCGAGCAGGACAAGATCGTCGAGGCGGTCATGCCCGTTCGCCTGCCCAAGCAGCACATGGTCTATGACGACTTCGTCAACCTGGACGAGGACGGCGAGGGCCACCTGCTGCACATCGAATTCCCGAACCGGGAAAACTTCAACTTCGCCTTCGACATCGTGGACCGCCTGGCCGAGCGCAAGCCGGACAAGCTGGCCATGCTGCACGTGGACCGCTACATGAACGAAAAGCGCTTCACCTTCGAGGACATCAGCCGCAAGTCCAACCGCGCCGCCAACTACTTCAAGGCCCTGGGCATCAAGAAGGGCGACCGGGTGATGCTGGTGCTGAGGCGCAACTGGCAGTTCTGGGTGGTGATGATGGCGCTGCACAAGCTGGGCGCGGTGGCCATCCCCGCCACGGATCAGCTGCTGAAGAAGGATTACGAGTACCGCTTCGAGACCGCGGGCGTCACCGCCATCTGCATGACCGCCGACGGCGAAGGCGCGTTGCACGCCGAGGAGGCCTTCGAGACCTGTCCCTACGTGACCACCCGCATACTCTGCGGCGGCAAGCGGGAGGGCTGGCGCGACTTCGACGAGGAATACCTGCGCTACCGCTCCACCTTTGCGCGCACCGAGGATTCCCCGAAGGGCTCCGACCCGATGGTCATGTTCTTCTCCTCCGGCACCACCGGCTACCCGAAGCTGGCCATGCACGACCACAACTATCCCCTGGGCCACTTCATCACCGCCCACTACTGGCACTGCGTGGAGCCGGACGGCCTGCACCTGACCATCTCCGACACCGGCTGGGGCAAGGCGCTTTGGGGCAAGCTGTACGGGCAATGGATGAACGAGTGCGCGGTGTTCGTGTACGACTTCGACCGCTTCAACGCCCACGACATACTGCCGATGTTCGCGAAGTACAACATCACCACCTTCTGCGCCCCGCCCACCATGTACCGCTTCCTGATCCGCGAGGATATCTCGAAGTACGACCTGTCCAGCATCCACTGCGCCTGCACCGCCGGCGAGGCCCTGAACCCCGAGGTGTTCAACCTGTTCAAGAAGACCACGGGCCTTTCCATCATGGAGGCCTTCGGCCAGACCGAGACCACGCTGGTGCTGGGCAACTTCGCCGGCACCACGCCGAAGGTGGGCTCCATGGGCAAGCCCAGCCCGCTGTTCGACGTGGACCTGGTGGATTCGGACGGCAACCCGGTGAAGGTCGGCGAGCCCGGCGAGATCGTCATCCGTACCGACAAGGAGATCCCCTGCGGCCTGTTCGCCGGCTACTACGGCAACCAGGAGGCCACCGACACCGTATGGCACGACGGCCTGTACCACACCCGGGACATGGCCTGGCGGGATGAGGACGGCTACTACTGGTACGTCAGCCGCACCGACGACGTGATCAAGTCCTCCGGCTACCGCATCGGGCCGTTCGAGATCGAGAGCGTCATCATGGAGCTGCCCTACGTGCTGGAGTGCGGCGTCTCCGCCGCCCCGGACGAGATCCGCGGCCAGGTGGTCAAGGCCTCCATCGTGCTCACCAAGGGCATCGAGGGCACCGACGACCTGAAGAAGGACATCCAGAACTACGTCAAGAAGCGCACCGCCCCCTACAAGTACCCCCGCATCGTGGTCTTCCGCGACGAGCTGCCCAAGACCATCAGCGGCAAGATCCAGAGGAATAAGCTGTGACGAGAGGGAAGAAGCTGTGATAATAATGCAGCTGCGATGCAAGAGTCGCAGCTGCATTATTATCGTCGTCCCGTCAATCGTCCTTCAGCGTCTTCTTGTCCTCGTACATCTTCCGGTCGGCCCGCTCGAACACGGCGGCGACGCTGCTGTCGTGGTCGTAGCGGGCCATGCCGCTGGCGATGACCGCGCCGCCCTGGGCCTCGTTGCGGGCGTTGCTGCCGCGCATCCGCGCCATCAGCTCGTCCATGTGCTCGTAATCGTAGCCCTGGGAGATCACCGCGAACTCGTCGCCGCCCACCCGGAACACCGGGCTGTGCTTGAACACCCCGCAGATGATGGCGCAGGCCTCCTTCAGCAGCTGGTCGCCGGCCTGGTGGCCGAAGCTGTCGTTGGTCTGCTTCAGGTTGTTCAGGTCGCACACCACCACGGCAAACTGTGCCTTCTCGCCTGCACGTATGCGCTGGTTCAGCTTCGCCTCCACGTCCAGATAGGCGCTGCGGTTCTTGACGCCGGTCAGGGAGTCCCGGCTGGCCCGCATGCGTGCCACGGACAGGTCGTGGGCAAACTCCTGGTCCCGCCGCACCTGGGCGTCGATGTTGGTGGTGCCGACGACAAGCTGTTCCCGGCCGTCCTCCACCACCAGGGCCGCCTTCAGGCAGACGTAGACCGGCCTGCCGCCCATGAGCATCCTGTAATTGAGGGCATAGATGCCCGTCTCGCGGATGGACTGCAGCACCTTTTCCCGGGTGAACATGGTGTTGAACAGCTCCCGATCCTCGGCATGGATCGCCTTCTCGCTGTCCCGGTGGGCGTTGGCGAAGAAATCCTCGCCCCGCGTCGTCAGC
Source organism: Clostridia bacterium (assembly GCA_045658005.1). Lineage (GTDB taxonomy): Bacteria > Bacillota > Clostridia > Christensenellales > Aristaeellaceae > UBA2862. The sequence continues at coordinate 4,813 of JAZOUD010000048.1, read as the reverse complement.
CCCAGGCCCTCGAGGTCCTGGGCCGCGCTGAACACGGTATAGCTTCCGCTTTCCAGATCGATGGTATAGATGCAGATATAGTCGCCCGACAGCGCGAAGATTCGGGAATAGGCCGCCTGTTCCCGGCGAATCTTCTGCAGGGCTTCGCGGGCCTGCACCAGCTCGTCGATGTCCAAAACGCCGATGACGATATGGCGGTGGTCGCCGTCGCCCATGCGGGAGGCCTTCAGCTGCACGTACTTCGGCACGCCGTCAAACAGCATGCGGTAGTTCAACATGAAGGTGTGCTGTTCCTCCAGGGCCTGAAGCAGGTTTTCCTTCTCTATGGCCTCAAGGAAAGCCGCCTGGTCCTCGGGGTAGATCACATACTCAATACTGGATCATAGCAGAACCGGGCGTGTCTTCTCCAGCGCGGCGACATTAAACCCTTTTCGCGTACAGGTAAAGAACAATCGTTATTTAAGGTTAACCGTCGGGGTTATCCCCGGTTCAGGTCGTTTTTGATCTGCGTGGTGGAGATCTCGGGCGTCCTGTTCAGGTACACCACCTCAGCGCCCTCCTCCTTCAAAAAATTAAACTTGCCCTCCCAGTCGTCCCCCATCACGAAGGTATCCACGTGGTACAGGTGGATATCCGTGCGCTTCTGTTCCCAGCTCTCCTCGGGAATGACCAGGTCCACATAGCGTATAGCCTCCAGCAGCAGCCTGCGCTCGTCATAGGAGAAGTAACAGCGCTTGTGCTTTTCCCGCCTGTTGAATTCGTCCGTGGAGAGCGCCACGATCAGATAGTCGCCCAGCGCCCTCGCCCGCCGCAGCAGGTTGATGTGGCCATAGTGCAGAAGGTCAAAGGTGCCGTAGGTGATTACGCGCTTCATAGGATACCTCCATGGATTCATAAGGATTGAAAAAACGCTCGATATGGGTTATACTGTCAGAAAAAGGCAAGGAGGGATCGCCATGGACAATCTGCGCCGCGCCCTGGAGGCCTTTACACCCTGCGGCGACCAGGAGCGCCGGGACCGGGAGCTGCTGCTCATCGCCCTCGACCGCCTGGACACGCCCCTGACCCGGGAAAACCCCTTCGCCCATTTTACGGCTTCTTCCTGGATCGTGGACCCGGCCCGCACCCATGCGCTGATGGCCTGGCACAACATCTACAAAACCTGGGCCTGGACCGGAGGCCACGCCGACGGGGAGAGAGACCTTATGGCCGTCGCCCTGCGCGAGGCCCGGGAGGAGACCGGCATCGAGGCCCTGCGGCCCGTCACCCGGTCCATCTACTCCGTGGAGATCCTGCCCGTCAACGCCCACGTGAAGCGGGGCCAATTTGTCTCCGCCCACCTGCACCTGAACGTCACCTATCTTCTGGAAGCCGACGACGCCCAACCCCTGCGCCCCAAGCCCGACGAAAACAGCGCCGTAGCCTGGCTGCCGCTGGATCAGGCCGCCGACAACAAGGAAGAGCCGTTCATGGCGGTGATTTATCGAAAGCTGAATGAAAAGCTCGGCAAATACTGATTTGTCGCAGCGCGACAAATCAGTATTTACACCGCTTCCTTCGGCCTAGGGGACAGGTCCATGAACCAGGTGTACTCGCCCTTCCAGCCCAGCTTGACCGTGCCGAGGGAGCCGTTGCGCTGCTTGGCGATGATCAGCTCGGCGATGTTCTTGTCCGGGGTGTCCGGGTCATAGTAGTCCTCGCGGTGGATGAACATGACCACGTCGGCGTCCTGCTCGATGGCGCCGGATTCGCGGATGTCCGAGAGCAGCGGCCTGTGGTTCGCGCGGCCCGTGGGGGCGCGGGAGAGCTGCTGCAGGGCGATCACCGGCACGCCCAGCTCCATGGCCAGGCCCTTCAGCGTGCGGGAGATCTGGGAGACCTCCTCCTGGCGGCTGCCGGTCTTGCCGGTGGCCGTCATCAGCGACAGGTAGTCGATCATGATCAGGTCCAGCCCGTGCTCCAGCTGGAGGCGCCGGGCCTTCGAGCGCACCTCGGGAACCGTGATGCCGGGGGTACAGTCGATGTAGATATCCGACGGGCCAATGGTGACCAGCGCGTCGCAAAGCCGCTCCCATTCCTCGTCCTCGATCTGCCCGCGGCGCACCCGCTGCATGTCCACCCGGGCCTCGGTGCAGAGCATGCGCATGGCCAGCTGCTCGGCGGGCATCTCCAGCGAGAACACCGCCGCCTTCTTGCCGGCGCGTATGGCCGCGTTTTCGACGAAGTTCATGCCGATGCTGGTCTTGCCCATGGCGGGACGCCCGGCCACCAGCACCAGCTCGCCCGGGTGCAGGCCCGTCAGCATCTCGTCCAGCTCGGTATAGCCGGTGGGCACGCCCTCGATGCGGCCGTGGTTCTTCACCAGCTGCTCGATCTTCTCGAAGGTGTTGACCAGCACCGGCTGTATGGGCTGAAGCTCCTCGCCGCCCTTGCGCATGGTGATGTCGTAGATCGCCTTTTCCGCGCCTTCCAGGATCTCCTGGTTCTCCTTCTGTCCGGCATAGCTGTCCTGAAGGATCTGGTCGGCGGCGGCAATCAGGCGGCGCAGCGTGGACTTCTCATCGACGATGCGTATGTAGGCCTGCACGTTGGCGGAGGAGGGCACGCCCTGGGTCAGCTCCACCAGGTAGGCGGCGCCGCCCACGGCGTCCAGGCGTCCCCTGCGGGTCAGCTCGGCGTCCAGGGTCACCAGGTCCACCGGGCGGGACTCGCCGGCCATGTCCTTCATGGCGGCAAAGATCTCCCGGTTGGCCGGATCGTAAAAATCCCCGGGGTTCAGGCGTTCGACGGCCACCTGGCAAGCCTGCCTGGATCGTATCATCGCGCCCAGCACGCTGCGCTCGGATTCCGGATGGTTGGGCGGCGTGCGCGCCAAATCCGGCTGTGGCATGTACTGCTCCATAGCAACTCCTCGGGCAGCAGTTCAGGGGCGCGTTGCCCTTGCAGGCGACGCGATGGCGGCCCGGAGGCCGCCGCACCGGCTGAACAGATGCCACATTGATTTGTATTACTTCGTCAGCACCTTCACGTTGACGATCATCCGCGTGGAGATGCCGGGGTACAGCTTCAGCGTGACGAAGGACTGGCCCGCGGACTTGATGGGCTCCTCCTGCTCCAGCTTGCGCTTGTCCACCTCGATGCCGTGCTGGGCCTTCAGGGCGCTGGCAATCTGGTCGTTGGTGATGGAGCCGTACAGCTTGCCGTTCTCGCCGCCGCGAACCTCCAGCTGGATGACCTTGCCCTTGAGCTCCCGGGACTGGGTCTCGGCCTGCTGGCGGCGAACTTCCTCGCGGTGACGGTCCGCGCCCCTGGCGCGCTCCAGCGAATTCAGCGCCTCGGCGGTGGCCTCCTTCGCCAGCTTGCGGGGCAGCAGGTAGTTGCGGGCGTAGCCGTCGGAGATCTCCACGATCTGATCCTTCTTGCCGGTGCCCTTGATGTCCTGAAGCAGTATAACCTTCATAACCAATGCCTCCTCTTGTTCGTCATTCATCCGAACCTTCGTCGTCGGTGGGATCCTTCGGGCGGTTCTGCGTCCAGCGGCGAAGGGCCCCGTGGGAGCCGAACAGCGCCGACGCGACGCCCACATAGGCCAGCGCCGAGCCCAGGCTCCGCATCAGCAGCGCGGCCACGCACAAAAGCCCTATGAGCAGCCTGCGACGGCTGAGCGGGCGATCCGCCCGCAGCATCCGCCGGTTCAGCGCGCACAGCGCCTGCACGGCGAAGGCCGCCCCCACCGCCTGGGCGATGGTCATGTACACGGTGGGGCCGTTGGCGCTGCCGGAGAGCAGCAGGATCAGGCCCACGGCCCAGAGCCCCAGTGCGCCAAAGGTGATATGCGCCGGCATAAACCAGCCGCTCATGCCCACGAAGCTCTCGTTGGTGGCCATGCCCCGCCGCGCCATCGTCCAGTTCGCCCACAGCACGCTCAACACGCCGGAGAGTATCGCCCCGCTGAGCAGGGCCCCCGGCATGACCTGGGCGTAGGTCTGCTGCATCAGGTCCAGCACGCCGGACAGCTGGCCGCGGAAGTCGGTCACCGTCATGGTCAGGCCGCGCACTCCGCCGGCCGCCGGCAGCATGGCGTTCACCGCGTCCACCATGGGCTGGAGGGCCGCGTCGGGCATGCGGTTGTATTCGGCGCGCAGCACGTCCACGAACTTGGCGACCATGCCGCTGCCGAAGGCGGCATAGGCGATCAGCATTGCGGCCAGCAGCCCGCCCCCAAAGGCGATCACGCCCGCGTTCATCTGTTCAAAGAAGGGCCGCTTTCCCGTCGCGCCGAACACCACCATCACCGACGGTGCCAGCGACGCCACGACCAGCACCACCGCGACCGTGACGCCCATCAGCAGGCCCGCGGACGCCGCCGCCGCCCCGGCCAGCACCCCCACCGGGACCCATCCGGCCTTTGCGCCCAAATGCGCGGCCACGATGCCCCCCAGCATCAGCGTGGGCACCAGCAGCGATATCTGTATAAGCGCGACGATCGGCAGCACCGCCCCGACGACCAGCGCCAGTATGACGCTGCCCAGCAGGGGCCCGCGACCCGATTCTGCAACTGCAACCTCTCTGGAATCCAAATTCTTGCCTCCATATACAGTCTTTCAGCATCCATTATACCACGTTCAGCCAAGGTCTGCAAGACAGTAAAATGCAGCGGCGCATAGGTGTCATACTACTCTCAGGTTAGAACAGCGAAAGCCGTGATGCGGATTTTTCGTTCTGGCAAGGAAAGACCCCGCAGGCTTGCTGGCGGCAAGTCAAGGGGGCTTGACGCAGCCAGGGCGGAAAAGATGTTCACGGAATCGCTGGG
>JAZOUD010000047.1:0-8271 GCA_045658005.1 Clostridia bacterium | reverse complement strand
CAGCTGGCGGTGGTGGTGGACGACGCCGCCTGCGGGGTGACCGAGGTGGTGCGGGGGCGGGACCTGCTGTCCTCCACGCCGGTGCAGCTGTGGCTGTACCGGGCGCTGGGGCTGACGCCGCCGTCCTTCGTCCACGTGCCTATGCTGCTGTCCACCGACGGGCGGCGGCTGAGCAAGCGGGATAGGGACCTGGACCTGGGGCAGCTGCGCAAGGCCTGGCCGCCGGAGAAGGTGATCGGGCTGCTGGCCTGGCGCTGCGGCCTGATCGACCGCTGGGAGCCGGTTTCGCCCCGGGAGTTGGCGGCGGACTTCGACTGGCGCCGGGTCCGCCGGGAGGACATCGTGATGACGCTGCCCCAATGATAATGCATAATACACCCAAAATACTTGTGGTGTCGCGTTTTTTCTGCTATAATACCCACAGCTGTATAGAGAAGGAATACCCTTTTTAAACCATGAACGAAGGAGTGACGGACTATGAAAACCCTGAACCTGTTGGGCTTTGACTTCGGCGCGTCCAGCGGACGGGCGATGCTGGGCACGCTGTCCGGCGGCAAGCTGGAGATCCGGGAGATCCACCGCTTTTCAAACGATCCCGTGACGCTGTGCGGCCGCTTCGTGTGGGACGTGCCCCGCATGTTCTATGAGATGAAGCAGGCGCTTTTGAAGATCTCCCATATGGACGTGAAGGTGGACGCCATCGGCATCGACACCTGGGGCGTGGACTACGGCCTGCTGGACAAAAACGGCCGGCTGCTGGGCCTGCCGGTGCACTACCGCGACACGCGCACCGAGGGTATGCGGGAAAAGGTGCGCGAAATCATCCCCGACGCCGAGCTGTTCGCCTGCACGGGCCTGGCCTACAACTCCTTCAATACGCTTTACCAGCTGTACGCCATGCGCCAGGAGGGCGACCCCACGCTGGACCTGGCCCATGATCTGCTGTTCATGCCCGACCTGCTGGCCTGGCTGCTGACCGGGGAGAAGGGCACCGAGTACACCATCGCCTCCACCAGCCAGCTGATCAACCCCTACACCCGGGACTGGGACAAAGAATTGCTGGAGAAGCTGGGCATACCCACCGCCATGCTGGGCGAGGTGAAGCTGCCCGGCACCGTGCGGGGCAGGCTGCTGCCCGACATCGCCAGGGAGTGCGGCGTCGATCAGATCCCGGTGATCGCCGTGGGCGGCCACGACACCGCCAGCGCCGTCGCCGCCGTGCCCGCGAAGGATTCCGACTTCGCCTACATCAGCTCCGGCACCTGGTCGCTGCTGGGCGTGGAGATCCCCTCTCCCAAGTGCGAGGCGGGCGTGATGAATGCCAACTACACCAACGAGGGCGGCGTGGACGGCTCTATCCGGCTGCTGAAGAACATCATGGGCCTGTGGATCATCCAGGAGTGCAAGCGGGAATGGGACCGCCGCAGCGACGCGGTGGGCTTCGCCGAGCTGGTGGAGATGGCCATGGGCGCGCCGGCCTTCAAGGCGCTGATCGACGTGGACGACCCCTGCTTCATGGCCCCCGGCGACATGCCCGCCCGCATCCAGGAATACTGCCGCAAAACCGGCCAGGACGTGCCCCAGGGCCGCGGGGAGATCTCCCGCGTGGTGTACGAGAGCCTGGCGCTGAAGTACCGCTGGGCCATCGAGCGGCTGGAGCAGGACATACTGAAAAAGCCCGTCAAGAGCCTAAACATCGTGGGCGGCGGCAGCAAGAACGTGCTGCTGAACAAGTTCACCGCCGAGGCCATCAAGCGTCCGGTGATCGCCGGCCCCGGCGAGGGCACCGTGATCGGCAACCTGTTGATGCAGGCCATCGCCCTGGGCGAGATCGGGGACATCTGGGCCCTGCGCCGGGTGGTGGAGGCGTCCTTCCCGACGGACACCTACCTGCCTGAGACAGATGGGAAGGCGTGGGACGAAGCGTATGCCCGTTATACGAAGCTGTTTGGCTGTTAAAATGAGGAATGGGGAGTGGGGAATGGGGAATGAAGATTGCCGGTGGCCTGCCGGGAAATCCATTTTTTCTCATTTCCGCCTCCGCGCGGGAAGCTATGATATTCAACTTTGAACACGGCAGTCTCCCCGGCTCGCTGGAGCTGGCCTATCTGGGGGATTCGCTGTACGACCTTTATGTGCGGGAGCACCTGATCGCCAAGGGCGGCCGGGTGCGGGCCATGCACCGGGAGGCCATATCGCTGGTGTGCGCCCACGCCCAGAGCGAGGCGCTGTCGAGGATCGCCGACGGGCTGACCGAGGCGGAAAAGGACGTGGTACGCCGCGCCCGCAACGTCCATCAGTCGCCCCCGAAGAACGCCGACCCCGGCGAGTACCACCACGCCACCGCCCTGGAGGCGCTGATCGGCTGGCTGTACGTCACCGGCCAGCGGGACAGGATGAACGAGTTGCTGAGCCTGGCGCTGCCGGAGGAGGCATTCTGATCTGGTGGGGAGACGACGCCCTTCGTAGCGGCGGCAATCCGCCGCCACTGTTCCCCTCGCGCCGATGAAATGCCATGGCGGCAGATTGCCGCCACTACACAAGGAGCATTATGCTATGAGCACCAAAGACGACAACCGCCGCAGGCCCTATTCCGGCAACCGGATGCAAGGGGCGGGGCGGAGGACATATCCGAATGCTGCCGGCAACGGCCCGCGAGTGGGCCGCATCGCAAATAACGTGCCCCGCGCCCAGCGGGTGGATTCGGATGGAGAAAATACGGAGCGGGAATCGGTATCCTACAATTCTCCATTCCCCACTCCCCATTCCCAATTCCACCGCGGCTCCGCCTACCGCGCGCCCACCGGCCCGCGCCAGTACAAGCGCCGGATGGACGGCGCGCAGGCCCCGGAGCTGCCCGAGGACGACCACATCCTGGCCGGGCGCAACCCGATCCGGGAGGCGCTGAGGGCCGGCCGCCCCGTGGAAAAGCTGCTGGTGGCCGAGGGCGACCTGTCCGGCGGGGCCCAGGAGATCGTGCGCCTGGTCAAAGCGGCGGGGGCCGTGGTGCAGCGGGTGGACCGCGCCCGGCTGGATCAGATCTATCCCGCCCACCAGGGCATGCTGGCCTACGTGGCGGCGGTGGCCTATGTGGAGCTGGAGGACATACTCGCCGCGGCGGCGGAGAAGGGGGAGGAGCCCTTCATCGTCCTGCTGGACGGCATCACCGATCCCCACAACCTGGGGGCCATCGTGCGCTCGGCGGAGTGCGCCGGGGCCCACGGCGTGGTGATCCCCGAGCGGCGGGCGGCGGGGCTGACTCCGGCGGCGGCCAAGGCGGCGGCGGGGGCGCTGAACTACATGCCCATCGCCCGGGTGAAGAACCTGAACCGGGCCATCGAGGCGCTCCAGGAGAAGAACATCTGGGTCGTTGGCACGGCCATGGACGGTGAGAACGCCTTTACCGCCGATTTCAGCGGACCCATCGCGCTGGTGATCGGCTCGGAGGGCGAGGGCATCGCCCGGCTCACGCTGGAAAAGTGTGACCGGACGGTGGCGCTGCCCATGAAGGGCCGTATCGAATCGCTGAACGCCTCGGTGGCGGCGGGCATACTGATGTATGAAATTGCCCGCGCCAGGGCAAGGTGAGCGGCAAGGGGGCGGGGAAGGCCCCGCGGCGCATGCTGATCGTGGACGGCTACAACATCATCAACGCCCGGCGCAGCGGCGGCATGGACAGCTATTCCCTGGCCGACGCGCGGGAAAAGCTGCTGAGCGACCTGATGGACTACGCCGGCTATTCCGCCCAGCAGGTGGTGCTGGTGTTCGACGCCTGGATGTCCGAGCGCACCGTGCGCACCGAGGAGCGCCACGGCCCGGTCACCGTGGTCTACACCCAGAAGGGGGAGATCGCGGACCGCTACATCGAGCGGCTTTGCGACGAGCTGGCGGGGGACATCGAGCTGCACAGGCTGGAGGTGCGCGTGGCGTCCTCCGACGCGCTGGAGCAGACCATCATACTGGGCCGGGGGGCCACCCGCATGTCCGCCCGGGAGCTGATGATCGAGATGGAGCACCTGCGCTCCTCGGGCATTCGCCAGGTGATCGAAAAGCCCGTCTCCCGGCGCAATCCCATCGGGGAACGCCTGTCCCCCGAGGTAAGGGAGCGCCTGGAGCAGATGCGGAAAGGTTACAAAGACAGGGGATAACGCATGGTTACGACACGCGATTTTGACAGCATGACAGACGAGCAGGTCGTGATACTGGCCCAGGAGACCGACGGCCCGGCGCAGGAATACCTGCTGAACAAGTACAAGAACTTTGTGCGCACGAAGGCGCGCAGCTACTTCCTGATCGGCGCGGATCACGAGGACATCGTCCAGGAGGGCATGATCGGCCTCTACAAGGCGATCCGCGATTACAAGGCGGAGCGGCTGTCGTCGTTTCGGGCCTTTGCGGAGCTGTGCGTCACGCGGCAGATCATCACCGCCATCAAGACGGCCACCCGCCAGAAGCACATTCCCCTGAACAGCTACATCTCGCTGAACAAGCCCATCTATGAGGAGGATTCCGACCGCACGCTGCTGGACGTGATCACCGAGGAGGGCATGTCCAACCCCGAGGAGATGATCATCGACCGGGAGGACCTGTCCGTGATCGAGGGCAAGATCGGCCAGATGCTCTCCGACCTGGAGAAAGACGTATTGGTGCGCTACATGGAGGGCAAGAGCTACGTGGAGATCGCCGACGAGATGCACCGCCACGTGAAGAGCATCGACAACGCGCTTCAGAGGATAAAAAGGAAGCTGCTGAAATATCTGGAAGAGAAATGAGTCACGGGGACAGGTTCCCTGACTCACCCGAAGCGAATGAGTCAGGGAACCTGTCCCCGTGACTCATCGTTACACTTAACCAACCAAAGGAGGCAACCACCATGGAAAACCAAGGCCTGGGCACCACCTGCGTTCAGGGGGGTTACACCCCCGGCAACGGCGAACCCCGTCAGATTCCGATCATACAGTCCACCACCTTCAAGTACGATACCAGCGAGGACATGGGCAAGCTGTTCGACCTGGAGGCCAGCGGCTATTTCTATACCCGCCTGCAGAACCCCACCAACGACATGGTGGCGGCCAAGATCTGCGCGCTGGAGGGCGGCACCGCCGCGATGCTGACCTCCTCGGGCCAGGCGGCCAACTTCTTCGCGCTGTTCAACATCGCCTCCTGCGGCGACCACATCGTCTCCTCCTCCACCATCTACGGCGGCACCTTCAACCTGATCTCCGTGACGATGAAGAAGATGGGCGTGGACGTCACCTTCGTATCGCCCCTGTGCACCGACGAGGAGCTGGACGCCGCCTTCAGACCCAACACAAAGGCCGTGTTCGGCGAGACCATCGCCAACCCGGCGCTGACCGTGCTGGACATCGAACAGTTCGCCCGGGCGGCCCATAAGCACGGCGTGCCGCTGATCATCGACAACACCTTCGCCACGCCGGTGAACTGCCGGCCCTTCGAGTGGGGCGCGGACATCGTCACCCACTCCACCACCAAGTACATGGACGGCCACGGCGTGCACGTGGGCGGCGCCATCGTGGACAGCGGCAAATTCGACTGGATGGCCCATGCCGACAAGTTCCCCGGACTGTGCACCCCGGACGAAAGCTACCACGGCATCACCTATGCCGAGAAGTTCGGCAATGGCGGCGCGTTCATCACCAAGTGCACCTCCCAGCTGATGCGGGACTTCGGCTCGATCCAGTCGCCCCAGCACGCCTTCTACCTGAACATGGGCCTGGAGAGCCTGCACGTGCGCATGCAGCGCCACTGTGAAAACGGCCTGGCCGTGGCGAAGTTCCTGCACGACCACGACAAGGTGACCGCCGTCAACTACTGCGGTTTGGAGGACAGCCCCTATCACGCCCGCGCCATGAAGTACCTGCCGAACGGCTCCTGCGGCGTGGTCAGCTTCGAGCTGAAGGGGGGGCGCGAGGCGGCCAGCCGGTTCATGAAGGCCCTGCGCCTGGCGGCCATCGAGACCCACGTGGCCGACGCTCGCACTTGCTGCCTGAACCCGGCCAGCAGCACCCACCGCCAGATGAACGACGAACAGCTGAAGGCCGCCGGCGTGCCCGCCGGCATGATCCGCATCAGCTGCGGCCTCGAGGACGCAAAGGACCTGATCGCGGACATCGCGCAGGCGCTGGAGCAGGCGTAGGCTCTGATTATGCACAATTCATACGAATCCCACCCCCACCTCCGGCCGATCCCCCAGCAGCGGGTGATCGAGAAGATGGACTGGTACATGAGCCGGCGGGACTACGCCGGGGCGGAGCGCCACCTGCTGTACTGGCTGGAGGAGGCCCGTGCGGGAAATGACCTGCGGGGGGAATTGATGCTGCGCAACGAGCTGGTGGGCCACTACCGCAAGACGGGCCAGCGGGACAAGGCTCTGGAGAACGGCGAGGCTGCGCTGGCCCTGCTGGAGCGGCTGGACTTCGGCGACACCATCTCGGCGGGCACGACCTGCGTCAACTTCGCCACGGCGCTGAACGCCTTCGGCGAGAACGGGCGGGCGCTGGCGCTGTTCGAGCGCGCCCGGCCCGTCTATGAATCCAGCGCCGCCACCCGGCCCGAGCTGCTGGGCGGGCTGTACAACAACATGGCGCTGACCTGCGTGGCGCTGGGTCGCTACGGCGAGGCCGAGGCGCTCTATGACAAGGCCATGGCCGTGATGGCCAGGGCCCCCCACGGCGCGCTGGAGCAGGCCATCACCTGCCTGAACCGGGCGGACCTGGTCGAAGCCCGGGACGGCATGGAGGCGGGGGAGGGCGCGATCTACGCCCTGGCGGACAAGGCGGTGGCGCTGCTGGACGATCCGTCGCTGGCGCGCGACGGCTACTATGCCTTCGTGTGTGAAAAGTGCGCCCCGACGCTGGAATACTACGGCTACTTCGACGACGCACGGCGATTGAAGGAGGAGGCGGAGCGCATCTATGCGGGGGCTTGAGCTGGCGCGGGCCTATTATGAACAATTCGGCAGGCCGATGCTGGAGGCACAGTTCCCCGAGCTGCTGCCCCACATTGCCGTCGGGCTGTTCGGCAGCGGCTCGGAGTGCTTCGGCTTCGACGATGACATCTCCCGGGATCACGACTTTGAGCCCGGGTTCATGCTGCTGCTGCCCGGGGAGGATGTGATCAGCCGCCGGCAGGCCTTCCTGCTGGAGCGGGCCTACGGGAAGCTGCCCCGGGAATTCATGGGGCTGCGGCGGAGCCTGATGCAGCCGGTGGGCGGCCCGAGGCATGGGGTCATGCGCACGGCGGATTTTTTCACGGAAAAGGTCGGTTCCCCGGACGGCGTGCTGACCGTGGGCCAGTGGCTTTCCACGCCTGAGTACGCGCTGGCCGAGGCGGTGAACGGCGAGGTGTTCCTCGACGGCAGCGGTGAGGTGACGGCCATACGCCAGCGCCTTTCGACCTGGCCCGGGGATATCCGCAAAAAGAAGCTGGCCGGCTGCCTGCTGCTGATGGCTCAGGCGGGCCAGTACAACTACCCCCGGTGCCTTGCCCACGGCGAGAAGGGCGCGGCCCAGCTGGCTGTGGTCGACTTCGCGCGCCGTTGCATCGGAGCGGTGTTCCTGCTGAACGGCATTTACCAACCCTACTACAAGTGGGCCTTTCGGGCCATGCGCGCCCTGCCGAGGCTTTCTCTGCTGGCGGAGCTGATGGAGTACCTGCTGACCACCGACAACGACGCCGAAATGGCCGCCGAAAAGACGTGGGTGATCGAGGGCGTGGCCGCGGACGTGATCGCTGAGCTGCGCCGCCAGGGCCTGACCCGGGCCGACGGCGGCGACCTGGAGAAGCACGCCTACTCTGTCAATGACAGCATCGCAGACGGCGATATCCGCAACCTGCACATACTTGCGGCCGTGTAAAATTTGGACACAATATATAGAACATATAGTGCATTTTCAGTAAATATGCCACAACATATTGACAATCATCCCCTTTTATGGTATCGTGGTATGCGTTGCGGTCAGAGGACCGCCATATCAGAAAAGCATATCCGCCAAGGGGGATTTTTTCATGTATGAAGTAGTCAAGCGGGACGGCAAGGTCGTCGATTTTTCGATATCGAAGATCACAGGGGCGATCACGAAGGCCTTCGAGGCGACCCAGCGGCAGTACCATCCCAGCGTGATCGAGCTGCTGGCGCTGCACGTGACATCGGACTTTGAGGACAAGATCCACGACGGCCAGATCACCGTGGAGGACATCCAGGACAGCGTGGAGAAGGTGCTGTCGGAATCCGGCTACGCGGACGTGGCG
>JAZOUD010000046.1:0-5734 GCA_045658005.1 Clostridia bacterium | reverse complement strand
CCTGCGACCAGAGCAAAAAAGGCTTCCTTGCAGATTTGCCGCCCGGAAATCCGCAGGATTTCAGGCAAATCTGAGGAGGATGTATTGAAGGGGGACCTGTCCCCCTTCAAACGGGCGTTAGCCCGCGACAAATCAGAATTTATCCCTCCGTTGACCCGCAACAAAACACGCCGTCGCGGTGCGACGGCGTTATAGGCATTATATATGATACTTACCCGATGATGAAGGGCTTGAGCTCTTCCATCAGGTCGTCACAGTGATCGGCGTAAACCTCGAGGGTGATCGGCTTGGAGAGATCCAGGCTGAAGATGCCCAGGATGGACTTGCCATCCACGACGTGGCGGCCTACGCGCAGGTCGATGTCGTAGGGATAGCGGTTGGCAATATTGACGAAGGTCTTGACGTTTTCCGCCAGGCTCAGCTTGATATTCACGGCTTTCATAGGTTCCGTCTCCTCACTCATCTTACATATTCCGGGAAGCAAAATCCCCTTTGATTATTAGCATAACGTCTGAACATGAAGGTTGCAAGTGTTTTGTGCCCGTTAACGAACATTTAATCAGGTAAAGACGGGCAACGTAAAAAGCAGATGAATTCAGGAAAATCCCCTTGACTTTTTGTCCATTGGGCACTATAATATCACTTGTCGGTTGGGCACGTCGTGTCCGGCAGACGATGCCGAATTGTGTAAAGGTAGCACGAATGACTCTGACTCATTTAGTCCTGGTTCGAATCCAGGTTCGGCAGCCATCCATGCCGCCATGGTCAAGCGGTTAAGACGTCGCCCTCTCACGGCGAAAACCGGGGTTCGAGTCCCCGTGGCGGTGCTGAGAAAAGTCGCGAAAGCGGCTTTTTTCTTTTTATTCAGCGCAATCGCTGTTCCTGTGTTTCTTTGTCATCTGAATACCTGCATGACCCTGAGCATTTCCCAAGATCGGTGCTGCATGAACGGGATGATCTGCCCGATGCGGCATAGGAAATCATCCACGACCCCGGTCGAAGGGGTTAAACCCCATGCATTATCCTGTTTGACGAAACCCAAAACGGGTCAGGCGCAAAGCGTTTGAGCAGGTCATCCAACAGAAATTAGTAATCTGATTACATCCCCGCTATTGAGAAAAGGGCGCTTTCGTGTTACAATAGAGCTGTTGCATGGAGCGCTTTTCTCAATGGGGGAAAGGACTTCAATATGGTAAATCACCTCAAAGGAAAAGGAATTGGCAAGGCATCAACCCCTGAAACTAAGGAGATGTGAAATATGAAGTTAGGCGTCGTTGGCCTGCCGAACGTGGGCAAGAGCACGCTGTTCAACGCCATCACCTGCGCCGGGGCGCAGGCGGCGAATTATCCCTTCTGCACCATCGAGCCGAATACCGGCGTGGTGGCCGTGCCCGACCACCGGCTGGACGTGCTGGCCGAGATGTACCACCCCGAGAAGTACACCCCCGCCACGCTGGAATTCGTGGATATCGCCGGCCTGGTGAAGGGCGCCAGCCGGGGCGAGGGCCTGGGCAACAAGTTCCTCAGCCACATCCGCGAGGTGGACGCCATCGTGCACGTGGTGCGCTGCTTCGAGGACGACAATGTGATCCACGTGGACGGCAGCGTGGACCCGGCCCGGGACATCGATGTGATCAATACCGAGCTGATCCTGGCCGATATCGAGACCGTGACCAAGCGCGCCGAGAAGGCCGCCGCGATGATGAAGAAGGGCGAGAAGAAGTTCGCCGTGGAGGCCGAGGCCGGCAAGCTGCTGCTGGAGCACCTGAACGCCGGCAAGCCCGCCCGCACCTGCCCCCTGGACAAGGACCAGCAGGCCGTGGTGCGCGACTGGTTCCTGCTGACGAGCAAGAAGGTGATCTACGCCGCCAACATCGGCGAGGAGGACCTGGGCAAGGACGAGGCCGCGCTGCCCCTGGTGAAGCCCGTGCGTCAGATCGCCGACAGCGAGGGCGCGGAGGTGCTGGTCATCTGCGCGTCCGCCGAGGAGGAGATCTCCCAGATGGAGCCGGACGAGAAGGCCCTGTTTCTGGAGGACATGGGCATCGGCGTGTCCGGCCTGGACCGGCTGGTGGTACTGGGCTACAGGCTGCTGGGCCTGATCTCCTTCCTGACCGCCGGCCCCAAGGAGGTCCGCGCCTGGACCATCGTGAACGGCACCAAGGCCCCCCAGGCCGCCGGCAAGATCCACACCGACTTCGAGCGCGGCTTCATCCGTGCCGAGATCGTCGCCTACGACGACCTGATCCGCGAGGGCAGCATGAACGCCTGCAAGGAAAAGGGCCTGGTGCGCAGCGAGGGCAAGGAGTACGTGATGAAGGACGGCGACGTGACGCTGTTCAGGTTCAACGTGTAAGATATGGCGGGGGACTGTCCCCGCCAATAAAATCAAAACCATGCAGGATCCCATCTACGCAAAAATCTCATCCACGCCCCGCCCGACGCTGCTTGCGGCGAGCGGGTTTGTGCTGCTTGCGGCTGTCGGGCTGTGGGTCTCCACGCTGCTGGAGCTGCTGCTGCCGAACGCCGGCGCGGCCCTGATCAACGCGCTGTACTACCTGCCCTTCACGGTGCTGCCGGTGGGGCTGTACATGCTGCGCAGGCCGGGGCTGGGCGCGGGCATGCGGCTGAACGCGCCGCCGCTTATGCCCACGCTGTCGGCGGCGCTGCTGGGGCTGCTGAGCGTCTACGTGGCCAGCCTGATCTCCGCGGCCTGGGGCGCCGGGCTGGACGCGCTGGGGCTGCGGGGGATGGGCGGGGTGCCCATGCCCGGGAACGAGCGGGAGCTGATTGCGTCGGTGCTGTCACTGGCCGCGGTGCCCGCCGTCTGCGAGGAGCTGCTGTTCCGGGGCTTCGTGCTGTCCGCCTGGGAGAGCCGGGGCACCCGGTACGCCATCGGCGTGACGGCGGTGCTGTTCGCGCTGCTCCACGGCAACCTCTACGGCATCCCCGCCTACCTGCTGGTGGGGGCGGTGGCCGGGTTCCTGGCCTTCGCGCTGGATTCCGTGTATGCCGCCATGGTCTACCACACCGTCTACAACACGGCCTGCCTGGTGATCCCCTACCTGGCCGAGGGGCAGTCGGGCGGGGACGTGGCCATCGACGCCGCGGCCGTATTTTCGCTGGCTGTGCAGGCGGTGATGATCGCCGCGATGATGGCCATGACGATCATGACGCTGCGGCTGCGCGCCGGGCATGCGGGCATCGTGGCCATTCCCCGCATACACCGCCCCCTGGAGGGGCGGGAGAGGGCCATGCTGCTGGCCGCGGTGCTGGCGATGGTCGCCTCGATGGTGATCCTGCTGATCCTCACGATGCAGGGGGGCGCGGCATGAACGGCGTGATACTCTGCGTGGGCAGGCTGAAGGAGAAGTGGCAGCAGCAGGGCTGCGAGGAATACCTGAAGCGCCTGTCCCGCTACGGCAAGTACGAGGTCGTGGCCGTGGACGACGTGAAGGACCCGGACAAGCCCAGCGAGGCCCTGGTCCGCCAGGGCATGGAGCGGGAGGGCCAGGCGCTGCTTCGGCACATCCGCCCCACGGACCGGGTGATCTGCCTGTGCATCAAGGCCGAGGCCCCGGATTCGGTGGCCCTGTCGAGAAAGCTGGCCGCGTGGAGCGGCGACGGGCGGCGGAACGTGTTCGTCATCGGCGGCAGCAACGGCCTGAGCGACGCCGTGCTGGCCCGCGCCGACGCCCGGCTATCCTTCTCGAACCTCACCTTTCCCCACGGGCTTATGCGGGTGATATTGCTGGAGCAGCTGTACCGCGCCGAGCGCATCCGCACCGGGGAGCCGTACCACAAGTGACCGGGATAGAATAATTTGCATTATCATGTTGTTAAAATCGCGCTTTAGGCGCGATTTTTTGTTGACACGTACAAAATATGCATTTATAATGGCTTCATAATTCATTTTGTTGGCCTGATAAAGTGCTATCAAGGAAAAATTCATAAAGCCGATGTAAAAGGGGGATTTTCCATGAAGAGATTGGCCGTACTGTCTTTGGCGCTGCTGCTATTGTGCAGCCTGACCGCGTTGGCCGGGGCCGAGGCGGCCTCCGGGGGCTTCCTGGACGGCGTGGCGAAGGTCAACGACGCCGTGAACGGCGTGGTCTGGGGCGTGCCGGCGCTGATCCTGCTGGCCTTTGTGGGCGTGCTGATGACGGTCCTGACCAAGGTGTTCCAGCTGACCCACATCAAGCACTGGATGAGCAAGACCATCGGCGCGGTGTTCCACGACAAGCACGTCACCGGCCACACCGAGGACAAGAGCATCTCCCAGTTCCAGTCGCTGTGCACGGCGCTGGCGGCCACGGTGGGCACCGGCAACATCGTGGGCGTGGCCGGCGCGATCATGGTGGGCGGCCCCGGCGCGGTGTTCTGGATGTGGGTCATCGCCTTCTTCGGCATGATGACCAACTATTCCGAGAACGTGCTGGGCATCTTCTACCGGCGCAAGAACACCCACGGCGAGTGGTCCGGCGGCGCGATGTACTACCTGCGGGACGGCTTGGGCAGCTACAAGGGCTGCGCGGGCATCGGCAAGGTGCTGGCCTGGCTGTTCAGCCTGTTCTGCCTGCTGGCCTCCTTTGGCATCGGCAACATGACCCAGGTGAACTCCATCTCCGGCAACATGCAGACCGCCTTCGGCGTGCCCACCTGGGTGACCGGCGTGTTCGTGATGGTGATGGTGGGCCTGGTGGTGGTGGGCGGCCTGAAGCGCATCGCCGCCGTCACCGAGAAGATCGTGCCCTTCATGGTGATACTGTACATGCTGGGCTCCATCGTGATCTTCTTCACCAACATCGGCCAGATCGGCGCGGTGTTCTCCGCCATCTTCCGGGGCGCTTTCGCCGCGAAGGCCGCCGCCGGCGGCGTGGTGGGCTACGGCATCAAGCTGGCCATCGAGCAGGGCATGAAGCGCGGCGTGTTCTCCAACGAGGCCGGCCTGGGCTCCTCGGTCATGGTCCACTCCAATTCCAACGTGAAGGAGCCTGTCAAGCAGGGCATGTGGGGCATCTTCGAGGTATTCGCGGACACCATCGTGGTCTGCACGATGACCGCCTTCTCGGTGCTGTCCTCGGGCCTGGTGGATCTGGAGACCGGCGTCACCGTGGCCGAATACAACGGCGTGGCGCTGACCAAGGCCAACCTGGTGTCCACGGTGTTCGCGATCCGCTTCGGCTGGATCGGCTCGGCCTTCATCGCCATATCGGTCATGCTGTTCGCCTTCTCCACCGTGCTGGGCTGGAGCCACTACGGCACCAAGGCCGCGGAGTACCTGCTGGGCGAAAAGAACACCATACCCTATCGCGTGCTGTTCGTGCTGCTGGTGTTCGGCGGCGCGGTGATGGGGGACAACCTGGCCTGGGACCTGGCCGATACCTTCAACGGCCTGATGATGATCCCCAACCTGATCGGCGTCATCGCCCTGTCCGGCGTGGTGGCGAAGATCACGAAGAACTACATCAACCGCACCTTCCACGGCTCCCATGAGAAGCCGATGTACTCCGCCTTCCCGGACGTGCAGCGGGAGCAGGAGCGAGGGTGAAAAAAAACTGATTTGTCGCAAGGCGACAAATCAGTTTTTTTCGTGCGCCCTGCATGGGCAACAACCAGGCGGTGAAAGTCCGCTACGCGCTTGGCAGTAGGGAGCGTTAGCCGAAGGCAAGGGTGTCCGTCGCGAGGCGGAATCTGAAGGAAGCCGGATGTCGGGGGAAGGATATAAACCCGG
>JAZOUD010000045.1:0-17856 GCA_045658005.1 Clostridia bacterium | reverse complement strand
TGTGAAATGCCACGGGGGTCATCATGCTACAGGCTACGCCGCGACAGACCTGAGCACCAGCGCCTCCGCCTCCTCCGGGGGCAGGGGGCGGCCCCAAATGTAGCCCTGGATGTAGTCGCAGCCGATGCTGCGCAGCGTGTCCAGCTGCTCCGGCTCCTCGACGCCCTCGGAGATGACGTCGAAGTTCATGATGTGGCCGATGGAGATGATGGCGGCCACGTACTGCTTCGAGGAATCGCTGGTGTTCATCTTGTCGATGAAGGACTTGTCCACCTTCAGTATGTCCGCCGGGAAGCTGTTCAGGTAGCTCAGCGAGGAATAGCCGGTGCCGAAGTCGTCCAGCGCGATCTTCGCGCCCATTTGCTTGATTGCGTTGATGCAATGCAGCGCCTCCTCCGCCGAGTCGATCATCACCGATTCGGTGATCTCGATCTCCAGGTCCTTCACGGGGAAGCCGCAGGTATTGACGATGTCCCTGACCTCGTCGAGGAAGTCGTTGCGCATCAGGTGGCGGGCCGATACGTTGACGCTGAGGGTGAGGTCCGCGCCGGTGCGCCGGATCACCTCTCCCAGGAACATCGCGGAATCCCGGAAGACGCGGCGGTCGACGCTGTCGATCAGTCCCGCCTTCTCAGCCACCGGAATGAACCGGGCGGGGCTGATGAAATTGCCGTTCTCGTCCTTCAGCCGGGCCAGGGCCTCAAAGCCCCGCAGTCTGTGGGAGATGTCGAACTGGGGCTGGAGGTAGAAGCACAGCGTGTTGTTGTCCAGGGCCTGCCGGATCTTCCGCTCGATCTCCAGGGTCTGCTCGGTCTGGAGCATGTCCGGGGAGAAGCGGCAGATGTGGGCGGCGGTGCGCTTGGCCTCATACATGGCCGCAAAGGCGTAGGAGAGCAGCGTGTCGCCGTTGTCGGCGTCGATGGGATATTCGGCATAGCCGTACCTGGCGGTGATGTAATAATCGCAATCGTCGAGGGTCAGCTTCTGTTCCAGAACCGCATTGTAGTAGTTGATACTTCTTTTGATATCCGCGTCGGTTTGATAGCCCTGTATGACCAGCGCAAATTCCACCCCGCCCTGGCAGGCGATGAAATCCCGGGTGCCGGACGCGCCTGAGCTCACGGCCCTCTCCCAGTGCCTGGCGATTTCGGAGAGCACCTGGTTGCCGGTGGCGCGCCCCATGGTGTTGTTGATGGCCTTGAAGTGGTTCAGGTCGATGGAGACCACCGCGAAGCGCTCCCTGCGCTCCACCAGGCTGTTGATCAGCTCAGAGCAGGCAAAGCGGTTCGGGAGCCCCGTAAGCCGGTCCGTGATGGCTTGCTCCCGCAGTCGGTCCTGGTATTTTTGGACCTTCAGGTAGTTGTTATAGAACAGGAAGGTGACCAGTATGGTAAACAGCGCCGAAAACATGCCGGGAGCAGCCGCCATGTTGTGCTCCTTGAATATTTGCAGCAAAAGCAGCGTCACCTGGACCAGCAGAAGCCCTATCGCCGTAAAGAATCCGGGTTTTCCGTAAAATACCACCAGGAAGATGATGCAGAAATTGCCCAGCGCGGAGAAGACGCCGGTGAACGAGGCGATGGGCGTCGGGTGGCCGAAGAGCATAAGGACGCCCTGCGCACGGGAGGATCTGGCTGTGAACACATAGGCGGCGATGTAGAGCAGCAACAGCGCGACGAACCCGGCCACGGACGGGAAGCGGTTTCCGGAAAGCCTCTGCATGAGCTTTTCCGCGCCGTTGTGATTACTGACGGTCTTATCCCTCGTCATACGACGTTGACCTCGCTGGCAATGAGCACAATATTTCAGATGATAACCCGGCAAAACAGGCTCATGATATAGTTACTTTGTAAAATTATAGCAGAAAAACAAGAATCTGACAAGCTTAAATCGGGCCAATTCTGTGGTGAAAATTGCAAAATCAGTGGAGGAAAAACCACATTGCCACGGTTACACTATAGACAACCGCGGGATAATTATGCTATAATATAAATGTAGTTTTATATTTTCCTGATATTGTGTCATCGATGTCAGATAGATTACCGCCAATAACGGGAGTGGATCGCCGTGAAAAGAGTGCTGTTGTTCCTGCTGTGCCTTGTGCTGGCGCTGACGCTGGCCGCGCCCCTCGCCGCCCGAGGGGCCGTGCCGGAGGAAAAGGTGGTTCGCGTCGGCTGGTACGAATCGGCCTTCCACCGCACGGATCAGTTTGGCAGGCGCTCCGGCTACGGCTATGTGTACCAGCAGCGGGTGGCGACCTTCACCGGCTGGACCTATGAATACGTGGAGGGCAGCTGGTCGGAGCTGCTGGAGAAGCTGATCGCGGGGGAGATCGACCTGCTCAGCGACGTGTCCTATACCGAAGCGCGGGCCCAGAAGATACTGTATTCCGCCGAGGCCATGGGGTCGGAGGACTACCACGCCTTCATCAGCCCCGACAACACCGAGATCAGCCCGGACGATTTTTCCACCTTCAACGGCAAGCGGGTGGGCGTGAACAAGAACAGCGTCCAGGAGCAGATGTTCATCGACTGGGCCGCCAGCCACGACGTCCATCCCGAGATCATCGAGCTGACGGAAAAGACGCCCGAGCTGCTGGAGATGCTGGCCCGGGGCGAGATCGACGTGCTGGTGACGCTGGATACCTACGGCCGCAAGGCGGACGTGGTGCCCGTGTGCAAGGTGGGGGCGGCGGATTCCTACTTCGGCATCAATAAGAATCGTCCGGACCTGAAGCAGGAGCTGGACGTGGCCATGAATCGCATCCTCGAGGACAACCGCAACTTCAACCAGCAGCTGACGGAGAAGTTCAACGAGGCCAGCGCCATCAGCAGCTTTCTCACCCAGGATGAAAAGGCGTGGCTGGCGGAGCACGGCACCATTCGCGTGGGCTACCTGGACGACTACCTGCCCATATGCAGCCTTGACGAGGATTCCCATGCCCTCACGGGCGCCCTGTCCGACATACTGGCCTTTGCCCAGACCAGCGAGATGAACGCCGAGCTCAGCTTCGAGCCCCGCCCCTTTGACAGCGTGGAGGCGGCGCTGGAGAGCCTGGCCGGCGGCGAGGTGGACTGCGTGTTCCCCGTGTGCCTGAGCACCTACGACGGCGAGCAGCGGGGGGCCATCATCACCGATACCTATATCCGCAGCGAGATGTATGTGGCGGTGCGCACCGCAGACCAGCAGGGGGTCTCGCCGGAGCGGGAGATGACCGTCGCCGGCCCCGAGGGCAACCCCAACTACCTGACCTTCCTGAAGGACAACTTTCCCAATTGGCGTCCCGTCATTTGCGAAGACAGCGCGGCGGGCCTGCGGAGCGTCTCCACCGGCGAGGCGGACTGCGCGCTGGTGAGCAACTACCGCCTCAACCGGGTCAGCGCCCTGTGCGAAAAGTACAAGCTGTCCACGCTGACCACCGGCCAGTCGATGCCCCTGAGCTTCGCCGTGAACCGCAGGGACGACTGCCTGTATTCGATACTCAACAAGATCAGCCGGCTGATGCCCCCGGCCACCGTCAACGCCGCCCTGACCCATTACGCCTTCACCGGCGAGCGGGTGACCTTCGGCCAGTTCCTGCGGGACAACCTGGGCTTCGTGGTGGCCGGCGCCGCCGTCATCGTGTCGGTGATACTGTTGCTGCTGCTGTGGAACGTGCGGGCGGAATTGAAGGCCAACGCCGGCCGGCAGCTCATATCCGAGGCGGAGCACGACCCGCTGACGAAGCTGTACAGCCACAGCTTCTTCATCGCCTATGCCAACCGCCTGTACCGCGAGCACCCAGAAAAGCCCATGGACGCCATCGTGATGAACATCGAGCGCTTCCACACGCTGAACGCGCTGAACGGCCGGGATTTCGGCGACGAGGTGCTGAAGGCGCTGGGCGCTCAGATCAACGACTTCCTTCACCAGAACGAGGGCATCGCGGGCCGCATGGAGGGCGACCACTTCGACCTGTACTGCGCCCACCGCGACGACTACAGTGCGCTGCTCGCCCGCTTTCAAGCCCCTTTGAACCGGATGTCCCGCAATTCGGACATCCGCCTGCGCATGGGCGTCATGCCCTGGCAGGAGGGCCTTACGCCCGCCGAGATGTTCGATCGGGCCTGGTCGGCGTGCAGCATGGTTCGGGGCGATTACAAGAACCACCTGATGGTCTACGACGACGAGCTGCGCCGCAGGGACCTGCTCAACCAGAACCTGCAGAGCGACCTGGGCCGCGCCCTGGAGGAACACGCGCTGGAGGTGTTCTACCAGCCCAAGTTTGACATCCGCTCCGAAACGCCCAGGCTTTCCAGCGCCGAGGCGCTGGTGCGCTGGCGGCACCCGGAGCTGGGCATGATCTCCCCGGCGGACTTCGTGCCCCTGTTCGAGCGCAGCGGCCAGATCGGCGCCGTGGATCGGTACGTCTGGGCGGAGGCCGCCCGGCAGATCGCCGAATGGCGGGACCGCTGTGGCGTGACGCTGCCGGTGTCTGTCAACCTGTCCCGAGTGGACGTGTTCGATCCGGAGCTGTCAGAAATACTGGACGGCATCATCGCCCAATACGGCCTGGACCGCGGCGATTTGAAGCTGGAGGTCACCGAATCCGCCTACACCGAAAACGCCGACCACCTGATCCGGGTCATCGGCGGGTTGCGCGAAAAGGGCTACCAGATCGAGATGGACGACTTTGGCTCCGGCTATTCCTCGCTGAACATGCTCTCGTCGATGCCCATCGACGTATTGAAGATGGACATGGCCTTCATACGCAACATCGAGCGCAACGAGCGGGATTTCCGCATGGTGGAGCTGATCATCGACATCGCCCGCTACCTGAAGGTGCCCGTCGTGGCCGAGGGTGTGGAGACCGAAAACCAGCTCCGGCTGCTCAAAAACGCCGGCTGCGACCTGGTGCAGGGCTATTACTTCTCTCCTCCGCTGAACGCGAAGGATTTTGAACAGAAGATACTCAAAAGCGCGTGAGGAAAGGGAATGAGTTGAGCATGTTGGAGCGGGTTTTTCACCTGAAGGCGCGGGGCACAAACGTCAAAACCGAGGTGGTGGCCGACGTGACCACCTTTGCCACGATGGCCTACATACTGGCCGTCAACCCGGGCATACTCTCGGCTTCGGGCATGGATTTCGGCAAGGTTTCGCCGCCACGGCCATTGCCTCCGCCATCGCCACGCTGGTCATGGGCCTGGTGGCCAACCTGCCCTTCGCCCTGTCCGCGGGCATGGGCCTGAACGCCTTCTTCGCCTATACGGTGTGCCTGGGCATGGGCTATTCCTGGCAGTGGGCGCTCTCCGCCATCTTCGCGGAGGGCCTCATATTCATACTGATCACCTTCTGCAACATCCGGGTGGTGTTTACGTTCCTGTTCGTGGACATGTTCGACACCGTGGGCACGCTGATCGCCTGCGCGGGCAAGTCGGGCATCATCAAAGAAGACGGCGTCATCCCCAACTGCAAGCAGGCGCTGCTGGCGGACGCCATCGGCACCACCGCCGGCGCGATGCTGGGCACCTCCACCGTCACCACCTTCGTGGAGAGCGCCTCGGGCGTGGCCGAGGGCGGGCGCACGGGCCTGACCGCCGTCAACACCGCCGTGCTGTTCCTGCTGGCGCTGTTTCTTGAGCCGCTGTTCGGCTCCATTCCCAGCGCGGCCACGGCCCCGGCGCTGGTCATCGTGGGCCTGATGATGGTGGGCCCCATCCGGGAGATCGACTACGACGACTATGCGGAGAGCATCCCCGCCTTCCTGACCATCGTCGTCATGGTGTGCGCCTCGTCCATCTCCGACGGCATCATGTTCGGCGTGCTGTTCTACGTGTTCAACAAGCTGATCACCCGGCGCTTCCGGGATCTCAGCCCCGCCATACTGGTGGTCGCCGCGCTGTTTATCGTCAAGATCCTGTTGACCGTCATCGCCTGAATTATCATCCAAGGAGCGTTCATGGACAAACAAAGCCTCAAGCACCGCATCGATGTGGCCGCCGGGCGCGCCCCGGCGGACCTGCGCATCGCCAACTGCCAGGTCGTCGACGTCTACAACAGGACGGTCTTTCCCGCCGACGTGCTCATTGCCGGGACGTACATCGCCGGCTTTGGCGCGCCGTCCTTTCCCAAGGCCCGACAGACCTATGACGCGCAGGGCGCGTACCTGGCGCCGGGGCTGATCGACGCCCACGTCCACATCGAATCCAGCCACCTTTCGCCGGCGGAGTTTTCCCGGCTGGTGGTGCCCTGCGGCACCACCACGGTGATCGCGGACCCCCATGAGATCTGCAACGTCTGCGGGCTGGACGGCTTCGACTACATGCTCAGCGCCTCCGAGGGCATCGCCCTGCAGGTGTTTTTGCAGGTGCCGTCCTGCGTGCCCTGTACGCCCTTCGAGCACGCCGGGGCGGTGCTGGACGCGCCGGAGATCGCCAGGCGCATCGGATCGGACCGTGTGCTGGGCCTGGGCGAGCTGATGAACTTCGTCGGGGCTTGCGCCGGGGACGACGGGATCCTCGACAAGCTGATGGTGGCCGAGGGCTGCGGCAAGATCGTGGACGGCCACAGCCCGGGCCTCAGTGGGACCCTGCTGGACGCCTACGCCGCCTCCGGGGTGCGCAACGATCACGAGTGCGCCACGCCCAGGGAGCTGGTGGAGCGGGTACGCCGGGGCATGTACGTGATGCTGCGACAGGGCACGGCGTGCCACGACGTGCTGAACCTGCTGCCGGGCGTGAACGCGGGCAACGACCGCTTCTGCCTGTTTTGCACCGACGACCGCCAGCCCGCCAGCCTCATCGACAAGGGCCATATCGCCAACAACATCCGCCTGGCCGTGGGCGGGGGGCTCGACCCCATCACCGCCCTGCGCATGGCGACGGTCAACGTGGCCGACTGCTACGGCCTGCGGGACCGCGGCGCGGTGGCCCCCGGCAAGCGGGCAGACCTGATACTGTTTGAGGACCCGAATGAGATCTATGCCCGGGAGGTGTGGATCGGCGGCAGGCATGTGTCCAGCAAGGGCCGTTACCTGGCGGACGATCCCCACGTTGAGCCCGTGGGCGTCAGGGCCCGCATGAACGTGCAGGATTTCTCGCAAGCGCGACTGGCGCTGCCGCTGGCCTCGGACCGCGTGCGCACGATCCAATTGTCCCCCGGTTCCGTGGTGACAGGGGATGGCCGGGCCACCGTGCGCAGGGACGCCGGGGGAAACTGGGTGCGGGACGATCAGGACATTGTCAAGATCGCCGTGGTGGAGCGCCACAAGGGCACCGGCAACGTGGGCTTGGGGCTGCTTGAGGGCTACGGGCTCAGGAACGGGGCTGTCGCTTCCAGCATCGCCCACGATTCCCACAACATCATCGTCGCCGGCGACAACGACCGGGATATGGCATTGGCCGTGGAGCGGCTGGTGGAGATCGGCGGCGGGCTGGCCGTCGCCCAGGACGGCGCGGTGCTGGGCAGCCTGGTGCACGAGATCGCCGGCCTGATGACCGACCGCCCCGGCGAGTACGTGGCCAGCCGAATTGACAAGCTGAGCAAGCTGGCCTGGGACAGGCTGGGCGTCCATAGGGAAATCGACCCGTTCATGGCCCTGTGCTTCATGGCCTTGCCGGTCATCCCGATGCTCAAGATCACCGACGGCGGTCTCTTCGACGTGAACGCCTTCAGGTTCGTGCCGGTGGAGGCGGAATGACGGCGCAATCGGGCAACGGTTCAAACACATAAAAAACGGATATGGCGCGCATCTGCGCGACATATCCGTTTTTCAACAGCACCCGACCCTGCCATGCCAATACAGCCCGCACTCTACGGCCGGTGCACCATCTGCGCCACGGCGGTCAGGTCCAGGCCGTCCGGGTCGGTCGTGTATACGGAGAGGGAATACATGCGCTTCGCCCCGGCGTCGTACCACTGGCACAGCTCCACCCAGTCTTCGCTGCCGGTCTGGGCCAGCCCAAGGGTGCCTGGACAGCCGTTGACCGTTATGGCCTCCTCGTGATCCCACTGGAAGTACATCCCTGAGATGTTCATAAGCTCGCCCTCGGACAGTTCAGCGCTTTGGGCGCGGGCGCAGTATTCGTCGCCGTCCATCGTGAACTGCATCTCCGCCAGCCCGTCGCTTTCCAGCCAGCGATAGACGACGCCTTCCGCGCCCTCCGGCACGCCGAAGGCCATTCCGGATACCCGGGCCAGCTCGTCCCCGGTCAGATCCCTCCAGGGGTTTGCGAGGGCCGCGTCATCCGGGGCGGGATACCCCACAAAGCCGGTGTCGTTCTTCGGGCTGTAGAGGAACCAGTCCTCCAGCGTGGCGGCGGGGTCCTGTTCTCCCGGCAGATGCGCCCACATCCGCATCTCCTCGGTAAAGCCTTCAAGCGGCGTGCCGGGCAGGTAGATAAGTATCTCGTCGTCCGCGGCGACGCCGTAGGGATCGCTTGTGACGTAGCGGATCCCGTCGTCGATGGCCTCGCGTCCCGAAGCCTCATCCGGGGTCACGCTGTCGACCTTGACGCGCCAGGTTTGCCCGTCCACCGCCTCCAGACCGGACATCCTGCCGGTGAAGGCGCACACATAGACGGTGCCGTTCGGGTAATCGTCGCCAATTTCGCCCATCTCGCTGTCGTGGAAGCGGCCGCTGAAGGAACCGTCCGGGTTGACCGTCAATTCCGTGGACCAGCCGCCGGCGCCGCTGCTGAATTCCCATTGAAGCCCGGCCAGCCGTTCAAAGGACGGCGCCTCGTCCTCGGCAAAAGCGCCGATGCCGTACAGCAGCAGCGCAAGGCTCATAAGTAACGCGAGCAGTTTTTTCATAACAGAATTCCCCCTTTGAAATGCTTTTCTGCTTTGACGGATTTAAAGGGAAATGCGTTCCGTTTATTTCCGATAATTGGTTTATTCAGGAGGACATAAGAAGCGGTTGCAATAATGTATTGACAACAGGCGTTCAGATATGGTAGAATCCAAAGTGTCGTTCTTGCGCTGTACCGTTGCAGAACGATATCAAATCATCGACAGTGAACAAGGAGGATCAAAGCATGAAGAAATTGATCGCGCTTATACTGACCCTGACCTGTCTGCTCAGCGGCATGGCGGCGCTGGGGGAGGACGGGTTGCACGCAAGTATCCAGCCGGTCGTCGATTCCCCTGAGTGGGTGACCAGCCTGCCTGCGGCCCAGGAGGCCGAGCAGCTGTTCGTGGTCGCCGCCATGGCCATGGACCGGACGACCGCCAGCATATCGATGCACCAAAAGGACGCGGACGGCAGCTGGAAGCAGATCCTGTCCACGCCCGGGTTCGTCGGCAAAAACGGCCTTTGCCTGGACGCGGACCACGTGGAGGGCTGCGGACAGACGCCCGTTGGCGTGTACCATTTCAACAAGGCCTTCGGCATCGCTGCCGACCCCGGCTGCGCCATACCCTACATCCAGGTCGACGACGACATCTACTGGTCCGGCGATCCCGACAATCATTACAACGAGATGGTGAACATCAAGGACTGTCCCCAGCTTGCGATGGACGACAGCGAGCACATCGTCGATTACGAGTACCAGTACCAGTATTGCCTGAACATCAGCTTTAATGAAGAATGTACCCCCGGCCGCGGCTCCGCCATCTTCCTGCATTGCTTCGGCCCGACCAAGCCCTACACGGGCGGCTGTGTGGCGCTGCCCGAGAACATCATGAAGCTCGTGATGCAGAACGTGCGCGAGGATTGCGTCGTGGTGATCGACACGCTGGAGAACCTGAACGGCGCGCTGTAAGACGTTCCAAACAAATACCCCCCTGCCATCGGCAGGGGGCGTTTGTTTGGAGTCGGTTGAATGGATTATACGAATTCCACGATTTCAGAGAAACCGGTGACCGAAAAGACCTCCTTGACCACAGGGTTGCAATTCCGGACCTTCGTCTTGCCACCCATCGGCAGGCTGCGATAGGCGCGCAACATCACCCTCAGTCCTGCGGAGGAGATGTAGTCCAGCTTGCTGAAATCATAGACGAGGGTATCGACGCCCTCCGGGATCGGGCTGAGCGCCTTCTCCAGATCCGGGGCGGTGACGGTGTCCAGGCGGCCTTCCAGCGCAAGCTCCAGCGCGTTTCCGCTTCTGTTGATAGAAAAAGTCATGATCG
This sequence comes from Clostridia bacterium, assembly GCA_045658005.1. GTDB lineage: Bacteria > Bacillota > Clostridia > Christensenellales > Aristaeellaceae > UBA2862. The sequence goes on along the minus strand of JAZOUD010000045.1, from coordinate 7,746 downwards.
TTGCCCTCCTTGATTATTCCTGGATGTTGAAGCGCTTGCTCACGGTGATGTCCACGGTATGGCCCTGGATGCCGATCTTGACCTCGTCGGCCAGGTTGCGCAGGATCGAGCGCTCATAGCCGTCCCATTCCGGTTCACCGTAGGCGCCCTGGGGCATATCCTTCAGGATGTCGTTCGAAGGCGCGTAATGCCCGGCGTCGGCGGTCATGGCTTCTTCAAACATGTCCCTGAGACTGCCCAGGAAGGTCTTGGAGGCCTCGTTCTTCCTGGAAGTGGAGGAGGCGATGAGCTCTGCGCGCTTTTCCTTGTCCAATACGGCCTGGGTGGTCAGGTGCAGGTCAGCCTGCGGGCCCTCAAACTCGATCCAAAAGGACGCGTCCAGATTGCCGGTGATGCTGCGGGCCAGGCTGAGCAACTCCTCGGTGAGCACCTGGAGCTGTATGCCGTCCAATTCAGCCATTCCCTTGTAGGCGGCGACCTTCTTCGCCTGATCGGCAGCGCGCTGGAAGCCTTTGCCGGAATTGTCGATGCTGACGATATCGGACCTCATGGGTTTTCTCCTCCTCTTTTGCCACGAACCTGGGCATTTCTATTATATTCATATTATATCGAGCAGAAACGGCGTTGTCAAGGTCGTTTGCGGGATTACGGCACGTATACGCGGTTTATTTCGACGACCTTTCCGTCCTCCACGCGAATGGTGGTGTTGTACTGGTTGAAGTAATCGTTCTCGGAGCCCGTGATCGCGGCGACGATTCCGTCGTAACCCACCTTGACGGGGTCCGCATCGATGTTCCAGGAATCGTTGAACACGGCGTTGTCGCCCAGCACCAGGGTGGTCACGCCCAGCTCGGTGAAGGTCGCCATGTCGCTCTCCAGCCACACGCGGTAGCCGTTGGTGTCCTCGTCGATGGGGCCCAGCACCACGCCGTCTTCGCCGTCAAGGCCGCCGTTGACCAGTATGTTGCTGTCCCTGCGTTCGACGCTGGTCACCGGGATGGCCTCGCCGGATACCACCAAAGTGTCGCCCGCCGTCAGGGTGTTCACGTCCACGATGTCATAGACGTCCATCGAGTAGATGTGCACCGCGTTCATGTAGGTGCCGGTCGCGCCGCTGAGTATGTCGCCACGGTCAAAGGTGACGGGATACTGGCCGTCCGGCAGCGCGTTGACGTTCACTTCAACGGCCTGGGGCGCCACGGTCTTGGGCGAGGGCGCGGTGCTGTTGTCAAATTCGACGGCGTTGCTCAGCCAGATGTCGCCGGTCTTTTCGTCGACGGCAAGGCCCGCGAAATTCAGGTTGCCCTCGCCCCAGCTGGCGTCGACGCTGAAGGTGCCGGAGACGCTGTTGCCGCTGTTCTTCTTCATGGTGTAGCCGTCCAGCTGCATCACCAGGTTGTCCGCCTTGAAGTCGGGGGTGTCGCCAAAGGTCAGCAGCAGCGCCGTAAAGTTGGCGTCCGTGTTGCCCATGTTGGTCAGGGACCAGCTGTAGGTCTGTATGCCGGTGTCGTCCGCATCGCTCGAGGGGGTGACGGTCAGGGCCAGGTTCACGGCGCTGGCGGTGTCGCCTTCCCCCTTCCACTTGTCGGCGGAAACGGTCTGCAGCCATTCGTTGAACACCGCGTCCACATCGGCGGGGCGGACCTTTCCGTCCTCGACCACCAGCTCGCGCTCAGCGGCGAAGGCGGCCAGCGCGGCGTCCAGCTTCTTTCCATAGATGCCGTCCACGCCGCCGGCGTTGTAGCCCAGCGCGTTCAACAGCTGCTGCATGGCGCGGATGTCGTCGCCCCGGCGGCCGCGCTCGAAGGTGGTGCCGGCCTCGATGGTCTCGGTCTGCTCAAAGCCGCAGCCCTGGCAGACGCGCCTGCGCTCGCCGGCCTCGGTGCGGGTCATCTCCTTCACGATCTCCCAGGGGCCGAAGTCGTGCTCCAGGTCCTTCAAGGTCTGGGGCCAGCCGATGCCGTCCGGGTTCAGGTTGCGGTCCTTCTGGTACTGGATCAGGGCCTTTTCAGAGCCGCCGCCGAAGATGCCGTCGGCGCCATTTGCGTTCAGGTAGCCCTGCTCCACCAGCAGCTGCTGCATCCTGCGCACCTCGTCGCCCCGGTCGCCGCGCCGCAGCGTGCCCTCGGGATCGAAGGACTCCTCGCCGCCGTCGTGGCCGCAGACCTTGCAGATCTTCGCCCGGGTGCCCGCGGAATGGTCGGTGGTCTCCACGATGACCTCCCACTCGTAATCGTGGGGCAGCTTGTCCAGCGCCTGGGTATCCACCTTGCCGCACACCTTGCATTTGCGCTCCCGCTCGCCCTTCTCGGTGCAGGTGGGCTCCTTGGTCATGCGCCAGGCGCCCCAGGTGTGCTCGGCATAGAACTGCTCCGTCTCCCGCTCGCCGCAGACCTTGCAGGTGCGGGTGCGGGAGCCCTTGTTGACACAGGTGGCCTCCTTGGTCACCTTCCACTTGTTCCAGCTGTGGCCCTCGGCCTTGATGGTCTCCGACTGCTTCTTTCCGCAGATCTTGCAGGTGCGCTCCCGGTTGCCCTTTTCGGTGCAGGTGGCCTCCTTGGTGACCTTCCACTTGCTCCATTCGTGTTTGCAGTATTCCGGGGGCATCTTCTTGCTCAGATACTTCATCTGGATGAAGCCCAGCATCTGGCCGCCGTGCTTGGTGTCCTCGATCAGGGTTTGCGCCCACTTGCCGTTGGGGGAGATGTCGTCCACGTACACGGCACGTCCGCCCTTGTACTTCTTGATGACCTTGGAGTTGGTGTTGTCCTCCTTGTATACGTTGACCGAGCTCCTGTTGACGTACATTGTGCCCTGATAGGCTGCCAGCGCGCCATAGGCGAACGAGGCCATCAGCAACAATGCCAGGAGTGATACGATGAGTTTCTTCATGTTTTTACAGCTCCTTTCTGTTCTTTGCTGTATCTATTATAGGATATAAATGATGTAAATGGAAGGGCAAAATATGAAAAAAATGTGCCAATATCCATCCTGCATGAACTGTATAAAAAACAGTTGCAATCGAGACTGTGAAATGCTATACTTTTACTGACAACAGAATGAACAGGTATTCGCAGGTGCCTCCCCTGGCTTTGCGGGGGGAGGAGAATAGGGAACGGAGTGCAAGTCTCCGACAGGACCGCTGCTGTGAGGCGGAGCCGGGGCCATGACCATTGATCGAAGGATCGAGAAGGGGCCGGGGCGATGAAACCGAGTCAGAAGACCTGCCTGTGAAGAAACAAATTCGGTTCTTCGGACTAAAGAACGATTTGTCCTGCCATGCGCAACGAAGGCACGGTTTATACCGGCGCGCTTCGGTGCGCTGGTTGTTCAATGAATTCTGACAGGACATGCTGGACCGTGACCGGGCATGTCCTGTGTTTTTTCCGGATCGACAAAACAAGAGAAAGGGTGAGGCTTGTAAATGAACAGACAATTCGACTTTGCCCCGGTGGATCGCATCCTGGACAGTCATCCCAGAAGCGAGCTTTCCACCATCGCCATCCTGCAGGACATCCAGGAGCACTACCACTACCTGCCCAGGGAGGTCTTTCCCTACGTGGCCAAGGCCATCGGCGTGGGGGAGGCCCGGCTGTACGGCGTGGCGACGTTCTACGAGAACTTCTCGCTGGAGCCCAAGGGGAAGTACGTGATCCGCTGCTGCGACGGCACAGCCTGTCATGTGCGCGGCTCGATACCGATCCTCGAACGGCTTCGCCAGGAGCTGGGCCTTTCGGACGGCAGGAGGACCACTGACGATCTGAACTTCACAGTGGAGACGGTCTCCTGCCTGGGTGCCTGCGGCCTGGCCCCGGCGATGACCGTGAACGGCACCGTTTACGGCGCGATGACCCCGGACAAGGCGTCCGAGCTGCTGAAGGAACTGAAGGCGGATTTGGAGAAGGGGGGCGAGCAGGCATGACGAGACTGATGAGCCGGCAGGAGCTGCAAAACCTGCGCAGCGTCTGTCAGAAGGCCCTGTCGCTGGAGACGAAGAAGATCCTCGTCTGCGGCGGCACGGGCTGCGTGGCGGGCGGTTCATTGGACATCTATGACAGGTTGAAGGCCATGCTCGAGGAACGGGGCATTCCCGTGTCCGTTGAGCTGGCCCACGAGCCCCATGACGAAGCCGTCGGCATCAAGAAGAGCGGCTGCCACGGCTTCTGCGAGATGGGCCCGCTGGTGCGGGTGGAGCCCCAGGGCTGGCTGTACACGAAGGTGAAGCTGGACGACTGCCAGGAGATCGTGGAGAAGACGATCATCGGCGGCGAATGCGTAGAGCGACTGGCCTACCGGCAAAACGGCGAGATATATCGCAGGCAGGAGGAGATTCCCTTCTACGCCAAGCAGCAGCGCGTGGTGCTGGAGCACTGCGGCCACATCAACGCCACCTCCATCTATGACTACCTGGCCGTGGGCGGCTATCAGGCGCTGGAAAAGGCGCTGTTCGACATGACGCCGGGCGGGATACTGGACGAAGTGGCCGATTCGAACCTGCGTGGCCGGGGCGGCGGCGGCTTCCCGGCGGGTCGCAAGTGGAAGTCCTGCGCCAGGCAAAAGGAGACGCCCCGCTACATCGTCTGCAACGGCGACGAGGGCGACCCCGGCGCGTTCATGGACCGCTCGGTGATGGAGGGCGACCCCCACCGGCTGATCGAGGGCATGATCATCGCGGGCGTCGCCATCGGAAGCAGCGAGGGTTATATCTACGTCCGCGCGGAGTATCCGCTGGCGGTGGACCGGCTGCGCATGGCCATCGCCCAGGCGGAGGCAATCGGCCTGCTGGGCGATAACATCCTCGGCACGGAATTCTCCTTCCACATGCACATCAACCGCGGCGCGGGCGCGTTCGTCTGCGGCGAGGGCTCGGCGCTGACGGCCTCCATCGAGGGCAAGCGTGGCATGCCGAGGGTCAAGCCGCCCCGCACGGTGGAGCACGGCTTGTTCGACAAGCCCACCAATCTGAACAATGTGGAGACCTATGCCAATGTGCCGATGATCATCACCAACGGCGCGAAGTGGTATAAATCCATCGGCCCGGAGAACAGCCCCGGCACCAAGGCCTTTGCCCTGACCGGTACCATCAAAAACACCGGCCTGATCGAGGTCCCCATGGGCACGACGCTGCGGGAGGTCATATTCGACATCGGTGGCGGCATGCGCGGGGACGGCAAGTTCAAGGCCGTGCAGATCGGCGGCCCCTCCGGCGGCTGCCTGACCGAGAAGGAGCTGGACATCCCGCTGGACTTCGACAGCCTCAAGAAGGTCGGGGCCATGATCGGCTCCGGCGGCCTGGTGGTCATGGACGACAAAACCTGCATGGTCGAGGTCGCCCGGTTCTTCATGAACTTCACCCAGAACGAATCCTGCGGAAAGTGCGTGCCCTGTCGAGAGGGCACCAAGCGGATGCTGGAGATCCTGGAGCGCATCGTGGCGGGACAGGGCCGGGACGGCGACATCGAGCTGCTGGAGGAGCTGGCGGACACCATCTCCAACACGGCGCTGTGCGGCCTGGGCAAGACCGCGCCTTCGCCGGTCATCTCCACCATCAAGAACTTCCGAAGCGAATACGAGGCCCACATCTACGACAAGCGCTGTCCGGCGGGGGCCTGCGCGAAGCTGAGGCGCTTTGTGATCGACCCGGAGAAGTGCAAGGGCTGCAGCAAGTGCGCCCGCAACTGCCCGGTGAACGCCATCACCGGCGTGGTGAAGAAGCCCTTCGAGATCAACCAGGACAAGTGCATCAAGTGCGGGGCGTGCAAGACCAACTGTTCGTTCGATGCTGTGAGGGAGGAGGCGTAACGTATGCAGCTTAAAAACATGATGACGGTGGACGGCGTGCCCGTCCTGATCGAAGGCGAGCGGAACCTGCTGGAGGTCATCAGCAAGGTCGGCACCATCATGCCGGTGTTCTGCTACCACAGCTACCTCTCCATCTACGGCGCGTGCCGAATGTGCATGGTGGAGGACGAACGCGGACGGCTGCTGGCGGCCTGCTCCACCCTGCCCGAGGAGGGCATGAAGATCCGCACCAACACCGGACGCTTGCGCAGGTATCGCAAGAACATACTGGAGCTGCTGCTGGCCGAGCACTGTCGGGACTGCACCACTTGCGGCAATTCCGGCAAGTGTAAGCTGCAAAACCTGGCGGCCCAGTTCGGCATCCACGACATCCGCTTCCCCAACAGCCGCGTGAACCTGCCGGGAGATCAATCCTCGCCCTGCATCGTGCGCGAGCCGGGCAAGTGCATACTCTGCGGCGACTGCGTGCGGGAGTGCAACGAGGTGCAGCACGTGGGGGCCATCGACTTTGCCCACCGGGGCAGCAAGGCCACCATAAGCACCGCCTTTGACATCCCGCTGGCCGAATCCCCCTGCGTGGGCTGCGGACAGTGCGCGGTGGCGTGTCCCACCGGCGCGATCATCGTGCGGGACGATACCAGCAAGGTCTGGGACAGGATCGACGATCCGGACACCTTCGTCACCTGCGAGATCGCGCCGGCCGTGCGGGTGGGCATCGGGCAGGAGCTGGGCCTGGGGGACGGCGACAACGCCATGGGCCTCATCGTGGCGGCGCTGCACAGGATGGGCTTCGACGAGGTGTACGACACCTCCACCGGCGCGGACCTGACCGTCATCGAGGAGGCGGGCGAATTCGTGGAGCGGGTACAGAGCGGCGAAAACATCCCGCTGTTCACCTCCTGCTGTCCCGCCTGGGTGCAGTTTGTGGAAAAGAAGTATCCCGAATTCCTGCCCAATCTGTCCACCGCCCGCAGTCCCATGGGCATGTTCGCGGCGGTCATCAAGGAGATCTACAAAGGCAAGCTGCCCGAGGGCAGGAAGAAGCACTATCACGTGGCGCTGATGCCCTGCACCGCCAAGAAGTTTGAGGCCAAGCGGGGCGAGTTCGTCACCGAGCTGGGCCCGAACACCGACGATGTGATCACCACCCAGGAGCTCATCAAGATGATCCGGGAGTCCGGCATCGTGTTCACCGAGCTGGAGCCGGAGAGCGTGGACATGCCCTTTGGCACCATGTCCGGCGCGGGCATGATCTTCGGCGTCACCGGCGGCGTGACTGAGGCGGTGCTGAGGAAGATCTCCGCCGACAACAGCCGCACCACGCTGGCGCAGATCACCTATACGGGCGTGCGGGGCATGGACAGCGTGAAGGAGGCGGAGATCCCCTTCGGCGACAGGACGCTCAGGATCGCCGTGGTCAGCGGCCTGGGCAATGCCGAGGCGATACTGAAGAAGATCAAATCCGGCGAGGCACACTACGACCTCGTGGAGGTCATGGCCTGTCCCGGCGGCTGCATCAGCGGCGCGGGCCAGCCGTACATCTCCCATCGCCATCGCATGAAGCGGGGTGAAGGCCTGTACCGCGCCGACCGCGTCAGCACCATCAAGCGCAGCCAGGACAACCCGCTGATGAAGACGCTGTACGAGGGCGTGATGAAGGGCAAGGTCCACGAGCTGTTGCATGTGGATTACGTGAAGGAGAGGTGACAGACCGTGGTCAGGCACGTTCGTACCGTGGAGGAGATCGTATTTGAAAAAGCCGACCCGCCGGTGACGCTGGCGAAGGGCAGCGTGTACGGCGTGGAGGCGGTGCTGGACAACGGCATCATACTCTACACCGACTCGGGCGACAGGTTCATGATCGACCTGGCCACCTTCGAGGCCGGGTTTGAGGCTGTAGCGTAAATCTGAAGGAACCCCCCGCAATCCGGCTGTGCCGGATTG
>JAZOUD010000044.1:0-5134 GCA_045658005.1 Clostridia bacterium | reverse complement strand
CGCCACGTCCGCGTAGCCGGATTCCGACAGCACCTTCTCCACGCTGTCCTGGATGTCCTCCACGGTGATCTGGCCGTCGTGGATCTTGTCCTCAAAGTCCGATGTCACGTGCAGCGCCAGCAGCTCGATCACGCTGGGATGATACTGCCGCTGGGTCGCCTCGAAGGCCTTCGTGATCGCCCCCGTGATCTTTGATATCGAAAAATCGACGACCTTGCCGTCCCGCTTGACTACATCGTACATATAAAATATCCCCCTCGGTTGCTTTGTCGCGTAGGCGCCCCACCCGGGCCCGGCCCGCACGGAACAATCCTACCCTACCACAATCCAAGGGGGTTGTCAAGCGCATTCATCACAATATATTGTGCTTCACATTTATCAAAAACGTCATATATTGTGTTTTCAGACCCCGGTCCATTCTCCGGTTCCCGCACGGCGACGCCCTTTGCGCCGCCGGGCTTGCGCCCATATCATTACAAAAGTGTGACACAGGGAAATTGAGACAACAATATGTCAATTTCCAAATTTTTGGGTTTCAGTCCGCCCCGCGCAGCCGGCTCTCGGGCACATAGCGCCCCATGATCTCAAGCCAGGCCTCCATTTTTGCCTTCGACGGCGCGTGTAGGCCCGCGAAGGGCACGGTATCCCGGTCGGTGAAGGGCTGCATGAACCAGCGCCTGGCTCCGGCGATCCACGCGCCGATGGCCTCGAAGTCGGCGTCCTCGTGCAGCTCGTCCACCACGGTGGTGCGGAATTCGTAATCCACATCCCCGTTCATCAGCAGCGCCACGCTGCGGCGCACGGGAGCCAGGTCCAGTGCCTCCAGGCCCGCGGTCCGGGCGTACTTTTCGGGGCTGTTCTTGATGTCCATGGCCACGTAGTCGGCCAGCCCCTCCCCCAGGATCGCCGCCAGCCGGTCCGGGTGCATGCCGTTGGTGTCCAGCTTCACGGCGTAGCCCATGGCCTTCAGCTTCCCCATCAGCGCCGGCAGGCCGGGGTGCAGGCAGGGCTCGCCCCCGGTGATGGCCACGCCGTCCAGCAGGCCCCGCCGCTTTTGAAGAAAGCCCAGCAGCTCGTCCTCGTCCATGACGGGCCTTGCGCTGCCGTCCGCCAGCTCGAAGTTGTGGCAGAAGGGGCAGCGAAAGTCGCACCCGCCCAGGAACACCGTGCAGGCCACCCGCCCCGGAAAGTCCAGCAGGGTCATCTTTTGCAGGCCGTGTATCTTCATATTTTATCCCTCTTGCTTGCCCCTCGGCGGCTCCTTCCTGCGGTACAGCTTGCGGTCCAGGGACCATATGCGCTCGGTAAAGCCGCCGGGCTGGGCGTTTTGCAGCTCCCGGTTCATCTCGAATATGCGGGCGTCCAGCAGGTCCAGCACGTGCAGCACCTCGGCCTCCGGGAACATCGGCGGCTTGGGGCTGCCGTATTCGGGCAGGTCGTGGTGGGAGAGGATCATGTGCTCCAGCATCATCAAAAGCTCGCTGCGCACGTTCAGCTCCCGCCCGCAGCGGGCCAGCTCGGCCACGCCCTGCACCAGGTGGCCGATCAGCATGCCCTCGGCGGTGTAATCGGACACCAGGCCGATGGCGTCGGCCTTCATTTCGGTGATCTTGCACAGGTCGTGGAGGATCACCCCCGCCGCCAGCAGCTCCCCGTCCAGCGTGGGATAGATCGCGCAGACGGCTTCCGCGGTCCGGAGCATGGTGCTGGTGTGGTGCAGCAGGCCGGAGCGCTCGGCGTGGTGCAGCTTCGAGGCCGCAGGATAGTAGTTCAGCGCTTCGCCGCACTCCTCCAGCCGCTTGAGCACCAGCGCCTTCAGCTCCTCGTCGGCAAAGGCCTCCACCCGCTGCCGTATGTAGCCCAGCATGTCCTCCGGCGGCAGCGGCGCGCAGGGCGTCAGGGCGTCCATGTCGTAGCTGTCCGCCTCTGTCACCGCCCGCATCTTGTCCACCCGAAGCTGGGGCCGGCCGTTGTACTCCAGCATCATGCCCCGCAGGCGAACCACGTGGGCCGGCGGGGGCGGCGAAGCGGTCCCGTCCCACATCTTGGCGTTCACCTCGCCGGAGATATCGCACAGCGTCATGTCCAGGTACTTGCCCCCGTTGGAGCTGGTCCGCTGGGTGGACGCGCGCACCATCAGATAGCCGTCAAAAACCTGTCCCTTGATCATCGTCGCCAGCTGTGGCTGCGGCTTCATCGGTCATTCCCCCTCGTTCAAGCAAACAGAATATGCCTCTATTTTAGACGACCCGCCGCCGGCTGTCAAGCGGGGATGGGCGTGACTTCTTCCTTTACAAATGTATTCCACAGCCGTTTCCTCTTGATTCTATTTCAGACATATTATACTATATAGTTGACATTATTTCAATCATCATAACGCGAATGACCGTGCAACATCCGGAAATGAAAAAAGTCGCCTCCCAGGCGACCTCTCCCCCGCCCCTTCCGCTATACTGGTTCCATCGAGAACACCCACGGCAATCCACCATCACACATTACAGGAGGTCACCGCCATGAAAGCACTGTCCGTCCGTCCCGAATACACCTTCGACATCTTCGTGGGAGAGCAAACCTTTGAAGAACGCACCTGGCAGACCGACCACCGCGGGGACCTGCTGATCTGCGCAAGCGCCAAAAAGGAGCCCGGCTACGTCAACGGCTACGCCTATTTCGTCATCCCCCTGCTGGACATCCAGCCCTCCAGGGAGGCTTGGTTTGACGAGCGCGGCAAGCGCGTCACGATGTACGAATGGGCGCTGGGCAAGCCCAGGGCCATCGAGCCGATTCCCGTGAAGGGCAAGCTGCACCTGTACGACGTGGACGACGCGCTGATCCACTACGTCGACGGCGGCGACCTGGGCGCGTATGCCACTCCGGAGGAAGCAAACGCCTTCATCGACGCCTATATCAAGAAATACCTCGACCCTCTGGCCTACAAGCCCAAGAAAACGCGCAAATCCAAGGCAACCGAGGAAGAAGAGGAAGAACTGCCGCCCCTGACGGAGGAGGAGTTCGAAGCCATGCACAGCGCCGCCATGGTGGACTACGAGCCCATCATGAAGCGCATCGCCCTCATCCGGGAATGGCTCGGCCTGGGCGTGTTCTGGGACAGCGTCTCAGACCCCGCCGAGTCCGCCGACCTCGGCCCGCTGCCCGACCTCTGCGGGCTGGATTGGGATGAGCTCGAAAACCTGTTGATCGCGCTGGAAGGCTTGGAGGACGACCTGGAGGACAACGAACCGGCCAAGGGCACGCCCGCGCACGAAGCATGGGCCGCCTTGACGAAGCAGGTGGGCAGCTATGCCGATGCCGTCGATGACTTCCTGATCCAAGCGGAACAGGACATGGAAGAGGATGCCTTCAACAACCGGGACAAGACATGATGACGAAGGGGAAGAGCGTCGCGCTGTTATGCCCGCAGAATACAGAGGACCCCCTCTGCCTGTTCTGCGGGTTCCTTTTTTTCTTCCTGCGCTTGCGTGGTGATCCGCTTGTTCTTCCATTGGGAGCCATTCCAGCGAATCAGCATGACGACCGCGCGAAAGACCTCATCCAGCGCCATGGCGATCCAGAGGCCGTGAATGCCCATATGGCACTGAATCGCCAGCAGGTGAGCGCCGCCCAAGCCGATGATCAGGTTGGAGAAAATCGCCCACAGCGTGGGAAATTTGACATCGCCTGATCCCCGCAGGCAGGGAATGATGGTCAGGTTGCAGGCGCGGCCAAGCTCCAGGAACAGCTCGATGACGAACAGAAGCTCGGTGTAGCGGATCACCTCCGGGTTGGAGGTGCGGTAAATTCTGATTCATCGAGCAAAGCTCGATAAATCAGAATTTGAATGTGACTGATCCGTCTGACAATTCATGCGTTCGCCGTGGGTCTTCCCCCAGATTTCCCTTGCGTCCCCGCCCATTCTGATTTATAATACGGTATATCACGATTGACGGAGGCAGGCATGCCGGACACAAGATTCAGCTGGCGCGCGCTGCGCGAGCATTTGCGCAAATACATATGGCTCTACCTGCTGGGCATCGCGCTTGGCCTGCTGGGGGCGGAGCTGCTTTGGACCATGACCCGGCCCCGGATTCCCAACACGGCCAGCGTGAACATCTACCTTGCGGCGGGGTATTCCAACCCCGAGCCCCTGGAGGCCCTCGCCCCGGGCATACTTGCGCGGGTGCAGGAGGACGACCCGAGCATCCAACAGGTGGCCTTTGAAAGCATGCTGTACAACGACCAGGTGTATACCAGCAACATGCTGCTGATCACCCGGCTGACCGTGGGCGAGTGCGACGCCTTCTTGGCCAGCGCGGAGGCCATGGAGGCGCTGGTGTCCACCGCCGCGCTGACGCCGCTGGACGACGCCCTGGCGGCGGGCTGGATGGGCGCGTACAGCCTGGAGCCCTACGTGGTCACCACCGAGGAGGAGGGCGGCCCGCAGCGCACCTGGACCGCGGGGCTGCGGCTGGACAGCCTGGACGCGCTGGCGCAGATGGGCGCCTTCGACAACCGGGGGGCGTTCCTGTGCGTCACCGGCAGCGGCGGCAACGAAGCCGCCGCCATGAAGGCCCTGGAATACCTGGTCGGCGACCTGACGGAGGCAAGCCATGCTTAAGCAGAGAGTGCGTAACCGACAGCCCACCGCCCTGCAGGGGGTGGGGCTGATCCTGCTGATCGCGCTGGCCGTGTTCGCCGGCTCGGCGTTCTTCACGCTGATGCAAAAGCGCATCGGCGCGCTGTCCTCGGCGCTGTTCATCGCCTACGGCTGCGCCATCGCCTGGTTCCTGCTGAACTGGTACGGCCTGAGCTTCGTCTACACCGCCACCGACGACGTGCTGCGCATCTGCCGCGCCTACGGCAAGCGGGAGCGCTTCGCCGCCGACATCTGGCTCAACCGGGTGGAGGCCTGGGGCGCGCCCGAGGCCATGAAGCAGCGCTACCCCCAGGCGAAGGCGCTGAACGCCACGCGCCCCCAGTGCACATACGAGCCGCTGGCCCTGGTCTACCGGGACAGCGACAGCCTGAACATCGCCGTGATCCAGCCCGACGACGCCATGCGGGCCCATCTTCTGGGCGCCATACGCAAGGCGACGGGAAAGTAACCTATATGAACGGCCGGCGCAAAAATGCATTT
>JAZOUD010000043.1:0-20068 GCA_045658005.1 Clostridia bacterium | reverse complement strand
TTGTGCCGGCAGCCGTTGTATATCGATGTTTTTACCACTTCACCAGCTCGTGCACCCGCGCGATCTGGGCCTCGGTCAGGTCCAGGTTGTCGCTGTTGGCGCTGCCGGTGCTGCTGTCCTCGATCAGGGCCAGCTTGGTGTCCTTGCGGGTCACCGTGTTGTGCCACAGGGTGCGGGGAATGTTGTAGACCTTCATCGGCTCCATCTCCACAGCCTGGATGTCCAGCCCGTCCGCCGTCTCGTTGGCAAACAGCAGGGTGCACTGGCCATTCAGAAGGATGAACAGCTCGTCCGTCTCGTTGTGGCGCTCCAGGTTGTTGATATTGGCGATGTCGTTCATGGGCTTCCAGTTCTTGATGCCCACCATCCACTTTTCGTTCTCAAACACCCGGGTCAGGCCCTCGCCCTCAAAGGCGTACTTCAAAATTTCCATGTCGATTACGCTCCTTCAATCCATTACTTGCGCGCCAGGACCCGCTCGCAGGCCGCCAGCACAAACTTGTCGGTCAGGCCGTAGGCCTCAAACAGCACCGGGGGCTTGCCGCTCTGGCCGAACTTATCCATGATGCCCACGCGCTCAAAGGGCACGTTCTGCTGCTTCTCGGTCAGCACCTCGGCCACGGCGGAGCCAAGGCCACCGATGATGGTGTGCTCCTCGGCGGTCACGATGGCGCCACAGTCCTTCGCGGCGGCCAGCACGGCGGCCTCGTCCAGGGGCTTGATGGTGTGCATGTCGATCACCCGGGCGCTGACACCCTTCTCGGCCAGGGCCTCGGCGGCCAGCAGGGCCTGGGGCACCATGATGCCGCAGGCGATGATGGCGACGTCCTTGCCGTCCCGCAGCACGTTGGCCTTGCCGATCTCAAAGGGGGTGTCCTCGGCGGTGCAGATGTCGGTGGGCAGGCGGCCGGTGCGGATGTAGACCGGGCCCTGGAACTTCGCCGCGGCAAACACGGCCTTCTCCATCTCCACGGCGTCGGCGGGAACCAGCACCGTCATGTTGGGCAGGGTGCGCATCAGGCTGATGTCCTCGACGGCCTGGTGGCTGCCGCCGTCCTCGCCGCAGCTGGGGCCGGCATGGCTGCAGCCCAGCTTCACGTTGGCCTTGGAATAGCAAATCGCGTTGCGGACCTGCTCGAAGGCGCGGCCCGCGCCGAACACCGCGAAGGTGCTGCAGAACACGGTATAGCCGCACTGGGCCATGGCGGCGGAGGCGGTCATCATGTTGCTCTCGGCGATGCCGAAGTTGTAGAAGCGATCGGGATACTTGTCGGCAAAGCTTGCCGTCATCGTGGCATGGGCCAGGTCCGCGTCACAGACCAGCACGTTCTGGTCCACGGCGCCCAGCTTCGCCAGCGCCTCGCCGTAAGCGATACGGGTGGATTTCTTCTCAGCCATGGTTACACCTCCAACTCGCGGATAGCCGCTTCGTACTGCTCCTGGTTCATGGGCTTGCCGTGCCAGCCGACCTGGTTTTCCATAAAGGAAACGCCCTTGCCCTTGACGGTTTTGCAGCAGATGAAGCGGGGCTTGCCCGCGCTGGGCCGCTTGAGCGCCTCGGTGATCGCGTCCACGTCATGGCCGTCCACGGTGATGGTCTCCCAGCCAAAGGCGGCGTACTTCGCGCAGATGTCGCCCAGGCCCATGACCTGGTCGTTGGTGCCGTCGATCTGCAGGCCGTTGCAATCCAGCAGGATGGTGAGGTTGTCCAGGTGGTAGTGGGCCGCCGCCATGGCGCTCTCCCAGACCATGCCCTCCTGGCTCTCGCCGTCGCCGGTGACGCAGTAGACATTAAACTGATGGCCCGGGCGCTTGCCGATCAGGGCGTAGCCCAGCGCCCAGCTGGTGCCCTGTCCCAGGGAGCCGGTGCTGGCGTCGACGCCGGGGCACTTGTTCATATCGGGATGGCCCTGAAGCATGCTGCCGTACTGGCGCAGGTTCTTCAGCTCCTCCTTGGGGAAGAAGCCCTTGTCCGCCAGGATGGCGTACAGGGAGGGGCAGGCGTGGCCCTTGCTCAGCACCAAGCGGTCGCGCTCCGGCCACTTGGGGTTCTTGGGATCGTAGCGCAGCACGTTCTCATACAGTGCCTGCAGGATCTCGATGCAGGACAGGGATCCGCCCGGATGGCCCGATTGACAAGCGTACAGCATGTCCAGCACGTCGCGCCGGTACTGCCGCGCCTTCAGTTGTAACTTTTGATCCATGATGACGCCTCTTTCTCTGTAAAGATCGAATGATATCAAAAACAGTTTGTGTACGGTACCGCGATCAGCCCTTGACGGCGCCCGCGGTCAGACCGGCCACCAGCCGCTTCTGAGCAAAGAAGAACATGATGCAGACCGGAATGACGGTGATGATGCCGCCCGCCGTGATCAGATCCCACTGCACGCCCAGCTGTCCCACCAGCATCTTCAGGGACACGGGGATCGTGCGGCTGGTCTCGTTGGTGAACAGCACGGCGAAGGTGTATTCATTCCAGCTCTGCATAAAGATGTAAACGCCGGTCGCCAGCATGCAGGGCAGCAGCAGCGGCAGCACGATGCGCAGGAAACCCTGGGCCCGGTTCGCGCCGTCGATCATCGCCGCCTCCTCCAGGGCGATGGGCAGATCGTTCAGATATCCGGTGAGCAGCCATACCGAGAAGGGTATGGTGAAGGTGGTGTAGCTGAGCACCAGCGAGGCGGGGTTGTAAAGCAGCCCCATCTTGCGCATGATGGTGAACAGCGGGATCAGCAGCAGCACCGTCGGGAACATGTTGTTCGTCAGGAACAGCACCATCAGCGGCTTACGGCCCACGAAGCGGAAGCGCGAGAAGGCGTAGGCCGCCAGCGTGGAGACCGACAACGAAATCAGCGTGGTGATGACCGCCACGACCAGGCTGTTCTTCATCGGGTGCAGGAAGTTGTACTGGCCGAACAGGTGGCTGTAGGCCTGGAAGCTGGGGTTCTGGGGCCAGTAAATGACCTTCAGGCTGTGCAGCTCCTCCGGGAGCTTCAGGCTGGTCACGAAGGTCCAGTAAAACGGGAACAGCAAAAACAGCAGGAAGATCACCAGCGGCACCCACAGCAGGAAGATGCGGCCGAGCTTCTGCTTCAGCAGGCTCTTCTTTTCATACTTTTCGCCATTCATACGCTCAGCCCTCCTGATCCCGGAATGTATTGCGCAGGTAGGGAATCGCCGCCAGCAGCAGCACCAGCATCAGCATGATGGCCATGGCGCTGGCATAGCCCATGTCCAGGGCGCTGGCCTTCTTGTAGATGTAGACGCTCAGCGTCTGGGTGGCGTAGGCCGGGCCGCCCTCGGTCATGTTGAATATGACGTCCACGGAGTTGGCGACCCAGATGATGCGCAGCATCGTGGTGACGAAGATGGTGTTGCGCAGGCTGGGGATGGTGACGTAGATCAGCTTCTGCCAGCCGGTGGCGCCGTCAATGGAGGCCGCCTCGTACAGGTCATAGGAGATGCCCTGCAGGCCCGCCAGCAGCATCAGCGCGAAGAAGGGGATGCCCTGCCATACGATGGTGACGATCACCGAGGGCATGGCGGTGCCCGGCTTGGACAGGAAGGCGATGTTCTCCTTGATCAAGCCCAGGCGCATCAACAGGTCGTTGATGACGCCGTAGTTGCCGTCGTACATCCACCGCCACATCAGCGCGATCAGCACGCCAGGGGTGACCCAGGGAATCAGGCTGACGGCACGGACGACGCCCCTGCCCTTGAATTGCTTGTTCAGGACCAGGGCCAGCAGGAAGCCGAACAGGAACTGGCAGCCCACGCCGAACACCACCCAGATCGCCGTCCTGAGCAGGGAGCTCCAGAACAGGGGATCATGCAGCAGGGTCGCGTAGTTCTGCAGCCCGATGAAGCCGATCTTCTTGGGCTTGGTCAGGTTGTAGCTCTGGAAGCTCATGCTGACGGCATTGATGATCGGCACGATCACCACGGACAGCATGACGATCAGGGCCGGCAGCAGCAACAGATAGGGCCAGATGGTGCTTTTATCCCTTGGCCTTCGGCGAATATCCATAGGCAACCTCCAGCGTTTGTCGTTGCGGTTCGGACACACGCGGCGGGGCCGGTGCGTCCGCTCTCATGGGACACGCCGGAAGGAAAGCCCTCCGGCGTGATCGTTATCATTCATCATTGCTGTTCCACGGGCCTATAAAGCCCGTGGAACAATGTCACGCCATCCGTTATAAGCCCTGATTCAAATTATCATTCGGCCCACAGGGTCTCCTGGAGGGTCTTCATGCAGTCCTCGGCGGAGATCTGGCCCAGCAGCGCCTGCTGGATCATGGAAGGCCAGTTGCCGATCCACTCGGTGGTGGTATCGCGCACGGGCAGGATGCCGGCCACGGGAGCGCCCTCGATGGAAACCTTCATGAAGGGGTTGCTCTGGAACTGGTCCAGGGCCTGGACGCGGGCAGCCACGGGCACGTTGCCGGTCACGGTGCACCAGGTCTCCTGGCCCTTGCCGGTGGCCAGGTAGGCCATCCACTCAAAGGCGGCTTCCTTGTTCTGGCAGGACTCGAACATGACGGTCTCGGTGTCGCCCATGGAGGTCCACTGGCCCTCGCCCTTGGGGAACACGAACGCGGCCACGTCGTCGCCGAACAGCTCCATCATCTGGGCGGAGGAGCCGATGTGATGGATGGTCATGGCGGTCAGGCCGGACTTGAAGTTGTCGATGACCTCGGCGAAGCCGTCGTTGGGCGCGGTCTCGGGGGCATAGCCGTTGGTGTACAGGTCAATGTAGTCCTGCATGCCCTTGATGGCGCCTTCGGAATCCAGATGCTCCCAGTCGCCGCCGCCGGCGTAGATGAAGCAGCCCCAGGGCTCCTGGCCGCCGTTGGAGCCTCGCATGCCGAAGCCGTAGACGTCGGTCTTGCCGTCGCCGTCGGTGTCGCGGGTCAGCTTGGCGCAGGCATCGAGGAACTCCTCATAGGTGGTGGGCACGGTGACGCCCGCCGCCTCGAACATGGAGGGACGATAGTACACATACAGAACCTGGGTGTTCCAGGGCATCACGTAGATGGCGTCCTCGCCGCCCGCGGAGCGCATGGTGTTGTACAGGCTCTCGTTGATCTGGTCCTTGTCCTCCCAGGCGTCGATGAAGCTGTCCAAGGGCGCCAGCAGGTCGTTGCCCACGAAGGAGGGGGTCGCGGTCAGCTTGAAGGTGGCCACGTCGGGGCCGCCGCCGCCGATGGCCGCGGTCAGCAGGTTCTGGCTGTATCCGCCGCCGTCCCAGGGATACTGCTCGCCCACGACGGTGATGCCCTTGCCGTTGGTGGCGTTGAAGTCAGCGATCATTTCCTGCATGGTGGCGGCATAGTCGTCGTTGTCCGCCCAGAACCAGAACTTGATGGTGGTTTCCTCGGCGCAGGCCACGGAAAGCATGGTCACCATCATAGACAGCGCCAGAAGCACAGCAAACAGTTTCTTCATGATTGTGATTCTCCTTCCACATTTCGGTTGATGTCGTTCAGTGCCTGAAGGATATGCAGCCGGGTCGATTCCGAGGCGGCAGCGGCGTCGCCCCGTTCGATGGCATCGAGGATCTCCCGGTGGAAAGCCAGCGCCACCCTGGCGCTACCGTGGACGTGCGCCGTGCGGCGGTAGCCCTGCACGATGGCCTCAAAGACCACCGGGTACATGCGCCGCAGCACGCTGTTGTGCACGCTCTCGGCCATGGCCAGGTGAAAGCCGTAGTCAAAGCGCTCGTAGTCCTCACCCGCCTCGGAGGCTTCGGCCATGCAGCGGATGGCGTCCCACATGACCTCCACGTCCTCGGGGGTATGCCGCCTGGCGGCTTCCCCGGCGATGTTGGGCTCCATCAGCAGGCGCACCTCCATCAGCTCGCGAAGCACCCGGGACTGCTCCTCAAAGCTCAGCCCCAGCGGATCCTTTCCTACGCCGGTGCGGTCGGCCACAAAGCTGCCCTTTCCGCGGCGTATGACCACGATGTTTTCAGCCTGCAGCTGCTTGACCGCTTCCCGGATGGTGGACCGGCCCACCTCGAACCGCTCCATCAATTCGCTCTCCGTGGGCAATTTGTCGCCAACCTTCATGCTCTCGCGCATGATGAGGCTTCGGATCTCCTCCGCCACCGATTGCGCCAAACGCACCTCTTTCACGTCGATCCTCCTGTCCCGTTCAACCCAGGCCCTAATGACGTCAGACGTCCGACCTCATTGATTGCATTATACCCCTTGTGTAGGCCAATGTCAACCACTTCTTTTACAAAAATCTCAAAAAAACAGCAGGGCCAACAAATCGAAAACGATTTCTTTGACTTTGGGATTGCATGAGGCCGTTGCGACGCGAAGCAAGGGATAAAAGAAATACTGATTCATCAGGCTGTGCTCGATGAATCAGTATTTGTATGGTAAACCAAAACCCGCCCGGAACGACGGCAGATCGCCGTCGTTCCGGGCGGGGCGTAAGATTCCATGCTTATTGGTACTCCGCCACGCTGATCCACTTCTCCAGCAGCTCGCGCTCGGACTCCTTGTGCTTGGTCAGCTGGGCCGCGGCCACCACGGGCATCCAGGTCTGGATGTACTGTATGGGCATGTCGGCCTTCTTGCAGAACAGGCGCAGGTACTTCTCCGCCAGCGCCGGTTCATCCAGTGAGAAGCGCATATAGGTGATGGCGGCGTCCGCGCCGGCGTTGCCCGCGCTGGCGTGGGCCCAGTCCAGCACGCACCAGCTGCCGTCCTCCTTGATGACGATGTTGCTGGGCACCAGGTCGCCGTGGCACAGCTTGGTGTGCCGGGCCATGCCGTGGATGCGCTGCTGCAGCTCGTAGCGGGTGCTGGCGTCCACGTCGGTCAGCGTCTTGATGGCGTTCTCCATCTTCAGGCGGGTGTTGCGCAGCTGGGGCACGCGATACCTGCCG
The DNA here is from genome assembly GCA_045658005.1 of Clostridia bacterium. Taxonomy (GTDB): domain Bacteria; phylum Bacillota; class Clostridia; order Christensenellales; family Aristaeellaceae; genus UBA2862. The sequence goes on along the minus strand of JAZOUD010000043.1, from coordinate 13,170 downwards.
GTCTGCAGCTGGATGTCCACCAGCTTTTCCAGGTATTCGTCGATCCTGTCCGGGTTCTCCTTCATCAGCTCGTCCAGGGTCTTGCCGGCCACGTACTCCATGGAGATGGCCCAGCCGCCGTTTTGCATGCCCACGCCCAGCAGCTTCGGCACCGGCACGCCGGCGTCCTCCACGCAGGCGTGGATGTAGGCCTCGTTGAACACGTCGGACATGGGATGGGAGGGGGTGAACGCCTTGACGATCACATTGCCCTCTCGGTATACGGTTTTATAGGATTTCTCCTCGAGAATCTGCCTGTCTGCCATTGTCTTTCCCTCCCTCTCGTCAGATCTTTTCGGCTTCCCTGGTGTCCTTGCCGTAGTAGGCCAGCAGATACAGCTGCTTGATCTCGCTCATCAGCGGATAGCGGGGGTTCGCGCCGGTGCACTGGTCGTTGAAGGCGTTTTCGACCATCTCGTCCAGCGTGGCCAGGAAGTCCTCTTCCTTCACGCCGAAATCCTTGATCGAGGCCGGGATGCCGATGGTCTTCTTCAGCTGCTCCAGCTTCTCGATCAGCATGTCGAAGGTCTCATGGTCGTCCTTGCCCACCAGGCCGTTGTAGCGGGCCACGTCGCAGTAACGCTGCAACGTGTGCGGATACTCATACTGCGGGAAGGTGCCCATCTTGGTGGGCGTCTCGCTGGCGTTGTAGCGCATCACATAGGTCAAAATCAGCGCGTTGGCCACGCCGTGGGGGATGTGATGGTAGGCCCCCAGCTTGTGGGCCATCGAGTGGTTCACGCCCAGGAAGGCGTTGGCGAAGGCCTCGCCGGCCAGGGTGGAGGCCATGGCCATGTGCTCGCGGGCCTTCGGGTCCTTCGCGCCGTTGTTGTAGGCGGAGGGCAGGTAGTCGAACACCAGCTGGGTGGCCTTCAGGGCGATGCCGTCGGTCATGTCGCTGGCCATCACGGAGACATACGCCTCCAGCGCGTGGGTCATGACGTCGATGCCCGAGGCGCTGGTCAGGCCCTTGGGCTGGTTCATCATGTTGTCCACGTCCACGATGGCCATGTTGGGCATCAGCTCGTAATCCGCCAGCGGCCACTTGGTGCCGGTGGTGGCGTCGGTGATGATGGCGAAGGGGGTCACCTCGCTGCCGGTGCCGGAGGATGTGGGAATCGCCACGAAGTAGGCCTTCTTGCCCATCTTCGGGAAGGTGTACACGCGCTTGCGGATGTCCATGAAGTCCATGGCCATGTCTTCGAAGTTGGCGTCGGGATGCTCGTACATCACCCACATGATCTTGGCCGCGTCCATGGCGGAGCCGCCGCCCAGGGCGATGATCACGTCGGGGCCGAAGGAGGTCATTTGCTTGACGCCCTCCTGGGCGCACTGGAGCGTCGGGTCGGGGGCTACGTCCCAGAAGCAGGCGTGGGTGATGCCCATCTGGTCCAGCTTGTCGGTGATGGGCTTGACATAGCCGTTCTGGTAGAGGAAGGTGTCGGTGACGATGAAGGCCTTCTTCTTGCCCATCACGGTGCCCAGCTCATCCAGGGCCACGGGCATGCAGCCCCGCTTGAAATAGACCTTCTCGGGCAGTCTCAGCCACAGCATGTTCTCTCTCCTCTCCGCCACGGTCTTGATGTTCAGCAGATCCAGCGCCCCCACGTTGTGGGACACGGAGTTGCCGCCCCAGGAGCCGCAGCCCAGCGTCAGGGACGGGGTCAGGCGGAAGTTGTAGATGTCGCCGATGCCGCCCTGGGAGGACGGGGTGTTGACGACGATACGGCAGGCGTGCATCCGCGCCGCGTGGGCCGCCAGCTTCTCCTTCTGGGTGGTGTCGATGTACAGCGAGGCCGTGTGGCCGGGGCCGCCGTCCATCAGCAGCTGCTCGGACATGTCCAGCGCCTGCTCGAAGGTGTCGGCCCTGTACATCGCCAGCACGGGCGAGAGCTTCTCGTGGGCGAAGGGCTCGGAGATGTCGGTGCTGGTGACCTCGCCGATCAGTATCTTGGTCTTCTCCGGCACCTTCACGCCCGCAAGCTGAGCGATCTTATAGGCGCTCTGGCCGACGATCTTCGCGTTGACGCCGCCATTGATGATCACGGTGTCGCCGACCTTCTTGATCTCGTCGCCCTTCAGGAAGTAGCAGCCCCGCTTCTCGAACTCGGCCCGGGCCTGGTCGTAGACGTCGGAAAGCACGGTCACGGACTGCTCGGAGGCGCAGATCATGCCGTTGTCGAAGGTCTTGGAGTGGATGATGGAGTTCACCGCCATCACGACGTCGGCGGAGGAATCGATGATCGCCGGCACGTTGCCCGCGCCCACGCCCAGGGCCGGCTTGCCCGAGGAATAGGCCGCGCGGACCATGCCGGGGCCGCCGGTGGCGAGGATGATGTCGGCCTCCTTCATCACCAGGTTGGTCAGGTCCAGGGAGGGCTCGTCGATCCAGCCGATGATGTCCTTCGGCGCGCCGGCGGCCACCGCCGCCTCGTAGACGATGCGGGCTGCCTCGATGGTGGACTTCTTCGCCCTGGGATGGGGGCTGATGATGATGGCGTTGCGGGTCTTCAGGCAGATCAACGTCTTGAAAATGGCCGTCGAGGTGGGATTGGTGGTGGGAATGACCGCCGCCACCAGGCCGATGGGCTCGGCGATCTTCCTGATGCCGTAGGCCGGATCCTCCTCGATGACGCCGCAGGTCTTCGTATGTCGGTAGGTGTTGTAGATGTACTCCGCCGCGTAGTGGTTCTTGATGACCTTGTCCTCCACCACGCCCATGCCCGTCTCCTCCACGGCCAGCTTGGCCAGCGGGATGCGGGCCTTGTTCGCGGCCATGGCGGCGGCCCGGAAGATGCGGTCCACATCCTCCTGGCTGTACTTGCCGAACTCCCGCTGCGCCGCGCGCATCACCGCCAGCTTCGCCTCCAGCGTCTCAACGGTGGTTACGGGAGCTTCAGCGTTCTTCTTTGTCATATCGTTGCACTTCCTTTCCGCGTCAGGCGGCATAGCTCCCCGCCCTTCGCACGGTTACCATGATGATTATACCAGTTATTGTGCCCATTTGCAAATAAAAAAATAATGCCGCGCTGCATACGCAGGTAAAAAGATTGAAAGATGCCGGAAATTTTGTTATAATGTGTAAAAGCAATCCCTTTTCGAAAGCAGGTGAACCGATGGGCCCGATCATGCCGAAATGGCAGATGTCCGAAGAGGACATCAAGCTGCATTACATCACCCCGGCCATCACAGTAAAGTGGGGTCTGGATCGCATCACCATGGAGACAAAGATCACCGACGGGCGCATCAACCTGCGGGGCAACCTGGTGGCGCGGGAAAAGCCCAAGCGGGCGGATTACATCCTCTATATCAACGCCAACAACCCCATCGCCATCGTCGAGGCCAAGGACAACAGCCACAGCGTCTCTCACGGCCTGCAGCAGGCCATGAAATACGCCCGTATGCTGGACGTGCCCTTCGCCTACAGCTCCAACGGCGACGGCTTTTGCGAGCACGACTTTCTCACCGGCCAGGAGCGCCAGCTATCCCTGGACGGTTTTCCGTCTCCGGAGGAACTTATTGAGCGGTTCAAGCGCGGCGCGAACGATGGCAGCGGCCTGAGCGACGCCGAACAGGCCATGATCCGCCAGCCCTACTACAGCGGCATGAACGTCTATCCGCCCCGCTATTATCAGCGCATCGCCATCAACCGCACGCTGGACGCCATCGCGCGGGGCCAGAACCGCCTCCTGCTGGTGATGGCCACGGGCACCGGCAAGACCTACACGGCCTTCCAGATCGTCTACCGGCTGCTCAAGAGCGGCGTGAAGCACAAAATTCTGTATCTGGCGGACCGCAACATCCTCGTGGATCAGTCCATCCAGCAGGATTTCGCGCCGCTGGAGAAGGTGATCCACAAGATCAACGTCGCGAAGGACGACCGCACGACCATCACCTCCCACGAGGTCTACTTCTCCCTTTACCAGCAGCTGGTGGGCGACGACGACAGGGAGCATTTCAGCGCGCTCTTCTCCCCGGATTTCTTCGACCTGATCATCGTGGACGAGTGCCACCGCGGCTCGGCCAAGGAGGAGAGCCGCTGGCGTCGCATCCTGGAGTACTTCTCCGGCGCCACGCAGATCGGCATGACCGCCACGCCCAAGGAGACCAAGTACATCTCCAACATCAGCTACTTCGGCGAGCCGGTCTACACCTACAGCCTGAAACGGGGCATCGAGGACGGCTTCCTCGCGCCCTTCAAGGTCATCGGCATTACCACGGACATCGGCGAGGGCTGGCGGCCCCGGCGCGGACAGAAGGACATCAACGGCGTGGAAATTCCCGACCGGGTGTACACCATCAGTGACTACGACTACACCATCATCCTGGAGGACCGCATCAACCAGGTCGCCAGCGAGATCACGGCCTATCTGAAAAGCACGGACCGCATGCAGAAGACCATCGTGTTCTGCGCCAACGAGGACCACGCCGAGCGCATGCGCGTCGCGCTGGTGAACCTGAACGCCGACATGTGCAGGGAAAACCCGGACTACGTCGTGCGCATCACCGGCAGCGACGATTACGGCAAGAAGAAGCTGGACTATTTCATCTCCGTCACGGCGAAATATCCCGTCATCGCCACCACCTCCCAGCTGCTCTCCACCGGCGCGGACTGCAAGATGACCAAGCTGATCGTGCTGGACAAGATGATCGGCTCCATGACGGAGTTCAAGCAGATCATCGGCCGCGGCACACGCCTGCGGGAGAAGGAGGGCAAGACCCACTTCGTTGTGATGGACTTCCGCCGGGTGAGCCGCCTGTTCGCGGACCCGGACTGGGACGGCCCCATCGAGATCGTGGACGGCTTCGACCCGAAGCGCCCGCCCAAGGAGCCGAAGCCGCCGAAGGGCGAAGGCGACACACCGCCGAAGGAGCCCTCCGCCAAGCCCATCGTGGATGCCCGGGGCTGCCGGGTCCACATCATCAACAAGATGGTGTCCGTCTACGATGCCGACGGCAAGCTGCTCAGGCAGGAGAGCATCGTGGATTACACGAAGGAGAACATCGTCGGGCAGTATGCCTCCCTGGACGGCTTTATCCGCGAATGGTCGGCCCAGCAGAAGAAGGAGGCCATCCGGGATCTGCTCCGGGAGCGCGGCATCGACCTGGACGCCATGAAGGCCGAGCAGGGGATGGAGGAGGTGGACGACTTCGATTTCATCTGCCACGTCGCCTTCGACGCCAAACCCCTGACCCGCCGGGAGCGAGCGAACAACGTCAAGAAGCGCGACTTCCTCAGCCGCTACACCGGCCCGGCCCGCGAGGTGCTGGAAGCGCTGCTGGACCGCTACATGAACACCGGCGTCTATGAGATCGAAAAGACCGAGATATTGAAGCTGGACCCCTTCAAGCGCATGGGCAAGCCCGCCCGCCTCGCCGCGCTGTTCGGCGGGAAGGACGGTTATTTGAAGGCCGTGCGGGAGCTGGAAGAAGAAATATACAGGATAGGCTGAGGGGAGACGACCTCTTCCGTCTTTCCCGGAACAATGCAAGCATTTTCCGGGAAATCCACCTTCCCCTGAACCGCTCCCTTTGGTCGCTGGGGAAGGCTTTATATGGCAACCTGGTTTCCCAAAAGCCTTCCCCTTCAGGGGCAATGTCATCAACTTAAGGAAAAAATACCTGCCGTCGCGCCCAAAAGGCTTCCCCTTGAGGGCAATGTCATCAACTTAAGGAAAAAATACCTACCGTCGCGCCCAAAAGGCTTCCCCTTGAGGGGAAGCTGTCTGCGAAGCAGACTGAAGAGGTGTCCCCGTTACACCTCGTTCGTCTATTCCGATAGACGATCTTATCCCAGTGGGGACACCTCTTCCGACCCGCCGCAAGCGGCGGCCCACCTTCCCCTCAAGGGGAAGGCTGTTGGATACGGCGTCTCCCCGATAAATCAGAATTTTCCAAAAAAGCGCCGGGGACGCTGAGCGCACGTCCCCGGCCGGCGGTAGGGTAAATCAGTGGAACATTTCCTTGGACATTTTGTCCACCTCCCGGGCGACCGCCTCGTATACGCCGGGGTAGGTGCTGATGGGGAGTCCCTGGGAGGTGCAGGGGATGAAGTAGTGGGTGCCGCAGGATTCGCAGGCCTTGCGCACCTGCTTGGCGACCTCCTCCTCGGTCCAGCCCTCGTAGTCCACGGTGGCGCTGTCGATGCCGCCCATGAAGGTGATCTGGCCGCCGTACTGCTTGATCAGGCTGGGAATGTCGTTGGTGCGCATCACGCCCTGCCACACGTCGATGCCCATGTCGATCATGTCGGGCACCAGCGTGGCGGCGTAGCTGTCGGAGTGGTGGACGATCAGCTGCACGCCGTGGTCCTTGTAGTACTTGTAGATCTTCATGTAGGCGGGCTTGATGAACTCGCGGAACATGTCGGGGGACAGGAAGGTGGAGATCTGGCTGCCCCAGTCGTCGTGGTGGAACAGGCCCTCGGGCTTCATGTACTTGCACACCTCGGCGGCGTAGTCCAGCTCGAACTGGGTGATGCAGTCGATCAGCTCGTGCATCTCGTCCGGGGCCTCGTAGAAGGCCATCAGGCAGTTCTGGATCTCCATCAGGTAGTGGCACTGCTCGAACACGCCGGGGGCGAAGTAGGCGCACACGAACTGCTCGTTCCGGTCCACCTTTTCGGCCATCTCGATGAAGGGCTCCCATTCCTCGGCGTCATACTTGACACGGGGCACCTTTACGTATTTCTGCCACTCCTCGATGTCCTTTATGACGATCTTGTCCGGGGTGTGTACCGGGAACGCGCCCGGGGTGCCCTTGGGCCAGGATTTGGTGATGCCCCAGGCGTTGACCACGTTCAACTCGCCGGGCTTGGGGTTGGGGTTGCGCTTTCCGAAGGGGGAGCCCATCACCAGGCCCAGGGCCTCGTAGCCGTTGACAAAGCGGTCCGGATGGCCGCCCACCTTCATGGTTTCAATCATATTTTGGCGCTTGGTCAGCATTTCGTTTCCTCCTTGTCTGATATTGACAGCTCGCATTTACATTCCAAGGGGAACGGCGGTCAATGCCACCGTTCCCGTGATTATTGAAGCAATGGGGATGCGCCCGCCGGTTACGCGTTCCTGGCGTCGATCTCCCTCTGGGCCTTGTCGACGACGTCCTTGGTGATCTTGAAGCCGAAGACCAGCAGCAGCGCGCCCACCGCGCAGAAGATGGCGGGCACCAGGCCGAAGGCCACGGTCATGCCCTGGCGGGCAGCGCCTTCCAGCGCCACGTCGGCCTTCCAGCCAACGGAGGCCAGCACCGCGGCGACGATGGTGCCGCGCAGGAACACGGCCACCTTCAGGGGCAGGTTCTGCAGGCCCATGATCCAGCCGGCGGCGTTCTTGCCGGTCTTCCAGGTGGTGTAGGTCACGGTGTCGGCGTACAGTGCCGGGGAAGACGCGAAGGCCACGCCGTAGAAGAACTGGGCGCAGGTCATGAACACGATGACCATGGTGGGGTTCGTGTATCCGATGTAGATCAGGAACAGGAACAGCGCCATGCCGACGTAGGAGATGATCGTGATGGTGCGGGCGGGCATCACCTTGACCCAGTAGCGCACCACGTAGGCGCCCACCATGGCGGCCAGCGCGATGCACAGCGCGTAGGGCACCATCAGGCCGGGGTTGCCGGCGGCGTCGCGGAAGTAGTAGATGGCGGAGGCGGCGGTGACGAACTTCACGCACCACTTGGCCAGGTCAGCCAGCATCAGTATGATCAGCTGGGGGTTCTGGAACAGGGACTTGAACATGTCGCCGATGGAGATCTTGTTCTGCCTGGCCGTATTGGCGTGCTTCTCGTCCTCGATCTCCTCATAGCCCTCGGTCATCTTGAAGTGGGCGAAGTAGCCCAGCACCATGACCCAGCCCAGCACGAACGCCGCGCCGGCCCACTGGTTCTTTTCGCCGATGATGCCGCCCAGCACGGTGGCGAAGGGCAGGCCGGCGTAGGACCAGATCAGGCCGCCGATGTTGTTCCAGGTCGCGCGGGAGGAGGACAGGGTGGCCTTGTCCTCGGGGGTCTTGCCCACGACGGAGACCAGCGTGGCGTTGGCCACGTAGCCGATGTTCCAGATCACGTGGGAGACGACGGCGGCGATGATGATGATGATCGCTGACAGCCATTCGTTGTCGCTGATGCGGATGAACTGGAAGGTGTAGATGAAGGGCACGATCCAGGGCGTCAGGATCAGCCAGGAGCGATAGCGGCCCCACTTCTTGGCCTTGGTGCCGTTCAGTATGCCGCCGTAGATCCAGCTCAGACAGGCATCGATGATGCTGAACACCGAGTTGATGACGCCGGCCACGGCGGGCGCGAAGTTGGCGAAGTTCGTCAGGAATGTCATGAAGTAGAAGGTTTCGACGTTGCTCATCAGTACGAAGCCGGCGTCGCCGACGCCGAAGAAGTTCCGAAGCGCCGAGCTGAGGCCCTTCTTTTGTCCCTTGTTCTGACTCATGGTGTGATTCCTCCCCATCTTGTCGTTGAGTTGTAGAATTTACGATACCAATTCCTTCGCCTTCTGCGCGGCGGAGGCGGCGTCCTCGGTGTAGGCGTCGGCGCCGATCCTGTCGGCGAACTCCTGGGTGATGGGCGCGCCGCCCACCATGACCTTCACCTTGCTTCTCCAGGGCTGCTGGTTGATGGCGGCCACGGTCTGCTCCAGGGCCGGCATCGTGGTGGTCAGCAGCGCCGAGCAGCCGATGATCTTGGTGTCCGGGTTCTCGTCGTAGGCCGACAGGAACCGCTCGATGGGCACGTCCACGCCCAGGTCGATCACGTCGAAGCCGGCGGACTCGATCATCATGATGACCAGGTTCTTGCCGATGTCGTGCAGGTCGCCCGCCACGGTGCCCATGATCATCTTGCCCATGCTGCCCACGCCGCCGTCGGACAGCAGGGGCTTGAGCACCTCAACGCCCTTCTTCATGGCCTTGGCGGCCACCAGCATTTCGGGCACGAAGATCTCGTTCTTCGAGAAGCGTTCGCCGACCACGCTCATGGCGTCGATCATGGTGTTCAGTATGTCCTTGGGCGCCAGGCCCGCGTCCAGCGCCTCCTGGACCACGCCCGGCGTCTTCTTTGCCTTGCCCGCGATGACGATATCCGCCACGTCCTGCAATGTTGCCATAATGAATATCCCCCTCTTGATAATATGATTGTTCCGGGCCGCGTCGCTCAACCGCGCCCCGATGCTCTATCCCGCGCCGGTCTGGTACCCCGACACGGGTCATACCGTGAGGGCGTACCGCCCTCACGGATAAAGCCATTAACATCCCAGCAGCGCACACGCCCCCGGAATGAGTATCGCCACCAGCACCGCCACGAAGATGGAGGCGGGCACGCCGGTCCTGACCATGTCGCTGAAGCTGTAGTATTTGAACTTATAGGTAAACATCGGCACCGCGTCGGTGGGCAGCACGAAGGTGACCGCCGACCAGAAGGACACCAGGATCGCCGCGCCCGCCGGGTTGATGTTCGCCAGCACCGCCAGCTCCACGATGGGCACCACCGCCAGGCCCGCCACCGCGGGGCCGGAGGGGATGAGGATGTGGATGCAGCACACCAGGAACGAGATCAGCAGGAATATGGCGAAGGCGGGCCAGTGCGTCGCGCCGCCCAGGGTCACCGTGATCAGCCACTTGGCCGCGCCGGTGGCCAGCGTGGCGTCGGCCAGCGCGCCCACCGAGCCCACCATGAAGGTGGCGTCCCAGCCGCCCTTCTGGGAGTACTCCTGCCAGCTGAGCACCTCGATGCCCGGGAACATGAACAGGCACGTGCCCATCAGCGCCACGCAGGTGGTGTTCAGCACCGGCACCCAGGAGGAGGCGATCCAGGCCACGAACATGGCCGCGATCACCGCCAGGGCCTTCTTTTCACGGCTGGTCAGCGGGCCTGCGCCGTGGACCATCTTCTCGGCCTCGCGCATGGCCGCGTCGGAGATGTCCTCCGGCTTGTGGACGAAGGTGATCCAGAGGGACACCAGCACGATCACCGCCAGGCCGATGGGGTATCCCTGGATCATCCACTTCAGGAAGGTCACGGGCCGGCCGATCTCGGCCAGGTAGTTCATGGCGATGATGTTGGTGGGGCCGCCTGCGGGGGTCATGTAGCCGCCCACCACCGAGGCCGCCGGTATGGCGATCATCAGGCACTTGCCCAGGTTCGAGGTGCCCGGCTTCGGGTCGCCGTTGGCCTTCAGCACCGCCAGCCCCAGCGACGCGAACAGCGCGCAGGTGGGGATGTTGGACATGATCGACGACAGCAGCGCCGTGCCGATGCCGAAGCCCACCACCAGCTTCCGGGGCGATTGCTTCGCCCACTTCATGATCATGCCCGCGATGCGGGTGGGGATCGTGGTGGAGGCCATGGCCGTGGTGATGGACATCGTGCCCACCATGAAGAAGAACACCGACCCGCCGAAGCCCTTGAACATGTCGTTCGGCGACAGGATCTTCATGAACACCAGCAGCGTCGCCATGAATATGCCGGTGACGGCCATGTTCATGGTCTCCGTCACCCACAGCACGATGGCGGCGAGTATGATGCCGAAGGACTGCATGCCCGCCCGGGTGAGCCCCTCGGGACAGGGCAGGAAGCTCGAGAGCAGGATCAGCGCCGCGGCGAGCAGCAGGAACAGGTACTTCCGCTGACTTTTCATGATGACCATCCTTCTTACCCATTTGTACCATGAAAACTGTATATTAAGATTTTAACACCTTTGCATCGGTTGTCAATCCGCGATTTGCGGGAATTTTACATTGACATTGCTGCAATATGTAGTATATAATTAAGGCAATAACAGGACAATGGAGGGATGGCCGTGCGCTATACCGTACCGATCGTGGTGGAGAAGGCGCTGGCGCTGCTGGACGTGGAGCCGCTGGACGTCTACTACGCCGATCACTGCGACGTGAACGGCTTTTCCCCCAACTACCGGGAGCGGAGACGGCAGGACCTGCTGTGGCTGCAGGACAACGCGTCGGGCGCGCACCCCTACGCCGCCTGCGGGGCCAGGCACTGCGTCTACATTCCCTCCCGGGCCGAGGAGGCCGGGGAGCTGCCCGCCTGCGAAGGGGACCGCTCGTTGATCGTGCTGCCCCGCACGGTGACCCTGCGGCGGCTGGTGACGGTGATGGAGGCCTGCTTCGCCTTCTACAACGACTGGGGCGACGCGCTGCTGGACGTGCTGCGCCGGGGCGGGGACTGGTTCGCGCTGCTGGAGGTCGGCCACCGGGCGCTGGAAAACCCAATGATCATCTACAGCCGTAGCATGCGGATACTGGCCTACACCGCCAGCGACGGCACGTCGGACGCCATGTGGACCGACACCATCCGGGAGGGCGTGGCCCGGGTGGATTCCCAGCGCCAGGGGGAGGAGCTGATGCGCTTCCTGGCCGAGGTGGAGCGCCACGACGCCCCCTTCCGCCACCAGGGCGAGGGCATGAGCGCGCCCTTCTGGTCCGCGCCGGTGTTGGTGGACGGCCGACGCCGGGGCATGGTGAACGTGGTGGAGGCGCACCGCCCGCTGAGCCGGGGCGACCGGGACCTGCTGTGCTTCTTCACGGAATTCGTGGCCATACGGATGGCCGCCGCGGGCTTCGGCGCGCCGGTGCCCGACGCCGTGCCCCGCCAGCTGATGCTGGACCTGCTGGCCGGCGATATCGCCTCCCACGACCGGCTGAATTCGCGCCTGATCGCCGTGGGCTGGCGGGCGGGGGAGTGGTTCCGCTTCGTCAGCCTGCGGGCGGCGCTGCCGGTGCTGGCGGGGGAGCAGTGGTCCAGCGCCTACGACCGCCTGGCGGCGCTGTCGCTGAACGGCCTGAGCTGCCTGGACGACCGGGACCGGACGCGCATCTGCCTGCTGCTCACCGGCGATTCCCCGGAGGCCTTTGGCCGCCCGCTGGAGCTGCTCGGGCCCTTCTGCGCCATGAACCACCTGCGCGCCGGGGTCAGCGAGCCCTTCAGCGATCTGCTGCAAACCCCCCGCTACCACCGCCAGGCCGAGGCCGCGCTGGAGCTGGAGGCGGGGAGCGTCTGCGACTACACCGCCGCGCGGTACGCCCGCATGCTCCGGCACCTGCGCGCCCACCCCTACCGGGAGGACCTGGTCCACCCGGCCATGGCCCGGCTGGCGGCGCTGGACCGGACGGAGGGGGCCGAGTACATCCCCACCCTCCGCGCCCTGATCCAGCACACCTTCAACCAGATGGAGACCGCCAACGCCCTGGGCATCCACCGCACGACCCTGGCCTACCGCCTGCGCCGCGCCCAGGAGCTGACCGGCCTGGATCTGACCGATGCGAAGCAGGTGTTCCATGTGGCGGTGTCGCTGGAGCTGATGGAGGGATAAATCAGTATTTACCGACGACAGGAGGCATAAAAATGTACGAATCGATGAACCAGCCGATCCCGGATGTGTCGGCGTATTTGAGGCGCATCGGGCTGAGCGAGGCGCCGGAGGTCTCTGTCGACGGGCTCAACGCGCTGGTCTGGGCGCACCAGACCCGCGTGCCCTTTGAGGACCTGAACACCAGCTGGCTGGGCCTGCCGGTGTCCCTGGAGATCCCGGCGCTGTACGACAAGGTGGTGCTGCGGCGGCGGGGCGGGTATTGCTACGAGCTGAACGCGCTGTTCACCCGGCTGCTTATCGACCTGGGCTTCGACGCCCGGTCGGTGTTCTGCCGGGTGGTGCGGGGCCGGGACTTCCTGCCGCCCTGCGCCCACCGGGCCGTGGTGGTGGCGCTGGGGGACGCGCTGTACTTCTGCGACGTGGGCTTCGGCGGCCCGATGCCCGCCGGGGCGCTCCTGATCGCCGACGGCGCGGGCCGGGACGTTCGCGGGGAGTACTTTTGCATCGACCGCTTCGACGACTACTGGTGGACCGTCTCCCGGGACACCTCCGCCGGCGCGCGGGAGGCCGTGCTCCAGTTCAACACCTTTCCCCAGACGCCCCAGGAGTTCATCGCCGCCAACCTGAAGAGCGCCCTGGATCCGGAATCCATTTTCGTCAAACAGCTGCTGGTGAACCTGCGCACCGAAGACGGCGCCCTCTCCATCACCGACGACGCCTTCACCGTCCGCCGGGGCGGGGAAGTACAGACGCAGCATATCGCCGGCGAGGCCGACCTGCGCCGCCTGCTGCGCGAG
>JAZOUD010000042.1:0-23971 GCA_045658005.1 Clostridia bacterium | reverse complement strand
CGCCCGAGAGGGCGTTTTTTTCGTGAGCGTACCCGGCGGGAAGGACGGAATTACATGCACAGGCAAATCCCTTAAAAAAGTTTGAGGCGTTTATAGTGAACGCCTCATGTCAAATCGGATGGATGACGGTTATCCCGCCGGTGCGATCCGGGTCAGCCCATCGAAGTTGTAGGTCGCGGTGAGCAGTATCTCCGGCGTATCCGTCACAAGATCCTTGTACTCCGCGCCGGTATAGTGCGCCATGCCGCCGACGTTGTAGACCTTCGACATGTCCCAGCCGCGGGCCTTGAGGATGCTCATCATCTGGCTGGCGCGTCCGCCGCCCTGGCACATCACGAACAGGATCTTGTTCTTGGGGAAAAGCGCGGCCAGCAGTTCGTCGGATTCCTTGTATACGGGCACGGGGTTGGTCGGCTCGCCGCCGTAGAGCTGGGGCAGGGAGGCGTCCTTGTCGGCGTCGGCGTTGAAGATCAGGGCCAGGTAGGGGATGACCTCGAAGCCCTTGAGGTGCTTCTTGGCGTAGTCTTCGTAATCGCGCAGGTCGATGTAGACCACATCGCTGCGGAACATGTACTGGCGCAGGTTGTCACTGGTGATCGCGGAGCAGGTGGGGCCGAAATTGCCCTCCTCGCAGGGGGTCTCGGTGGGATCGTCCGCGTTGGCCTGGTAGGTCTTGGTGGTGTCCTGGGGTGGGGGCAGCGCCTCCTCCTCGCCAGCGGCAGCCACGGCGGCGGCCTTCTGGGTTACCTCAGTGGTGGAAGCGAAGACCTCGCGCAGGGCGACGGCGGCCTCGTCCCCGTCGAAAAAGCTGTCGGTGGCGTGGTAGCGGAACAGGGCGATCAGCATCCGCAGCACGTTGTTGGGGGAGACCGTCGCGCCGGTCCAGGCGTCGATGGTGAGGCCCTCGCGTCCTTCGCCGGCGGCGAAGGCCTCCGCGGGGATGTCCTTGATGGTGCCGTACTGCTTGATTTCGCTGTAGGTCCTGCCGGTGTAGAAGGGGACCCAGTCGGAGACGAACTTGTCGTAGGTGTTGCCGTTGGGCGCCGGGTTGCTGTCGCCGTACTGGCCAGCGTCGTAGTGGCCGGTGGCGTCGAGATCGAAGCTCAGGCAGCGCACCTCGGCGTCGTCGAGCTTGCCGCTGTCCGGCAGGGAGAGCTCCACATAAGCCGTCGTCCACATGTTCATGTCGGCGGGGCGGCAGGTACAGGAGAGGAAGGTGATCTGGTACTTGACATAGTTGCGGGAGACGTACTTGAAGGGCACAAAGGCGTAGAACAGGTCTTCGTCGCCGGGCCCGTCAATGTGGCTGAAGGGAATGACGGCGATCTGGTTGCCCTTGCTGCCCTCGCCCAGCTTGGCAGAGCCGTTCAGCCACGCGTTGACATCGCCCAAGGACAGCTCGCTCGCCTGCGCGGCGGCGCAGAGGAGCAGGCAGGTAAGCAGGAATGCCAGGATTCTCTTGGTCATGGTATATGCCTCCTTCTTCTATCAGGATGGCGACATTATAACACGATATGTTTAGATTAGTCAATTGTTATCGGTAAACGAGGTGAGTGCAAATATTTGGAAAAACCATGATGGAACTCTGAGCAAGACCTGTTTTGATTCGATCATTGCAATCTTGCCGGATTCCACACCAAATAATTACCGGAAACCAACCTGTATTCAATCCCGTGAAAACGGCCTTCGATGCTGTCGTGGAATCGTCTCTGACCATGGCAGTGGGCGTAGATGACCTGCTCAGCGCCGTAGGCCACTTGTTGCTGCACTTCTGGCCACAGATTTCCACCGTGCCGCTGGCGGTGCAGACCCTGGCCTGTATTGGCCGACTGATACATACCGTTTGGCAGACACAAGATCAGGACCCCGTTTGCAGTCAAGTCATGGGAGGGCACGCTGGCCATGTTCGTGGCGGCCTTTCTCTCAGGTACGTTCGTGCTGCGCTTCTTCGGTGGGCTCGACACGGGTCGGGCTGCGGTTGCCGCCCTCCTTGGCGCGACTGTGGGGGCCGTGACGGAGCTGTTCTCTCCAAGCGAATGGGACACGGTGACTGTTCCCGTGGCGATACTGCTCGCGTTGATTGCGGCATATGAACGCTCAAAATGGCAATTCAAAGTCCTTTACAAAGGGTTTTGCATCTGGTATGATTGTACAGGACGGCTTATGGTAGATCACATATATACAGATTTTCGCAGCAGCAATATACCTTGAGGGAGAGATGCTTGTGAAAAGAACAGGATTGCTTCTTGCTGTGCTCATGGCCTTCAGCGTTTGGCCTGCATGGGCGGAAGCGGAACTGACGAAGGATATCATGATCCTCTACACCAGTGACGTCCACTGTGCCATCGACCAGGGCTGGGGCTATGGTGGCATCTATGCGGTCAAACAGTCCCTGGCGGAGGACAACCATGTCCTGCTTGTGGACGACGGCGACGCCATACAGGGGGGAGCCCATCGGCCTGATGACGAAGGGCGAGGCGATCGTCGACATCATGAACGCCACCGGGTATGACATCGCCATTCCCGGGAACCATGAGTTCGACTACGGCTTTTTCCAGGACGAAACCGGGGAAGGCGTCTATGGGGCGGTGCAGGCCGCAGTGGACGGCGCGCGCGGCGAAGGCGCGGATTACGTGGTCGTCATGGGACATATGGGAGATGAGGCGGAGGTCATCCCCTGGACCTACGCGGACGTGATCGCGCACACCTCCGGCATTGATGCCTGGCTCGACGGCCACAGCCATGACGCGGAGCAGGTGGTGATGAAGAATGCGCTGGGCCAGCCGGTCTATCGCTCTGCCTGCGGAAGCAGGAACGAGAACATCGGCGTTCTGACGATCCGCGTGGATGGAACCATCCGCACAGAGCTGTTCAAGTGGTCCTCCAGCCTGTCCGCGCCCAGGCTGCTGGGGCTTAAGAACCCCGCGACGGAAGCGGTCGCAAGGGCGGGCGAGCTGCTGGACGAGCGTATGAGCGCGACCATCGCCAGCACGGAGGCAGCGCTGGTCATCAATGAGCCCGGCGGGAAGCTCAGGGACGGCAAGCCCGTCAGGCTCATCCAGAATACCCAGACCAACCTGGGCGATCTGTGCGCGGACGCCTATCTGGATCATTTTGAGGACGCGGATGTCGCCATCGTAAACGGCAGCGGCATACGCTCGGATATCCCCAGCGGCGCGATCACGATGAACGATATCATGCGAACGCTGCCCTATGGCACGAAGCTGGATCTGGTCAAGGTGACCGGGCAACAGCTGCTGGATATTCTGGAATGGTCGGTGCACGCCATGCCGGAGGAATTTGGGGGCTTTGAACACGTCGCGGGCCTGACCTATGAGGTCGACCTGGCTGTACCGACGCCCTGCGTAGAGGATAAGCAGAAGATGTTTGTCGCCGTCAACGAGGGCATGCCCCGGCGGGTGGGGAACGTCAGGGTCGGAGGCGAGCCGATAGACGCCCAGGCGGAATACAGGCTTGTGACCAACGACTATATCCTCGTCGATGGGGACGGCTTTACCATGTTCCGGCAGGCCGACGTCCTGGAAGAGTCTGACGCGGCGGACAGCGAAGCGTTGCTGGAATACATCACGGTCACGCTGAACAGTTTGGTTGGAGAGGCGTATGCCGACCCGTATGGGCAGGGCCGTATGGTGACTGTAGGCGATCAGGCGGGGTGATTCCGTGGGTTTGCGGCTGCGGGCCGTGCTTCGCGGCGCGTTGGCCTACAGGAAGGTCGTTCCCTGTGTGGCAAGGAAAGTGCACGCGGAAAAAGAAAACTGTTAATTGCAGCGCTCAGGCGCATACCGGGTTTTTTCGAAGGGTGGAACGCAGACGATGGATCCAGGACTGAAGGTCACCCGGGGTGACGCGACGATGCTCTATGCGACGAGCCATGGAAGCTATACGATTCGCTTCCATCTGCGCCTCGATCACGGCATCGACGGGAAGAAACTGAGAATTGCCGTGGACAGGACGGCGCACAGGTATCCCTATTTTTGCGTCTCACTCAGAAGAAACGAGCGCGAGTTTTACTATGAGGAGAACGACAGGCCGGTCGCGCTGCTTCACACGAGTCAGGCGGTCACGCTGGGCGCGCCACAGACCAACGGCCATATCTGGGCGGTGTGCTATGACGGGGATAATCTGTTTATAGATTTTTTCCACGGGCGCTCCGACGGAACGGGTGTGTATGCGCTGATCGCCACGCTGCTGTACTACTATCTAGATGAACGGGATATCCCCGGCATAAAAACGCTGGATACGCCGGTATCAGAACAGGAGACCCGCGACCCGGTGGACGATTTACCGCTAATAGACCTCGCCAGGCTCAACCTTTCGGCGTCACCGAAGGCATTCAACCTGATGAAGGCGTCCGGGCTTGCGCATGTGGACGGCAAGGGGCTGATTCTGAAGCTGATGATCCCGGAGACGTCATTTATTCCGTTTACAAGGTCAAACGACGGGACGCCGGGCATCATGCTGTCCGTATTGATTGCGAGGGCGATCGAGCGCGTTCACCCGGAGCACGAAGCGCCGCTGGTCAGCAATTACGTGGTCAATGCCCGCCCTATGCTGAAGGCCGACGATACCTTTCATAACTGCACTAACCGGGTGGTCTTTCACTACGATGACAGAATCCGCCGGATGTCGCTGGACAGGCAGTGTACCGCCTATCGGGGGAAGACGTTTGTGCAGGCGGACGAGGACAGGGTCGTGCAGGGGATGACGGTGGCGGGCTCAATGGCCCGGATGATACTGGAGCTTCCGGATTTCTCCACAAAGGCAAGGATTGCCGGCCAGGCCATGGCTGGAACCTACGACGCGGCGACCTACATCGTCAGCTATGTGGGTAGGTGGAAATACCCGCAGCTGGGGCGTCACATAAGGGAATTCTGGACTGAGACCCCGGTGGGGCCGTTCCCGTTGATCGAGATTGCGGCGGTGAACGGGAATATCTTCGTCTCCTTTCTCCAGCCCTTCGAGGATCGTCGCTACTATGACGCCTTGCTGGATGAACTGAAGGAAAACGGGATAGCTTACGCAGAATGCGGAACGACGCCTGTCACCGTAGCTGAAATGGACAGCGGAAGGGAATTGAGATGAAGCTGTATCACACGGGCACTGTGGAAATCCCGATGCCGGACATATACCATTGCAGGGTCAACGCGGACTTTGGCCAGGGCTTCTACCTGACGCCGGACGAGGATTTCATTTACTGCCGGGCTGTTATAATAAGCCTGTCACTGTGGCAATGAAGCAGATAAACGAACCAGGGAGCGTAGAGGTGGACGATGCAGCTGTTTGAACCGAACATGCAATTCTATAAGGGCAATACGCATTCCCACAGCACCCAAAGCGATGGGCGACTGTCCCCGGAGGAAGTCTTTGAGACCTATCATTCCGCGGGGTATGATTTTCTTGCGCTTACAGATCACTGGGTTTTGACCGATGAACAGGATTACAGGGGAATGCTTGTCATCCCCGGCGTGGAATATGACTTTGCCTTCAGGACCCAGGTACTCCACCTGGTATGCCTGTATCGAAAGGCCGGGGACGCCCGGGGAATCTCGCGAGGCATGCCCCATCAGGCGGTGATCGACCATGTGAACAGGGCGGGTGGCATCGTCATTGCGGCACATCCCGCCTGGTCGCTGAACACGCCGGCGTTTTTGGCGTCGCTGGATGGGGTGGAGATATCAGAGGTCTACAACACGATGTCGGATGAGCCCTTCAACGGTCCGCGTGGGAATTCCGAGAGCCTGCTGGACGTGGCCGCTGCCAATGGGAAATACTTCCGACTGGTTGCGGCAGACGATTCACACCCCTACCAGGGGGAGCAGTGCGTCTCCTGTGTTATGGTGCAGGCTGCGGAGTTATCCGTGCCGGCGATCCTGGAAGCGCTGCGCGCCGGCAGGTTCTATGCGACCCAGGGCCCGGAATTCCACAATATAAGCATTGAGGACGGGCAGATCACCGTGGAGACCTCTCCCGTTTCGCGCATTTCATTTTGCTCCAATCTCTGCTGGGTAAGCGATCGATGCAGGAGCGGCCAGGGATTGACGAGGGAGGTCTACAGGGTTCGTCCCAACGAGCGCTTTGTACGGGTCCAGATCACTGATTCGGATGGGAAGAGAGCGTGGAGCTCACCGATCGTGCTGTGATATAGGAACTGCGTTTATCTTTCGCTGTGCGGACGACACCGATGCTGTGGTTGGCCAACAGCCCCCATAATCCTCCTGTGTGGAGCAGACAGGGCGGATTTGTCTCTTCATGCGGGCAGCCAGGAGACGGGAGGATGTGGCGGCAACGGTGCCGGAATTCCCGGCATGGGCTGTATCGGGGTACATCGAAACCGGACATCCCTGACTCTGTCCGGGCACGCAGGAGGAAAGAATGGATCTGAACTGGTTTCTGGAATTTGTGGTGCTGGCGGAAACGCTGCACTATGCCAACGCGGCTGAGAAGCTGTATACCACCCAATCCACGCTGTCCAAGCACATCCAGGCGATGGAAAAGGAGCTCGGCGCGCAGCTGTTCGTCCGGGGCTATCACAAGCTGGAGCTGACGCCCTTCGGCCGCGTGATGCTGCCCTATGCCTACGATATCATGCGCGTCAAGGGCAGCTATGAAGAAGCGGCTTTTCGGATGCTGCGGGGCGACGCGAAGGTGCTGCGGATCAACGCCATACCCGCGCTGCCGGAATACGGCATCACGGATAAGTTCATTCGCTTTCAGGAAAAATTCCCGGATGTGCAGATATCCGTCAGCGAGGCGGATTCCATTGTGATTCGCAAAGAGCTTCTGGAGCACCAGTGCGACCTGGCCATCATGCGGGGCTCCCGCAGCTTCGCCGACGCGGGCTACGTATCCTCGCGTGACGATATGCTGCGACGCATCCCCATATGTATGGATGAACTGTCGCCGTGCTCCCGGCGGGGCATCCGCTGGCGTCGGAAAAGCAGATCAACCTCCGGCAATTGGCGGACGACCGCTTTGTGCTGATCAAGGAGGGCTCGCTGCCATACCACCTGTGCATCAACGCCTGCAAGTCGGCGGGCTTCATTCCCCGCGTGGAATTCACAAGCCACAATCGCGAGGCCATGCTGGATATGGTGGTCAAGGGCGGCCTTACGGCGCTGATGTTCTCGTCCCACGTCCGCCCTGCCAGCAGGTGGTGCACAGGGCCACGGACGCAGACTTTGATCTGTTCCGGCTCATCCCCGCGCCGACCAACACCCCCCTGGACGCCGGTCCCTACATCACCCTGGGCATGTGCTACGCGACCCACCCGGATACCGGGCTTTCCGATGTAACCATTCACCGCATGTGCATCCAGTCGAGAGACGAGCTTTCGATCTTCCTCCAGCCCGGCAGCCGCCACATCGGCGCGATGGCCGAGCGGGCCACGGAGCTGGGTCAGGCCCTGCCGATCTCGGTGTCCATCGGCGTGGACCCGGCGGTGTCGGTGTGTTCCTGCTTCGAGCTGCCCACCACGCCCCTGGGCTTCAATGAATTGTCCATCGCCGGGGCCCTGCGGGGCGAGCCGGTGAAGATGGTGAAATGCCTGACGGTGAATGAACAGGCCATCGCCAACGCGGAGTATGTGATCGAGGGCGAGATCCTTCCCGGCAGCAACCATGTGGTGGAGGACCAGAATTCCCACACCGGCTACGCCATGCCGGAGTTCCCCGGCTACAACGGCAGGGCCAGCCATGAATGCTGGCTGCTCAAGGTGAAGGCTGTAACGCACAGGGTCGACCCCATCATGCAGACCTGCATCGGCCCCAGCGAGGAGCATGTGAACATGGCGGGCCTGCCCACCGAGGCCAGCATATTCAGCCTGATCGACAGGGCGCTGCCCGGCAAGGTGATCAACGTCTATGCCCATCGCTCCGGCGGCGGCAAGTACATGGCCATCCTTCAGTGCAAAAAGACCGTCCATACGGACGAAGGCAAACAGCGGCAGGCGGCCCTGCTGGCGTTCTCAGCCTTCCCGGAGCTCAAGCACGTGATCCTGGTGGACGAGGACGTGGACATATTTGACACCAACGATGTACTCTGGGCCATGAACACCCGCTTCCAGGGGGATCGGGATATCATCACGATCCCCGGCGTGCGCTGCCATCCGCTGGACCCGTCCAGCAGCCCGGAGTACAGCCCCTCCATACGGGATGTGGGCATCTCCTGCAAGACCATATTCGACTGCACCGTTCCCTTTGACCAGAAGGACCGATTCGTTCGGGCACCGTTTATGGAGCTCGATCCGGGAAAGTGGCTGCATGGCTGAGCGATTGATCATCGGCATGAGCGGGGCGTCCGGCGCGCCGCTCACCGTCGAGTTGTTGAGACAACTGAATGAGAGGCACCCGGAGGTGGAGACCCATCTGGTGGTGACCACAAGCGCGGCGCTGACGCTGAGCGCGGAGTGCGATGTCACGCTTGAGCAGCTGGGGACCATGGCGGATTTCCGGCACGACAATGACGCCATCGGCGCATCCATCGCCAGCGGGTCGTTCAGGACGATGGGCATGGTCGTGGCGCCGTGCAGCATGAAGACCGTGGCGGGCATCGTCACCGGCTACAGCGACAACCTGCTGCTTCGTGCGGCGGATGTGTGCCT
The DNA here is from genome assembly GCA_045658005.1 of Clostridia bacterium. GTDB lineage: Bacteria > Bacillota > Clostridia > Christensenellales > Aristaeellaceae > UBA2862. The sequence goes on along the minus strand of JAZOUD010000042.1, from coordinate 15,351 downwards.
GAAGGAGCGGCGGAAGCTGGTCCTGGTCGCCCGGGAGACGCCGCTGTCCACCGTCCACCTGCGCAACCTGTACGAGGCCAGTCAATTGGGCGAGGTGATCCTGCCGCCGGTGCCCGCGTATTACCGCAGGCCGCTGACCGTCAAAGAATGCACGGCCTACACCGTTCAGCGCGTGCTGAGCCAGTTCGGTCTGGATGACGACGACTATGAATGGCAGGGTTAGCGCCATGCATGACGTGCGGGGGATATATGAAGCGGTGGAATGCCTGGGTCGGACGATCGTCGCCAGCGTGACGCTGTTTCCGAAGGGTGTCCACATCTCGATCTACGGCGGCGACAAGCCCCACATCGGCGCGGTGACGATCATCGGCCCGGACGGGGAGGAGGAGACCACGCTGTTCCCGACCCACTGGGACGACGTCGTGAGCCGTCGCTGGGGCAAGCGCCTGAAGGACGAGGGCCTTTTGCCCGCCGTGGTCGAGGTTGGCATCCACTACGACGGCCTGACGAAGGAGGGCGTCGAAGCAGTGATTCGGGCGACAGACCGGCTGCTCGAGGGGATGCTCGGGAAAATGCAGCACAGGTGAGGGTGGCCATCTCCGATTCGCACATGGAACGAAAATGCCGGGTTCTACGTCTAACCGAGGAATACATGAAAGAGAGGGAAATGGACATGAAAAAACATGGTTGGCTGGCTATTCTGATGGCGCTGGTCGTCATGCTCGGATGCATTGGGGTTGCTCACGCGGAAATCATACCGCCTTATGGCCCGGGGCAGCAAATCGGTTATCCGGCCGTGGTGCTGTGCGATAAACTCACATTGCGGGATAAGCCGAGCGCTTCCGCCAAAGCGATACAGTCCCTGGATTACGGAGACCAGCCCATCGTGATCGACGCGGATCTGCCCTCAGGGCCCCAGGAAGAGAACGGATTTGTCTATTGCACCCTTGGTGATTCCGAGGACTCTCCCTGCGGCTGGATCAATTCAGACTACATCGTCATCAATCCGTCCTGGTATGTGACCGAACAGAAAACTTCGGTTTACGCCTGGGACGACACTGCCTCGCCCAAGGTCGCCCTGCTCGATAAGGGTACCCGCCTTCCCATATTGAAGGAGGATGGCGATTGGTACCTCGTCAGCCTGCGTGGCGCGGTTGGATGGATACATATGTGATGCGGATGGGTCAACCCCACGCGTATCAAGCGGGAGCGCTCTGCAACATGGATCGCTCCCGGATGCGCTGACTTTTACCTGCTTTTCCGCCAGTCATATGATGCAGCTTTCTTGGTTTACCGCCAGTAAACCAAGAAAGCTGCATTATTGTCTGACGAAAAATGCACTCGCCAGCTGACCGCCTTAATTGTGCGGTATTTCCTTAAAGCCATGATCGCACTTCTGGCATTTGAACAGGCGTGCGGGGCATCAACGCTCACGGCGCGTATCCCTTTCCGTTCCACGGGGGCAGGGGCCGTCGGACCTCAGCGCTGTGTATGAAACCGTCGCAGGGCCTCTATCAATTCATCCTCCAGTGACGATTCGCTGCTTTGATCATTGTGAGCGCTTCCGTCCTTGTATACCTTTCCGGAAAGCCTGTTGTGGTAGGCGCGGATATGCTCGTCAAGGAAGCGCTCCAGCTGTCTGACAAATCGGCTGTAGTTGAACACGGCGCCCGGAGCGGATAGATCCAGAGCCTCCGAAACCTTGACATATTCATCCCGATCATGGCGTCCGATGAAGGTGACGACGCTGTCGAGCGCGCCATCCTTGAAGGATTGAATATTAATGAGGTCCAGGGGAGTGCCGTCAGTATCGGTGATGGCATAGATCATCGCCCTTTTTTCGTGGGAATTGTAAGCTTTCATTTGAACACCTCATCAATAAAGAATTCCTTCAGGCCAACACAAACCCTTCCCGGAGCTTCTGAATCAGGCTTATCCTGGTTTATTGCCGATCTCCTGAATCCATGCGGTCAGGGCGGCGGCAGTGCGTATGCGAAGCGGATTATCCCAATTCAGGCTTTTTCATATTCCAATCATACATTATTCGATCTCAACCTCCAGCGCCTCGTCGGTCAGCGCGGCAACATCCGCTGCAGACGGGGGGATTGGATCGTCCCCCGTGTGGATTCCTTGTGAACCAGGCGAAGGTATTGCCATCCATGGCTGCGATCATCTTTACCATGGCGGGATACCCATTCGCAGTGGACAGGTGTCGCCCTATGCGGATCATCTCCCCGACCTTCCCTCTAAGGGCTTCTTCGCCGCGCATATGGCGCCACCAGAAGATACCAGGTACAGTATACCATACAAAACCGGGAAAGGGAAGATGAAAATGTCCCTCTGGCTCAAACGTGCGTGCGCCCAACCGTGGTGTCCTGAGCTGGCGGCAGGCGGAAAAGACTGCGATTGGCGGTGCGTCTTACAACTTGTATCTATTCAGTTAGGTAAATACTGAGGACAGCTACGAGATGATCAACTCCCACCTGAACACCTGGGATTTTGAGATCAAGGTGGAGGTGCGCTATCCCGAGGGCGGCGAGCAGCCCCAGCCGCTGCTGGGCTACTGGATCGAGGGCGGTTCGTCCACCCACTACGAGCAGAAGTGGGCCGAACCCACCTCCCGCGAGGGGAACGTGTACACCTTTAAAAACAAGTGGAAAAAGCTGATCGCGCCGGACGTGGAGGAGGCGCTTTACCCGTTCATCGCCTTCAGCAAGGATAAATCGGCCGAGCGCTTCGACACGGAGCTGATCTCCGTCAAGAGCGTGGTGGATTCCCCGTTCGAGGCGGGCAGCGACGCCTTTATGGGCGTGTACGAGAAGGGCTTTGGCTTTTCGTTCCAGATCCCCCTGGGCGGGGACCACACCCTGGACATCGCCGTCAACCTGCCGTGGAAGAAGTACCTGCCCAAGGTCACGATCGACAACGCGGGCTTTGTCACCGTCTTCATCGGCACCGCCCTGTTTGCTGACAAGCTGGAGGAGAAGGCCTCCTGGCAGAGCCGGGACATGCAGGACTTCGAGGACGGGCAGAAGCGCGCCGAAAAGACGGGCGGCTTTGCCCAGCATCTGGCGCAGATGGGCGCGGCCTACGACTACTACAAGACGCAGGGTTGGAAGTTCCTGGGCGAATCCAAGCTGGAATTCGGCTGGTTCGTGCTGGGCAGCGGCCGCTGGCAGGTGGATGAAAGCGGCACAGACGATGAAACCGGGGTCATGGAGATCCGCCTCGGCACGGGCGTGCTGTTGAAGTACAGCTACAGTTGGACCCTGGTCCACATGGTCGGGCCCATCCCGGCGTACATCTGCTTCTCGCTGGGCGTGAACGCGGGCTTCGGCATCAGCCTCCAGATGGGCTGGTCGTGGAGTGCGAAAAAAGGCATCGGTGCCTTTGAGTTCAAGCCGTTCAAGGACATCACCATCCTCATCTCCTTCTCCTTCACCGCCCAGGCGGGCATGGGCATCAAGGGGGTCGCCGACCTCTATGTTCGCTTCCTGGCACAGCTGAACTTCCGCATCACGCTGGTCCTGATGGGGGCGGGGCTGCATTCCTTCACCGTCGGCGGGGAGATCAGCCTCACCGTCGGCGCGACCATCGTGTTCGTGGAGATCTCAAAGACCTGGGGGCCATGGGGCGGCACCTGGTACGACAGCACCGCCAGCAACGCCCTGCCGCCGCTGCAGCAGTATGTGGCGGCCAACGCCGACGCGGCCGAGGAGATCACCGCCGCCACCCAGGAGCCGGCGAGCTATCCCGGCCTGGTCCCGGCGGCAAAGGCGATCCTCACCAACGAAAGAAACGCCCACAGCAGCATCAAGGTGGCCACCTCCAACGGCCATTCCTTCGCGTTCTACCTGGACAAGGTCAATGGCCTCCAGCGCGTGTGCTGGGTGGATGTAAACAACGGCAAGAAGGGCAACGTTCAGGGGTGGTTCAGTGACAGTAGGTCGCGACGGAGCCAGAGCCTCAACGACTATGCCTTCGACGCCTGGTCCGACGGCAACACGATCCTCCTGGTCGGCTGCTGCGCCGAGGCGTTCGACGAGGACGGCTACCCCATCGAAAGCACTATAGCCAAACCCAAGGCCTATGCCTGGATCATGTCGCTCGCCTACAGGAACGAGCTGAACGACCTGGTGGGCATCAGTGGCTTCGGTTCCGATTCCTTCATGTCCATCGATTCCCTCGAGGACAGCGCCGTCAACCTGGACCTGGCGTACAACCCCAGGGGTATTACGAACCCGAAAATCGAATGGGCCAGGGTTACCTATCGCGACTCCGAGCTGAGTCTTGTTTCCAGCATCGAAGCGTATGGCTTTGCCGAGCGTGTGGACGGGGGCGACGCAGGCAAGTCCGGCTACGCCTGCTTTGGATGTGTCGACAACTCTTTCCACCTGTTGTCCGACATGGCCGTCATGAATGCCCTGGGCGATGATCACGAGCGCGTGAACCTGCGCTCCAGCGCCAAGGGTATCCCCGGCTCGATCGAGGGCGTCAGCCGGTTCCGTTGCTTCAGCTTCGTGGCGCTCAGCCGCCCTAGGGACAACGCCGAGGGTGAAAGCGCCATCGAGCTGTACGACTGGGAGATGAACACCGCGCCGGTCAAATACAAAACACAAACAAAGCCGACCGTACAGATCGACCTGACCGAAACCAAGCGCAGGGCCGTCGCCGTGAAGAAGGGCGACATCAACGCATTCGAGCTGGTGCAGACCGTGGGAACGGGCAGAGACGATTATTCCCAGACCCTGTTCTACACTGAGGCCGAAACCAACGGGGACGGCGTGAAGCGCTACAAGCTGAAGGGCCTGACCATCGGCGGGAAGAAGGGCAAGCTCACCACAAATCTTTCCTACGACGTGACGGATACGGCCTATGATGTCACCGTGCCCTCCGGCGCCTTCGAGGTTCAGACGGTCAACGGCACGCCTTACATCTACTGGCTGTCCACCGTGGAAAAGAAGAAGGACAGCGATCCGGACGCCTGGCGGCTGTGGGTCGTCGTCTATGACCCCGCCACCAACACCATGTCCGCCCCGGCGGTCTATTCCGAATTCACCCTTGGCAGCGGCATCGTGCCCCGCGACGTGGTGCTGACGACGGTGGGCCAGGGCTACCTGACCGCCACGCCCCTGCCGAAGGACGACGAAAAGGGTCCGGAGCCGATGACGCTGTACAGCTTCCCGCTGACGCTGAAGCCGGTGCTGACGGTGAAGGACATGGCCGTGGAGGACACCACCATGGCCGCCGGCGACTTCGAGGACACCACCATCGTGCTGATGAACGAGGGCAACATGGGCATTTCCGCCTTCGACGTGGAGCTGTTCGTCAAGGAGGGCGGCAGGGATAAAGTGGTGGAGACACTGTGCTATGACTGCCTGCGGCCCGACAGGAGCGCGCTGACCATGGCTTCCGGGAACGGCCAGAAGGAGCTGCTCAAGGGCAAGAAGGCCATCTACCGCAACAGCGATTATGACTTCTCTTCCCGACCGCGCAGCTGGACGGTCGAGAAGGAGAATCTGACGCTGAAGGCGTCGCAGAGCAACTCGAACGCGGCCTGGACCAGCAGCTTGAGCAAGCGGGATACCAAAAACAACTTCATCCAGACCAACATGCTGATGCCCGGCGCGCTGGCCTCCTTCACCGCCTCGCTGAAGATCTCGGAGAGCTGGCATGGCGACAAGACCCTGTACCTGAGGGTCAAAAACGTGTCCTCCTACGCCAACTGGCAGGGGGCCATGGCCAACGCCGCGGGCGCGAAGGGCGATTCCGGCATCCAGTCCAACGCCGCCGCGACCCAGGAGCTGACCTGGTCGCTGAACGACGAGGGCAACGCTCTGGAGCTGCAGCCGGGCGCGCTGGTCTCCAACGCGGCCTTCATGAACGCCGTTGGCTCCGGGCTGATCGCCAACGCGGTGGACGCCGGGGACGCGGTGCCGCTGCAGGTGTCCGTCCACGACATCGAGATCGGCCATCGCCTTTACCGGGATGTGGACGGCACGAGGCTCCTGGACATCATTGTGTCGAACTTTGCCGATACCGAGGACAGCTTCAAGCTGACCTGCCAGGTGTACCTGGACGGCTCCGATGAAGCTTACGTGGTCACGCTGCCCTACTATACCAAGGCGGTGGCCAACAGGATGACCCATACGATCACCCTGCCCCTGGCGACGCTGGTGCCCGATGCCGACAAGCACACCCGCGCCCGGGTGGTGGTCAGCGCCGTGGGCCGGGACGAGATCGCCTACGCCAACAACGAATTCGCGCTGATCTTGGGCGGCGGCGATGCGCTGCACTTTGAGAAGCAGCCCGAGGACGTGACCGTGCAGGAGGGCGAGGACGTGACCTTCTCCGTGGAGGTTGAGGGCGGCAAAAAGCCCTACACCTACCAGTGGCAGGTGTGGGACCCCAAGCACGAAAAGTGGGTCGATTTGCCGGGCTTCACCGAGCCGACCCTGAGCCGGAAGGACATCGAGAAGAAGTGGGACGGCTGTAAATTCCGCTGCGTCGTGACCGACGCCGACGGGAACCAGGTCATCAGCCAGGAGTTCACCCTCCATGTGCGCGACGGCGTGGACACCGGCGACCACAGCAACCTGCCGCTGTACCTTGCTTTGGCTTTGGCAGCGCTGGCGCTGTTGTCAGTGCTGCGCAGGCGACAGAGTGACAGTACGTTATAAATCAATCGTAAATGACGTGCATGCGGAACGCCAGGCAGGACAGTACAGACGCGCCACGGCAAATGGATTTGAAACTGCCGCACAATACGGCGGCACATCTGGCGGTGCCTTCTGCACCATCCATTTGATGCGGATTTCTTGATTTACCTCCGAGGCTTACAAGCCCGTTCTCGCGGAAAATTCCGGGCGCTCGAACCCAGTAAATCGCTGACACCCCTTCGCGCACAGCAGATAGAGCTGTTTGAAGGTTATCATGCCCGGGTTCGCGTTGTTTACCTGGAGACGGCATGGGAGGAAGAGCTGCGCCGCAACGCGAAACGTCCCCAGGCGGTTCCCGAGGACGTGATAGACCATATGCTTGGCCGACTGGAACCGCCTGAGCGGTTTGAAGCCCAGGCGCTGGCGTGGCTGTGTGTCTGATATAGGTTATTCGGGAACCGTATCTGTTCGGTCGGGATAATCACGATCGGAGCCAAATGCTCAATCGTCCGAATTTCCCAGCGTCAGCGTATTGCCCAGCAGGGTCCTCCAGGCCTCCTGATACAGCGGCTCGGCCAGCAGCGCGTCCATGCGCGCGTCCCGGCCGTCCGTGAAGGTCGCCCGGTTGGCGGGCCAGTCTTCATAGCAGGCGTCCAGCAGGTAGACCACGTCCATGAAGCTGCTGTCGAAGGCGGACTGCTCCACTTCGGCGAGGATCTCCCAGGCCCTGAACATATTGTCGCGCATGGCCTCCCTGTCGGCGCGCCACAGCTCGCTGTCGGCGGCAAAATTCAGCGCTTCACAGGCCTTCTTGTCCAGAGACAGTGCGCTGTCGCCGATCATTTTGAAATAGCTGACGGCAAATTCCTCTTCGGATGGGGCAAAGCCGACGATCTCGACGCGCTCGAAGGCCATGTCCGCGCCGGCATCCTCCTTTGCGTCGGCCCAGGTCAGCCTGTCGTCCTCACCGATGGAGAAGGTGGCCTGGCCGTCCTCGTAGCCGGTGACGGACTGGGCCACTTCGCCGTCATCGCCGTAGGTCAGGTCGGCCTTGATGCCGGTGGGCTCGCTGACCAGCTTTCCGTCGGTCAGCACATAGGGGCAGTAATAGTTCCACTCGGTGACCTCGGCGGCGCTGTTGCCCCAGCTGATTTCGATTCGGTAGCCCGGGTGCTCGTCGGAGATGACGATGGTGGCGCGTCCGCAGGCCCAGGTGCCCAGATAGGCCGGGCCGGTGACCTCGGCAAGACAGGTCGCCGAAAGGATGAGCAGGGCGCTCGCCAGCAGCATGCACAGGATTCTCTTCATGGTTCATGCCTCCGTTTTGTATGATCTGTAGGGGTCGTCACCTGTATTATACATCATTCAACGACAGGACGGCAAGCCCTGAGTGGCTCGCCGTCCTGTCGTTGCAATCTTGTGATCTATCGCGCCATTTCGTGCCGCCGGAGCAGCGCGCGAATCCTGGCCAGCAGGATCTGTTCGGAAAAGGGCTTTGTCACGTAATCGTCCGCGCCGGTTTCAAAGCCGATGACCTTGTTCGCTTCGCTGTCCTTGACCGTCAGCATGATGACGGGGAGGTCGGCGGTGGGGGCGTGGGCGCGCAGCCTGCGGCACACCTCCTCGCCGGGCAGGTCGGGCAGCACCAGGTCCAGCAATACCAGCGAAGGCTTCCTTGAAACGGCCAGCGCCAGCGCGTCATAGCCGGTTTGCGCCACTATGACGGCAAAGCCGGCGTCTTCCAGCATATCGGTCAGGCTGTCCAGCACGTTCACGTCGTCATCCACGCAGAGTATGGGCGTATGCACATGACCACCTCCCGTTCGTCTGTGTGGCATCGGTCGTGGGGGAGGGGGTCAGGCGGTGGCTGTCAGCTTGTAGCCGACGCCCCTGACCGTCTCGATCATGGCGGCGTCGTCGCCCAGCTTCTGGCGGATGTGGCGGATGTGTACGTCGACGGTGCGGGTCTCGCCGTAGTATTCGTGGCCCCAGATGTGGTCCAGCAGGAAATCCCGGGAAAGAACCCTGCCGGGGGACGAGGCCAGCGCCTTCAAGAGCTCGTATTCCTTCAGCGTCAGAACCATCTTTTCGCCGTTGCGGAACGCCTCATAGTTTTCGCTGTCGATCATGATCGGGCCGACCTTGATCCTGTCGTCCGGGTTGCCGCTGGCGGACCGGCGCAGGATCGCCCGGACGCGGGAAACCAGCTCACGGATCGAGAAGGGCCGGGTCACAAAGTCGTCAGCGCCGTATTCAAAGGCGAGTACGGCGTCTGCTTCGGCGCTGGATTCGGTTTCGACCAGTATGGGCACGGTGGAGATCGAGCGAAGGGTCCTGATCAGTTCAAGGCCGTGGATATCGGGCAGGTTGAGGTCGAGTATGATCAGGTCCGCGCCGCTATTGATGGCGTCGAGACCTGCATGGGTGGTATGTACGGTGTACCCGGACGATGTTAGGGCTGCGGAGAGCAAATCGAGTATGTCCAGTCGGGGGTCAACGCACAGTATGGTTGGCTTCGGCATGGGTATCCCTCCTTTGGTTGGTGGTCACTTCCTTTCGATAAAAAGAAATGTTATTGTTCGTTACTTAAATTATAACATGGCATGATGAATTATTGCAAGACATGCGCCAAATTTAACATAATGCTGAACGGAACGCTTCTGATTCAAAGACTGTCACCCTCCCAAAGCGGTGGGGCGAACTTCTCCATGTGCATGCGCAGGTTGACGCAGCTGCGCAGCAACCGGGCCGCTTCGGGCCACTCCGGTCGGTCGTTCAGCAGCTGGAATTTGTCGAATTGGGTGCGGGGCAGCTTCAACAGTATGCGCCGCGCGCCGTTGGACATCTCCGGGGCGGGGGAGTGGCAGTCCAGGCACACCGCGCCGCCGAGGTCGGGATCGAAGCGGGCGTTCCCGTCCACGGGCCGGCCGCAGAGCATGCAGGCGTCCATCCTGGGCGAGAGCCCCATCAGGCGCATGAAGTGGGACTCGAAGGCAAAGGTCACCAGCTCCGGCGACAGCTCGCCGTAGTTCAGGTGGGCCAGTGCCCACAGGGTGGTGATGAACAGCTCCGGCGCGGGGGTGTCGGGCAGGATCGCTGTGTCCAGCAGCCGCAGCCAGTAGGCGCCGTGGCGCAGGCGGTCATAATCACCCCGCAGCTCAAGGTAGCTGTCGGAGATCTGGCACTGCTCCAGGGAAAAGCGCTCCCTGTGCTGGTAAAGCTGGAATTCGCCGCTGGTGAAGGGCTCGACGGCGTTGACCAGCGGCGATTTCGGCCTGCGACAGCCCCGGGCTATGGCGTCCAGCCGCCCCATCTCCGGGGAAAAGATCGTGACCATGCGGTCGTAATCGGAATAATCTGCCCGGCGCAGCACCAGGCCGTGGGTGGTGATGACCGGCATGGCTTACTCCTCGTAGCCCAGCGCCCGCAGGTCGCCGGCGCGGTTGCGCCAGTCCTCGCGCACCTTGACCCACAGCTTCAGGTTCACCTTCGTGCCCAGCAGGCGTTCGATGTCGGCACGGGCCTCGCTGCCGATGGTGCGCAGCATCGAGCCCTGCTTGCCGATGATGATGGACTTGTGGCTGGCCTTCTCACAGTACACGTTGGCGTGGATCTCGGTCAGCGTGTCGGATATCTTCTGGATCTGAAGCATCTCGACGCCTACGCCGTGGGGCACCTCGTCCCGAAGGTTGCGCAGGGCCTTCTCCCGGATGATCTCCGCGCACATCACCCGCTCGGGCTGGTCGGTGATCATGTCGTCGGGGAAGTACTTCGGCCCCTCGGGCATGGCTTCGATGAGCAGCTTCAGCAGCAGCTCCACGTTTTCACCGGTGCGGGCGGAGGTGGAGACGATCTGGTCGAAGCCGCAGTCGTGCAGCTGGGCCAGCTGGGGAAACAGCTTCTCCTCGGGCACGATGTCGATCTTGTTCACCGCCAGGAATCTGGGGCAGTTCATCTTCGCGATGTCCTGTATCACGGCCATGTCGCCCGCGCCGATGTGCTGGCCGTCCACGACGCAGAGCACCGCGTCCACGCCCTCCCGGGCGTCGCTGGCGGACTTCATCATGTATTCGCCCAGCTTGGTGCGGGGCTTGTGCAGGCCGGGGGTATCGACGAAGACGATCTGCCAGTCATCCCCGGTTGCCACGCCCAGCAGCTTGTTGCGGGTGGTCTGGGGATGGTTGGAGATGATGGCCACCTTCTCCCCGACGAAGCGGTTCATCAGGCTCGACTTGCCCACGTTGGGACGGCCCAGTATGGCCACGAAGCCGGAACGGAATTTCTTATCAGGCAATGGTATTCCTCCATGCGTCGCGGGACACTCCAAGAGCATCCGGGCGACAGTATTCTTCAATTCATTATAGCACATACGTGATAAAAGTACAATCGAACAAATGTTTGACATCAGCGCGCTTTTATGCTATAATCCACATAACAACCGTTGTAGCGGTGACACGAAGTTGGTCCTTTAGGGCGGCCTTCAGGCCGCCACTGTGGCGGCGCAGATGCCGCCGCTACATACCGGTGCAAATATGCAAAAGGAAGGACGTCGGCATGATCTACACGCACTACCATCCATCCCCGCTGGGTCAGATCCTGCTCGCGGCGGACGACGAAGGGCTGACCGGGCTCTGGTTTGTCGAAAACCAGCGGCACATGGGCGAGGGGCTTTCGGCAAGCGCTGAAGAGCGCCCGTCGCCGTTCTTTGACGAGGCGGCGCAGTGGCTGGACATCTACTTTTCCGGGCGCGAACCGGGATTTACGCCGACGCTGCACCTGACCGGGCCGGACTTCCGCAGGCATGTGGGCGGGCTGTTGCTCCAAATTCCCTATGGAACCACCGCGACCTACGGCGACCTCGCCCGGACGATCGCCCGGAAGCGGGGAATCGAGCGCTTCTCCAGCCGCGCGATTGGCGGCGCCGTGGGGCACAACCCCATCTCTCTGATCGTGCCCTGCCACAGGGTGCTGGGCAGCGATGGCACACTGACCGGCTACGGCGGCGGGCTGGAGCGCAAGCGCGCCCTGCTGAAGCTGGAGGGCATTGAAGTTTGAACCGATCCCAGCCCTGAAGCATACCATGGATCATGGAGGCGATGGGGATGGGACGCTCTTGCGGCAATGGACCGACCAACAGCGGCACGCGGGTGGTCGGCATCGTGCTGATGGTCATCGGTATGCTGATGTTCCTGATATTCGTGCCCCGCTGGGTCTGGACATCTGCGCTGGGCATCTGCCTGATCAGCGTGGGGTTCCTGCTGTGGCGCTTCGGGGGATGAGGCTTGTCGATCAAATGTGACTAAAATCGCGCATTTCGGGGGAAAGCGCTGTACAGGGTGAAAGTTGTGCTATAATAAGGTATACCAAGGGAGGGCTATACCTTGTTGTACGCGATAATCGCCCTGGTGGCGTTGGTGATACTGACCGCATGGCTCATCTGGCGGTGCAGGACACTGCATGTGACCCTGACGAGGACCCAGACGCACCTGCAGCAGATGCAGAAGGAGAAGGCCAGGCGGCAGAACCTTCAGCAGGTGCTGGAGCGGCGGGAGGCGGAGATTCGCCGCCTGCGTCAGCGCCTGGACACCTATGAGAGCGATTTCCAGGAGATGGAGAGCCGCACCAGCGACCTGAACATGTCCCTGTTCAGGGAGAGCGGCCTGCGCATCCTCGCGGAAAAGGAGGAAGGCGCGAACCGGCTGAAGCTGGAGCAGCTGGAGAAGCAGGTCAGCGACGGCAGGAAGAAGCTGCGCCAGCAGCAGGACGAGTCCGCCGAGACCGTCCGGCGCATGCAGGACCTGATCAACAGCCAGGAAAAGGAAATCGCCCGCCTGCGCCAGGCCAACGCCCGGCGGATCAAGAAGCCTGCCGTCGATACGGGGCTTGAAAACCAGATCACGCTGGACGACGTGCTGGGGCAGTAGGATAAACAGAAAGATCCTTCGCTTCACCCAGGATGACAATGGAAACCCGATGTGTCATCCTGAGCAAAGCGAAGGATCTTTTTTGGCTCAATCCCTGCCGTTCCAATCCGCTTTGGCAGGCTTTACGGTGTTTTCCGCGTCGGGGGTGATCCATATCGCGGACTCGCCGGGGATCTCCCACATCCGACCGGCGTATTCTGCCCGGCGGGGCTCGCCGCAGCGGTTTACGGCCAGGACACGGAAGCCGTCCTCGGCGGGTTCGCCGAACACATCCGCGCCGCCTTCGATCCGGCGCTCCACCAGCACGACGTCGGGGCCGGGGGCGATGAGCCGCAAGCTGCCTGTGCGCAGCACGGGGGAGGCCATGCGGTCGGTCATGATGCGGCGGTAGGTTTCCACCAGGGCCGCGTCCTCGCGTCCCCAGGGGTAGGTGGCCCGGTTGTAGGGGTCGGCCATGCCGGTCAGCCCGGCCTCGTCGCCGTAGTACAGGCAGGGCATGCCCGGCAGCGCGCAGATCAGCTGCCACGCGGCCACCATACGGCGCTTGCCCCGGGCGTAGTCGCCGGGGCTCATCATGAACGGATGGCGGTAGACGCGATCCGGGGCCATGTCGCCGATGTCGGCAAACACGCTGATGGCGCGGGCGGTGTCGTGGCTGCCCAGAAGGTTCATCTCCGAATAGAAGAAGGGCGCGGGCATGTTTTCCCGCAGGTTTTCCAGCCTGCGCACGAAGGTGGCGGCGTCATTGCGGTAGCAGAAGAAGTCCAACAGCGCGGTGCGCAGCGGGTAGTTCATGCAGCTGTCCAGCGTGTCGCCCAGGGCGTAGCAGCGCATCTCGCCGTAGGCCACCTTGTTGGTGGGATCCTCCCACACCTCGCCGATCAGCGCGCCGTCCCCGCGCTCCCTAAGGATGCGCGCGCGAACGCGTCGTATGAACTCCATCGGCAGCTCGTCGGCCACGTCCAGCCGCCAGCCCGCCGCCCCGGCCCTCAGCCAGTGGGCGATGACGCTGTCCTCGTCATTGATGATGAAGTCCTGGTAGCTCGGGGTGTCCTCGTGAACGTTGGGCAGGGTCTTGAAGCCCCACCAGCTCTCGTACTCGTCCGGCCAGTTGTAGAAGCGGTACCATTCCCGGTAGGGGGATTTGGGATCGTTGTACGCGCCGCCCTCGCCATAGCTGCCGTCCCGGTTGAAGTAGAGACTGTCGGAGCCGGTGTGGGAGAACACGCCGTCCAAGATCACCCGCATGCCCCGCTTTTCCGCCTCGGCGCAGAGCGCCCGGAAGTCTGCCTCGGTGCCAAAGCTGGGGTCGATGGTCTTGTAGTCGCCGGTGTTGTACTTGTGATTGCTGCGGGCCTTGAAGATCGGGTTGAAGTACAGCACCGTCACCCCCAGGGACTGGATGTAGTCCAGCTTCTCCATCACGCCCCGCAGGTTGCCGCCGAAATAGTCGTTGTTGCAGTTGTCGCCGTATCGATCGTCGTTGATGACCAGCGTGGGGTCGTCGTCCCAGCGGATGTGGTAATAGCTGGCCGGGGGCAGGTTGCGCACGTCCTTCTCGCCGACGGCGTTGTAGCGATCCACCATGATCTGCAGCATCATGCCGTTGCGCATCCAATGGGGCGTGTCGTAGGCCGGGTCGTATACCGTCACCTGGTAGCCGCCGGGTTCGCGCTCGCTGATTGCGCCGACGCCGCCCAGGCCGTCCGCCGCGTTGCCCAGGTACCAGGTCCTGCCGTCGTCGCCCACGGCGACGAAGAAGTACCACAGCAGTCCCGGCTCTTTGGGCAGCTTCAGCTCACCCTCATAGAGGTTGTCGTGGGTGGGCCTCATGGGCAGGCGCTTCTCGGTGTTTTGCCACCAGAGCCTCAGATAAACCCGGTGCAGGCCCTCGGCGAACACGCGCAGCCGGAGCTTTTTTCCGCAGGGCACGGCGCTCATTGGTGCGCGGTATATGGGGTCACGGGAATCGTGGTAGAGATACATAGTGATTACTCCTGCATGAATAAATGTGAAATGGGAAATGGTCGACGGGGCGCGAGAATGTCAATCATTCATCGCTTTCCATCTCCCATTTCCCATTTTGCCGTCCTTTGGACGGGTGGGAATTACAGATTCAGCGGCTTCAGGTGCCAGATCAGCCGGTTGTATTCCTCGATGGTCCTGTCGGAGGTGAAGAGGCTGGAGCAGGCGGTGTTCATCACGGCCTTTTTCAGCCACAGATCCCGGTTGTCGTAGTCCGCCATCATCTGCTTCTGGGTGGTGACGTAGCTGGTCAGGTCCTTCAGCACGAAGTAGGGGTCGGCCATTCCGCCGTAATCGCCGAACAGCAGGGAATGGTAGATCTCTTGGAACATGCGGGGGTTCTCGGGGCACAGCGTGCCGTCGATCAGCTGCTCCATCACCTTGCGGACCTTCGGGTTGGTCTCGTAGATGTCATGGGCGCGATAGGTGGCGTAGCCGCTCTCCACCTCCTGGGCCGTCAGGCCGAAGATGTAGATGTTGTCCGCGCCCACCTGGTCGTAGATCTCGCAATTCGCGCCGTCCATGGTGCCCAGGGTCACCGCGCCGTTCATCATGAACTTCATGTTGCCGGTGCCGCTGGCTTCCTTGCCGGCGGTGGACAGCTGCTGGCTGATCTCGGTAGCGGGGATCAGGTATTCAGCAGCGGAAACGCAGTAGTTCTCAAGGAAGACTACGTTCATGTACTTGGAAGCGCGGGGATGCTTCTTTACCAGATCGCCAATGGAGTTGATCAGCTTGATGAT
>JAZOUD010000041.1:0-24944 GCA_045658005.1 Clostridia bacterium | reverse complement strand
TTCTTGTTACCTCGTGGCGTTTTACTCATAGAATTCTGACTGTTTTCATCTCGCTTCCTCGCTCCTGCCTCTCGGCCTTCCTCGCAAGTCTGCAAGATCTTGTACTCGTTTCCTCTGTATCGTTTTCAAGGTTCGCCGCTGTCGGTCACCGGGTTTTTAAGGCCCTTGCTCCCTGACAGCTTAGTTATTATAGCAAATAGTGTCACGATTTGTCAATACTTTTTTGACGAAAATCAAAGAGATAACGTAAACCCGTTTTTTCCCTCAAAACCCCGAAAAAAGGCGAATCTTGGGTGTTATCAACCTGTTGCAAACGCCCAAAAACCCGAACATTCAGCGTCCAATTTGCGTCATCGTTTGATCACTCGTTAACACATCTGCAACAAGCAAAAAATGGGCACAAATTTGCCGAAATCCATTGACAAAACCATCCCCGCTGATTTAAAATCAGAACAGAAGTGTTTCCACTTTAAATTCAGATACAGGAGGGTGAAGCGAATGGACGCTGGCGGTAGTAGCTATGGCACAAGCTTAGATCACATACGACGGCCTTCGCACCGGCGTTCGCTTCCCCTTTATAAGTCTCATCGATCTTAAACAGGAAGCGGCGCCCTGCTGCGCTGTCCTGATCCAATCTGCTGTGTCCTGCTCCTGTCAGAGGAGCGGCGTTTTGCCATGCACGCGCCGTTCCATCATCAAACAATGATTGGAGGAGTGACCTTGAATCAAAGGACTGAAATCCTGGAGGAGACCTTTCGCAAGCTGGCGGAAGAGAAGAAATACGCATCCCTGCGGGACCTGATGCAGACGCTGTATCCCGCGGACATCGCGGCGATCCTCAGCGACATGCCCGAGAAGCTGATGCCGGCCATCTTCCGGCTGCTGCCCAAGGACCTGGCCGCCGAGACCTTCGTCGAGATGGAGAGCGACGTGAAGGAGACGCTGATCCGCAGCTTCTCCGACACCGAGCTGAAGGCCGTCATCGACGAGATGTACATGGACGACGCCGTCGACCTGATCGAGGAGATGCCCGCCAACATGGTGCGGCGCATACTGACCCAGGCCGACCCCGACACCCGCAAACAGATCAACGAGATCCTGAAGTACAATGACGATACCGCCGGGTCGGTGATGACCACCGAGTTCGTGGCCCTGACCCCGCAGATGACCGCCGCGGACGCCATCAACCACATCCGCGTCACCGGCGTGGACAAGGAGACCATCAACACCTGCTATGTGCTGGACGACAAGTACCACCTGCTGGGCACGGTGACGATTCGCACGCTGATATTGGCCAACCCGGAGGACACCTGTGAGAGCCTGATGACCGCCAACGCCATCAGCGTGGGCACCCAGGACGACCAGGAAACCGCCGTGCAGACCATGTCGAAGTACGACTTCACATCGCTGCCCGTGGTGGACGCCGAGAACCGCATGGTCGGCATCATCACCGTCGACGACGCCCTGGACATCATGGAAGAGGAGGCCAGCGAGGACATCGCGAAGATGGCCGCTATCACCCCCTCCGACAAGCCCTACCTGAAGACGGGCGTCTTCGAGATCTGGAAAAACCGCATCCCGTGGCTGCTGCTGCTGATGATCTCCGGCACCTTCACCGGCATCGTCATCTCCCGGTTCGAGAACGCGCTGGCGCTGATCCCGGTGCTGACCGCCTACATCCCGATGATGATGGACACCGGCGGCAACTCCGGCAGCCAGGCGTCGGTCACCATCATCCGCGGCCTGTCGCTGAACGAGCTGGAGCTGAAGGACGTGTTCCGGGTGATGTGGAAGGAATTCCGGGTGTCCATACTCTGCGGCGCGGCGCTGTCGCTGGCAAACTTCGCGAAGCTGATGTTCTTCGACCGCCGCTTCATCAACCCCGACATCACCATGCCCGTGGCCGCCACCATCTGCATGGCCATGTTCTGCACGGTGGTCATCGCCAAGCTGGTGGGCTGCACGCTGCCGATGCTGGCCAAGCGCGCACACCTGGACCCCGCCGTGATGGCCAGCCCGTTCATCACCACCATCGTGGACGTGCTCTCGCTGCTGGTGCTGTTCTCGCTGGCGTCGTCGATATTGAGGATCGCCGCCTGACATACCTCAAAACAGGGCTCCGAGCCATTGGCTCGGAGCCCTGTTTTCGGTTGCCGTTACCGGCAGAACAGCACGTAATTGCTATTGGTGGGATAGACCTGCACGTGCTGGTAATAGACGCCGCCCGAGGCCGGCCTGAACGGATAGTCGTCCCCCACGTCCGAGATGTACCGGTACAGCTCGTCCAGCGTGGTCTGGCCGTTGTTGTTGGCATCCGCGGGCATGGAATTGTCCGCGGGCATGGTGTCGGAGGTGCCGATGCCCTGGGTCAGCCACCGCGTAAAGTAGTTGTGGGCATAGTAGGGGTCCTCCGTCTCCTCGCCCCAGCTGAGCTCCTGATATCGGGAAGCCGTCAGCACATAGAACTTGTTTTCCACGCGGAACTCGCCGGTGTTGGCCCGGATATCGCCGGAATCCGATGCGTCGATGCGCACCCTGACGCCCGTATCCGCATTGGCAAAAGCGCTGATTGCCGCCGCGTCAAAGGCCTTGGAGCGCTTCTTGGCCGCCTCGAACAGCGCCTTCCTGTCGCTCGCGCCATTGCTGTTGGCATATACGCCGGCGCCCGCCCCGCAGGATTCCAATACGACGATCACCTTTCCGGGCACCGCCTTGAGGGCGTTGGCGAGATCCTTCAGCAGCAGGTTGCCGCTGGGCGCCATCGCCAGCATGCCGGCTTCTTCGCCGCTCATCACCACATCGCCGTGGGTGGCGATGAAGAACAGGGAGACGTCATTCTCATCCGCGTCGGCAAAGGTGGTCCTGATGGCGCTCAACACCTGTTCGGCCGACAGGTCGTATTTCCTGGTGACCGCATAGCGACCGCCATAGAGTCCCTTGATATAGAGGAGCATATCCGCCATGAGATACACGTCGCCCCGGTTGCGCGTGCAGACGTCATAGCTGAAGTTTTCCTCGCCGATCAGCAGCGCGCGATAGTCCACCGACCCGGCATCGGGCTGCACCGTCACCACGCAGGCGGCCGTGCGCCCGTTGTAGGTCGCGGCGGTGATCGTGGCCGTGCCGACGGCCACTGCGGTCACCTTGCCGGTGGCGCTGACCCTGGCGATATTCTTGTCGCTGCTCGACCAGGTGATCGGGGAATATGTACCGGACGGCAGCGTGGCCTTCAGTCGGAGGGTGTCCTTCACATTGAGGGACGCCGTGCGCCTGTCCAGCGTCACCTTGCGCGGGGCCTTTTTCACCGTCACCTTCACACTGGCCTTCCTGCCGTTATGGGTCTTGACCGTGACGGTGGTCGTGCCCGCCTTCTTGCCGGTGATTTTGCCCGCCTGGGACACAGCGGCGATGGTCGCGTCCTTTGAGGACCAGGTAAAGGAGGCATGGGTGCCAGCGGGAATCGAAGGCGCCAGCGTCGCGCTCTGCTTCACCCCCAGGGTGAGGGTCTCCGCGCTCAGCGTGACCTTGCCCGGCGCAGGGAGGACCCGCACCGTATAGACGGCGGCTGTCTTGCCCCCGACCGTGCAGGTGATCTTCGCCCTGCCCTTCTTCACGCCCTTGATGACGCCCTTCGACGTGACCTTGGCGACCGTCGCCTTCGAGGATTTGAACTTTACCTTCTTGCCCCCGCCAATCGCCTGGACATCCAGGGCATGCTTCTCGTTTACGCCCAGCACGAGCGTGGTCGTTTCGGCGTTGGACGTCCCGGAAATATCGATCGCGGGCACATCGTCGACGGCATCGAGACCGTCCAGCGCCGTGGACAGGTCGATGTCGATGCCGCCTTCGGGCAGCTCCAGATCCACATTCTCCAGGGCGAGGTCCAGTTCATTATTGGGCAATCCCTCCCCGGCGATTTCGATCTCCGCCAGCGCCGTACCCGCCAGCAGCAGCGCCAGCACCAGCGCAAATATCCTTGATATACTCTTGTACTTCACTCCATCAACTCCTTTATGGGATCATGACGCGTGCAACCATAGTCGCGCAATATAGGAAAGCATACGCAGCCATTTTACTGATAGTATATTACATGAACCGTCACAGAAATGCAAGAAAAAGTATATGGCAAATCCTATGAGAATTTATGAACAAACGGAAATGGGGCGGTTCCCTTGCCTGTACATATGTGAGGCAAAAGGCCGCCCCTGTTTCCTATACATCCCGGCGACGTATGGAAGCAAAGGGATCTTCAGTGGGGAAGATATAATAGCCGCACCCATAGGCCAGTCGATTATAGATTTCGAGGTAAAGCTTGGCTGCGCGCTGGGCATGCGCGTCATCAGCCGGGATGGCATCCAGCTGCTTGAGAAAGCGCATGACTTCAAACCGCCATTTGGACCGCTGGGCCTTGGGCACAACGCGATTCGGCTCCCAATAGTAGTTTGCATCCACATGGGAAAGAAATGTCAGGATTTCCTTCTCCAGCTGTTCAAAAGGGATTTGACCGCTTTTTGCGGCCTTTGGCGGGACGTCACCCGCGAGCAGCTGATCGATGAAGGTATCCAGCTCCTCTTCCTTCAGCGCCTTTGGAAGACGCCGGTAAAGATCGGCTGCAATCTTCTCCAATACGGCTCGATCTGCGGATTTCATCTTGTCTCTGAATTCCTGGATTTTCATACGCGCTCCCCTTCGCGACTGGCCTAAAGCCAGGGTTTGATCAGATAATCCTCCGGCAATTCAAGATAGCCTTGGCGACTGATAGTCGCCGTTACGGTCGCCATTACAGTCGCCGCTGCGGCAGATCGGCGCCTGTCGTGATGTTTTCGCACAAGCCCTCCCCTTGTCCAAATCCCGGTATAAAAGTGGGACAAGAGAACCGTCCCCTCGTCCCATAAAAGTGGGACAAGAGAACCGTCCCCTCGTCCCAAAGTCAAAGCATTGCCTATTTCAAATGCTCCTCCAGTATAAACTTCGGTCTGCGCTTGGTCTCCATGTACACCTTGCCCACGTACTCCCCGATCACGCCCAGGGCCATCAGCTGAAGGCCGCCCAGCAGCCAGATGGACATCATCATCGAGGCCCAGCCGGCAACCGTGTGGCCCCTGACCAGCGAGACGATCACGTACACCGCCATGGCCACGCCCAGCAGCGCGCACACCGCCCCCAGCCCCAGCACCCAGCGGATGGGCTTGTTGCTCAGCGAGGTCACGCCCTCCGCGGCGAAGGCGATCATCTTTTTCAGCGGGTACTTGCTCTCCCCCGCCACGCGCTCGCCCCGCTCGAAGTACACCTTCGCGGTCTTGAAGCCCAGCATCGGCACCATGCCCCGAAGGAACATGTTCACCTCGCCGAAGGACAATAGCGCCGCCAGCGCCCGCTTCGACAGCAGCCGGTAGTCCGCGTGGTTGTACACCATCTCCACGCCCAGCCCGGCCATCATCTTATAGAAGCCCTGGGCGGTGTTGCGCTTGAAGAAGGTGTCCTTCTCGCGGCTGGAGCGCACGCCGTAGACCACGTCCGCCCCCTTGCGGTATTCCTCCAGGAAGCCGTACATGGCGTTCACGTCGTCCTGCAGGTCCGCGTCGATGGTGATCACGCAGTCGCAGCGCTCCGCCGACAGCGTCATGCCCGCCCAAAGCGCGTTCATGTGCCCGGCGTTGTGGGCCAGCTTCACGCCCTCGAAGCGCGGGTCGGCTTCATGTAAACCGGAAATCACCTTCCAGGTGTCGTCCTTGCTGCCGTCGTCCACCAGCACGATCCGGCTCTCCGGATCGATCAGCCCCTTTTTGAGCATGTCGTCCGTCAGCTCAACCAGCCGCTTCGCCGTGATCGGCAGCGCCTCCTGCTCGTTGTAGCAGGGGATGACGATGAAAAGCTTTGGTGCATTCATGTTTTTACTATCCCTTCAATACCACGTTGTCCGCGCCAATCAGGTTCGCCAGCGCGCCGAAGTCGTAGCCCTCGTCCACCCAGTATTCCCTCGGGGCCTGGTAGGTCTTCTTCTCGTCGGCCATGTACAGCATCACGCAGATGCTGCCGGGGGTCTCGGAAAGGATCCGCAGCGCCTCCTGCCGGGTGTCGGCGGTCAGCTTCAGGTACAGCTTGCGGCTGCCCCTGGCGGGCCTGCGCCCGTAGCCGCTGTCCGGCGGCGGCGCGCCATAGTCGTCCAGGGGCGGCAGGCCGTAGTCCGACGGTGCCGACGCATAGCCGCGCCCCCGGCCGCCCTTCAACTCGGCCAGAAAGCGGTCCAGCTGATCCAGCGGGGCGGCGCGGTCCAGCAGCAGCTTGGGGCTCTCGTCCTCCCGCACGGACAGCTTGCCCGCCATCACCACCGGCGCGTCCTGCTCCAGCAGCGCGGACACCCGCTCGTACACCTTCGGGAACACCAGCACCTCGGTGGCGCCGATCATGTCCTCCAGCTGTACGAAGGCCATCATGTTGCCGCTGCGGGTGGCCTTCAGCTTCTTTTCCGCGACGATGCCGCCCATGCGCACCGGCTTCTGGTCCCAGCTCATGCCCCGGTCCGGGGCCTCCGCCAGCGCCTGGAGCGTGCCGGCGTTCACCTCCAGCTTTGCAAGCTGTTCGGCGTAGGCGTCCAGCGGGTGGCCGGAGATGTACACGCCGGTGGTCTCCTTCTCCATCTGCAAGAGCTGGTTCTTCTGGAAGGGCGGCATGTCCGGCATCGGCGGCGGCGGGGCCTCCACCGGGCTGTCCATGCCGAACAGCGAGATCTGGCCGGCGACCATGCTCTTCTGCCGCCGGGCCACGCCGTCCATGGCCTTCTCGAACACGCACAGCTTCTGGGCGCGGTTGCCGGGCAGCTCGTCCAGCGCGCCGCAGCGGATCAGGCTCTCCACGCCCTTCTTGTTCATCTCGCCGCCGGTCACCCGGCCCACGAAGTCGTACAGGTCCCGGTAGGGCCCAGCGGCCTCCCGCTCCGCCACCAGCGCCTCCACGGCCTTGAGCCCCAGGTTCTTCACCGCGCCCAGGCCGAAGCGTATGCCCACTTTCCCGCCCAGGGCGTCCACGGTGAAGCGAGCCCGGGAGCGGTTCACGTCCGGCGGCAGCACCGGTATGCCCTGCCGGCGGCAGTACTGTATGTAGAAGGCGATCTTCTCGGTGTGGCCCAGCATGGAATTCATCATCGCCGCCATGAATTCGGCGGGGAACTTCAGCTTCAGCCAGGCCGTCTGCACGGCCACCAGGGCGTAGGCCGCCGCGTGGCTCTTGTTGAAGGCGTAGGAGGCGAAGGCCGTCATCTCGTCGAACAGCCGGGTGGCCACGTCCTCGGAGATGCCGTTGCGCACGCAGCCGGGCACCACCACGTCGCCGTTTTCGTCCAACTGGCCGTGGATGAAGACCTCCTTCTCGTGGGCCATCACGTCGTGCTTCTTCTTGGCCATGGCCCGGCGCACCAGGTCGCTTCGGCCCATGGAGTAGCCCGCCAGGTCCCGCACGATCTGCATGACCTGCTCCTGGTAGACCATGCAGCCGTAGGTCACGTCCAGTATCGGCTTGAGCTGGGGCGTCAGGTACTTGACCGTCTCCGGGTTCTGCTTGCCCGCCACGTACCGGGGGATGGACTCCATCGGGCCGGGGCGGTACAGGGATATGGCGGCGATGATGTCCTCGAAGCTGGAGGGCTTCATCTGGGTCAGGAACTGGGTCATGCCCGAGGATTCCAGCTGGAAGATGCCGGTGGTGTCGCCATCCGAGATCATCTGATAGACCCCCGGCTCGTCCAGGGGAATGTCCGAGCTTGCAAAGTCCGCCCCCAGCCGGTCCCGGGCCATCTCGATGGTGTCCATGATGACGTTCAGGGTCCGAAGGCCCAGGAAGTCCATCTTCAGAAGGCCCAGCGCCTCCACCGTGCCCATCGGGAACTGGGTGGTGATCACGTCGTCGTTGGTCTGCAGCGGGCAGTAATCCACCACCGGCCTGGCGGTGATCAGCACCCCCGCCGCGTGGGTGGAGGCGTTGCGGGGCATGCCCTCCAGCTTCCGGGCCATCTCGATCAGTCGGTGGATGCTCTCGTCGTTCTCGTAGGCGGAGCGCAGCTCGGCGTTCAGCTTCAGCGCCCGCTCCAGCGTCATGTTCAGCTCGAAGGGCACCATCTTGGCGATGGAATCCACCTGCTGGTAGCTCATGTCCATCACCCGGCCCACATCCCGGATCACCGCCCGGGCCGCCATCGTGCCGAAGGTGATGATCTGGGCCACGTGGTCCGCGCCGTAGCGGCGGCGCACGTAGTCGATGACCTGCCCGCGCCGCTCATAGTCGAAATCGCAGTCGATATCGGGCATGCTCACCCGCTCCGGGTTCAAAAACCGCTCGAACACCAGCGCGTACTTCAGCGGGTCGATCTCGGTGATGTCCAGCGCGTAGGCCACGATGGACCCCGCGCCGCTGCCCCGCCCCGGCCCCACGCCCACGCCGTGGGTCTTGGCGTAGTGTATAAAGTCCCACACGATCAGGAAATAATCCACATAGCCCATGGACTCGATCACGCCCAGCTCGTATTCCATGCGGTCACGGGCGTCGGGCCGGTCGGGGCCGTACTTGCGCAGCAGGCCCGCCTCGCACAGCTCGCGAAGGTACCCCCTGTCGGTCTTGCCCTCGGGCAGCGGGAAGGCGGGCAGGTGGGTGGTGGAAAAGTCGAATTCCACATGGCAGCGCCGGGCGATTTCCCCGGTGCGCTGTATGGCGTCTTCGAAGTTGGGGAAGCGCTGGCGCATCTCGTCCTCGGACTTGACATACATCTGATCGGTGTCCATGCGCATGCGGTGCTCGTCGGACAGGGTCTTGCCCGTCTGGATGCACATCAGCACCTCCTGGGCAGCGGCGTCCTCGCTGGTCAGGTAGTGGCAGTCGTTGGTCACCACCAGCGGAATGTCCAGCTCCCGGGCCAGGCGCACCAGCCGGGGGTTCACCGTCCGCTGGTCCGGCAGGCCGTGGTCCTGCAGCTCGATGAAGAAGTTGTCCTTCCCGAAGATGTCGATATAGCGCCGGGCCATCTGCCGGGCCTCGTTCTCCCTGCCGTCCAGCAGCAGCTTGGGCAGGTCGCCGGACAGGCAGGCCGACAGCGCGATCAGGCCCTCGCTGTGCTTCTCCAGCAGCGCATAGTCCACCCGGGGCCGGTAGTAATAGCCCCTGATGAAGCCCTCGCTGACCAGCCGGGACAGGTTCTCATACCCCTTCTGGTTCTCGCACAGCAGGATCAGGTGGCTGTAGTCCCGGGTGGTGCTGGTCTTGTTGTCCATGTCCGGGCAGACGTAGACCTCGCAGCCGATCACCGGGTGGATGCCCGCTTCCTTCGCGGCGCGATAAAAATCCACCACGCCGTACATCACGCCGTGGTCGGTCACCGCGCAGGAAGTCATGCCCAGCGCCTTCAGCCGCTCCATCAGCGGCTTGATCCGGCATGCCCCGTCGAGGAGGCTGTATTCGGTATGTAGGTGGAGATGTGCGAACATTGTATACCTCAATATTTGGTTTGGGAACGGGAAATGCATTTCCCATTCCCAAACCGTATATTCAGCGCAAGGTCGTCGCGTTGCGCACGATGGCGTTGATTTGGGCGGAGAGCTCGTCGGCGGTGCGGCCGGAGCGGATCTGCTCGGACAGTTCATAGACCTTGTTCACGTCGTCCTCGCTGGCAGTGACGGCCACGGTCTGGATGTTGGGATCGGCCCGCAGCACCTCGGCGGCCACCATCTCGCGGATGCGCTCGGTAATCTCGCCCTTGTAGGCGTTGTCAAACTTCACGCCCACCAGCGCGGTGCTGTTGGTCACCACCACCCGGGCGTCGGCAACCTCGGAGATCCGGGCAATGGCCTTCTCGATGTCCGCCGCCCCGTTGGCCCAGTCGAAGGGGTTCAGCGCCCCGTCCGTGGTGGCCGCGGTGTTGCCGGTATTGCCGGCGCTGCCATTGTTCATCGTGCCGTCAGCGCCGTTGTTGTTGGCATTGGCGTTGTTGGTCAGCCCCGCCGCGCCGTTGCCGTTCTGCGCATTGCCGGCGACGCCGTTGCCATTTGCGCCGTCAGTGGCGTTGGGGGCGTAGTTGGCCGTGGGCGCGGGCCGGGTCGTGGTCCCGCCGTTGTTCATGCACGCCGCCAGCGCCAGACACGCCGCCGCGACGATCAGGATGACCGGAATGATCTTGCGATTCATATTGCATACCTCCTTGCGACCATAGTCTTGACGCAAGAAGGGAAGATCATACCGGAAAATTCTGATTCATCGAGCACAGCCCGATGAATCAGAATTTCAATCCTCATCCTTATAGAAGCAGCAGCCGCCGATGAATTCGCGCAGTATCGAATTGACGGGGATCTCGTCCTCCACGTCGGCGGTCTGGATGTAGTTCAGGAACTTTACCAGCCGTCGGGCCATCGTGTAGTACGGGCTCTCCTCGGTGACGGCCAGCAGCTGGGGATAGGCGTACTTCTTCATGATCGCCAGCTCGTAGGTCAGCGCCGAATTGAACATGGCGTCGGCCTTCTCCTGGAACGGGAATATGTACTTCTCCTCGCCCCGGCGCACGGAGGCCCACATGGCCATGGTATCCTCGGGCGGCGTGCCCCGGAACAGGTTGTCCCGCACGATGCGGCGCAGCAGCCGGGCGTCGGTGGTGCGGATGCGGTTGTGGTCGTCCAGGTTCAGCATCGTCAGCGCGCTGATGTACACCTTGAATTTCAGCTCGGCCGGCACTGTGGCGGTCAGCCGGTCGTTCAGGGCGTGGATGCCTTCGATGATGATGGGCTGGCCCGGCTCCACCGAGAAGGGGTGGGTCACCTCCCGGCGCTTGCCGCTTTTGAAATCGAACTCCGGCACGTTCACCGTCTCCCCCCGCACCAGCCGGGGTAGGTGGTCGCACAGCAGGTCCAAATCCAGCGTCTCGATGCGCTCCAGGTCCAGCGAACCGTCGGGCTCCCGGGGAATGGCGTCCCGGTCCAGGTAGTAATCGTCCAGCGAGACCTTCACCGGACGCAGCCCGTGCACCCGAAGGGCGATGGACATGCGGTGGGAGAAGGTGGTCTTGCCCGAGGACGACGGCCCGGCGATCAGCAGCAGCAGCGCCCCCGAAGCGACGAACTGGTCCGCGATCTGCTGAATCCTGCGCTCCTGCAGGGCCTCGTTCACGCGGATGAACTCCCTCAACCGGCGGCTGACCACCATGTCGTTCAGGTCCGCCGCGTTTTCGCAGTTCAGTATGGCGTGCCACCGGGCCGTCTCGTCGTAGGTGTGCAGCAGGTGGGGCAGGTCCACGAACCGGGCGGGCTTTTTCGGGTCGTTCACGTCCGGCAGCTGCAGCAGTATGCCCTCGCCGTAGGCCTTCAGGTCGAACACGCCCAGGCAGCCGGTCGAGGGGACCATCTCGCCGTAGAAGTAATCCTCCAGGCCGTCGATGCGATACAGCGTAAAGTGGCCGAAGCGGCGATAGCCCAGTATCCGCAGCCGGTCGGTCTGGCCGGTGCGGGTGAAGTAATCCCGGGCGTCCTCGGTGGACACGCTGATGCGCTCGATGGGCATGTCCGCCGCCACGATGCGCTGCATCTCCGCCTTCAAATCGGCCACGATCGCCCCGGTCACCGCCACGTTGGGCAGGTCGATGTACAGCCCCTGGGCCAGGGAATGGCGGATGCGCACCCGCTTGCCGGGGTACAGCCGGTTGGCCGCCGTGAGGAACACGAATTGCAGCGAGCGCTCGTAGATGCGCCGCCCCTCCTCGTCGGCATAGGTCAGCGTCCTGGCGAAGGCATACTCCTCCACCGGGTCGTTCAGCGAGGCCGTGCGCCCCCGCAGCGCAATGCCCAGCGCCCCCGTGCCGCCGTCCGGAAGCCGCTCAAGCAGGTCGATCCACTTCTCCTGCCCCGTACATTCGATCTCGATGCCGTTCAGCTTCAAATACACGCGCATCCCCTCCAGTGCATAGCGATTCCTAATTATAACAGGATTATAGCATCTTTGGCGGGGCAATGCAAGGGCAAGACAGATATGGGCGGGGACGAATTCATGGAATTCGTCCCCGCCCGTGTGGTCGACTGATCTGTCGCTGTCACGCCAGCTTCGCCTGCTCCCGGAACTGGGAAACGCTCATGTGCGCCTCTTCGGCGGCGCGTTCCTCGCTGATCAATCCCTTGCGCACCAAACTCAGCAGCGTCAAAAGCGCACCTTCCATTCGGCCCTCCATTCGGCCCTCCATTCGGCCCTCCTCGCGCTCGTCCGCCAAAGTCTTCACCTCGTTGTATTCGGTAATGCACATGCGCTTCACCTCCGCTCGATTCGCCGTCATAAACGCCTTGAGGGCGCTCTGCTCCGGCATTTCGTTCAGCGCCGCGTCAACCGCGGCGTCAAGGTCGTTCAGAGTCGCCTGCCTTTGCCGGACCGCGTCGACAAACCAGGCATAGTCCCTCAGGGGCTTGCAGGCTTCCATCAGCGCCCGATTGCGCCCGTAATTCACATTGAGCATCGTCACCCGGACGTCGATGTCCGCCTCCCGATCAAAGGCGTCCTTCAGGTCCAGCACCACCCGGTCCTCCCTCTCGGCCTCCCCGTTGTAGAAGCACACGCACCGGGGTGTCGGGGCCTTCTGCTGGGCGGTGCTATAGGGGTGATAGGAATCGGCCTGGTTTTAATTATACCCGAAAAGCCAGGGAATATCAAGCCCCATTGTTCACCCATACACCCCGTTCAGCGCCCCGCACAGCATTCCCGCGTCGATCTTTCCTTCAACGTATTCCACCGCGATGTCCCGCACCCTTACCACCGTCTCATTGTCGTGCATCAGGGGGACGACCGCGTCGCCCACCTGCTCCCGATACCTTTTTATGGAATCGGCGGTGAAGCCCGGGCCCGCCGCCCTTGCCAGTTCTTCCGGGTCGGTGGCAAAGTCGTAGCACGCCGCCGCCGGCAGGCTCCCCTCGACCGCGGTCCGGTTCAACGCCGCCAGCGTCTTCAGGTATTCCTGGGCGGTGGCCCGGCTGGTGCTGGCGGCAGGTACGAAGGCGAAGCAGCCGCTGGCCCGGGTGAGCTTCGGCGCGTCAGGGCGAATTTTCAGCGTTCGGCACCCGGCGCTCCAGTCGTTCTCCGAGAAAAGGGGATCGTAGACGCCGGGGAAGAACAGCGCACGCAGGTCTCCGCCGCCCTCATCGCCGTCGCCGTAGCGCAGCGCCTTCCAATCCACCTCCGCCAGGGTCGCCACGCACTCGGTGAACTCGGGCCGGTTGAAGTCGACGTCCTCCGCTGCCTGCCTCTCGCGCACCATCGATTGCGCCTTGCGCAGCATCAGGGCATAGTAATCCGTATACAGCGCCTCCACCAGCGCCCGGTCGCCCTCGTTCTCGATCGCCGCAATGGCCATGGCCAACATAGCATCACGCTCCGTTTTCTGCGTTCTGTCTTGTAGACGTTTGGGCTTGGGGGAATGACACCGGGAAATTCTGATTTGTCGCAGCGCGACAAATCAGAATTTACCAACATTCCCACAAAACCATTTGACCCAACCGTCATTTCACCGTACAATATTATTATCATCAAATACAGGAGAAAAGCAATGCCAAATCACAACACCATCCCCAACCAGATCGAGATCCGCGGAGCCCGTGTGCACAACCTGAAGGGCCTGGACGTGGACATTCCCCTGCATCAAATCGTGGGCGTCGCGGGGGTGTCCGGGTCGGGCAAGTCGTCGCTGGCGCTGGGTGTGCTGTACGCGGAGGGCTCCCGGCGCTACCTGGAATCCCTGTCCACATACACCCGCCGGCGGATGACCCAGGCCGCGAAGGCCCAGGTGGACGACGTGCGCTACGTCCCGGCGGCGCTGGCGCTGCGCCAGCGGCCCGGGGTGCCGGGCATCCGAAGCACCTTCGGCACGATGACCGAGCTATTGAACAGCCTGCGGCTGATGTTCTCCCGGCTGTCGGTGTACAAATGCCCCAACGGCCACGCCGTGCCGCCCACGCTGGACCACGCCGCGGAAAAGCCGGTGTTCTGCCCGGTCTGCGGCGAGGCCGTGCCCACCGTCGGCGCAGAGGAGCTGGCCTTCAACAGCGGCGGCGCGTGCCCGACCTGCGGCGGCACCGGCACGGTGCGCACCGTGGACAGGCGCACCCTCGTCCCCGACGAGAGCCTGAGCGTCGACGACGGCGCGGTGGCCCCCTGGAACAGCCTGATGTGGTCGCTGATGACCGACGTCTGCCGGGCCATGGGCGTGCGCACCGACGTGCCCTTCCGGGATCTGACCGATGAAGAAAAGGCCATCGTCTACGACGGCCCGATGGTCAAGAAGCACATCTTCTACCGGCCCAGGAACGCCGAGAACGTCACCGCCGGGGAGATGGACTTCACCTACTACAGCGCCACCGCCACGGTGCTGAATGCCCTGAACAAGGTCAAGGACGAAAAGGGCATGAAGCGGGTGGAGAAGTTCCTGAAGGAGGACACCTGCCCGGACTGCGGCGGCACCCGGCTGAACGCCCGTGCCCGGGCGCTGAAGCTGCGGGGCGTCTCGCTGGATCAGGTCTGTATGCTGACCCTGGCCGAGCTGATCGACTGGGTAAACGGCGTGCCCGATTCGCTGCCGGAGCCCATGCGCCCGATGGCCCAAAGCATCTGCGAGGCCTTCCACCACACGGCCCGGCGGCTTGTGGACCTGGGCCTTTCCTATCTTTCGCTGGACCGGGCGGCGGCCACGCTGTCCACCGGCGAGCGCCAGCGCACCCAGCTGGCCCGGGCCGTGCGCAACCGCACCACCGGCGTGCTGTACGTGCTGGACGAGCCCTCCATCGGGCTGCATCCCTCGAACCTGGAGGGGCTGACCGGCGTGATGGACGACCTGGTGGCGGACGGCAACTCCGTGGTGCTGGTGGACCACGACACCCAGGTGCTCGCCCACGCCGACTGGCTGATCGAGCTGGGCCCCGAGGCCGGCGCGGGGGGCGGGCGCGTCATCGCCCAGGGCGGCCCTGAAGCGCTGGCGGCCAACCCCGCCTCGATGATCGGCCCCTTCCTGTCCCCGGATCACAGGGCCAGCCTTCGCCAGCAGGCGCCCCGGGACGAACTGTTCGCCCTCGGCAAGATTCGCATGCGGACCTCGGCCATCCACACGGTGAAGCCGCTGTCGGTGGCGTTCCCGAAGGGGCGGCTGAGCGTGGTGACCGGCGTGTCCGGCTCCGGCAAGACCACGATGGTGCTGGAGAGCCTGATCCCGGCGCTGGAGGCGACCTGCAGCGGCAGGCCTCTGCCGCCCTACGTGCAGGCCATCGAGGCGGCGGGCATCGCCCAGGTGAAGCTGATCGACGCCACGCCCATCGGCATCAACGTGCGCTCCACGGTGGCCACCTACGCCAACGTCCACGACGAGCTGCGCAAGGCCTACGCGAAAACCCCCGGCGCGAAGGCCAGGGGCTTCAAGGCCAGCGACTTTTCCTACAACACCGGAAAGCTGCGCTGCGCCGCCTGCGACGGCACCGGCGTGGTGAGCCTGGACGTGCAGTTCCTTCCGGACGTGGACGTGCCCTGCCCCGACTGCGGCGGCTCCCGCTACGGCAAGGACGCCTGGACCGTCACCCGCAAGCGGAAGGACGCCCCCGGCCTCTGCCTGCCGGCGCTGATGGCCTGCAGCGTGGACGAAGCCCTCACGGAGTGCGACGACCTGAAGGCGGTAAAGGGCAGGCTGCAGGTACTCCACGACCTGGGCCTGGGCTACCTGACCCTGGGCGAGGAGACCCCCGGCCTCTCCGGCGGCGAGGCCCAGCGGCTGAAGCTGGCCAGCGAGATGGGTCGGGGCCAGTCGGACACGGTATTCGTGTTCGACGAGCCCACCATCGGCCTGCACCCGCTGGACGTGAAGACCCTGATGGCCGTGTTCCAGCGCCTGGTGGACCGGGGCGCGACGGTGATCGTGATCGAGCACGACCTGGACGTGATCCGCAGCGCCGACTACGTCGTGGACATGGGCCCCGGCGGCGGCGTGGCCGGCGGCGAGATCGTCGCCACCGGCACGCCGGAGGAGATCAGGGAGAACCCGGGGAGCTTGACAGGAAGGTATTTGTGCGGTAAATTCTGATTTGTCGCTCCGCGACAAATCAGAATTTCCCCATCCAAAAGGAGGTATCATCATGTCCGACGTACAGGTAAAATCCAGGGCCCGGGTGGCGGACCACGGCGAGGTGTTCACGGCCCAGCGGGAGGTGAACGCCATGCTGGACCTGGTGAAGCAGGAGACGGAGCGCATCGACAGCCGCTTCCTGGAGCCGGCCTGCGGCGACGGCAACTTCCTGGCGGAGATCCTGCGGCGCAAGCTGGCAGCGGTGAAGGCCCGCTACAAAAAGAGCCCCGCCGACTTCGAGAAATACGCGGTGGTGGCGGCCACCAGCATCTACGGCGTGGACATATTGCAGGACAACGTCCAGGCCTGCCGGGCGCGCCTGTTCGACATCTGGGACAGGGAATACGCTGAAAACTGTAAGGGCGAATGCCGGGAGGACTGCCGGGAGGCCGTGCGCTACATCCTCACCCGCAACATGCTCTGCGGCAACGCGCTGACCATGCGCCGGGTGGACGCCGATGGCAACGACACCGGCGAGCCCATCGTGTTCTCCGAGTGGAATATGGTGACCGGCAGCCTGATCAAGCGCCGGGACTACCGCCTGGACGCGCTGATGGGCGAGATCAACGCCCCCGGCGACGGCGGGCAGCTGTCGATGTTCGACCCCGCTGGGAGTGCCAATGACAGCCTCCGGCTCGACCCCGAGACCAAGGCCTGGATTCCCAAGCCCCTGAGGGAATACCCGCTGGTGGCGTATTGGCGGGTGCAGGAGGTATAAACGGCGTCAGGACTCGGGCCTGGTTGGTGGTCGTTAGTCGTCTGGCATTGCTGGTCCAACAGCACGATAATATTTTTCAGTGGATTCAGATACCCATACACCGATTGTCAGGATTACGCAAAAGAGCGATGAGAGATGCGTTTTGAAAGGATTTATCGTTCGATATCGAATAACGGGTTGTAGCTGTTCGGTCACATGTAAATTTTAATATGTCAAGGCTTTGAATGTTCCCCAAAAGGCTTCCCCTCGGAGGGGAAGCTGTCACCGAAGGTGACTGAAGAGGTGTCCCCGTTACACCTCGTTCGTCTATTCCGATAGACGATCTTATCCCAGTGGGGACACCTCTTCCGAGCCGCTACGCCGCGAAGCAAGTCCTTTAGGGCGCGGCCCACCTTCCCCTCAAGGGGAAGGCTGTTGGAAACCGCATCAGCTCGCCAAATCAGCGTTTTCCCGACTGATTTGTATACCATTATCGAATTTCGTATTATAGCGCAGCAACCGCCAATCAGGGCATGGGCCTGGTTGGCGGTTATATTTTCGTCTGGCGCTGCTGGTCCAGCAGCAGGAGGTTTTCGAGCTTGATGATAAACCTTTGGTTATCCTCTGTCAGGGCGTCGAAGCGACGCTTCCTCAAATCGCGGTCGTCCGCCCTGCGCCCGAGTAATCCCAATCTCCATGCCGGCGCTGAAACAGGCATGAAGATTGAACTGAAAAAAGCAGGCATTACCAGATAACTTCTACGCCATATCGGCTCATTTTTCCATCCGAGGTAATGAGCGGCAGCTTTTCCGACAGCGCCTGGCAGATGATCAGGCGATCGAAGGGGTCGCCGTGATCCTTGTAACGGGGCAAGCTGCGAATCAGGTCAATATGCTTTATTTCAGTCTGCAAGACCTCTATGCCAAGCGTCGTACAGGCCGCCATCAGGTCTTGGGCGCTGGTTTCCTTAATGCCCAGCTTTCCAATCTGCTGTTTGATCATGATCTCCCAGAATGAGGCAATGCTGACCATAAGAAGATCGCTTCCCTCAAGCGCATTGCGTGCCTTTGCTGAGAGTCTTTCCGGATTGAACAGCATGTCGATGAGTGCGCAGGTATCCAACAGGTATTTCATCACATGTACTCCTTGAAATCCTCCAGAGGCGCGTCGAAATCATCAGCGATAAACTCAAATCGATCCGCCAACAATCCGAGCTTGCGCTTCTCATTCTTCGGTGCCATCACGGCATCGCCCTGCCGCGAGAGCAAGAATTCCATATAGTCGGCGATTTGCTTCTGATTGTCTTCGTTCAATCGGTTCCACGCTTCCGGAATCCATGCCGGCATCGCCATGCGACTCACCTCCATATGACGCGTTTCTGTAATCCCATTTTACCATGAATACGGGCGCATTGCAAGGCCGGATCTTTTCATAGAAGACTGAGGGATCGCTTGACAGAATGCTCTATTCCGTATTATAATGAATCCGAGCGGAGGTGACGCAGTATGAATTATACCGTTCCAGACAACCGTCCATTCATTACAAGCGGACCAATAAAGACAAAAGTCACGTTGCCAGAGAAGTGCAAGGCGATGAATGAATATATTGATTCTCACTGCTTCTCTGTCTCAGTGGATTCAGATACCAATACACCGATTGTCAGGATTACGCAAAAGAGCGATGAGAGATGAGTTTTTAACGGTACAGCTTGATGCTGCGTTGCAAAATGCGGCATCAACTTTTGATTGTGGCAGTGCGCCGGTATTCAACAGCTTCATCCGCAGCTACAACGCCATCGATTCATTCTATGGAAAAACCTTTGTGTTTCCTTTAGGAAATACAGGATCAATTATCGGATACTATAATATCGGTATCGGCGAAGTATTGCGTGTTGAAGAATCCCGTATTCTGAAATGCGGTGGAGCAATACATATTAATTATTTGGCTCTGGACAAGCGTTATCGCGGACAGCCTATTTTCGCAGACAAACCAGAGATTGATCTTAGATGGTCAGACCTTTTATTGCGTGACTGTTTGCGCAGAATCGATTGGATTCGGCAAGACCATGTTGGGTTTGGCTTTGTCACGCTGTCAGCTTCAAAAGAAGGATATAATCTTTATAAGCGTCACGGATTTCTGGAATTGGCTGAAGATGAAATGTATTTTGTCAACAGTGATGATGAAATGTCCGGCAAAGGTATACAGATGTATTTACCGCTTGATATTGAATAAAAGGAAAAGTGCAGCAACCGCCAATCAGGGCATAGGCCTGGCTGGCGGTTATTTTTTCGTCTGGCGCTGCTGGTCCAGCAGCAGGAGGTTTTCGAGCTTGATGATAAACCTTTGGTTATCCTCTGTCAGTGCGTCGAAGCGGCGCTTCCTCAAATCGCGGTCATCCACCCTGCGCCCGAGTATATAATCTGCGCTGACATCATACAGATCGCATATCTTGCATAAAAATTCATAACTTGGTTCACATTTGTTCTGCTCCCAATTGCTAATGGTGCTTTTAGCAACATCCAGTTTCTGAGCAAGGTCAGCCTGAGTATCGTTATGAACGTCTCGTAGCTCTTTTAACGCTTCACTGAACAATATGGTCACCCCATAGATAATCTACAGTCAAATACCACTTTTTTATTATCCAGTAATAAAATGTTGATTTTCAGTCTCAATTATAGTAATATATTAGTACTATCACGAACCATGTAGTAATTTGTTGGGAGTGAATACAATGAGTGACAATCCCAATCTCTACAACACCATCTACAACCCCGACGTCCTCTCCTGCATTGCGAACCTGTCCAACGACGAGGTGTTCACGCCGCCGGAGGTGGCGAACGCCATGCTGGACATGCTGCCCCAGGAATTGTTCAGCGACCCGGACGCGAAGTTTCTGGACCCGGCGTGCAAGAGCGGGGTGTTTTTGCGGGAGATCGCCAAGCGGCTGCTGATTGGGCTGGAAGGGCAGATTCCGGATTTGCAGGAACGGGTGGACCACATCTTCCACCACCAGCTCTACGGCCTCGCCATCACCGAGCTGACCAGCCTGCTCGCCCGCCGCAGCCTCTATTGTTCCAAGTACCCCAACAGCGTATACTCCGTCTCCCGCTTCGACGACGCGGAGGGCAACATCCGGTTCAAGAATACCCCTCACCGATGGAAGGACGGCCGCTGCCAATATTGCGGTGCTTCCGAGAGTGAATACGGTAGCGAAAAAAGGAAGGGCCACGAGACCCACGCCTACGAATTCATCCACGCCATCAAACCTAAGGAAACACCGCACAGTATACAAAGTCCGAGAAATATGGTAAAATAGAAGTATGGATAAGCAGATGACGATATCGCTGATCAGCGACGAACTACGACAAGCGGCGACGCCAAAGAAAGAGCTGCTTGAACGAATGGACAGGATCATACCGTGGAGCAGGTGGACGGAGCTGGTACTCCCATACTATTATAAAGGAGAGCACGGGAACAAGCCATTTCCACTGGAACGAATGCTGCGGATATACGTGATCCAGAACCTGTATAATCTGGCAGACATGGCGGCGAAGAACGAGATCATAGACAGCCGTGCCTTTTCGGATTTCTGCGGGGTGGATTCAAGCAACCAGGTGCCGGATGGGGATACAATCGGTAGATTCAGGAATATACTGAAGTCAAACAGCTTACAGGACCAGCTGTTTGACGATGTGGTGCGCCTGTTGGAGTCAGAAGGATTGATACTGCATCGTGGAACCATAGTGGATTCGACGCTGATTGCATCGCCGTCGTCGACGAAAAACAAGAAAAAGAGCCGGGATCCGGAAGCGCATCAGAGCAAAAAAGGAAACCAGTGGCATTTCGGGTACAAGGCCCATATCGGAGTAGACACAGATACGGGACTGATTCATACGTTGGAAACGACGGCGGGAAACGTATCGGATGTATCGATGACCTCAAAACTGCTGACAGGCGAAGAGGAAGAGGTCAATGGAGACGCTGGATACCTGGGCGCCAACAAGCGAAAAGACGCAATCACACGAAACAAGTTCGGTAAAAAGATCAAATATCGCATATGCCGTCGCCCGTCGACCCTGAAAAAGCTCAGTCGAAGCGGTCAGTATAAAGCAAGGAAAGCAGAATACAGGAAATCGTCTGTACGTTGCAAGGTAGAACATGTCTTTGGCGTCGTCAAGAATCTGTTTCGATGTAGAAAGACGCGATACCGAGGCAAGGAGAAGGTAGACTCACAATTGAAGATGGTGTTCGCTTTGGCGAACCTCTTCCTGGCCGATACCCGTTATGGGCTTCTGGCCTGAGTGAGTTTACCTTCGGAGCCCTGTTGAGGGGAAATGTTGTCATTCCCTATGCTGATTTGAATTCGTGACTTTGCTTTTGCTGATTGTGCGGTATTTCCCTAAGGAGATTTTGAAGTTGAAATTCGACGTAATCATAAGCAACCCGCCGTATCAGTTGAGTGATGGAGGTAACGCTGCAAGCGCAATTCCAATTTATCATAAGTTTATACAGCAGGCAAAAAAGCTATCGCCTCGTTTCCTGACAATGATCGTACCTTCGAGATGGTTTTCTGGTGGCCGTGGATTGGATGCCTTTAGAGACGAGATGCTCCATGATGACAGAATTAGAATAATCCACGACTATCCTGATGCATCCGAATTATTTCCCGGCGTAGAAATAAAAGGTGGCGTCTGTTACTTTCTATGGGCTCGAGACGAGCATGGTAATTGTTCAGTTTATAACCACGAAAAGAATGAATGCAGGTCAATGCAAACACGCCCACTATTAGAAAATGGAATGGAAACCTTCATAAGGTATAATGAACAAATTTCCGTTTACCATAAAGTGAGAAAATACAATGAGACTTCATTTTCGGATATTGTATCAGCAAATGATCCATATGGGTTTGATGTGCGTGAAGAAAACAGTTATAAACGCATTAAACCTCAGTATTCTCTAAAGCCGTTTAATAACAGCGTGAAATTTTATTATAACGGCTGGCGAAATGATGGAATAGGGTATATCGATCCAAGCTATATACGAAAAGGTACTGATTGGGTCAATACATACAGAATATTTGTTCCAAGGGTATGGGGTGCAGGTGATCCACATTCAGATTGGGTAAAACCGTTTATTGTTGAGCCCAATTCTTGCAGCACGGAAACTTACCTGACTATCGGTCCTTTTAATGATGTAGGTATTGCCGAAAATGTCATCTCCTATATGAACACAAAGTTTTTCCATTTCATGGTGTTTCTGATAAAAAACACGCAGCAAGCCATGAAAAAGGTCTATTCCTTCGTCCCCCTCCAAGACTTCTCCCGCCCCTGGACCGACGCCGACCTCTACGCCAAGTACGCCCTCACCGACGAGGAAATCGCCTTCATCGAATCCATGATTCGCCCGATGGACCTGGACGGAGGTGACTTAAATGCCTGACCTTCAGTTCTTCCCCCAGCGCCCCGCCGCCCACCCCATGATCTACGCCTACTCCGACGTCGCCTATCCGGGCTGCCTGAAGGTGGGCTTCACCGCGGTGGACGTGGACAAGCGGGTCTCCCAGCAGTACCCCACCAAGCGCCCGGACGGAAAGGTCCCCTACCGCATACTCCTCCGGGAGAGCGCCATGTACCCGGACGGCGGCTCCTTCACCGACCATGACGTCCACGCCATGCTCAAACGCAGGGGCGTGCGGTCCGCCGGCGGCGAGTGGTTCCGCTGCGGGGTGGACGACGTGCGCGCCGCGGTGATCGCCGTGCGCAGCCGCACGCTGAACGCGGAAAACCGCACCCGGACCTTCAAAATGCGCCCCGAGCAACAGCAGGCCGTGGAGCTGACCGCCGCCTACTACCGCTCGATGGACGCCGAGGGCTCGGGCCGGGTGCCCAAGTTCCTCTGGAACTGCAAGATGCGCTTCGGCAAGACCTTCGCCGCCTACCAGCTGGCCAGGAAGATGGGCTTTCGCCGGGTGCTGATACTGACCTTCAAGCCCGCGGTGGAGACCGCCTGGCGGGAGGACATGCTCACCCACGTGGATTTCGAGGGCTGGCAGTTCATATCCCGCCCCCAGAATCCCGGCGAGCCGGGCATGGACGCCCAGTACCGCGCCGCGGACAAGGCCCGCCCCATCGTGTGCTTCGGCTCCTTCCAGGACTTCATGGGCGTCAACAAGGAGACCGGCGGCATCAAGGCCAACAACGAGTGGGTCCACCTGACCAACTGGGATTTGGTGATCTTCGACGAATACCACTTCGGCGCGTGGCGGGACAGCGCCAAGAAGCTGTTCGAGAGCGACGAGGACACCTACGAGGAGGACCTGACCGGCTACAGCCGGGGCGACGCCGTGGACGAGACCTGGCTGCCCATCACCGCGGACCACTACCTGTACCTCAGCGGCACCCCCTTCCGGGCACTGAACAGCGGCGAATTCATCGAGGAGCAGATCTACAAC
This sequence comes from Clostridia bacterium, assembly GCA_045658005.1. Classification (GTDB taxonomy): domain Bacteria; phylum Bacillota; class Clostridia; order Christensenellales; family Aristaeellaceae; genus UBA2862. The sequence continues at coordinate 1,685 of JAZOUD010000041.1, read as the reverse complement.
TGGACCTATTCCGACGAGCAGCGGGCCAAGGCCGCCTGGGCCGGCGCGGACAACCCCTACGCCGCCCTGCCCCGGATGGTGATGCTGACCTACCGCATCCCCGACAGCATCCAGCGCATCGCCAGGCAGGGGGAATTCGACGAGTTCGACCTGAACCTGTTCTTCGCCGCCGAGGGCAAGGGCCAGGACGCCCGCTTCAAGTACGAGAGCTACGTGCAGAAGTGGCTGGACCTGATTCGCGGCGCGTACCTGGAGACCACGGTGGACGAGCTGAAGCTGGGCGCGGAAAAGCCGCCCATGCCCTTCTCCGATACCCGGCTTTTGAACGTGCTGTCCCACACGCTGTGGTTCCTGCCCAACGTGGCCAGCTGCCACGCCATGGCGAACCTGCTGGCCCAGCGGCAGAACGCCTTCTACCACGACTATAAGGTCAACGTCTGCGCCGGGGCCGAGGCGGGCATCGGCGCGGCGGCCCTGGGCCCGGTGGAGGACGCCTTCGGCGACCCGCTGAAGACCAAGACCATCACCCTGTCCTGCGGCAAGCTGACCACCGGCGTGACCGTGAAGCCCTGGACCGGCATATTCATGCTGCGCAACCTGTCCAGCCCGGAGACCTACTTCCAGGCGGCCTTCCGGGTGCAGAGCCCCTGGGAGGTGACCGCCGACGACGGCGCCCGGGAGATCATCAAGCGGGAGTGCTACGTGTTCGACTTCGCCCTGGACCGGGCCCTGCGCCAGATCTCGGACTACAGCTGCCGGCTGAACATCGGCGAGGCCAACCCGGAAGTGAAGGTGGGCGCGTTCATACAGTTCCTGCCGGTGCTGGCCTACGACGGCAGCGCCATGCGCCAGGTGAACGCCGCCGAGATCCTGGACATCGCCATGGCGGGCACCAGCGCCACGCTGCTGGCCAAGCGCTGGGAGAGCGCGCTGCTGGTGAACGTGGACAACGACACCCTGGCCCGGCTGCTGGCCAACGACGACGCCATGAACGCCCTGATGCGCATCGAGGGCTTCCGCAGCCTCAACGAGGACATACAGACCATCATCAACAAGAGCGAGCACGTCAAAAAGGCCAAGAAGGACGCCGAAAACCTGACGCCCCGGGAAAAGAAGGAGCTGTCCGACGAGGAAAAGGAGTACAAGAGCAAGCGCAAGCTGATCCAGGAGAAGCTGATCAAGTTCGCCACCCGCCTGCCGGTGTTCATGTACCTGTCCGACTACCGGGAATTCAGCCTGAAGGACGTGATCACCGCGCTGGAGCCGAAGCTGTTCGGCAAGGTGACGGGCCTGACGGTGAAGGACTTCGAGCTGCTGGTGTCGCTGAACGTGTTCAACGAGGGGCTGATGAACGACGCCGTGTACAAGTTCAAGCGCTACGAGGACGCAAGCCTGACCTACACCGGCATCGACAGCCACGAATGCGACGCCCAGGTGGGCCTGTACGCCACGTCCATCAGCCGGGAGGAATACGACGCCATGGCCGGATTGCAGCAGTCCAGCATGGAGGCCCCGGCGGCGGTGCACTCGCCTCGCAGTACAGAGCCGCCCGTCCGCAGGGGCGAGACCGCAACGGCAAAGCAGCCGCCGAAGACACCCGCGCCGTCTGTGGCGAAGCGTGGGCCAACGGCTTCCTGGAGTGCGCCCACGGCTGCGAAGCACGGGCCGACGGCTTCCGCGCCTGC
>JAZOUD010000040.1:0-26805 GCA_045658005.1 Clostridia bacterium | reverse complement strand
ATCCTGGGCATGGGCGACGTGCTGACGCTGATCGACAAGGCCCAGGAGAGCTTTGACGAACAGCAGGCCATCGACCTGACCCGCAAGATGCGCACCAACAGCTTCACGCTGGAGGATTACCTGGACCAGCTGAAGCAGATGAACAAGATGGGCAGCATCACCGACCTGCTGAAGATGATTCCCGGCGTGGGCAGCAAGATCAAGGACGTGGACATCGACGAGGAAGCGGTGGCCAAGGCCCAGAAGAAGAACGAGGCCATCATACTGTCGATGACCCGCATGGAGCGCCGCAACCCCGACATACTCAACGCCAGTCGCAAGCGCCGCGTGGCCGCGGGCAGCGGCACCACCGTGCAGGACGTGAACCTGCTGCTCAAGCAGTTCGACCAGGCCCGCTCGATGATGAAGAGCATGATGGGCGCCGGCAAGCGCGGCAGGATGCGCATTCCCTTCGGGAAGATGCCAAAGTTCTGATAAATATCGGTCAAAACCGTATTTATATACAACTTTCGATACAAACAAGGAGGAATTCCCAATGGTCAAGATTCGTTTGAAGAGGATGGGCATGAAGAAAAAGCCCTTCTATCGCCTGGTCGTCACCGACAGCCGCAATCCCCGCGACGGTCGCTTCATCGAGGAGATCGGCTATTACAACCCCGTTTCCAATCCCGTTGAGCTGAAGGTCAACGACGAGCGCGCCAAGTACTGGCTGGGCGTGGGCGCACAGCCCACCGACACCGTTCGCGGCCTGCTGAAGAAGGGCGGAGTCCTGTAAGATGTTGGATCTGGTCAAATATATCGCCCAGGCCCTGGTGGACAAGCCGGAGGCCGTGGATGTCCGCGAGGTCGAGAATGAGGACAGCATCGTGATCGAGCTGCGCGTCGACCCCGACGACATGGGCAAGGTCATCGGCAAGCAGGGCCGCATCGCCAAGGCGATCCGCACCGTGGTCAAGGCCGCTTCCGTCAAGGCCGAAAAGCCCGTGTTCGTGGAGATCATCTGATTGGGTTTGTAATCCTTCGCTGCGTTCAGGATGACAGCAGATTTGGCTGCCAATCTGGATGGGGCGAAGGATTTTTAGTTGTAGACAAATCAGTATTTGCCATTCCATTGACAATTATATTATTCCATTAATCCATAAAAATATCTTATACAATTTGTCTGTTTTGCATTTTTTGGGCTTCGGATATTGCATTTTTGGCGTTTTAGGTGTATAATGGTGCCAACACCAAAACAGGAGGTACTAAACATGGCATATCAGATCAGCGACGAGTGCGTCAAGTGTGGTGCTTGCGCAGAGGAGTGTCCCGTTTCCGCCATCTCTGAGGGCGACAGCAAGTTCGAGATCGATGCGGATACCTGCGTGTCCTGCGGCGCCTGCGCCGGGGTTTGCCCCGTTGGCGCGCCCGCCGAGGCCTAATCGCCTTGCATAAAAAATCCCGCTGCGGCGGGGTTTTTTATTGTGAATATTTCTCATCGTTTACATCTGACGAAAGCGTTTCGATATTCTCACAAATCTATTTCACGGCAGGAAAACAGGCACAGGAATAGAAATTATTAAAGATGGTATTTTGTCGTCCTGTGTCGGCATGCCATCTCCTACAGAAGATTACAAAGAACCTACGAGGGCTTTCATGCGAGCAGCGACTCAACGGAGGATCGTCGACGCCTGCGCGCGCGTACTGTGCGCCGCGCTGGCGCTGTTTGTGTTGCCGCTTGCCGCTGCCCGAGGGGAAACCAGCGGCATGCTGAGGGTCAGGCTCGCCCGGCTGGGCTCCCCGGCCTCGGTGACCATGCAGGCCGACTGTGACTATACCCTCGCCGGGGACCCCGCAGTGCGCATCCCCTCGGGCAGTGAGATGACCCTCTCCGCGAAGGGCGACAACCTGACGCTGACCGTGGGCGGGCGCAGCGTGGGCCTGGGCGCCTCCGTCAGGCTTCGCCGGGGCGGCACCGGCGCCTCGGGCATGGTCTTCCTCTCCCCTGCCCTCTCCAACCGCTTTTGCGGCGACCTGGTCCTGTCCGCCTCCGGCGGCACCGTCTCCGCGATCCTGCGCATCTACATCGAGGACTACCTCTACGGCGTCGTGGGCAACGAAATGCCCCCCTCCAGCGGCATCGAAGCGCTGAAGGCCCAGGCCATCGTGGCCCGCAACTACGCCCTGCAGCGCAAATCCGCCCGCAACGGCTCGGGCTACGACCTGTCCGATTCCGGCGACGTCCTGAGCTTCAGGGGCTACAGCGACGCCTCGGAGTACGGCGACGTGGTGAAGGCCGTGGACGAGACCCGCGGACAGATCGCCTGCTACGGCGACAGCCCCGCCACCTGCTACTTCTGCGATTCCAACGGCGGCCAGACGGAATCCTCGGCCAACGCCTTCGACGCGGCGCTGCCCTACAGCCAGGTCATGGACGACCCCCACGACCTGGAGGGCGGCGGCGTCAAAAAGACCGCCACGCTGCGCCGGGACGCGGAAGGCCTGGACGAGCATCTGCAGGCCGCCCTGGACGCGGGCGTCGCCGACGCCCTTCGTGAGCAGGGCCTGAGCCCGGAGGGGGCCCGGATCGACGCCATCGAGGCCATACAGGCCGTAGACCCACGCTACGAGTCACCCAGCAGGCTCTATCGCGCCCTGGCCTTCACGCTGTCCGTCACGACCCGCGACGCCGTCACGACCCGGTTGGCGGTGCGCGTGCCCACCTACGGCGCGCTGGAGCAGTGGTACGACCTGTCCATCAACGACGGCGACAACGAGACCGTCTGGGTCAGCCGAAGCGACCAGGCCTTCGAGATCACCTTCCGCCGCAAGGGCAGCGGCGTGGGCATGAGCCAGCGCGGCGCGATCGCCATGGCCCGCAGGGGCCTGTCCTGCGAGACGATACTGGACTACTACTATCCCGGCGTCAAACTGCGCCGGGAGACGCTGAGCGACAAGGCCCAGGAGAACACCGCCAACGCGGCGCAGAGCGCCTCCAGCGCCCAGCCCATCGCCACGGCCCGCCTGAAGCAGAAGACCCGGCTCTACGAGAGCGCCGACGCTTCCTCGGCAGCCCGCACCACGCTGCCCGCGGGGGCCAGCGTGACGGTCTACGGCGTGCGGGGCGAGTGGGCGGCCATCGGCAGCGGCAAGCTGACCGGCTTCATACACACCGACGCGCTGACCGCCTTCGCGCTGGCGGGCACCACCGCTGCCCAGGTTCCGGGCGAGACCTACGCCCGCATCAGCGGCAGCTCGGTCAAGGTGCTCCAGCTGCCCGTCAGAAGCGCCCTGGCCGTCGACACCCTCGACGGGGGCACGCTGGTGCGGCTGAACGCCTACACCGACAAATGGGCGCTGATCGCCACGGCCTCGGGCGTCGAGGGTTTCATTCCCCGCAGCGCGCTGACCCTCCAGGCGGGCGAGGCCTCCGACAACGCGGGCGACATCGTCACCGCCCAGGACAACCTGTTTGGGCTGCTGACCGAACGGGCGGGCCTGTACGTCAACACGGACGACTCCGTGGATCCACAGCAGCTTCTGGACAAGGACGCCCGGGTGCGCATACTGGCCTACAACGACACCTGGGCCCAGGTGCGCACGTCCGACGGCGCCACCGGCTTTGTGAAGCTGGCGTCCTTGTCCGCCATGCAGCAGGTCAACGCCGCCGAGGGCGAGGCCCCGGACGGCGGCGACATCGTCGTGGTCCGGGGCAGGCCGACACTCTATGTCAGCGCCGACGCCCTGTCCCTGTTCAAGAGCTACTCCACGGAATCCGACATACTGGCCACGCTGAACGCCGGCGAAAAGGTGCGCCTGGGCGCCTACAACGACAAGTGGGCCTGCATTCGCGTCCGGGGCATCACCGGCTTCGTGCTGCGCAGCGGGCTGTCTGAGGACCCGCCGAGGGCCGACGCCGACGCCATCGAGGGGGGCCGGATCACCACCGTCAAGGGAAAGCGCTACGCCACCGTCACCGCCGAGAGCGCCCCGCTGTATCCCTCCTGGAGCGAAGCCGACGCCCCCATCACCCGGCTGGAGAGAGGCGCGAGGGTCCAAATCGGCGCCTACAACGGCGCATGGGCCTGCGTGAACGCGGACGGGGCCATGGGCTACATGCGCATCGACGCGCTGGAGCTGACCGACGCCCAGCCTGCCGGGGATTCCGGCGTGAACTACCTGGAGTGCGACGCCACGCTCACCGCCGACGCGGCTTTGTACAGCAGCGCCGAGCTCAGCGGCACTCCCCTGGCCGAATTGCCCAGGGGCGCTTCGGTGCACGTCTATGCCTTCAACGGGCACTGCGCCTATGTGGATTACGAAGGCCGACGCGGCTTTGTGGCGCTGCGCTATCTGAAGAAGAACGACTGATTTTGAACCCGCCTGTCAATGAAAGGAAACCCATGAAAATCAAGATGACCCTCGCGCTGCTGGCCGCACTGTCACTGGCCGGCAGCGCGCTGTCAGAGCCCATGGATACCGAGCTGCTGGTGGAGATGACTTCTGAGCAGAAGCTCCACCTGGAGCAGCGGCTGTCGGAGCTGGGCTTCTTCAGCGGCGAATGCGATTCCACCTATGACGCCGAGACCCGCGCCGCGGTGGAGAGCTTCCAGCAGGCCAACGGCCTGGAGGTCACGGGCCTCGCGGACGGCGATACGCTCCAGCGACTGGACAGCGACGACGCCGTTTCCCGCCAGGACTACCTGACCCGCTTTGCAAACGCCTATGACCAGATGACCGCGCTGGAGATGGGCGCGGCCAGCAACGATGTGCTCGTGATGCAGCGCCACCTGAAGGATTATGGCTATTTCTCCGGCGAGCCCTCGGGCAGCTTCGACGATGCCACGCGCCAGGCGGTGGAGAGCTTTCAGATGGTCAACGGCCTGCCCATCACCGGCGTGGCCGACGGCGCGACGCTGATGCGCCTGATGGCCGACGCCCCCATCACCTGGCCCGCCTTCCTGACGGAGATGAGCGCCAGCGAGGGCGACACGGGCCTGAACGTGTACGTGCTGCAGAGCCGCCTTGCGCAGATGGGCTACTTCACCGGCAGCCGGACGGCCTGCTTCGGCGAACTGACCCGCCAGGCCGTGCAGCGCTTCCAGCAGGCGTTGGGCCTGGAGGTCACCGGGCAGGCCGATGCCGCCACCTGGGCCGCGATCTATTCCCGCTCCGGCGCAGCGGAGATCCCCGGCGACGCCATGAAGCCCGGCGATTCCGGCGACAACGTCAAGGCCGTGCAGACGCGCCTGAATGCGTTGGGCTTCTTTGACAGCGCCATTTCCGGGGCGTATGGCAACGCCACGGAGACCGCCGTGCGGCTGTTCCAGACTGCCGCGGGCCTGGAGGTCACCGGTATATTGGACACGGATACCTCATCCCGGCTGATGGCGGACAACGCGCCGAGCATGCTGGACGGCGGCGTCCAGCAGCGCTTTGCGTCCATGCTCTCCGAGGCCGACGCCACCGTCAAGGCGCGCATGCTCGACATCGCCACGGCCCACATCGGCACCGCCTTCGAGGGCGAGGAGGACGACCTGTACCCCGGCTTCAGCTTCGTGCAGTACGTTTGCGTCGCGTCAGGGCTGCCGGTCACCATCCCCGAGGACCTGATCGGCATGGCCGGCCAGCAGGTGCAATCCATGGACAGCGTCGGCGCCGGAGATATCGTCGTCTTCCAAAGCAACGGCGACAACGTCATCAACATGGTCATGGCCATTGGCATCGGCGACGGCAGGGTCATCGGCACCAGCGAAAGCGGCGGCTGGGCCGAGCCCAGCTACATGGAGCAAATGGACGGCGCGACGATCTATTGCTGGAATGGAAGCAAATCCTGATTGATCGAGGTCTCAGCATGTCAACAACGCTTAATCCCGGCGAACGCTTGGATGATTTGCAGGTGGGTGGACTGAAGCTGATCCAGCGGCCGGACGCCTTCCGCTTTGGCACGGACAGCGTGCTGCTGGCGGACTTTGCAGCGCCCCGAAGGGACGAGATCGCCGTGGACCTGGGCTGCGGCACGGGGGCCATCGCGCTGTTGATGGCGGGGCACCAGGCGCGCATGCGCGTGGACGGGGTGGAGCTCCAGCCGGACGTCGCAGACATGGCCGGTCGCAGCGTCGCGCTGAACGGCCTGCAATCGCGGATGCGGGTTTACTGCCTGGACATGCGCGAGGCCTGGCGGACGCTCGGCGCGGGCCGCTATTCCCTGGCGGTATGCAATCCCCCCTATGGCCGAAGCGGCGCAGCGCTGGAGAGCAGGAGCGAAGCCTTCCGCATCGCGCGCCACGAGGGCGAGCTGACCCCTGCCGCCGTCGCCAGATCCGCCGCAATGCTGCTGAAGAACGGCGGCCGCTTTTGCGTCATCTACCCTGCGCCCCGCGCATACGAGCTGATGCGGGCCATGGACGAGGCTGGCATCGCCCCAAAGCGCCTGCGCACCGTTCACGGCGTGGAGGGCCGCGCCCCGAAATTCGTGCTGCTGGAGGGCGTCAAACAGGGTGGAGAGGGCCTGCACTGGCTGCCGCCGCTGGTGCTGCGCAATGAAGACGGCAGCTTCTCCGGGGAATGGCACAGGATATACGGATATTGATATAAACAAGAATTTACTTGTAAACGGGCACAAATCATACTATAATGGGCATGTAATCAACGCCATTCTCTGTAAGACATATGGAATGCTTCACAGTCAGAGGATCGAAGGAGGTTGCTGCCATGATTACCTATCAGAATCAACAGAGCCACAGCGTGCGTGAATTCATGCGCGGGGGCAGGAAGCACGTGGAGCTGACCAAGCTGTCGGCCCAGCTTCCCGAAAACATGCGCATGTTCAACGTGCTGACGCTGATTCCCGGCGCGTCCATCGGCTATCATGTCCATGAAGGCGAAACGGAGCTTTTTTATTTCCTGGAGGGCAACGGTCGCGTGCAGGACGACGACCGGTTCTTCGACGTCAGCGCCGGCGACGCCATGGCCACCTTCAGCGGCCACGGCCACGCGGTGGAAAACACCGGCGATACCAACCTGGTCATCCTCGCAGCCATCGTATTGGATTAAAGGAAAAGCGCCAGCGCCGCCCGATCGGGCGGCGCTGTTTTTTTGCTCAATTACTTGACCAGATGGCTGTACTGGGCGGATACCCACAGATCCTTGCCATTCCTGCGGATGCCGTAGAACCAAATGCCACGGTTGTCGATGCCTACCCTGAAGCGGTATTTCACCTTGTCACCCTTGTGCAGGGCAGGGACAACTTTCTTCTGCAGGGCCGCTACCTTGTGCATCCAAACCGTCGCGTCCGCCTTGACGTGATCGTAGCAATCAGGCGTCACATCATCGATATAGTAATGCGCGGTTTCACTGGACATGCCCTTGCCCAGCTTTGAATAGGTCACATAGATGTCGACCATTCCGAAATCCGCTATGACCTTACCCTCAGGATTCTTAAAGTTGACGTCCTTCCAATACTTCTTGGGATCGGAGATCAGCTTCAGGTTGTCAATCCTGAACCAACCGGTCTTGCTCTTGTCCAGGAAGTTCAGCTGCAGCTTTACCCACTTGGAGCCACTGGTGCAAATCACCTTCGCCCAGGAGCCCTTGTGGATGATGGTGTCGGTCTTGCTGCGGTCACGGGGAGCGGAATAGACGTTCGTGTTCTTGGTGAACTTGAGGTGGTCGCCTTCCTTGTACTTACAGGCTGCCATGGCGGTGCCGGTGAGGGCCAGCGCCAGCGTGAGAACCAGCAACGCGGCAACGAGTTTCTTCATGGTCTTCATAAGTATTCCCTCCTGTTATTTTACTATGGGCACAGCCGCTCGAACTTCGGATTGCCACAGCTTACGGTGTTGTGCGAAGATCCTTCACGTTACCGGCAGCACAATGCCCCACGCAGTCATACTGCGCGCCTCAATGATGCTTGGATTATAGCAATATTCAAATTGGAGGTCAATATATTACAAAAGATTTTATATTATTACCATAATATGAACATTTTTAGGCAAAAGTTACTACATCTATTACTATGAGCATACCTCATAGGGCAATGTCATCAACTCAGCAAAAGCTATAATAGGGAAAGAGTCCGCAACAGGCGTCAAGGCTTCCGTAGCGGCGACTATCAGTCGCCATGCCTGTCCTTCTGTGACGGCAGATTGCCGCCGCTACGGCGCGTATCATGCGTTGTAGATGCGGCGTCTACGCCGCCACGACTGACCGCCACGTGTTGCTTCCATATAACAAAACGCAGGGGCTGCCTCAAACGACACTATACTGTCGTTTCAGGCAGCCCCTGGCTTAAGGCTTCAATCGTCGTACTGCTGGCAGTCCGCGGAACCACCATCCCCGTCCGCCCCACCGAACCCCTCAGGGTTCGGTGGAAGCGTCCGGATGGGTTCGATCAAAACCCGTGAACCTAAGGATGCTGCTCCGGCTTCCGTCCGGGCTCAGACCCGCGCTTCAGCCTTCGCCTCTGCGAAATCAAATCGCTAAGTAATTACTTGACCAGCTTGCTGTAAGCGCTGGACACGAACAGGTTCTTGCCACTGTAGCGGATGCCATAGAAGGGGACTCCGCGAGTGTCCATGCCGATCACGTGACGATACTTCACCTTGTCGTCCTTGTGCAGGGCCTTGCCATAGCTGTTGCTCAGGCTGGGGGTATAGTGCATCCAGACCTTGGCGGTGGCCTTCACGTGGCACTTGTTGGTGTTGATGGTGTCCTTGACAACGCTGCCAGCAACCGGCTTGGAGAAGCCATTGCCGCCGTTGGAGAAGATAACCAGAACATCGCCGGTGATAGCACTGGCCTTGCTCAGCTTAACGTCGCCCTTCTTGAACCAAAGGGCATAGGCGCTGCCGTCGGCGTTCGTATAGGGGGTCAGGCGAATCCGATAGTAGCCGTTCTTCTTGGCAACGACCTCGCCAATGGAGCCCTTGTGGACGATGACTTCGGGGTCGCTGGTGCGCTTGTAGGAATGGGGAGCGTCGTAGCCATAGCTGTTCTTGGTGAACTTCACGTAATCATGAACGCAGATGGAAGCTGCCATGGCAGAGCCGGTGAGAGCCAGCACCATCGTGAGAACGAGCAGCGCGGCGATGAGTTTCTTCATAATAATTCCCTCCTAAAAAATCTTGAACTTCGGGCACGCGCCCAGGCCGATGAATATCGTCACAAATCCGCGGTCTGCACCGATATTCATTACCCTCGGCGTTGGATGCCCCCGCGCAGGAAATCCTACGCGTCCCTCATTGGTGTATGAATTATAGCAAATTTTAGTGCCGAGGTCAATACGTCTCGGGAAAAGTCATAATATTTATACAATTGTAATATATTATGATTTTCCGAAACAACACCTCGACAAAAAGTAGATCTACTTATGACAGAAATCAGACAAGGCGATTCCAGGTTCCTTCCATCGTCGCAAAGCTTGCGGCTTTGCTTGGCGGCCTGTTGCGGCGCGAAATCCGTTCTTCAGGGCTGCCGCTACAGTGACAGCGAAAAAAGCCGCCCCTTTCGGGGCGGCTTCGCCGCTGATCTGACCGTCAGCCGACGATCTTGGTATACATAGAGGATACCCAGCCGTTGTGGCCGTGGAAGCTGACCTTGTACCACACCACATCGCGCTCGTCCCAGCGCTTCTCCTCGAGGTAGGGCGCGGAATCGCCCCGGTACAGCACGCCGAATTCCGCCGCATCCCTGTCGGGATGCTTGCGCACGTAGGTATCGCCGCTGACGGCCTTGACGCGCCGGCCGCTGCTGCCCTTGCCGCCGTTGACCGCCTCCAGCTCCTCGGTGCTCAGCTCATTGACCTTCATGTTCTCGTTGTTTTCCATAATCGTTGCCTCCTTTAATCAGGTTGATTGTCATTGCATTCATGCCAACCCATTATACCCTATCCAGGTTCATCAATGTACAAAACATATGGGCTTTTGTTGGGCATTTCCTGTCCCGCAGCCCGGGCTCGCGCCGCGCTGCGCTTCCCTTGCTTGCAGCCCCAGTATAGCAGGGGTGGCGTCACAGAAGCGTCACACGGGCAAATACTGATTTGTCGCTGCGCGACAAATCAGAATTTACACGCTCCCCGCTTGACAACCTCCGCCTGCGGGCATACAATATTCCTGTAACCGCTGGGGGCGCCGAAAGGCTGAGATGGGCTTTGCCCGGTCCCTTGGAACCTGAAGTGGATAATCCCACCGTAGGGAAGCGGGCCGCGCCGGCTTGGCGCGCCGTTTCCCGCGTGTACGATCGTACAGGCGGTTTTTTATGTCCACAGATACAGGAGGGATGCCCATGAAGAAGACCTCCCGGGCGGCGCTGCCCGCGCTGGCCATCGTCGCGCTGCTGGCGCTGTGGGAGGCGCTGGTGCGGATCATGAAGGTGCCCTCCTACGTGCTGCCCGCCCCCACGGCGGTGCTCTCGGCGCTGTGGAGGGACCGGGCGGCGCTCATGCAGCATTCCTCCGTCACGGTGGCCGAGGCCCTGATCGGCATGGGCATATCGCTGGCGTGCGCGCTGGCGCTGGGCATGCTGATGGACGTCAGCGAAAAGGTGAAGGCCGTCGTCTATCCGATACTGGTGGTCACCCAGACCGTGCCGATGATCGTGCTCTCCCCCATACTGATACTGTACCTGGGCTTCGGCGCAGCCCCGAAGATACTGACTGTGGTGCTGATGTGCTTCTTCCCCATCGTGGTCAGCTTCGCCGACGGCATGGCGCAAATCGACCCCGGCTACGTCAACCTGATCCGAACCTACGGCGGAAGCATGCTTCATGTGTACACCCTGGTGAAGATCCCCTACGCCATGCCGGCGCTGTTTTCCGGGCTGAAGGTGGCGGCCACCTACTCCATCAGCGGCGCGGTGGTGGGCGAATGGGTGGCCTCCCAGGCCGGCATCGGCTATTACCTGCTTCGGGTCAAGAACAGCTACGCCCTGGACAAGATGTTCGCAAGCGTTCTGGTCATCATACTGCTGAGCCTGATGATGAATGGGCTGATCACGTTGCTGCAGCGACTGTGTCTGCCTCATTTATATAGGAAAAGAAAAGGGAGGAAATGAATATGAAAAAGATCATCTGCATGCTGCTGACCCTGTTGCTGGCCCTCGCGTCCCTGGGCGCGCTGGCGGAGGCGCCTACCGACGTCACCGTCATACTGGACTACATCCCCAACACCAACCACACCGGCATGTATGTGGCGCTGGACAAGGGCTACTATGCAGAAGCGGGCCTGAACGTGAAGATCATCGAGCCCACCGAGGGCGCGACCAACACCCTGGTGGCCGTGGGCAAGGGCGATTTCGGCATCGCCTACCAGGAGGACGTCACCCTGGCCCGGGCCATGGACGAGCCGCTGCCCATCCGCGCCATCGCCGCGCTGATCCAGCACAACACCTCCGGCTTCGTGTCCTGGGCCGGCAAGAATATCACCTCGGTCAGGGACTTCGAGGGCAAGACCTACGCGGGCTGGGGCGGCCCCGGCGAGGAGGCCGTGCTGCGCGCCGTGATGGAGGCCGAGGGCCTGGACTTCTCCACGCTGAACATGGTCATCTCCGAGGGCAGCTTCACCGCCCTGGAGAAGGACGTGGACCTGATGTGGTTCTTCGAGGCCTGGGACATGGTTACCTGCCAGATGAACAACTTCGAGCTGAACTACATCCCCGTGCGGGAGCTGGACGCCCGGCTGGACTACTACACCCCGGTCATCATCACCAACGAGGCCATGATCGCCGAGCATCCCGGCACCGTGAAGGCCTTCCTGGAGGCCACCCGCAGGGGCTACATGGACGCCATGGCCGACCCGGCGGGCTGCGCCGCGATACTGAACAAGTACGCGCCGGACTATGACCTGCAGTTCCTGACCGTATCCCAGGAATACCTGACCGACAAGTACATGCAGGACACCGACCGCTGGGGCGAGATGAAGCAGAGCGTGTGGGACGGCTACACCGACTTCATGGTGGAATACGGCATGCTGGACGCGCCCATTGCCGCCGACCAGCTCTACACCAACGACTTTCTTCCTGCCCGAGGCTGAATAATATGAAGCTGAAGGTCGACAACATCGCCTTTCGATACGACGAAGAGCCCCTTTTCAAGGGGCTCTCGTTTGAGGTGGCGGCGGGCGAATTCGTTTCCATACTGGGGCCGTCGGGCTGCGGGAAGTCCACGGTGCTGAACCTGCTGGCGGGGATACTGACCCCCGAGGGCGGCAGCATGCTGGTGGACGGCGCGCCGATCAAGGGCATGAGCCGCCACTTCGCCTACATGCCCCAGAACGACCTGCTGTTCCCGTGGAAGACCATACTGCAGAACGTCTGCCTGCACGGCAGGCTCCACGGCACGGAAAAGGCCGCGCAGGCCCGGGCCCGGGAGCTGTTTGGCCTGTTCGGGCTGGCCGGGTACGAGAACGCCTGGCCCAGCGACCTGTCCGGCGGCATGCGCCAGCGGGCGGCGTTCCTGCGCACGGCCCTGTGCGACGCCGACATACTGCTGCTGGACGAGCCCTTCGGGGCGCTGGACGTGATCTCCAGGGGGGACATGCAGGACTGGCTGGTGTCGATGAAGCAGCACCTGGGCCGCACCTGCCTGCTGGTCACCCACGACATCGACGAGGCCATCTTCCTCAGCGACCGCATACTGGTGCTGGGGGGCCGGCCCGCTGATATCCGAAGCGAATACAGGGTCGTCGAGGACCACCGCACCCGGGACTGGCTGTACAGCCAAGGCGAGCTGCGCCACAGGCTGCACGACAGCATCCGGGGGCTGGAGGCGGAAAAATGCTGATCGACGCCCACGCCCATTACCATCGCCCCGACGAGCTGCCCGCCCGCCGGGGCGTGCGCACGCTCTTCTGCGGCACGAACCCCGAAACCGCCGCCCAGGTCCTGGCGCTGCGGGGAGAAAACCGGCTGGCCAGCTGCGGCCTGCACCCCTGGCAGGCGGACCGCTTCACCGTAGCGGACATGCTGCCCTATCTCAAACAAAGCGCCGCCCTGGGGGAGATCGGCCTGGACAGCGTGTGGACGGATGTGGACATGGACGTGCAGCGCAGGGCGTTCACCGAACAGCTGGACCTCGCCCAGCGGCTCGGCATGCCCGTCGTACTGCACACCAAGGGCATGGAGGCGGAAATCGCCGAGGCCCTGCCGCCCTATGCCATACCGAAGCTGGTGCACTGGTATTCCTGCGGGGCGCACCTGGAGAAGTACCTGGCCCAGGACTGCTGGTTCACCGTCGGCCCGGACCACCGAACCAACCCCGCCGTGCAGGCCGTGCTCAGAGCCGTCCCGCCGGAGCGCATACTGACCGAGACCGACGGCCTTGAGGCCGTCGCCTGGGCCCTGGGCAGGGACGTTGAGCCGGAGGAGATCAAAGCGGTCATCGAAGGCGAGTTGAAAGCGATTGCCAGAGTCCACGGCATCAGTGTATTCGAGGCGGAGGACCGGGTTGAAGAGAATTTTGCGCGGTTTATGGGTATGAATACTGATTTATCGAGCACAGCTCGACAAATCAGTATTTCACTCACGCCATTCGCCTTATCCTCTCGTGCTTCTCCCCCGTGATCCAGTCCACGTCGTCGGTCAGCCAGTCCATGATCTCCAGCTGGCGGGTCTCCCAGGCGATGGTGTCGGCCTTCTCCGCCTCGGTCATCTCCCGGTCGAAGGCCTTCACCTTTTCGCAGTAGCCGAAGATGTAGCCCGCGCCGTACCAGATGGTGAAGTTGCTGTCCGGGCCCTCGGAGACGGCGTCGCCCCGGGCCGCGATCAGGCCGTCGTGGCGGCGCTTGTATTCCTCCGCACACCCGGGCTTCAGCTTGGTGACAAACACGCGGTGGCGGATCAGGGACTTGTCCGCGCGGACGATGCCGATGTCGTGATACATCAGCCGCATGGTTCCAGGGGCGCACAGCAGCTCGCCGTCGTCGCCCACAGCCTGCGTCAGCGACGGGGGCAGGCTGGGCAACTCCCCTTCCCCCGCCCACTCGCCGTATCCGCAGAGCAGGTTTTCAACCGCCCACAGCGAGAAGTTGTCCAGGCCCATTTGCAGGGCCTCGTCGCGAATTTGAGGGGCGCTTACCGAGAGCCTCGCTTCCACCGCTTCCTGCTTATCTGCCTGAAGCTTCATAATAAATGTATATCGCGTCATAGCAATCCGGTCCTCCTGTCAGTTTCAATTTGATGTGTGTTTGCCAGCTACTCCTCCTCCACGCCCGCCCGCATCTCGTCCCACAGGCCGTCCAGGCTTGCGTTGATCCTTTGGTACAGGGCGTAGCGCTTCTCATAGGCTTCATGGGCCTTGGGGTCGGGCAGCACCCGCTCGCCTGCCGGGCACATGGCCGCGCAGGCCTCGGGCAGCGACGGATAGACCCCCGTGGCCGCGGCGGCGGCGATGGCGCAGCCCAGCGCGCCGGTTTCGTTCACGGGCACGGTCTCCACCGGCAGGCCCAGTATGTCGGCAAACATCTGCGTCCACACCTTCGAATGCGCCGCGCCGCCCGCCAGGCGGATGCAGTCCGGGGGCGTCTGGCGGGTGGCCAGCAGCTTGTCCAGGTGCGCCTTGTGGCAGAACACGATGCCCTCGTACACGCTCTTGACCAGGTGCGCCCGGGTGTGCCCCACGTTCAGGCCGATGAAGCTGCCCATGGCGTTGGGATGCACGTTGCTGCCCATCAGGAACGGATGGAAGATGGGCACGAACGCGTCCGCCGGGAGCGCCGCCACCCAGGCGTTCATCTCGTCGTAGACGCTGCGGTCGTTCTTCTTCGCCTCGGCCCGCGCCTCGGGCAGCAGATTGCGCACAAACCACTCGTTGTTGCCGGCGGAGGTGGGGCTGCTCTCCTCGATCAGGTAGTACTCCGGCAGTGCGAACAGCGAATTCATCTGCACCCGCCCGTCGGTCACCGGCTCGCGGCGCAGGTACTCGTTGATCGACCAGGTGCCGGCGATCACGCAGATGTTGCGGGTGTCCACCACGTTCACGGCGATGGCGCAGGCATCGATGTCGAACATGCCCCCCGCCACCGGCGTTCCGGGAAGCAGGCCGCACTTCGCCGCGGCTTCCTCGGTGACGTGGCCGGCAATGTCCAGCGCCCCGCACAGCGGCGGCAGGGCGTCGCGAAGCCGCTTCAGGCCGAAGCAGTCCAGCAGGGCGTCGTCGTACTGGCGGGTGTGCAGGTTGATCAGGTGCGCGCCGGAGTAGTCGGTGAGCTCCGCCCGCGCCTCGCCGGTCAGGCGGAAGCGCACGTAGTCCTTGCACTCGAACACCCACTGAATGTTGTCCATCACCCCGGGCTCGTTGTCCCGCAGCCAGGCCAGCAGCGCCACCGGCTGGCAGGCCATCACGTGCTGGCAGGAGAACTCGAAGGCCCGGGCCTCGGTGCCGTCCGCGCGCCACTTCAGCGGATAGGCCCAGGCGCGGTTGTCGGTGGAGATGATGCCGTTGCGGGCGGGCCTTCCGTCCTTGCCCCAGAGGTAGAGCCCCTTGCCGTGGCCGCAGACCGCCACGCCCGCCACGTCCGCCGGGGCGACGCCCGTCCTTTCCAGCACGTCCCGTATGACGCCGCAGTTGGCCTCCCACATCTCCTCCATGTCCCGCTCGATAAAGCCGGGCTTGGGCGTGAGCATCCGCGTATCCCGGCTCGCCACGCCGATTTCGTTGCCCTTCGCGTCATACAGCGCGGCCTTCGTGGTGGTGCCGCCGTTGTCAAGGCCCATGAAGTACTTCATCGCCATCCAGTCCCCCTCTTTTTTCATTCAATCCGGTATCTGACTGGTCTCACGGGCGATCAGGAGATCGCCCCTACAGGCAATGTGGTATTGCAGGGATGTTCTCCGCATCGCCACTTGCAGTTACCTGTTATTAACAATTTATCACATCTCCGGAACGCTGTCAATTCCCATTGCCAGCTCAGCGATCTTCCTGTCGAGATTTTGGTAGAACTGCGCAAGCTGCAGGCCGTCCACCAGCGCGTGGTGGGTCAGCAGCGTCACCGGCAGCATCAGCCGCCCCCGGTGGTCCGCTTCATACCTGCCCCAGGAGATGCGGGGGTTGGATTCGTCCCCGCCGGCGGTGGGCTGGATGAGCTGGGTGTAGTGCAGCCAGGGCAGGGAGGTGATGAAGTACAGGGCCTCCACGTCCTCGTCCTCCTCGATGGAGGCGGCCTCCCGGCAGCGCAGGCGCTCGGTCCGGGCATATTCCAGGTATTCACGGAAGGGCCGGTCGTGGTACAGCGTGCAGTAGCCGTAGGTGCCGTCCGAGCGCAGCTCCACGTGGGAGGTGCCGCAGGCGTCGTACTCCACGATGCCCCCGTCCCGGATCCGCTGGCGCAGCTGGGGCACGGCGTTGGCCGCCCGGGCCGCGCAGCGCATGAAGGCCAGGTAGAAGGAGCAGTCCTCCGCCTTGCAAAAATCCCGCAGCGCCGTCACGTCCACGTCCACAGTCACGCCCAGCATCGGGTTCTGAAGCGAGCGGAAGTAGTCGAAGTGGGCGCGGCGGGGATAGGACTTCATGTCGATGGCCCTGTAATTCATGTCTCTTTCCTCAATTCCTTCAGCAGGATCAGCTCCGGCGGCTGTTCGTAGCCGGGTACGTCGATGTCAAAGCCGCCCGCGTCCTTATAGCCGAGGGCACGCCAGAAATGCTGGGCCTCCTCGTCCGACTGGGTGGAAGTCATGGCCATGCCGTGGCCCAGGGCGCGCATGTCTTCCTCCCAGCGCGCCACCAGCGCCCGGCCGAGGCCCTGGGCGCGCCGGTCCCCGGCGATATAGAGCAGCGTGCAGAAGGGCACCTCGTCCCAGAAGCGGTTCCAGCGCAAAAGGCCCGCCGGTGTGCCGCTCAATTCGACGATATAGCACTCCCCCGCCTCGACCTTGCGCAGGAAGAGAGCGTGAGGGATGCGCGTGTCCAATGTCTGCCAGAAGGGCCAGTCGGAGGGAGTGGCGAAGCGAATAGTGGGCATGGTGAGGCCTCCTTTGTCCCTCTCTCTACCGAACAACCGCAGGGGCGGCATATGCCGTCCCTGCGGTTGTCTGAGTAAGCTATTACGCCATCGGCTCGGCCTTGACCTTGGCCAGGCGCACGAAGCGGGGCAGGCTGTCCTGCTTGGGCAGCTGGGTCTCGCCCTGGATCAGCGGCAGGGCGTAGTCGATGAAGCCCTGGTTCAGGCCGTCGCCGGCTTCGTTGATCCACTCCTGGGGCACCTTCTTCTCGGTGTTGGCCACGTCGGTCAGCTCGAACAACTTGATGTTGCAGACATACTTGCCGTTCTCGTAGCTGCGCTCGAAGCCCACCATCTTGTCGGTGATGCCCGCCACGGCGTTCTCAACCGCGGCCTTGCCGGCGGAGAAGGACTCCTCGATGTCGGTCTGGGAGGCGCAGTGGGCCGCGCAGCGCTGCAGCAGGCTCAGCTCGATGCCGCGCACCTTCGCGCCGGTGGCCGCCTTCATGTGGTTGGCCAGGAAGGAGGCCAGGCCGCCCAGCTGGGTGTGGCCGAAGGCGTCCTTGGCGGCATTGGCAGAGCCGTACTCGCTGATGAACTTGCCGTCCTTGTCGTGGATGCCCTCGGAGACGACCACCAGGCACTTCTTCTGCTTGTTGTAGATGTCCTTGTCCTTCTCGGTGAAGGCGTCCAGGTTGAAGTCGCGCTCGGGCAGGTAGATCAGGTCCGCGCCGTCGCCGGCGTAGTTCGCCAGCGCCGCGGCGGCGGTCAGCCAGCCCGCGTGGCGGCCCATGCACTCGATGATGGTGATCATGCCGGTGTCATAGACGGTGGAATCGCGGTACACTTCCATGACGGAGGTGGCGATGTACTTGGCCGCGGAGGCGAAGCCCGGGCAATGGTCGGTGCCGTACAGGTCGTTGTCGATGGTCTTGGGGATGCCCATCACGCGGCAGTCATAGCCGTTCTTCAGCATGAACTTGGAGATCTTGTTGCAGGTGTCCATGCTGTCGTTGCCGCCGTTGTAGAAGAAGTAGCGCACGTTGTACTTCTTGAAGATCTCGAGGATGCGCTTGTAGTCGGTGTCGTCCACGTCGGGATCGGCCAGCTTGTAGCGGCAGGAGCCCAGCGCGGAGGAGGGGGTGTACTTCATATAGGCGAGCTCGGTGGGGTCTTCCTTGCCCATGTCGATCAGGTCGTCGTCCAGCACGCCCTTGATGCCGTGCAGCGCGCCCAGGACCTGGGTGATGTCCTCGTTCTCCAGCGCGGTCTTGATCGCGCCGTAGGCAGAAGCGTTGATGACGGCGCTGGGGCCGCCGGACTGACCGATGATGCATGCGCCTTTCAGCTGGCTCATTGTCATTCATTCCTTTCAGATTATCGTGATATGGCATTTGCGCGGACATCCCGCGCATACACTATAACTATAGCATAGAATAACGCCAGCGTCAAATTCGCTGGCGTTAAATCTGCTCCTATTACAGGTTCAAAAGCACCAGCGCCGCCAGGGCCATGCCCAGAGCGAGGCCCTGGCGCGGGGTGATCCGCTCGCCGAACAGCAGCCGCCCGCAGGCGGTGGTGATCAGTATGGTGCCGCAGGCGTACACGGGGAAGGCGACGCTGGCGGGCACCTCGTACAGCGCCAGCAGCAAAAAGCGGCTGGAGAAGTAGTTGGGAAGCCCCAGCAGCAGCCCGAACAGCACGTCCCTGGGGACGGGGCGCTGGCCCAGGCACAGGCACAACCCCGCGCTCAGCAGCAGCGCGAAGGCAAATATGAAGCACAGGAAGTGGCCCTCCAGCGCCGGATTTCCATAGGCATTGTAGACCTTGCTCAGGCCGTCCGCCATGCCGCTGGCCAGCAGCAGAAGCAGCAGCCAGACGAGGCCGCTCTGCTTTAGCCCCCCGGCGTCCGGCTTGCCGCTGAGCACCAGCGCGACCCCGACGGTCATGGCGATGCCCGCGAGGCGCGTCGCGGTGGCCTGCTCGTGAAAGAGGGTCAGGCCCATGACCGTGGGCACCACCACCCCCAGCTTCATGAACAGCGACGAGAACGCGACGCCGTTTTCCCGGACGTTGCGCTGCAGCAGCAGGAACGCGCCGAAGTACAGCGCGCCGCCCACCAGTCCAAGCCCCGCAGCCAGGCCGAGGCCCTCCACGCCGGCGCCCCTGCGCAAAAACAGCAGCGACACCGCGAAGCAGGCCAGGTAGTTGACCGCGAGCATGGGCTTGCGGGGCTGTTCGCCCTCGGAGCCAACGCGCATGACGACGGACACCAGCGCGCTGCACGCCATGGCGAGGATCAGGTTCAGCATTTATTGTCTCATCTCTTCCGCATGCCCGTCCGACCCGTCCACGGCAATGTAATGGCGGCCCTGAGGCCGCCACTACATTGTCGCATGAACGCAGGTGGAACCGGGCTTTATTTCATCTCTTCCGCCAGGTTCAGCTGACCGGCCTTGCGCTGCTGGGCGCTGCGCCAGGCGTACATGATCAGGGCCACGGCGATGACGCCGTAGGACAGGAAGGCGCGGAAGTATTCACCCACCACGCTGTCGCCGAACATGGCCGAGGCCGCGCTCTGGGCGGTGATGAACAGCGAGTGGAACAGGAAGGTGCCCACCAGGGCCTGGAGGTTCGTGGCCCGGTCGATGGACGCGCCGCCCACCAGGATGGCCGCGCCCGCGTACAGGCCCACCTGCTCGTGGGCCGCGTAGGTCTGGAAGGTGCCGATGCCGTCGGACTGCATGAACACGATCTGGCCCCAGCCGGCCAGCACCGTGGAGATCATGATGGCGATCACGCGGGTGCGGTCCACGTTGATGCCGGAGGCGTTGGCCACGGTCTGGCTCTGGCCCACCGCGCGGAACTTCTGGCCGAGCCGCGTGCGCATGATCGTGGAGTTGAACAGGCACAGCAGCAGGATCAGCACCCAGGTCACCAGCGGCAGCTTGATCACACGGCCGTGGCTGCCGTTGAACACCGATGCCACGGGGGGCAGGCTGAACACGACGGCCAGCGCCGCCGACAGCGCCACCGTAACGGCCAGGCGCTTGACGGTGATCTTCTTGCGAACGTACTGAACGACCGCCGACAGCGCCAGCACCGCCGCTATGATGTACAGCGCCGTGAGGAACGGGATGTAGGCGATGCTGTCGATGGCCGTGTACAGGCCCACCTGACCGGTCAGGTTCAGGGTGTTCTGCACGCCCGAGGCACCCACGATGGTCACGTTGCTGTTCAGCGGGATGATCGTGCCGAATATGAACAGGAACAGCAGCTGGTACGCGCCGTTGGCGAAGTAGCCCAGGATCAGCGAGCCGATGGTCTCCTGGCCCTTCATCTTGTTCAGCAGCTTGCCGATGAGGAAGCCGAAGAACGCGCCCAGGGGCAGCGTGATGCCCGCCGCCAGCAGTATGCCCGGTACGCCGGACACGCCCCAGTTGATGGTCAGCAGCAGCCCGATCTGGGCCGCCATCGCGCCGATGGTGATGGCGAAGTTGATGCCCATGCCGGCGATGATGGGTATGATCAGCGCGAGCACGATAAAGGCGTTGCGGTTCAGGCGCAGCAGCAGCTGGCTGGCTACATAGTTGGTGTCCAAACCCGATACGATGATGAACGACACGCTCAGCGCGATGAACAGATACGTCACCGCATACTTGCTGACGTGCTCAAACACCTTGTTCTGATTATTCACGACGGCCACCTCCACTCTGCGTCAGGGCATACAGTATGATGCCGTTGGATATCATGATGCGCATGACCTCGCTCAGGCCGCCGCCCGCCACCACGGAGTTGGCGATCTGCTGGCCGAACACCAGCACACCCTCGAACAGGAACACGCCGATCAGCACGTGGCTGACCTTGGCCTTGCTCACCGTGGCGCCGCCGATCAGTATGGCGCTGGCGGCGATGAAGCCCAGCTGGCGCGGGGCGGTGTAGAGCTGCGCATAGCCGAACGCCTGGGAGTAGATGACGATGCCCACCGCGGCGATCATCGTGGACAGCGTGGTGCCCACCGTGCGCATGTGATTGACGTTGATGCCGCTGGCCTCCGCGAAGCGGGGGTTGGAGCCCGCCGCCGTCATGGCGATACCCGTGCGGGAGCGGGAGAACAGCCACATGATGAAGCAGCAGACGCCCACGAACAGCAGGCCGCCCGTAGGCACATTGACGCCGAATACCCTGAAGCTCAGGAACTTATCCAGGAGGTGGGCAAAGCTGCCCAGCAGGCTGTGGGTGACGCGCAGGCCGCGGCCGCTCAGCAGCCAGATGATCTTCGGGTTGTTGAAGGGCAGCATCATCCAGCCGATGCACATCAGCGAGACGAAGGAGAAGCCCACGTAGGTAGAGATCGTCATCTCGTTGCCCTTCATGCGGTTCAGCAGCTTGGAGTAAGCCCAGCCCAGCGGCAGCGCGATCACCACGCCGCTCAGGCAGGCGAACAGCAGCGCCCCGAAACCCGTCATGTTGAACTGAAGCGACAGCACGATGCCCAGCAGGCCCGCGATGCAGCCGATGGTCATGCCCATGTTCAGGCCGATGCCGCACTGTATGCCCGGCATCATCGCCAGCACCAGCACGCCGTACATCGTCATGCGCTCCAGCACGTTGCCCAGCATCATCGTCACGCTGATGTTGTACAGCTCCGCCAGCAGGCACAGGTAGATGAAGAACAGCGCGATGATGGTGCGCGGAACGCCGAAGCGGCGGGTCAGGCTCTCCCAGAAGAACAGCACCAGACCCAGCAGCAGCAGCGCCACCGCTGCCAGCAGCAGCGCCTCCGCAAGGGACGCCAGCTTCAGCGCGTTCGCCGCGCCGCCGCTCAGCACGTCGCCGGCGTGTTGCGCGCTGTAGGCGTTGTAGCGGGCGGTGAACTCCAGGCTGCCCGGCCACAGCACCTTTTGCAGGTTGTCGCGGAACGTGTCCTGCAGCTTGCCGGACAGGCCGCCCAGGTCGGGGATGATGGAGACCAGCTGTTCGTTCAACGCCTGGAAGGCCGCTTCGTTGTCCTCCAGTTCCTTCGCAAGCTCCGCGGTGGGAATGAAGTAGGTGTAATCCGCCTGGGTCTCGCTGACGGTTTCCGCACCTTCTTCCGCAGCCGCGGCCTCCGGCACGGTCTCGCCGTTCTCCGCCGCGGCGATGTGGGTCGCCGCCGTCTCCAGCAGCGCGTCCTTGAAGCGATCGTTTTCCGCCAGCTCGGGCAGCTCCGCGACCAGCTTCTCCCACAGCGCGTCGCCCTCCAGCCCGGAATACTCGGTCCAGTCGGCGATGGTGCCGGTCATCATCGATTCCAGCTGCCCCTGCAGCTCAGCTTCCTCGCGGGCCAGCTGGGCGGCGGCCATGTCCTTCGCCAGCTGTACGAAGCCCGGCTGCAGATGGGCGTTGCCGTCGCTCTTGATCGCCGGAGCGGTCTTTGCCAGCGCCTCGACGATCGCGGCGTCGTCCATGCCCTCCGCCGCCACCTCGCGCCAGTTGGAGATGTTGTCCACCAGCTGCACGTAAATCTCCGCGTAGACCGCCTTCTCCTGGTTCTCCAGCTTGCCGGAGGTGGCCAGCAGACCTTCCATGGCCTCGATGGCGCTCTCCAGCGCGGCTTCGTCCTCAACCATGGGATTGCTGTAGAGCTTCTCCGCCTCGGCGCGGGCCTCCTCCATGGCGGCGTCGCAGATGCCGTTAACCTCGTCCAGGCCGCGCTTGCGGAAGTTCTTATCCGCGCGCAACTCCTTGAGCTTGTCGGCCCTCGCCGTCTGGGCGATGTTGTCCACCAGGCCCGCCGTGGCCGCGTGCAGCACCGCGCTGGTGCGCATGCGATCCAGGTTGGCCCGGGTCGACGCGCTGCCGCGCAGGATATATCCGCCGATCGAGGCGATCAGCATGATACCGGCAAGCACGAACAGCACAATCGACGTTATATAGCGGCTTCCCCGCTTCTTCGCGCTCTTCTCCACGACTTGCTCGCTCATGCCGTCTCAACCTCCTTTGCTCTCTTGCCCGACATCGCCAGGCCGAAGGCGGTATCGGAATCCTCGGCCCGCAGGATATCCACGACCTTGCCCTCCGCCACGATGGCGATGCGGTCGCAGATGCTCCGCAGCTCCTGCAATTCGGAGGAGACCATCACGATGGTCATGCCCTGCTCGCGGTTCAGCTTGACCAGGGTCTCCAGGACCAGCTGCTTCGCGCCGATGTCTATGCCGCGGGTGGGCTCCGATACGAACAGGAATTTCGGCTTCATCGTCAGGGCCCGGGCCACGCATACCTTTTGCTGGTTGCCGCCGGAGAGCGTGCCCACCGGCTGCGTCGACGACGTGCAGCGGATGTCCAGCTCCTGGATCATCTCCTCGGCGTGTCGGCGGATCGCCCGGCCGTCCTTCTGGCGCAGGAAGGGCTTCATGAAGTCCCCGTGCACCTGCATGGCGGTGAATACGATGTTGTCCTCGATGGACTGGTCCAGCAGCAAGCCCACGCCCCGCCGGTCCTCGCTGACCATCGCAAGGCCGGCCTTCAGCACGGCCTCGGCGTCGCCCAGGGGCAGCTTCTGACCGTTGAAGGTCACCTCGCCCCTGGCCTCATACAGGCCCATGATGCCGTTGGGAATGCCGATCTTGCCCTGGCCCGCCAGGCCGCCGACGCCCAGGATCTCGCCCTCCTGCACGTCCAGGTCCACGCCGCGGTCCACCTCGCCGGGCATGTTCACCCAGAGGTTGCGAATGGTCATCGCGGTCTTGCCGCTCAGCGCCCGCTCGCTCTTGTCCACGTGAATGACGCCCTCGCTGCCGCGGCCGATCATCAGGCCGGCCAGCTTTTCGGCGTTGGTCTCCGCCTTGGGCAGGGTCGTCACCAGCGTGCCGTCCCGCAGGATGGTGATGGTATCCGCCGCGTCCATGACCTCGTCCAGGCGGTGGGTAATGAATATAATGGCGATGCCCTGGGCGGCGATCTTCTTCATCACGCCCAGCAGCTGCTGGGCCTCGCTCTCGGTCAGCACGGCGGTGGGCTCGTCGAACACCAGCAGCTTCATGCCCGACTTGTCGATCTCACGGGCGATCTCGATGAACTGCATGTGGCCGATGGGCAGGCCGCTGACCAGCGTGTACTCCTCGATGCTCATTCCCACGGCGTCCAGCGCCTTTCGGGCGTCGGCGGCCATGGCGCTGGTGTTCAGAAACTCCAGGTCCTTGCCCAGGATCCGGCTGACCAGCCAGGGCTTGGTGATCTCCCGGTTCAGCTTGATGTTGTCGGTGACGCTGAACCCCGGGATCAGCATGAATTCCTGGTGCACCATGCCGATGCCCTTGCTCATGGCGTCCATGGGCGAGCCGATGTGCACGGGCTCGCCGTCGAACACGACCTCCCCCTGGAAGCCGCCGGTGGCGTGGATGACCGGCATGCCGAACAGCACGTTCATCAGCGTGGACTTACCCGCGCCGTTCTCGCCCAGCAGCGCGTGGATCTCGCCCGGTCGGATGCGCAGCGTCACGTCCTTGAGCACGGCGTTGGAACCATACACCTTGGTGATGTGGTTCATTTCCAGCACAAATTCGTTTGCCAACAGTTACAACTCCTTCCCGTCTCAGGAAAACGGCAGATAATGGACAGGCGCGCCTGTCAAATGGGGAATGAGGAATTAGGAATTAGGAATGAGGAATTTCTCATTCCTAATTCCTAATTCCTCATTTCGTCCAGTTCAATAATAAAGCTGTCCGGAACGCCGGAAGCCGGTGTCCCGGACAGCTTTGGTCCATCAGGAGAATCAGCCCACGTAGTCCGCGAAGTTGATGGGCTCCAGGGCGATCAGCAGGTAGTTGGGATACTCGTTGCCGGAGGCATCCACGTAGGTGCCCAGCTCGATATCGCTGCCGGCAGCCTCGGCCATGCACTTGTTCAGCACGTCCATGTCCACCTTGCCGTTGGTCCTGCCCTCAGCATACTCCTGAGCGTAGGCGAAGCTGGCGTTGATCATGCACATGTTCACCGGCAGGCTCCAGGTGGAGAAGCGATCCACAGCGCCGTGATCGTTCAGGTAGTTGGCCAGGTTCTTGATGGCGCCCTCAACGTCGCCGTAGGTGGCGGTCAGGCCGAAGGCCTCCTGGAAGCCGTGATAGGGGCTGGGGCAGCAGGGCAGCGCGTAGTAGGCGTTCGGCTCGTTGACGATCGCCTGCTGCAGGGCCACCTGCAGGCCGCAGTTGGTGCAGTAGAAGCACACCTTCTTGCCGGCGTACTCCTCCATGACCTTCGGGATGTCCTCCAGCACGGCGGCCTGAGCGCCGGACATGCCAGCGTCGCCGGTCGGGTCGGGGCAGTCGCGCTCGACGAACTCGATGCCGTAGCCCTCGGCGGTGGCCTTCATGGCGTCGCGCTTGGCCACGATGGTCTCATAGGACAGGTGACGGGCGAAGCTGTAGTGCACCAGCACCTCGCAGCCCCACTGGCTGGCCAGGTCGGCGACCTGGTAGCCGCAGCCGATCTCGTCGTTGGCCAGCACGATGTCGGCCACGGCGGAGATGTCAGCGGGATCCTCGGCGGGCACGCCGGCGATCAGCAGGATGTCGTCGCGGCCCATGTCGCCGGCGATCTGGGTGAAGGCGGCGGTAGCGCCTTGCACGGCCTGCACGAAGATGATGGCCTTGACGTCGGGGTCGCTGGCGAAGGCGATCAGCTTGGAGATGGTGGTCTCAACCTCGGAGGAGAAGTTGTCGGGATAGGTGTCATGGATCACCATGCCGGGATACTTTTCCACCAGAGTGGTGGCAGCGAAGGGCTCTTCCTCGCCCTGAGTGGTGGTGCTGGTCATGATGGCGATCTTGTAGGCCGGAGCGGCGTCCGCCATCGCGACGGTGAACATGCCCAGAACCATCAGCATGGCGATGAGCAGCGCAATCAGTTTCTTCATGGTTAGACCTCCTTCAATAGTTACGCATTTACACATGCGGCATTATTATATATGAAAAAAACCATTGTGTCAAGTAAATATAAGCATTTCTGAAGCATTTGAAATATGTCCGCAATGGCGCGTCAATATGCCCAAATTGTGCCTGAACGCATAAAATGTGATATATACATATGTATATTCGTTGCATATATTCATTTATTTTCACAACTAAATGCAGGAATCCCCGCAAAATTTGTCGTATATTAATACCATATTCAGTGCATATACAGCGTGTGCAGCGCATATAATAGATCACAGCCAACAAACGGGAGGTCAACTGACATGGAAAGCATAAAGTCCGGTATTCGCGGTTTTTCGGGTCTGGACGCCCGAAAAAAGGCGATCGTCATCGCAGCCCTGGCGCTGATCGCGGCGCTGGTCGTCGCGCTGTGCATATCCATCGGTATGCGTGCGAATATACAGCGTGAATATACAGCCGCAAGGAATCAGGCGGGCGAAGCCCTCTACGACAACCTGTTCATACTGATGCAGACCTTCGATTCCACCGCCGTGCCCAACATCGACGTGCGCAACGCGATACTGCCCCAGATGCGCTCTTACTACATCGCCTCGATCACGCTGAACAGCCTGCTCGGCCAGACCTACGGCCCACGCTACGCGGTGCTGAACGAGGCGGACCTGAACAGCCTGACCAGCGCCTTCAACGCCTATGAGAAGGCTTACCAGGACAACATCTCCACCGACCTCGCCCGCGCCGACATGCAGCTGTGCATGGACCGCATCAAGGAGCTGCTGAACACGCGGTACAGCCAGGGGGTTTTGAGGGAGGGGAGGTAAATTCTGATTTGGCGGGCTGGCGCCCGTTTGAAGGGGGACAGGTCCCCCTTCAATACATCCTCCTCAGATTTGCCTGAAATCGCAAGCGATTTCCGGGCGGCAAATCTGCAAGGAAACGATTTTTGCTCTGGTCGGCAGGCTCCCTGCCGCAAAAATCGCCCC
>JAZOUD010000039.1:0-6969 GCA_045658005.1 Clostridia bacterium | reverse complement strand
TCGGAGTCGGTTTCGGCGTCGGCTTCGGGGTCGGCTTCGGCGTCGGCGTCGGGGTCGGCTTCGGCGTCGGCTTCGGGTTGGCGGTCAGCTTGCCCGCTGCGTAGGTGATGTTATAATTGCCCGTCACATCCTTGCCGTCGGCGTCGGCGATCTTCGCGCCACTGGCAGTGATCTTCCCATCGCCGGCGGTGAGCGTCACGGCGTTGAGCGCGTGACCCTTTACCATGCCGGACAGCTTCGCCCGCTTGACGCCCGTCTCGATGGCATCGCCTTCGGTGATGGTCTGGTCCACGGCGGTGACGGTGACGCTGCGGGCCTTGATCGTGAACACCGCATCGTTGACGCCCACCTCGTAGTTGTCGGAAGCCTCATACCCGTCAACGGTGATGGCGTAGTCGCCCACGTTCTCGCCCGCGGCCCGCTTCAGCGTCACGGTCAGCGCGTCGTCGTTCACCAGGCCCTCCTGGGTCCAGGTCAGCTCCGGGTCGGCCTCGCCATAGGTCTTGGATTTCTTCGCCGGGGTCACCACCAGGGACTTCCGGGCGATCTTCGCCTCCAGGGCCACTGGATCGGTGCCGTTGTGGTTCCTGTCGCCCTGCACCATGTACCACACATAGTAGGTCCCCGCGTTCTTTTTGGTGGGTACGTCCGCCTTGAAATCGGCCTTTGCAGGCGCGGTCTTGCCGTCCTTGCCGACGGCATAGACCAGCGTGCCGCCTTCGACGCTGCCCGCCTTCACCAGCAACTGATCCTTGCCGTTGTAGGTCAGCGACTCGCCGGTGGGGGCCTTCGGCGCCACCTTCGCGTTCAGTATGGTCACAGCCACGGGATAGGGACCGTAATTGTTGTGGTTGTCATCGCCGCCAACCCTGTACCAGACGTAATAGGTTCCGGCGTCGGTTGCGGTGGGGATGGATGTGGTATAAAGGTTATCATCCGTTGGAGCCACGTTCTCGGTGGTCACGGCATAATACAGTGTACCGTCTTCAGTGGAACCAGCAATCACAAGCTCCTGTGCCTGTCCGTTGTAGGTCTGGGTTTTCACAGTCGGAGCTGTCACAGTCGGGGCGACTTTGACGCCGACCTCAACAGTACTTACAAGACTTGCGTTCTTGTCTGCTGTCTCCGCATATTGAAAATCTCAGATATATCGGTTATAATATTGCCATAGAGTTACGAGAGGGGAATTGCGTATGCAATTCGAGTGGGACGAAGACAAAGCCGCGCTGAACCTGAAAAAGCATGGCGTGCGGTTCGAGACCGCCGCAAAGGTATTTTGCGATGAATACCGCATAGAGCTTTACGACGCTGAACACAGTGCAGATGAAGACCGTTACAATACCATCGGCATGGTCGATAACATTCTCTTCGTCGTGTACACCGAACGGAAGAACCGCATCCGGCTGATCTCAGCCAGACCCGCGAACAGCAAGGAAAGGAGTTTGTATTATGATCGTGACCTATGAAATCAAAACCAACCCCAAACCACGCAAGCCCCTGACGCCTGAGGAAATCGCGGCCATCGAGGCGAGAGCGCCCCGGGACGAGGACATCGTCTATGACGACGATTGCCCCGAGATGACCGACGAGCAGCTTCGTCAGTTCAAGCGGGTGCATCCCCGCGGGGAGAACGCAGACCCAAAGCGCAAGCTCGGTTGACCCCCTTCCCAAGCGCCCTTCCCCGGGCGCTTTTCCTTTGCGCTCGAAGGCACGAAAAACCGCCGAACCTGACAGGGTACAATACCCCCGTCAAGTAAGGCGGTCATCCGTCACGAATGTAGTATTCAGTTTCAAACGCCCCGCAGGACGCAAAAAGGGCGCAGTTAGCCCATGCTCTGCTCTGCTCTGCTCTGTTCTGCTCTGCTCTGCTCTGCTCTGCTCTGAACAGCGTATTTCTATTCCGCATGGCCGTCAAGCCCTTTCTGTAAATCCGTGAATGGAAATGACAACAACTCTAAATGGTCAACACACACTTTTCTCCATATCCGGCCAGCAAGCCGTCATGGGTGATCAGCGTCATTTCCTCTGTCTTCGCCTGTGCAATCAAAGCCCTGTCAAATGGATCGTTGTGCGGCGGTTCTCCTTTTTTTCCGTTTCAAGCCGCTAACCGCAAGCACGTGGCTGTTTTCTATAGCCAGGGGGCGTAAAGCCCGCTTTGATGCAACCGCTTACGAATGCGTTTCCATCCACTGGCATCGCGGCAGGATTCTTGCTGTGTTTGATCACTATTTCCCACACAGAGGCGCTGCTGAAGAAAACTTCATTCTCCGGGTCATTGATCCATGACAGTATATGCTGGGGCAACTTCTCTTCCATGCACATCGACCAAAACAGAATGTGTGTATCCAGCAGTATTCTCATAGGCCTTCACCCATAAACATTGTCGCAATCTCATCATTCAAATCGTCAAAGTGCTCGTCAAAATCAGCCGGAAGGGCAAAATCAGATTTCCCTGTTCGCTTAAACCCGGCTTCATGGGCCTTCGGTATAACGGGGGATTCAGAAATACCGCTCAACATTTTTAACAAATCCACTACGACTTGCTGGCTTCTTACCGGCAGCTTCTCCATCATCGTCGTTGCCTGTTGCACCAACGTCATAATAACACCTCCGATTTGTTCACCGCCTCCCGCCGAACCTGACAGGGTATAGTAACCCCGTCAAATCCGACGGTTATCCATCACGTGCCTTGGCATGCAGCAAAAACGTCCTGTGGACATTTTTGTCGCAAATATTGTATTCAGTTTCAAGCGCCCTGCAGTCGCAAGGCGCAAAAAGGGCGCAGTTAGCCTGTGCTGTGCTGTGCTATGCTGTGCTATGCTGTGCTATGCTGTGCGAGTGTAGCGCGGTTGGGCATGGCTGTCAAGCCCTCCTGCGCAAATAATCCGAGAAGTTCTCATCTCATGTATCGGCCTGCCAGCGCGGATTCTTTACCCCTGCGCATGAGCATAAAGATACGCTTATATTATAGCAAAACCCGGAGCCGCTTTCAACGGTTTTTTCAGAATTTTCCCGGACGGGAAACAGGCGAGAACCACCGCCTCGCCTTCAAAGAGTGTATCACAGGTGCGGATATGGGACAAAGGGACGGTTCTTCCGTCCCACTCTACCCACGATCAACTCAGGGTTTCGGGTGATAATTCCGGTCGGAAAGTGGGACAAGAGAACCGTCCCCTTGTCCCAAGAGAACCGTCCCCTTGTCCCACAATAAACCACCGTTCCGGCCCTTCGATCCTGATTATTCTTGCAAAAGCCCCTGGACTGTGGTACAATGTACTACATCAGAATGAGAGGGGTGTGTGTGATGTCCTTTTCCATCCGGTTGACCGATGAAGAACGTGATTTGGCGGAAAGCTATGCCAGGCTCCATTCCTACTCCCTGGCCGAGGCTTTCAAAAGGGCCTTGTTTGAAAAAATCGAGGACGAGTATGACATTGCCCTCGGCGAAGACGCCTACAGGGAATATCTGTCCTCCGGCAAGCAAAGCCGTCCCATCGGCGCGCTCTGGGAGGAATGCGGCCTATGAGCTATTCCGTTGAAACGACCCCGCGCTTTGACCGTGAATTCAAAAAGCTGGATCGCTTCACGCAGAGAATGCTCAAGGCGTGGATCGAGAAGCAACTCGTCGGCTGCGACGATCCCCGCGCCAGCGGAAAGCCACTGACCGCCAATCGGAAGGGCCAGTGGCGCTATCGCATCGGCGATTATCGGTTGATTTGCGCCATCGAAGACGACAGGCTCATCGTCCTCGCCCTGAGCGTCGGTCACAGGAGCATTGTCTACAAAGACTGACCAATCCCCCTATTATATAGAAATGAACGATTCTTATATCCCTGCACCGGGAAGCGCTGCAGGCATTTCGGTTATAATGGTGTCATGGGACAAGGGGACGGTTCTCTTGTCCCACAACTAAGCCAGAATTTGGGACAAGGGAAGGCCATGTTCGAAAACATCATGACAAACACCAACCTGCCGTAGCGGCGAGTGATAGTCGCCGCTACGGCAGGTTTACATATACTATCCCAATACTGTTGCGTCTGTTCAGGGTGTATTTTTCTTTTGATCGCCGCCTCCCGCACGGATACCATGCTGTCATAAACCGGCCATCATCACATGTCTTATCCTTACTTCAGCAGCAGCCTGTGCAGTATCGCTCCCTGGTGGGCGCGGTCGATATCCAGCACCGCGTCGTAGCAGCGGGCGGCCCGCGCGGCATCCCCCAGGCCGTAGCTGCCCAGGGCGATCAGGTATTCGCAGTGGGCGCGATTGCGCACGGTCAGGTCCTCGTCGAACAGCTGCAGGTCCGGCAGCGACACGGCGAAGTAATCGATCTTCACCTGGTCATAGTAGTGCTTTTCGCCGTAGCTGATCAGCTTGTAAAAGCGGGAAGTGGCCCGGGCTTCGCGGCCCAGGGCACGGTTGGCCAGGCCCTGGTAGAGGATCAGGTCGGCGGGCTGGTCGTTGTAGTACATCATGCCCGCGGGTTCCTCGTCGCCGGCGGCGGCCAGCTCCAGGTGGCGCACGGCCTCGGCCCCGTTGCCCAGGGCGCGCTCGGCCAGGCCCAGGTAGTAGTGGATGTTGTTGTCCTTCGCGCCCTCCAGCTTGCCCTCGCCCAGGTTGTGGGGGAACACCAGCGCGCGCTCCAGCAGCGCCTTCGCGCCCGCGGCGTCGCCGTCCTCCAGGGCGATGCGGCCCAGCTGGGTCAGCGCCACGGCGTACTGGGTGGTCACCTTGCCTTCGCCGCCCTCCCAGGGGTGGAACTTGTGGGCCATGATCAGGTCCAGCGCCTCCTGATAGCGTCCCTGCAGGTTCAGCAGCGTGCAGT
The DNA here is from genome assembly GCA_045658005.1 of Clostridia bacterium. Taxonomy (GTDB): domain Bacteria; phylum Bacillota; class Clostridia; order Christensenellales; family Aristaeellaceae; genus UBA2862. The sequence continues at coordinate 2,144 of JAZOUD010000039.1, read as the reverse complement.
ATTCCACATACAGGTCGTCGCGGGTGAAGGCCACTTCCCGGTGGGCGTCCAGGAAGGCAAAGCGCTCGGCGATGCCCCGGCCCAGCTTGCGGTAGAGCTGGTCCAGCTCCAGCAGGACGCGGGCGTCGCTGCGGTCCAGGTCGTAGGCCCGCTCCATGCACACGAGGGCGGATTCCCGGTCGCCCCGCTTGTTGAAGTAGGCCAGGGACAGGTTGCGCCAGACCGTGGGGAACTGGTCGTCCAGCGCCGCGGAGCGCTCCCAGCAGGCGATGGCCCTGTCGTACTGGTGCTTGTCGTACCACAGGCAGCCCAGGTAGTAGGGCGCCTTGCTGTCGTCCTCCGGGGCGGCCTCCAGCGCGGCGATGTCCTCCAGCCGGTTGGGGAAGCAGCAGTAGCTGTCCGCCGCCGCGGCCTGCTTCAGGGCCTTCCTCTGAAGCTTCTCGTCGCCGTTCAGCGCGGCGAAGCGGGCCAGGTGGTAGAACACCATCGGCGATTCCACCGGGCAGCGCTCCAGCACGGCCACGGCATCGGCGTAATAGCCCGCCTCGGCGTAGTCGATGGCGCACTCGATGTAGCTGCTCACCCGGCTGCCCATCATGGCCAGCGCGCCGTCGATATCGCCGCTCTCGATGCGGGAGACGTAATCGAAGGCGTCCAGCTTCAGGTTCTCGGCGTACCAGGCCTCCGCCTCGGCGTCCCGGCCCAGGCTGTCCAAAATCATGCCCTTCAGCGCCCGCGCCTTCAGGTTGTGCCAGTTCTTCACCAGGCTGCGCTCGATGTGCGTCAGCGCGGCGGCATAGTCGCCGCGCCTGCAGTCGATGCAGGCCAGATAGTAGAAGCCGGTCTCCTGCTGGGCGGCGGTCCAGGTGGCCTTGTAGAAGGCGTCGTAGGCGTCGTCGCAGCGTCCCTGGTACATCAGGCACAGCCCCAGGTTCAGATAGGCCTCGCTGTCATAGGGGTTGGGGTTGCGCTCGGTCATGCGGGCGATGGCCGCGCGGAAGTAGGGCTCGCTCGCCTCGAACAGGCCGCGGCGCAAAAGCAGCGTGCCGTAGGCGTTGTTCGCCCGGATGTCGCCGGGATCCCGCTTCAGGGCCTCCAGGTAGTAGGGGTCGGGCAGGTAGGTCGCGTGGCGGTACTGCTCGATGTGCAGGCCGGTCAGGTATAGCTCCTCGTTGGTCAGGATCTCCTCCGGCAGCTTCGCCGGCGCAGCGGGGTCCGGTATGCGCTCGATCTTCTGGGGCTGGGGCCGGTAGTCGATTAGCCTGCGGCCACGGGCGTCGTAAACCGCCAGGCACAGGGCCGTGGGGTCGGCGTCGGTGGCCACGCTGGCGGTGAACACATCCACGGGACTGACGGTGGCGGTCTGATCGAATATGACCTTGCCGTCTTCGGTCAGCACGATCCGCGCGTTTTCATAGACGGCGGTGGCGTAGACGGTGATGTCCGCCTTGCCCGCCCCCGTCTCCAGGTTGATCACCGCCTCGGTGCTGGCGTTCTTCACGTAGCCCGCCGCCTTGTAGGGCATGAACACCTGGGTGAAGGTCTTTTCCTCGAAGGGCTTGAGCCAGGTGAAGTCCGGCTGGTTGTCGCAGAAAACCCCGGTCATCAGCTCAATATACGGGCCGTCCTCGTCCGTCAGGTTCCGGTCCCAGGTTTTCCCGAAGTGGCCGCAGCCCCAGGTCCACTGCTTCTTGCCCGGGCTCACATGGTGGTCCGCCACATGCAGCAGCCCCGCGTCCTTCCCCTCGTCGAAGTTCCCCACGAAGTCGAAATCGGAGTGGGCCGCCATGTAGGAGGTGGGCACCCGGATATTTTTATACCGGGAAATGTCCACGCCGGCAGAATAGTCCGCCTTGTAGTATTCCCCCGTGGCGATCGGGAAAGTGGATACCGCCCGTTTCCCGTGATCCATGACCGCGTTCACGTCCGGCGGAAAAACGGAGAAGGTGTCGTCATTGACGGAAACGGCCGGGTTCGCCCACCACAGGAAGGTCTGGGGATAGTCCGTCGGATTATACAGCTGTCCCCGGATTTCGATGTAGGCTTTGTCCGGATACAGGGTGATCCGGGCGTTGCCCCGGGTGCCGTTGATCCGGTCGGTCTCGCCCAGCGTCACCGAGGCGGACCCGTCCGGGTTTTCCGCC
>JAZOUD010000038.1:0-33885 GCA_045658005.1 Clostridia bacterium | reverse complement strand
CCTGCGACCAGAGCAAAAAAGGCTTCCTTGCAGATTTGCCGCCCGGAAATCCGCAGGATTTCAGGCAAATCTGAGGAGGATGTATTGAAGGGGGACCTGTCCCCCTTCAAACGGGCGTTAGCCCGCGACAAATCAGAATTTCTCTCTCCGCCCCTTTTCAATCGCCCCCATATGTGTTATAATTGTTTTAAACACAACGGCATTAATTCTTCGGAGGCATGCTTATGGAACAGAATCGAATCGTCGGCGAATACGACCGGTACCTGTCGCCCCTGGACGTGTGGGCCATCGCCTTTGGGTGTACCATCGGCTGGGGCGCCTTCATGATGCCGGGGTCCACCTTCCTGCCGGTGGCAGGGCCCCTGGGCACGGCGATCGCCATGGCCGTGAGCGTGGTCATCATGCTGGTCATCGGCGCGAACTTCTTCTACCTGATGCGCACCCGGCCGGGCACCGGCGGCGTGTACGCCTACACCAAGAGCGCCTTCGGCAGGGAGCACGCCTTCCTTTGCGCCTGGTTCTTGTCACTGTCCTACCTGACGGTGCTGTTCATGAACGCCACCTCGCTGTTCCTGGTGATCCGCATGGTGTTCGGCAGGCGGCTGCAATACGGCTATTACTACTACAACATCGCCGGGAACCACATCTTCATGGGCGAGGTCGGGGCCTCCATCGTGGCCCTGGCCAGCGTGGGCCTGCTGTTCATCAACGCCAAGCCCCTGCTGCAGAAGCTGCAGACCATACTGGCCATCGCATTGCTGGCCCTCGTGGTGATCGTCGCGGCGGTGTGCCTGCCCCGCCTGCGCCTGAGCTTCCCCGGGGACGCCTTCGGCATACTGGGCGGCAGCCCGACCTTCGGCGTGCTGTCCATCGTGATGCTGGCCCCCTGGGCCTTCGTGGGCTTCGAGGTCATATCGCTGGAGACGGCTCATTTCAACTTTAAGATGGGCCGGTCCCGCTGGATCATCGTCGCCTCGATACTGCTCAGCGGGCTCGTCTACGTCGCCCTGACGCTGGTGGGCGTCTGCGCACAGCCGGACGGCTATGCCTCCTGGCAGGCCTACATCGCCGACCTGGCCAGCCTCGACGGCGTTTCGGCGGTGCCCACCTTCCATTCGGCGCGGGCGATCATGGGCACAGGGGGCCTGCTGATCATGGCCGTCGCCGCCCTGGCCGCCATACTCACGGGCATGATCGCCGCCTACCGTGCCACCGCCCGCGTGCTTTCGACGATGGCGGAGGACAATATACTCTCCGAGCGCTTTTCACAGACCACCTACAGCATACTGTTCATCATGGTGATCTCCATCGTGATTTCCATATTCGGCCGGAACATGCTTCAGTGCTTCATGGAGCTGACCTCGCTGGGGGCGATCATCGGCTTCGGCTACACCTCCGCCTCCACGTGGCGGCTCGCCCGCAAAAGCGGCAACCGCAAATTCGTCGCGCTGGGGGCGCTGGGCACCGTCATTTCCGTGGCCTTCATACTGGTCCAGCTGATCCCGGGGCTCACGGCGCTGGAGACCATGGGCGCCGACGCGTTCCTGCTGCTGATGATCTGGTGCCTGCTGGGCTTCCTGTTCTACCTGAAGACCGCAGCCACCACCAAAAGAGCAGGCACGTCCCTGGCGGGCCTGGTGCTGTTCGCGCTGCTGCTGTACGCGGCGGTGCTGTGGCTGGGCAAGCGCCTGATGGCCGCGGACAGCCTCGACGCCGTCCACAGCATCCTCCGCCTGCAGGGCCCGATCATGCTCCTGGTCATCTTCCTCGGCCTCATCGCGACGATGTTCCTGCAAAAGGCGGGACGGGAAAAGAAGCAGGAGGTGAATTCGCAGGAGGCGGAAAAGAAAACAGATTTACCGAGCTGATGCTCGGTAAATCTGTTTAATGAGGAATGATGATTCCCTCAAGGACTATCTTCGCGTCGCAAATCCCTTCGGGATTTGTTTTGATTCAATATTTTACAGTCTGATGCCGCGGGGTATTCATCTGCTCAATCAAAGAAATCCGCAAGGATTTCATCAACCGTTCCCAATTCCTCATTCCTCATCCAAAACCACAACCCTCACTTCCCCAGCCAGCACTCGAACCGCACCCGTCCCTCCGGGGTCTGGCGGACGCGGATGTCGCCGCCGTGCTTTTCGGCGATGGCCCGGGCCACGGACAAGCCGATGCCGTAGCCGCCGCTCTCCCGGCTGCGGGAGGCGTCAGCCCGGTAGAAGCGGTCGAACAGGTGGCGCAGGGTCTCGTCGGACATGGGCTCCCGCAGAGCGTTGTCGGTGGCCAGCAGCACCCCCTTGCGGCTGCGGGCCAGCGTCAGGGCGATGGTGTCCCCCTCGGGGGCGTACTTCACGGCGTTGTCGCAGAGGATCGACACCAGCCGGCCCAGCATCGCCCCGTCCCCGGTCACGTGCACGTCCGGCTCCACCTTGACCTCCAGCGCCTTGCCGGCGAACTCCGCCATGCCCACGAAGGGCTCGGCGCCCTCCTCCACCAGCTTCGACAGGTTCAGGTCGATTTTTTGCAGCTTCGCGTCCTCCTCGTCCAGCCGGGACAGGTAGATCAGCTCGCCCACCAGCCCCCGCAGGTTGGCCACCTGCTTGCGGGTGCTGCGTATCCATTCGTTGTCCCCCGTCTCCAGTGAAAGCACGTCCATGTTGGCCGAGATCACCGTCAGCGGCGTCTTCAGCTCGTGCCCGGCGTCGGTGATGAACTGCTTCTGCTGCACGGCGCTCTCCACCAGCGGGCGTATAGCCCTGGAGCTGAACAGCCCCACCAGCAGCCACGCCAGCAGTATGCAGCCGGCGCAGGCCGCCGCCGAGATCAGCGCCAGGCTGCGCACCTGGGCCAGCTTGGTCTCGCAGTTCAAAAACAGGGCGACCCGATCCTCCGATTCCCCGTCCACGCGAAACAGGTAATCCCCGTAGAAGCCGGAGGTCCGCCCCCCGGCCAGGGCCTTTGTCGCCAGCTCGATCAGGCTGTCGGCGTCCTCCTCCGAGACGCGGGTGGCGTCGCTCAGCGCGCAGCTGCCGTCCTGGGCCACCGTGACGGAAAAGAACCGGGATTCGTTCATCATGTTGCGCATGTGCCGGGAGGGGTTTCCCCGTCGAACCGGCAGGTTGCCCCGCGGGCCGACGCCCTGGGGGCCCCTGTTCCACTCCCCCAGGTAGCCCAGAGTCTCGTAGAGCTCGCCCCGCACGTTCACCCAGTTCGCCCCGTTGATGATCACCGCCACCAGCACCATCGCCAGCGCCAGCACCGAAATGGCGATGCGCATGAAGCGCCCGCGTATGCCCCGTATCATGCTAACGCGCCTCCAGTGAATAGCCCACGCCCCGGGTGGCCTTGATGTCCACCCTTGAGCCCATCTGCTTCAGCTTCTTGCGCAGCTGGGAGATGTTGACCCACACCACGTTGACCTCGGATTCGCTGTCCCAGCCCCAGACCTTTTCCATGATCTGGTCGATGCTGTGCACCACGCTGGGCCGCTCCACCAGCATCTCCATCAGCTGGAAGGCCTTGTTGCTCAGCCGCTCCTCCTGCCCGCCGCAGCGCAGCAGCATGCCGCCCCGGTCCAGCTCGATGTCGGCAAAGCGCAGCACGTCCGGCGCGTAGTCCGCCTTGCGGCGCAGCAGGGCCCGCACCCGCGCCAGCAGCTCGCTGGTGGCGAAGGGCTTGGCCAGGTAGTCGTCCGCCCCGGCGTCCAGCCCCGTCACCCGGTCCTCCACCGCGTCCCTGGCGGTCAGCATCAGGCAGGGCGTGGCGTTGCCCTTCCCCCGCAGCTTATCCAGCACCTGCACGCCGCTGAGCCCGGGCATCATCCAGTCCAGGATCAGCCCGTCATACGCGCCGCTCTCGGCGTAATCCAGCGCGTCTGTGCCGTTGTCCACCACGTCCACCGAATACCCGGAGTGCTCCAAAAGGGCCTTCACCGCCCGTGAAAGGTCCCTGTCGTCCTCGGCAAAGAGTATGCGCATGTGTTGTCCTCCGTTTTTGGATTGCATTGCGGTAAATTCTGATTTATCGAGCACAGCTCGATAAATCAGAATTTGCCCATCCACGCACAGAACCGGCGGAAACCCCTTCGGGTTACCACCGTTTCTGTGCGTTCATTTCTTCAGATGCCCTCGTCGCCGGCCATCTCGGGCGCGGCCTGAAGGTCGCCCTGGGCGGACATGCCGTTGGGGGTGCCGGGATTCATCTGGCCGTTGAAGCCGCCGTTCATGCGGCCACCCTTGCCGCCGAAGCCGAAGCCGCCGTTCATACGGCCGCCCTTGCCGCCGCGGCCGCCCTTGCCGTTCATGCCGTTCTGGAACTGATAGCCGCAGCTGGGGCAGGTGCCGTTGCGCATGGACTGGCGCTCCTTGTAGTAGTTCATGATCAGGTCAGCCTGTTCCTGGGTCAGCTTGCCGGCGGCCACGTAGCCGTCCAGCTCGTCCTGCAGCGCCTGCTCACGGGTAGAATCCTTGGCCGCCCGGTAGGCGTCAAGGGCCTCCTGGAGGGCGGTGTTGTCCTGGGCCGCCTGGGCGTTGTCATCGGTAGCCGGCGCCGCCTCGGGGGCCTCGGCCGGGGCCTGCAGGTCGCCCGCCGCGGGCAGCTCGGGGGCCTGCGGCTCGTTCTCCGCCAGGGCCACCACGCCCAACACCAACACCAGCGCCAGGGACAGCGCGATTACAATACCACTCAGATAATGCTTCATTGTCACACATCTCCTTGCTTTTTATTCATCCCTTTCCTTGGGACGGTTGCATTATCCCATGGGAACCTAATGCAAAGCTAAAGGAGATGTGAACAAAAATATTTACCTTCTCCGCTTCCCCATCTTCTCCAAAAACTCCGGGCCGTAGCCGTAGTTTTCCACGACGAAGTCCAGGTCCTTGTCGCCGCGGCCGGAGAGGTTCACCAGGATCGAGCCGGTCAGGCCACGGCGCGCCACGCGGATGGCGTAGGCCAGGGCGTGGGCGCTCTCGATGGCGGGGATGATGCCCTCGTGGCGGCTGAGCAGGAACAGCGCCTCGATGGCCTCGTCGTCGTCCACGGTGACGTATTTGATGCGGTCCATGTCGTGCAGCAGCGCGTGCTCCGGGCCGGCGGCGGGATAGTCCAGGCCGCTGGCGTTGGAATAGACCGGGGCCGGGTTGCCGTCGGCGTCGGCGAGCATGATGCTCTTGAAGCCGTGCATGATGCCCTCGGTGCCGTAGGTGATGGACGCCGCGTGGTCGCCCAGCTCGGGCCCGCGGCCCAGGGGCTCCACGCCCACCAGCTCCACCGGGTCGGCCAGGAAGGGGGTGAACATGCCGATGGAGTTGGAGCCGCCGCCCACGCAGGCCACCACCTGGTCCGGCAGGTGGCCGGTCATGTCCGTAAACTGCGTCCGGGCCTCTTCGCCGATGCAGAACTGGAAATCCCGCACCATCAGTGGGAAGGGATGGGGGCCGGCGGCGGTGCCGATGCAGTACACCGCGTTTTTATATTCCTTCGCGTAGGCCATGAACGCGGCGTCCACGGCCTCCTTCAGCGTCTTGAGGCCGAAGCTGACCGGGATCACGTTCGCGCCCAGCAGCTTCATGCGGGTGACGTTGGGGGCCTGCTTGGCGATGTCCACCTCGCCCATGTAGATGTCGCATTCCATGCCGAAGTAGGCCGCCGCGGTGGCCAGGGCCACGCCGTGCTGGCCCGCGCCGGTCTCGGCGATCAGCTTCTTCTTGCCCATGTACTTGGCCAGCAATCCCTCGCCCATGCAGTGGTTCAGCTTGTGGGCGCCGGTGTGGTTCAGGTCCTCGCGCTTGAGGTAGATCTGCGTCCGCCCCAGCAGGTTGGACAGGTTCTGGCAGTGGTAGACCGGCGTGGGCCGGCCCTGGAAGTCCCTGCGGATGCGCCGCAGCTCGGCGATGAACTGAGCCGACTGGGCGATGGTGTGATAGGCCTCGGCGTATTCGTTGAAGGCCTTGATCAGCTCAGGGTCCTCCAGATAGTTGCCCCCGTACTTCCCGAAATACCCGTCCGTGGACGGATACTCCTTCAGGTAGTTGTCAAAATCCCTGTACTTGTTCAAAGCAGACGATCCCCTTTCGCTATTTGAGTGGATGATTCCCTGATATTATCACTGTATTTATTATAGCATGTATGGGGGCAGTTGTACAATCATTCTTTTGGGGTAACTGCGAACATACTCGCAGAGGCGCTCTCCGAGCGCCCTCGGGCGATTGGGAAATCGCCCCTACGACCGCGTTCATTCATGGTGGTGCGGCTTACCGCATGATGATTCTGTCGTTCGCAAAAAGAGATATTGATGCAATTGGTCAAATCTATGAAATGAACGACCGCCGATTCAGGCGGTCGCCATTTTTCAATGCGCAAATGGATTTTGTTCAATTCACAGAGACGGGTTGGACATCAGCGTACAATCCGCCGTTATTCCTGCGGTATTTCCTCTGTTTCCGGCGTTTGCGTCGCCGCCGCCTCCGGCCCGGTCACCGTGATCTTCACGGTCCTGACCTCATGCTTGCCCCGGTAGATCTCGAAGCGCAGCGTCGCGCGATAGTCCTTCCCCGACTCCAGGGGCCGGGCGACGGACAGCGCCAGCGCCTTCTCGCCGGCATAGCCGCAGACGCAGTCCTCCGTCAGGGTGGGATAGTAGAAGGACGGGCCCTTCACCGCCAGCCACGGCGCTTCGTCGATCTCGTCGGCGTCCGCCAGCGTCAGCCGCCAGTAGTAGTTGCTCGTAACCGTCAGGCTGCCCATGGCCTCGGCGTCCAGCGCCAGCGCGCCGGCCTGAAGGGCGTCGTTTTTGCCGTACTTCACCGAGAATTCCAGCGCCGGCTCCCCGTAGGCCTTGCCGGTGTGGCGCCTGTAGATCGCCCGGCCCTTCTCGTAGCGGGTGCCGGGCCAGGAATTGGCATAGCGCTGGTTGGGGCGCTCGTAGCGCATCACGGTCCACTCCGCCGCCTCGTACAGCGTCTTCGTGGCCTTGAGGACCTTCATGTCCAGCTCCCGGTACATAAAGGCCATCTGGGTATCGAAGTCCCACACCAGGTCCGCGCTGCCCCGGGAGGCGGCGAAGCCCTGGAGGTTGGCCTTTCGGCCCGAGGACGTCCACTGGCACAGGCCGAAGCCCACGCTGTCCCCGGCGTCGTAGAGGTACGCGCCCCGGTCGTCCGAGCCGCCCATGCCCTGCACGTTGTAGGGGCAGAAGCTGCTCTCGGCCTGTATGCTGCTCATCAGCCCCGCGGCCTGGAAGTCCTCAAGGCCCCACTTGCCGGTCAGTATGTCCCAGATCTCGTTCTCAAAGTTGACCTTGTCCTTCGGGTAATGGCGGGAGGTGAGCCACGGGGGCTCCGGCGTCTTCGTGGGCTTGGGGGTCTTCGTGGGCTTCGGCGTCTTCGTGGGCGCCGAGGTCGGGACCTCCAGCTCCTCCACGAGGTCGCCCAGGTCCAGCGCGCCCAGTCCGCTCAGGTCCGAGGGATCGAATACGCCCTCCGTATCCGCCTCGATGACGATCTCTTCGTTATCCTCCGCCACCTCGCCGACGGACCCTGCCGGCAGCAGCAGGGCCGCGAGGCCCAGCGCCGCCGCCGACAAGCGTAAATGGTGTCTCATGCGTGTTCTCCAAAAGGTAAAGGGTTTTCAGGGCACTTACATCATGTCGGCCTCTTCGTCCAGGGTCTTGGCCTCCTCCAGGGGCTCCAGGGGCTCTTCGGCGGCTTCCCCGGCGACTTCTTCAGCCGCTTCGGGGGCAGTCTCCGCCGGCGCTTCCTCCGCCTCGGGGGCTTCCTCGGCCACGACCACCAGCTCCTCCTCGTCGTCGGCGAAGGCGTCCACGCCGGACTTCAGCAGGTCGCGCATCTGATGGCCGAAGCTGGCGCGCAGGTCGGCGTTGCCGCCGGCGAACAACGTCTCGCCGGTGCGGGTGGCCACGTTCCCCAGGGCGTCCAGCAGCACCTTGATCTGGCCCAGGTAATAGTTGTAGCTTTCGCCGAAGGTCTTGACGGTGCTGGTGACGTATTCCTGGTTGGCCTGGCGGTTGTCGCGGATCTCGTTTTCGAGGTTGTGCCGCTGCAGCGCCTGGTCGCGGGCAAACCGCTGCTCTTCTTCCTCCTTGTACTCGTCGAACTCGCGGTTCTTGCGGGTGTAGAGGTCCTTCAGGCCCTCGAACTCCGCCCGGGAAGCCTTGGCCTCCTCCCTGGCCCGTTCAAGGTCGAAGTCCTTCAGCTGGGCCTCCATCTCGCGGATGCGGCTGCTGGCGGTGTCCAGCTGCTGGGTCAGGCTGGCGTTGTCGGACTGCGCCCGGCTCAGGCTCTCCGTAAGCTCGCGAACCCTGTCTTCCAGCTCCTGTATCTTCTTACTTCCGAACATGGTTTGTCCTCCTTTGCAAATATGCTATTAAGTATATTTTAACCCGTAACAGGCCTGGACGTCAAGCCCATCGGACAAATTTGAAGGTATTTCCTTGGTTCTTTTACGGCACAAACACCCGGTCGATGCGCACTACCCGGCCCGAACGGATCGTCACGGTGGTGTTGTCGGCGTAGAAGCCGTCGAAGGCCGAGCCCTGCATGGCCTCGACGATGCCGTCGTAAGGCGCGGTGACGGGGTCGATGTGGATGTCGGCGGCGTCGGTGAACACCGCCGATTCGTCCACCACCAGCGTGGTCACGCCCAATTCGGTAAAGATGGGCAGATTGTCCAAGCCGCTTACGCGCCAGGTGCCGTCTGCCTTCTGTACGAAGTCACAGCCGTCCGCCGCGCCCGTGCCGCCGTTGATCTGCACCAGGCTGCCCTCCGAGGTCACCGTCGAAACGGGAATGGCCGAGCCCGCGACAACGACGCTGTCCCCTTCGGCCAGGTTCTCGATGTCGCCATCGGCGTACACCTCCATGGCGCAGACGTGCACGGCGTTCATGTAGGTGCCGGAGGCCAGGCGGGCCACGTCGCCCCGGTCAAAGGCCACGGGATATTCCCCGTCGGGCAGGTGGTTCACGTCCACCTCAACGGCGATGGGCGCCACCGTGCGGCCCCCGTCGCGCGCCGCTTCATCGACGGCCTCCGCCGCCGCGTCCCGGTCGTCCCCATACCCGTCCTCATCCCCGTCGTCGGCCACCTCGGTGGACTTGACGATGTATTTGCTGGACATGTAGCCGGTATGGCCGCTGGCCGGATCGGAAACCCGGAACCAGCCCTCGCCCTCGGCCAGCACCCTCAGCGGCGAGCCGTTCATCAGGCTCAGGATCTGCTGGCCGGCCGTGGAGGGCTGGCGGCGCAGCGCCACGGTGCCCCGCTCGGTCTTCGTGACCACCCGGGCGTCGTAGGGCGTCACGTCCCGCATGGTGTCCAGCAGCCGGTCGATCTCCTTCTGGGGCGACACCGTGGCCCTCGGGGCCTGGGTGGCCTTCTTTTTCTTCTCCTTGGAGGGCTTGGTGGTGCTCAGGTACTTGGCCTGGACCCAGCCCAGCGTCTGGCCGTCGCCGGAGGGGTCCTGCACCAGTATGGCGTACCAGCTGCCGCTCTTCTTCTCGATCAGCAGCTTCTCACCCTTGGACAGCCGCCTGTACACCTTGGCGCCGGTGTCCTTCTTCGCGTACACCTTCACGCCGTCCTTGGTGACATACAGCGTAAAGGCATCCGCCACCGCCGGCAGCGCCAGGGCCGCCAGCAGCGCGACAGCCAGCATGACCGTCACGATTCTCTTGATCATATCATTTACCTCCGAAAGGGTTTGCCGGTCGTCTGTTCGATCCTCAGCGCGGGGCTGTAGCGGCGGCCTCTGGGCCGCCACTGCAGCCCCGCGCATGTATAAGGACGAACCTACCGCCCGGTTCAGTATTTCACCACATTGCTGTCGTACAGATCGCCGGTCCGCTCCACCACGGCCAGGGCGCAGAAGTTCAGCTGGCCCTCGCCCCAGTCGGAAGCCACGGTGAAGCTGCCGGAAGCGCTGCTCTTCCCGTTGGGCCTCAGCTGCGCGCCGTCGATGACCAGGGTCAGGGTATCCCGGCGGAAATCCGGGGCGTCGCCGTAGCTGAGCAGCAGCGCCTCAAAGGTGCAGGACTGGCTGCCCAGGTTCTCCAGGCGCCAATCGTAGGTCACCGTGCCGTCGCCATCCTCCGCGCCATCGGCGGGGGTGACGGTCAGCGCCAGCTCCACCGGCGCGCCCGCGACACCCGCGCCCTTCCAGCTGCCTTCGCTCTGCTCGGCCATCCAGCCGTTGACCAGCGCGTCCACCTGGGCGGGCCACAGGCTGCCGGGCTGGAAGTCCACGCCGTGGTCGGTGGCGAAGCCCGCATAGGCGACGTCCAGCTTCGCGCCGTAGATGCCGTCGTAGGCGCCGGGGTTGTAGCCCATATCGCCCAGCAGCTTCTGGATGGTGCGCACGTTTTCGCCCCGGCTCCGGGTCCGGATGGCGCCGGCGTCGATGGCCTCGATCTGCTCATAGCCGCAGTCCTTGCACACGCGCATCCGCTCGCCGTCGGCTTCCCGGGTCAGCGGTACGGTGACGGTCCAGGGCCCGAAGTCGTGGTTCAGGCGCTGGATGGTCTGGGGCCAGGCCACGCCGTCGGGGGTGAGGTTCTGGTCCGTCTGGAACTGCTTGACGGCCCGCTCCATGCCGCCGCCGAAGATGCCGTCCACGCCGTTGGGGGTCAGGTAGCCCTGGTCTGCGAGCAGCTGCTGGACCTCGCGCACGGCGCTGCCCTTCGCGCCCCGGCGCAGCGTGCCCTCGGGATCGTAGGAAACCGCGCGCTCGGCGTGGCCGCACACCTTGCACACCTGCCGGCGGGTGCCGGCGGAATGATCGGTGGCCTCTGTAACGATCTCCCAGCTGTATTCGTGGGGCAGCATGGCCACGGACTGTTCCTCTTTGTATTTGCAGTCCCGGCAGGTGCGGCTGCGCAGGCCCTTGGCGGTGCAGGTGGCCTTTTTCTCCACCTTCCACGAGCCAAAGTCGTGGGGCAGCTTGTCCAGCACCTGCTCCTCCTTGCGGCCGCAGACCCTGCACTTGCGGGTGCGGCTGCCCTTGGCGGTACAGGTGGGCTCCTTCGTGACGTTCCACTTGCCCCAATCGTGGGGCTCCTTTTCAATGGTCTGGGTCTGCTTGTGGCCGCATACGGTGCAGGTGCGGGTCCGCTGGCCCTCCTTGGTGCAGGTGGCCTCTCTGGTCACCTTCCACCTGCCGTAGGTGTGGTCGGTTTTTGGCAGCGTACCCTCCTCCACCGCGCCGCACCTGGAGCACTTGCGCTGGCGCAGGCCCGTCTTCTGGCAGGTGGCCTCGCGGACGACCTTCCAGCTTCCCCATTTGTGGTTGCAGGGCGGATTCTCGTCCAGGTACTTGCTGAGCATGAACCCGGTCTTCTTCTTGCCCTTCACCTTGATGGAGACCTCGTTCCACTTGCCCCGCATGTCCACCACGTCCAGCACGGTCACCTTGTCGCCCTTGTTGAGGGTGGCGATGACCTTGGAATCGGTGGTGTAATCGGCATAGACCTTCGCGCCGTCCCTGTTGACGTACTCGGTCCAGCCCGCAGCCAAAGCGCCCGCGCCCAGCGCCGCCAGCAGCGCGACGGCGACGAGCAGCAACACAGTCTTTTTCATGTCTCTCTCCTCCTGTGGGGTCGTTCCCAACAAGCCGTCATTCGCCGGCCTCGTCCGTCACGGCGTCGATCGCGTCGGTACCGTCCTCCGGCGCGTCCGCCCCGGCCGGCTCTTCCGTCAGCGCTTCCCCGGCCTCCGCCCCGGAGTCCTCCGCGCTGGTGCGCCGGGCCGTGGCGGTCTCCTCCTGGGCCTCGACCAGCACCGCGCCCTCCCCGTCGCCGTCGTCCCGGCTCAGGGTGTGGATGATGGCGTCGGCCTCGGCGTCGGCGTTGTCGCCGTCCAGCCAGAAGACCACCTCGACGTATTCGTTCCCACCGTCCAGTATGTAGGTGAGGGTGTTGAACGCCACGTCCTGGTATTCCTCGACGGTGCGGTACCAGGCGGCGGGAATGCCGTTGACCTCGCCGTCCTTCACCAGGTCCGTGACCTCGTTGTAGCCGCTGGTCTCGTCCTCCACGTAGACGGCCAGCGCGTCGGGATAGCCGTCCTTTCCGAACTGGTAGACGTCGAAGTCCAGCAGGGTGTCGTTGCTGTACCAGTAGGCCACCTGGTCGTCCTCGATGTCCTCCTGGGTCATCTCGCCCTCCACAAAGCCGGCGGGCACCGTGAGGGTGAACGGCGAGCTGCCCAGCCGCAGCGTCCGGGTGGCCTGAGCCGCCCCGTCGCCTTCGCCGGGCGTCCCATCGGCCTCCTCGGGCGCGTCGTCCCTCCAGAGGGAATGGAGGATGGCGTCGGCCTCCGCCCCGGCGGTCAGGCCGTCCAGCCAGAACACGACCGTGACGTAATTGTCGCCGGCGTCCAGCACGCAGGTGAGGGTCTCGTAGTCCTCGCCCTCCCAGCTCCCCACGGAGCGGTACCAGCCCACCGGGATGCCGTTGACCTCCGCGTCCGTCTCAAACGCGTCGGCGTGGTACGCGGCGGCCTCTCCGGCCACGTAGTCCGCAAGGCGCTCCGGCAGGCCCGCCTTGCCGTGCTGGTAGACGTCGAAGTCCAGCAGCGTCTCGTCGCTGAGCCAATAGCCCACCTGGCCCTCGGCCACGTCCGCGCTGGTCATGCCGCCCTCGCGGAAGCTGGCGCTGCAAAACAGGTAATAGGGAGAGGTGCCCAGCCGCACCGGGGCCAGGTTGTCCACGGCCAGGGTGTCGATCATGCCCCGGGCCACGGCCTCGGCGTCCTCGCCGTCCAGCCAGAACACGACCTCGACGAAGCCCTCGCCGTCGTCCAGCACGTAGGTGACGGTCCGATAGTCCACGTCGTTCCAGGTCTCCACCCGATAATACCAACCCACCGGGATGCCGTTGATCTCGCCGTCCGTCACGATCCCGTCGGCGTCGCCCCTGGCGGCGGCCTCCTCGGCCACATATTCCGCCAGCGGCAGCTGTCCGCCGGCCACGCCCAGCTGGTAGATGTCAAAATCCACGGCCAGCGCGTCGCTGTACAGGTAGGCCACCTGGCCGTCCGCCGCGTCCGCCTCCGTCACCGGCCCGTACTGGAAGCTCCCGTCGATCTCAATGGTGTAAATCGAGCTGCCCAGGCGCAGCCTGCGCATCTGCCCAGCGTCCGCCGCCTCGCCCAGGGCGAGGGGAAGCGCCGACAGCGCCAGCGCCAGGCACAGCGTCAGGCAAAACAGCTTTGTTCTCATCTGCTTTCGCTCCTTTCCAGGAGATATCACTCCGGATACATTATATCACAAGACCCTGTCGATTGGTATCGGCCTTGCAATTGTATTGATTTTTTTACGCCCCGGCTTTAATGTCGACAAACTTTATATGCGAAGAGGGAAGCGCCCCTTCCCGGAGCGCTCCCCTCTTTCGCGCATTTGGTCCCATCAGAACCTGGTGATGTTCTTCAGCTTATCAATTTTGACGAAGGCGTACAGCCCGCGCTCGCCCAGGGTCTGAACCAGCGCCCAGTCGCCCTTGACCGCGCAGATCTGCACCGGGCCGCTCTTCTTCAGCGTATAGCTGTTGGCGCTGCTGTCGGCGCGCTGATAGACCTTCGTGCCCTTGCCCAGGGTGGCGAGGTAATCGCCCAGCCCGGACTTGTTCAGCAGGTTGGAGCCCTTCGTGTAGTACACTTTGCCGTTGTAATAGACGTCGGTATAGGATTCGTTGGCGCGCACGACCAGCGCGGTGTAGGCCGGAATCGTGCCCACATATTCCGTCATTGCGGAATCCGCGTAGAGCTTCGCCGCCCTGACGGTGATGTCGCCGTGGCTGGCCAGCGCCTGGGCGCAGAACATGGCCAGAAGCAGTGAAACAGCCAGTACCGTAACAATGATTTTCTTCATTTGTGGTTTCCTCCCTGCCGTATGCGATTGTTATAATAAAATTATAGCACCCCAAAAACTCGGGAGGCAATAAATCTCCCGATTATACATAATATCTCTACACTTCTGATATATTTACGAATTATATAAATACCAAAGTCGAATTAAAGTCATTTTATGTCTTTGCCGCCGCGTTTGTGTTTATCCCAGAAACGGTCCAGTCGCGACACCATCCAAAAGCCGATCAAAATGGATATTCCAAAGGCAAGCGCCAACAGGATGTCTGTCATGTGCGGGGGCCTCCTTTTGCGTCAGAACCGCAGGAACTTCTGCACGTCCTTCTCTTCGCCCAACAGGATGATGCGCTCATCCCGGCAAAACTGATGGGAAGGGCCCGGCATCGGCATCACCTGGCCATTTCTGCGGATGGCGAGTATGTTCAGGCGGTATTTCTGACGAACTGCCAGGTCGACCACGGTGTGCCCGATCCAGCTGTCGGGAATCCCGGTTTCGTAGATCGCGTATTCCGGCGAGAGGCGAATGAAATCGAAGATGTGATTGCCGCTGTAGCGCACGGCAGCCCAGATGGCCGTCTGCTTTTCGGGATAGATCACCTCGTCCGCGCCACAGGCAAGCAGAAACTGGGCGTGTGCGTCGCGGGCGACGCGCGCCAGCACGAAGGGCGCGCCCCGCTTTTTCAAAAGCGAAGTGATTTCCAGCGAAGCCTGCAGATCGTGGCCCATGGTGACGACGCACAGGTCGAACTCCTCCACCCCGAGCGCGTCGATCAGCGTGGGGTCGGTGGCATCGCCGATCTCGGCGTTCGTGACGTAGGCCGTGGCGTCCTGCACCCGGCGTTCGTCCTTGTCGATGGCGAGCACCTGGTGGTTCAGGTCGTGAAGCTTCTGGGCCATGTGGCGTCCGAACCGGCCCAGGCCGATCAACAATATGTTCTTCATGGAATGCCTCCCGCAGTTTTTATGGAGGTTATTGTATCATCCGGGCCATGAACACGCCATTAAGGCTGTATATGACGCATTAAGACGGCATAAAGCGCGCTTCGTCTTTATGCCGCCTTAATGCGTCGCCTGTTTTTTTATCTTCCCTTTTATGGAATATGTGATATAATACGTGAGATAACGGTAAACTGAGGGGGAAGCGCATGTCGGAACACGAGCGGATATTGGTGTGCGTTTCCGCTTCGCCCACCAACGCGGACGTGATTCGCCGCGCGGCGGCGCTCGCGGGCGCGATGGACGCGGAGCTGATCGCGCTCTACGTGGAGGACACGGAGCTTTACGACGAAGCCCGCGCCCGGGCGGTGCACGACCACCTGTCCCTTGCGGAGCGCCACGGCGCGCTGCTGACCACGATCTACGGCGACGACCCCGCCACGGCCATTGCCGAGTATGCGCGGGTCAGCGGGATCACAAAGATCGTGTTGGGCAAGAGCCCGGAGCACAAGCGCCTGTTCGCGCCGAAGGAGACGCTGATGTCGCGGCTCAACGAGCTGGCCCCGAATGTGGAGATCATCATCGTGCCGAACCAGCTGACCGTCGACGCCGAACCGCTTCAGCTTCGCCGGTTCTTCCGAAAGGGGCGCTTCTCCATCGTCGACCTGTGCAAGGCGGCGCTGATCCTGGCGATCTGCACCGGCGTAGGCTTCCTGTTCACGGCCATCGGACTGGCCATCACCAACGTGGTGCTGATCTACATCCTCGGCGTGCTGGCGGTGGCCCTCGTCACCACGGGCCCGATCTACAGCCTGCTGTCCTCGTTCTTCTCGGTGCTGGTGTTCAACTTCTTCTTCACCGAGCCCTACTATTCGCTGCGCTCCAGCCCGGATTACTTCGCCACCTTCGCGGTGATGTTCACGGCGGCGCTCCTGTCCAGCTCGCTGACCAGCCGCATCAAGGCCCAGTCCATCCAGACGGCAAACAAGGCCTACCAGACGGAGGTATTGCTGACCACCAGCCAGCTGTTGCAAAAGGCGGACGAAAAGCGGGCGATCCTGGAGGTCGTCCAGCAGCAGCTGTGCCGGTTGTTGGAGCACAGCGTGCTGTGCTATGATTCGGACCTCGACGCGCCCACGCTCTGCGCCATCGAGCAGGACGGCGGATTCGGGGGGATCGACCTGGAAGCGGAGCGCAAGGCTGCGCAGTGGGTGCGCCAGAACGGCAAGCACGCCGGACGCACGACCCGCGTGTTCCCGGAGGCCAAGTGCCTGTACATGGCCGTGCGCAGCGAACGGACGGTGTGGGCGGTCATCGGCATACGCGCCGACAACGCCCCGCCCATCGACGAGTTTCGCAAGAACCTGATGATTTCCATACTGGACGAGTGCGCCCTGGCGGTGGAGAAGGATCACATGACCCGTGAGAAGCAGCGCATCGAGGAAAACGCCCGCCAGGAATCGCTGCGGGCCAACCTGCTGCGCTCCATCTCCCACGACCTGCGCACGCCCCTGACCAGCATCTCCGGCAACGCGGCCATCCTGGTGGAGAACCAGGGACAGCTGGGCGATGAAAGCCTCAAGCGGCTTTACACCTCCATCTATGACGACGCCATCTGGCTGAACGGCCTGGTGGAGAACCTGCTCACCATCACCCGCACCGAAAACGGCGCCATGAAGCTGAACCTGCAGACCGAGCTGGTAGCGGATACGGTGGAGGAAGCCCTGCGGCACATCGACCGTGACGCGGCCCGGCGGCACATCGCAACGGACCTGCCGGAGGAGATGCTGCTGGCCCGCATGGACGCGGGGCTGATCGTGCAGGTGCTGGTGAACCTTCTGAACAACGCGGTGAAGTATACGCCCGAAGGCGCGCGGATCACCGTCGGCATCCGGCGGAAGGATGGCATGGCGCTGATCTGGGTGGCGGACGACGGGCAGGGCGTGCCGCCCGGCGACGAGAGCCGGGTGTTCGACATGTTTTACACCGGCGTGAAGCGCTCCCCGGACAGCCGCCGGGGCATCGGGCTGGGGCTGGCGCTTTGCAAGAGCATCGTGCAAGCCCACGGGGGCGAAATCGGCGTGGAAAACGTCAGGCCCCACGGCGCAAAATTCTGGTTTACCCTTCCAATCGTGGAGGTCGAAGGCTATGAACAATAAACCGTTGATATTGGTGGTGGAGGACGACGCGGCGGTGCGCAGCCTGATGGCGGTGGCGCTGGACACCCAGGGCTACCGCTACCATCTGGCCCGAAACGGCGCGGAGGCGCTGATCGAAGCCTCGACCCAGCAGCCCGCCGTGATGCTGCTGGACCTGGGGCTGCCGGACATGGAGGGCGTGGACATCATCCGCAAGGTGCGAACCTGGACAGGCATGCCCGTCATCGTCATCTCCGCCCGCAGCGAGGACGCCGACAAGGTGGAGGCGCTGGACGCCGGCGCGGACGACTACCTGACCAAGCCCTTCTCCGTGGACGAGCTGCTGGCGCGGCTTCGGGTGGCGCTTCGCCGGGTAAACGCGGAGGCCTCGGCGGGCAGCGAGAGCGCCGTGTACGAAAACGGCATCCTGCGCATCGACTATGCCGCCGGCTGCGCGTACATCGCGGATCAGGAGATCCATCTGACGCCCATCGAGTACCGGCTGCTGTGCCTGCTGGCGCGCAATACCGGCAAGGTGCTGACCCACAACTACATCCTGAAGGAGATCTGGGGCAGCTATACCGCCTCGGACGTCGGCTCCCTTCGGGTGTTTATGGCGACGCTGCGCAAGAAGCTGCAAACGGGCGGCGAACAGCCCTATATCCAGACCCACATCGGCATTGGCTATCGCATGCTCAAGCAGGACGGCCGGCAGGAGGACGCGCCGTGAACGCGCCGCGCAGGCCCGAAGCGCTGAAGCGTGAACCCAGGCCGGAGGAATGGCTGGTATTCGGCTTTCTGGGCGTCATACTGTTGGGAACGCTGCTGCTGGCGATGCCCGCGTCGACGAAGGACGGCCACAGCATCGGCTTTTTCGACAGCCTGTTTACGGCGACCTCCGCCGTATGCGTGACGGGTCTTGTGGCGGTGGATACGGGCACGACCTTCTCACTGTTTGGGCAGGCCGTGCTGCTGGTCCTGATCCAGGTGGGCGGATTGGGCTTCATGGTGTTCGCCACGAGGGTCATGGTGATACTGGGACGGCGTATCTCAATAAAGAACCGAATGCTGATCCGGGAATCCATGAACGCCACATCCCTGTCCAACCTCGGCGGCCTGGCGCGGCTCTACCTGCTGTTGACGCTGGGCATCGAAGCAGCGGGGGCGGCGCTGCTCGCCATCCGCTTTATCCCGATGTACGGCGTTCGCCGCGGATCGTGGCTCGCTGTATTCCACGCGGTCAGCGCCTTCTGCAACGCGGGCTTTGACCTGTTCGGGCACTTCGCCAGCCTGACCGGCTTTGCCGCCGATCCCCTGGTGCTGTTGACCGTGGCGGCGCTGATCGTCCTCGGCGGACTGGGCTTCTCCGTCATACTGGAGGTGCTGCGCAACCGGCAGGGTTTTAAGAACCTGTCGCTGCACACCCGCATCGTACTCACCTTCACGCTGGCGCTGCTGCTGGCGGGCACGGGCTTCTATATGGCGGTGGAGCGCGGCAGGCTGGATACGCTCAACGCCTTCTTCCAGTCCGTCACCATGCGCACGGCGGGCTTCAATTCATACGATCTGTCGTCCTTGACGGACGGTTCCAAGCTGTTCAGCAGCCTGCTGATGATGGCCGGCGCGTCCCCGGCCTCCACTGGCGGCGGCATGAAAACCACCACCGTGGCTTTGGTGATACGCCTGATATTCAGCGTCGTAAAGGGCGACAACGAGGTCAACGCCGCCCGCCGCCGCATTCCCGCCGACACCGTGCGAAGGGGACTGGCCGTGGTGGCGCTGTTTCTGATGACGCTGACGCTCGGCACGCTCTGCCTTTCGATCATCGAGGACGGGCGCTTCTCCCTGGCGGACATACTGTTCGAGTGCGCCAGCGCCATGGGCACCGTGGGCGTCTCCGCCATCGGCACGCCAAACCTGCATCCCGCCAGCCGCGCCGTGCTGCTGCCGATGATGTTCCTCGGACGCGTCGGCCCACTGACCCTGGCCGTGGCCATTGCCCGCAGACAGAGTCGGGCCAGGCTCGTCTCAAAATATCCGGAAGAAAGAATAATGATCGGGTAGGCAATTGAATTTGTTACACCACCGGACATAAACTGCATATCCCCCTGTGTATATTCACTGCATGCCCCATGCAGAAATCCACATTTTCCACACAGTTATCCACAGAAATAGGGGACAAAACCGCGATTTTATCGGGATTTCCCGGGGTTTTCCACACCCGGGGCGCGCCTGTATATTATTTATCCACAGACTACGGTCTGTTTAAATCATATTTTCACCTGATTCAGGGCCAATTTCTGGCCAATTGCCGGTTTTAGCTTCAATTTGACGTCATATTTACCGGTTTTGAAGGACTGGATGCCCGGTTTAACCCTGTGATAATCATTACTTTTCCGTTCATTTATTGCATAATTATTTCAGATATATGACACTTTCATGTTTTCACACCGTCGGCCCCGTCCCGGAAAAACGGTATTGAACTATTGGGGCCAGTCTGCTATACTGGTTGCAGCAGAGGCGCGCTTCGCGCTTCATCCATGCGAAATCAACCCGTTAAGGAGGCAATCGTCATGATTCAAGTCGTCGACTGGGCCACCATAGCAGGCTTTGTCACCGAGGTATTCACCAAATACGGCGTCCCCGAGGCGGACGCGGCCATATGCACCGACGTGCTGCTGGAGAGCGATCGCCGCGGCATCGAATCCCACGGCTGCAACCGCTTCAAGCCCATCTACCTGGACCGCATCAAGTCCGGCGTCCAGAAACCCGTGACGAACATCGAGATCATCAAGGACACTCCCACCACCGCGGTGGTGGACGGCCACGACGGCATGGGCCAGGTGATCGGCCACAGGTGCATGACGATGGCCATCGAGAAGGCCAAGGCCTACGGCATGGGCATGGTGGTGGCCCGCAACAGCTGCCACTACGGCATCGCCGGCTATTACACCTCGATGGCCACGAAGGCCGGCTGCATCGGCATGACCGGCACCAACGCCCGCCCCTCCGTGGCGCCCACCTGGGGCACCGAGGGCATGTTCGGCACCAACCCCTTCACGCTGGGCGTGCCCACCGACGAGCCCTTCGACTTCAACTTCGACTGCGCCACCTCCATCACCCAGAACGGCAAGTTTGAATACTACGCGCGCATCGGCCACGACGTGGTGCCGGGCACCGTGATCGGCGAGGACGGCGAACCCGTCACCGGGGACGCCGGCGCGGCGCTGAAGCGCATCCGCGATAACTCCGCCGCCCTGGTGACCGTGGGCGGCATCGGCGAGCTGCTGGGCGGCTACAAGGGCTACGGCTTCGCGCTGTTCGTGGAATTCCTGTCCGCCGCGCTGTCCGACGGCTACTACGGCAAGCAGCTCAACGGCGTAGACGAGAACGGCGAAAAGTGTTCCCCCCGTCTGGGCCACTTCTTCATCGCCATCGACACCGACCACTTCATGGGCGAGGCCGCCTGCCGCAAGAAAGCCGGCGACATCATCCGCGAGATCCGCGCCAGCCGCAGGATGCCCGGCGCCGAGCGCATCTGGACCGCCGGCGAAAAGGAATACGAGATCCGCCTGGCCCGAAAGGACGGCGTGCCCATCAACGACTCGGTACAAGCCGAGCTGAACCAGCTGCGCGCCGAGACCGGCCTGGAGGGGAAATACAGGTTCCCCTGGGATTAGAGTCTGTTTATAAAGGAAATACCGCATGATTGGGCGACAGGATAACGCAGTGAATTTTCGTCAGCCGTAGCCTGCAAAACCACAGGTTGCCTGGTGGGCAATCAAGGGTTTTGCAGGCCGCGAACCACTGAAAATCACCCGTTAGACTGCCACCCGGATTGTGCGGTATTTCCATGGCTTAGGACGCCGCCCGAAGCCATGGTTATCGCCCCATGCATGCGCCACGGGTGTATCAATGCGCCTTTCACAAATAAACTGAATGCGCGCATCAGGAAGGTCAGGATGTACTATGCAGTTCAATTCAGTGAACTTCATGATTTTTTTCCCAATCGTGGTGCTTCTGTATTTCATCATACCCAAAAAATGCAGAATGTACTGGCTGCTGATAGCGAGCTACTACTTCTATATGAGCTGGAACGCCAAATATGCCCTGCTCATAGGCGCATCAACGCTCATAACATATGCTTGCGGCCTGATCATAGCCCATGTCAGCACTCAAAACAATGCCCGGGCAAAAAAGAAGGCCGCCCTGATTGTTTGCCTCGGCATCAACCTGAGCATTCTCGGCTTGTTTAAATATGGCAATTTTGGAATAGAATCTCTGAATTGGCTGTTGAAGCGCATGAACCTTTCACCCATAACCCGCCGGTTCGACTTTCTCCTGCCGGTTGGCATATCCTTCTATACCTTTCAAGCCCTTGGATATACGATAGACGTTTACAGGGGCGATGTCGACGCAGAGAAAAACATTGCGCGCTACGCCCTCTTCGTATCCTTCTTCCCACAGCTTGTGGCAGGGCCCATCGAGCGGTCGAAAAACCTCCTCGGCCAAATGCGTCATATCGAGGACATCAAGCTGTGGAACGCGCGAAGAATCGCATCTGGCGCCATCCTCATGATTTGGGGACTGTTTATGAAAATGGTGATAGCGGATCGCGTTTCCCTGCTGGTAGACCACGTATTTGACAATCACAGGATGTATGGCAGTTCTGAGTTGATCGTCGCCCTGTTGGGCTTTTCATTGCAGATCTATTGCGACTTTGGAAGTTATTCCCTGATCGCCAAGGGCGCAGCACGAATCATGGGTCTTGATTTGATGGATAATTTTATCGCCCCATACTTTGCCACAAGTATCCGGGATTTTTGGTCCAGATGGCATATTTCCCTCAGCTCCTGGTTCAGGGATTACCTTTATATACCTCTCGGGGGCAACCGGAAGGGCGTGATCCGAAAGGCCATCAATACCATGATCGTCTTCCTTGTCAGCGGCCTTTGGCACGGTGCCAGCTGGACTTTTGTAATTTGGGGCGGAATACACGGGCTCTATCAGGTGGCCGGGGACATAACCAGCCCCCTCCGCAAAAAGCTTGCCAAGGACTTCAACATTAAAACCGATTGTTTCAGCTGGCGACTGTTGCAGAGGGCCGTTACCGTTGCGCTCGTGGCTTTCGCCTGGGTTTTTTTCAGGGCAGATACCATGGCGGATGCCCTGCGCTACATTCAAAGGATTTTCACCCGGCCCACGCCCTGGCTTTTCTTTAATGGCGGTCTGTACGATCTGGGGCTAAACCAAACAGAGACCAACATCCTGCTGGTCTCAACCGCTCTGCTGCTGCTCGTGGATCACATCAGGGTAAATAAGGGCATGGCCATCGACCGTTTTCTGTTTTCACAGAACATCTGGTTTGAATGGCTTGTGATCATTGGCCTGATCCTGATGATCGTAACCTTTGGCAAATATGGTCCCACCTATGACGCCCGGCAATTTATATACTTTCAGTTCTGAGGAGGCAGCGCGAAGATGAAAATTAGTATTATTAGAATAAGCTGTTTTCTGGTTCTCCTCTGCCTGGTGTTGACGGCCTGGAACCATGTCTTCAAGATAAAGCATGTCGACGGAATCTATGATATGACCAAATTCTACGACCTGGACAGGGATACTGTGGATGTATTGATCCTGGGAAGCAGCCATGCCTTTGAAGACTTCAATACCGGTACCCTCTGGGATGAGCATGGAATGAGCAGCTATGTCCTGGGGGGATCGATCCAACCCATGTGGAACACTTATTACTACTTGAAGGAAGCCCTGAAAACGCAATCTCCGGGGTTGATCGTTCTTGAAGGCTTCTGCCTGACGTTCTCATCCGAATACAGCGATAGCAGCCGAATCATCAAGAACAATTATGGGCTGAAATGGTCGCCTGACAAAATTGAATCCCTGAAGGTCAGCGCGCCTGAAGCGCAGTGGCCCGATTACTTTCTGGAATATTCCCAATATCATACCCGTTACGGGGAATTGAGCCGCTCAGATTTCCTGAAGGACCAGGGGATGCCATTCTATACCACCTGGAAGGGCTTTCTTTGCAACATGGCAACGAAACAATGCGAGGCTCCTGACGTCACTGAAGTGATGGATCGCGAAGATTTACATGAAAAAACCGAAAAATATTTCCGCGCAATACTGGAATTGGCTAAGGACCGGCGCATTCCCATCGTCTGCGTCATAGCGCCATATGCCAGGATAACAGAAAGCGATCAAAAAAAGTATAACCAGGCGGCGGTAATTGCCTCGGAATATGGCGTTCCCTTCCTGAACTGCAACCTGCACCTTCAGGATATCGGTCTCGATTATACCGTCGATGTGGCAGACCGCGCCCATCTGAATTACAGGGGCAACCGGAAATTCACGGAATACGTCGGGCAATATCTCATCGAGCATTTTGACATACCGGACCGCCGGGGGATGGACCGCTACAGGTCATGGCAGGAGAGCGCCGACTATATCCGCCACATGATCGCTGACCATGAGCTGTCACAGAGTCCTGACGCAACCTCCATGATTCAAAGAGCCGCCAGTTCCAACTGCTGGTCGATCGTCTCGATCGACGGTTCCTGCAATCCGCAGGACGAACCCATCCGGGGATACCTGAAAGGGCTGGGCATAGAGGACGCCGAAGCGAAAGGCCTTTATCTCATCAGGGATGATAAAGTGACCTGCCATACTGGGCAAACAGAGGGTGAAACCTATATTCCGACGCCTGCCCACGATATTTATCTGAAGCACGGACCCGACGAAACGGGAGAATATACCAATACGATCATCATTGATAACGAAGCCTATACCAAGGTGAAAAACGGCATCAACATCGTATTCTATGATTCCACGACGGACACGATTGCCTACCATACCGGCTTGAGTCGTAAGGACGGGTATACAAAACTTCAATAATTCGATTCCTGTCATTGCGCCAGCGCGATCGCCACGCACTGGCAGATATCGGATATCACATGCGCCGCATGGACCCCCTCCGGCAGCGCCTTCCCCTCCGGGTTGACCCAGCAGGCGTCGATGAAGGCGTTGTTCGCGCCGCGGATGTCGCTGTTGACGCCGTCACCCACCATCAGCGCCTCCCCCGCCTTCACGCCCAGGCGGTCGAGGGCGATTTCAAAGATGCCGGGGCGGGGCTTGGAGACGCCCACCTCCTCGGAGATGACCACCTCCGTCACATGGTCCTTCAGCGGCGACAGAGCCAGGCGGCTGCGCTGTATGGCGGTGATGCCGTTGGTCACGATGGCCACCGGCAGGCGCTCGGCGATTTGCGCGACCGTCTCCAGCGCATGGGGCAGCAGTATGCTCTGCTGCCCCAGCAGGGTCACGAACCGCTCCGCCGCCCATCTCGGATCCCCGGGCACCGGGTAGCGGTCGAAGAAGCGCACGAACCGGGCCAGCTTCAGCTGGTTCTGGGTCAGCAGCCCCGCCTCCAGCGCCTGCCAGCACTTCAGGTTGATGGCCTCGTACTGGTCATAGCGGTCCGGATCGAAATAGCCCAGCTCGTCCATCAGCTGGTTCACCGCGTTGCGATTGCCGGCCTGGAAGTCCAGCAGCGTGTCGTCCACGTCGAAGAGTACGGCTTTGTAGCGCATCACAGTATTTTCCCCAAAAACTCCTTCAGCCGGGCGTTCTCGGGGTGCTCGAACATCTTCTGGGGGGTGCCCTCCTCGATGATGCGGCCGCCGTCCATGAAGATCACCCGGTCCCCCACCTCCCGGGCGAAGCCCATCTCGTGGGTGACCACCACCATGGTCATGCCCTCCCGGGCCAGCTGCTTCATCACGTCCAGCACCTCGCCCACCATCTCGGGGTCCAGGGCGGAGGTGGGCTCGTCGAACAGCATCACGTCCGGCTCCATGCACAGAGCCCGGACGATGGCGATGCGCTGCTTCTGGCCGCCGGAGAGCTGGCCCGGATAGGCCTCGGCCCGGTCCAGCAGCCCCACGCGGTCCAACAGCTGCTTGGCCATGGCCTCGGCGGCCTCCTTCGTCTTCTTATGAAGGGTCACCGGGGCGACGGTCATGTTCTTCAGCACCGTCATGTTGGGGAACAGGTTGAAGTGCTGGAACACCATGCCCATCTTCTGGCGGTGGCGGTTGATGTTCACCTTGGGGTCGGTGATGTCCACGCCCTCAAAGGTGATGGTGCCCGCGGTGGGCATTTCCAGCAGGTTCAGGCAGCGCAGGAAGGTGGACTTGCCGGAGCCGGAGGGCCCGATGACCACCACCACCTCGCCCCGCTTGATCTCGGCGTTCACGCCGTTGAGCGCGTGGATGCTCTCGCCGAACTGCTTTTCCAGGTTCTCCACGCGAATCAGCACGTCAGTGGTCACTGCTTCTCAGCCTCCTCTCCACCCTGCCCACGACCCAGGTCAGGAACATCACCAGCGCCAGGTAGATCAGCGCCACGGCAATCAGCGGCATGAAAAAGTTGTAGGTCTGGCCTGCGATGGTATTGCCGCCATAGGTCAGGTCGCGCACGGCCGCATAGCCGGCGACGGAGGTCTCCTTCAGCAGGGCGATGAACTCGTTCATCAGCGCCGGCAGCACGTTTTTGAACACCTGGGGCAGCACCACATGGCGCATGGTCTGAAAATAATTGAAGCCCAGGCTGCGGCCGGCTTCGAACTGGCCGTTGTCGATGGACATGATGCCGCCGCGGAAGATCTCCGCCACGTAGGCGCCGGAGTTCAGTCCAAAGGCCAGCGAGGCCAGCGCCACGCCGTTGTCGCTCCAGGAGAAGATCACCAGGCAGATGATCATCAGCTGGACCACAACTGGCGTGCCGCGCAGCACGGTCAGGTAGACCTTGCAGAAGCCGTTGAAGAAGCCCAGCACCTTCCTGCCGAAGGTGGGTCGGGCCGTGTCGGCCGTCTTGTCGTAGGTGGACCGCACCCCGGCGATCACGATGCCGATCACCAGGCCCAGCAACAGGGAAAAGAAGGTGATCAGCAGCGTATTGCCCAGGCCGGTGGTGATGAAACGCCAGCGATTGCGCTGTATGAAGTTGATGTCAAACTGGCGCTTGAGGTCTTCAAACCATGCCAAAATGAGTCCCCCTTTTTACGCACAAACAGGGGGCAATGCTGCCCCCCTGCCTGTGGGATGGATGTTCGTTTATTCGGCGGGGATATACTGGTCGATGATGCCCTGCACGGTGCCGTCGGCGATCAGCTCGGCCAGCGCGGCGTTGAAGGCCTCATAGACCTCGCTGTCCTTGGCGAAGGCCATGGCATAATCCTCGGTGGTGTAGGCGGTCTCCAGGATCTTCAGGCCCTCGTTCTGGGCGACGAAGTTCTTGGCAGGCTCGTTGTCGATGACCACGCAATCCTCCTTGCCGGCCTGCAGCGCGGCCACGGCGGCGCCGCCGGACTTGTAGGCGTGCACCTCGCCCTTGCCCTCGTCCTCATAGTCCCAGGTGCAGTACAGGGCGCCGGTGGTGCCGGCCTGCACGCCGATCTTCGCGGAGCCGTTGGCGGCAACGATGTCGTCGATGCTGGTGAACGCGGAGTCCTCGGGCACGATGACCACCTGGATGCCGGTGGCATAGGTGTCGGTGAACTGCACCATTTCCTTGCGCTCCTCGGTCACGGTCATGCCGGCGGCGGCGAAATCGAACTTGTGCTCCTTGACACCGGGAATGCAGGCGTCAAAGTCGATGTCCTTGATCTCCAGCGTGTAGCCGATCTTCTCGCAGATGGCCCGGGCGATATCGGCATCGATGCCGACGATGGTCTCGCCATCGTCACCGTAGAACTCGTAGGGCGGGAACTGGGCGTTGGTGCACATCGTCAGCGTGCCGTTCTCGGCCAGCGCGGCGAAGGCGGTCAGCGCGAACATTGCGACGATGACCAGTGCGATGAGCTTCTTCATTGTATGTACCTCCATTTTATCGCGGAGTGATCTCCGTTTGAATCGACCCGATTATACATCGTTATGCGCTAAAATGCAAGCCGTATTCACGACAATTAACGTAATATGCGCAGTTTATGTATAAATATGCTTGTTTGAGATTACTTATGCAGGATTTTCCCCTTCCCCACTCAAAAGCCCCGAGGCCTGTTGCCTCGGGGCTTTTGCATCGCCGCGCCTATTTCAGCGTGATGATCACCCGGCGATAGGGCTCTTCGCCCTCGGAGTGGGTGGTGACGTCCGGATCGTCCTGCAGCGCGGAGTGCAGGATGCGGCGCTCGTAGGGGTTCATGGGCTCCAGCGCCACGCGGCGGCCGCTCTTCTTGGCCCGGCCCGCCATGCGGATGGCCAGCTTGCGCAGGGCCTCCTCGCGCTTGGCGCGGTAATTCTCGGTGTCGATGGAGACGCGCAGGTATTCCTCGCGGCCCCGGTTGATGTTCAGGCTGGTCAGATACTGCAGCGCGTCCAGGGTCTCGCCCCGGCGGCCGATCAGCAGGCTCATGCCCTCGCCGATCATCCGCATGCGCAGCTGTTCCTCGGTCTCCTGCAGCTCGATCGCCACGGGCACGCCCATGCGCTCGGTCAGGCCGGACAGGAAGGCACTGGCCTTCTTCGCCTCGTCGGACTGTGCCTCCAGGGGGGTGGGCACGAAGGGCTCGTGCTCGATGATGGGGGTGGGCGCCGGGGCGTCCTGGCCCTCGGCGGCGGCGTTCTCAACGCCCTCCGCTGCCTCGGCGTTCCTCGCGCCGCCGCGGCGACGCCTGCGGTTGCGGCTCTTCTTCGGGGCCTCCTCTTCCTCGGTGGCCGTCTCCTCCTCCTGGGCCGGCGCAGCCTTCTGCACGGGCTTCTCGGCCTTGGGCTCGGGCTTTTCCACCTTGGGGGCGGGCTTTTCCGCCTTGCGCTTCTCCTGCTTGGGCTTGCGGCCGCCGGCAGCGTCCAGCGACAGCACCGGCATCTCGATCTCCAGCGCCGGATCGTCGGCCTTCACCGTCAGGCGGACCTTGGCGGGCTTTCCGAACATGCCGAAGAGTCCGGGGCTGCCCATTTCTATTACCTGAATATCGACGTCGTCAGAATCGCATCCCAGCTCGGCCAGGCCGTTCCTGATGGCGTCCTTTACCGTCTTGCCACTGGCTTCAATGGATCTCAAGGCACATTGCCTCCTTAACTGATATTGGGTTTCATTCGTCGGTACCCGGCTCGAGCGCGGCGGCCTTGGCGTCCTGGCGCTCAAACCAATAGTTCACAGCCAGCTGCTGCACGATCTGGATCACGTTGGCCGCCATCCAGTAGATGGAGAACGCGGCGTTGGACGTGGCGCAGATCCACACCGAGAACAGCGGGAAGAACCACTTCATGACCGGGCTGTTCATCGGGTTGGTCTGGTCGGCCTGCTGGGCTGCCTGCAGCTCCTTCTGCTCCGGGGTCTGCTTGCCGTTCATGATCTTGGTCATGAAGAACTGGCTGCCGCCTGCCAGCAGGGGCAATATGAACAGGCCGTTGCCGTACTGGAACAGATTGGCGATGGAATTGGGAATCGTCAGCGTGGTGTTGATGAACAGGAAATTGATGTTCTGCACGGTAAAGGCGCTCGCCGGGATCAGGTTGGAGGCCATCGCGGAATACTCGCTGGACTTCAGGAACTCCAGCGCCGCGTTGATGTTCTCCGCCGTCAGTACGGCCGAGCTCTTCACCGGCTGGATCATGCGCAGGTTGCTGCCCACCGCGGGCAGTATGGTGGCGAAGAAGGAGTCGGGCTGGAACACGTTCTTGATCCACAGCCAGCTGTAGCCCATCGACCTCAGGTCGGCGATCTCCAGCGACTTGCCGGTTTCCTTCATGTTCAGCAGCATCTGGATCGTGTATTCGTTGCCCAGCGTGCGCATGGCCGAGAACATGATCCACAGGATCGGCAGCGAGATCAGCATCGGCAGGCAGCCCGCGGTGGGGCTGACGTGCTCCTTGCGATACAGCTCCATGGTCTTCTGGTTCAGCTTTTCCTTGTCGTTGGCGTACTTCTTCTGAAGCGCCTGGACCTTCGGCTGAATCTTGGTCATGGCGCGCATGCTCTTCTTGCTCTTGATGTCCAGGGGCAGCAGAACCAGGCGGATCAGCAGTGTGAACACGACGATCGACCAGCCGTAGTTTCCCACCAGGTTGTTGATCCAGGTCAACAGATTGACAAAAAAGGCTGTCATTGTCTAACCTCCAAAATGATGATGATGCTCCCCCATAGACGCTCTCCCCCGCCTTTGGGCCAATTCACAGAAATGCCCCGCCGCGCATCTGGTTGGCTGCGGAGCATTTTCAGGGATAACCGTCAGGGCACGGGATCGTACCCGCCCTCGTGAAACGGATGGCAGCGCAATATCCGGCGCAGGGCCAGATATCCCCCCTTGGCGGCGCCGTATTTTTCAACGGCCTCCAGCGCGTATTGCGAACAGGTCGGCGTAAAACGGCAGCACGCCGGGTGCAGGGGCGACAGACTCGCCCGGTAAAAGCGAATCAGCCAAAGCAGAACCCGCTTCGGCACACAGCGCAAGCGGCGCATGGGTCTCCTCCTATGCCGGGCCACGGGCCAGTCGGCCCCATCCCGCGACAATGTCCAGGGGGCGTCCATCGGACGCTTTTCGGATCGACGCCTTCAGGGCGCCTCCTTCAGCAGCTTTGCGCGCTCGAGCAGCTTTTCCAGCTCCCAGGTGAGGGCCGCGTGGGGCTCGTCCGCGATCGACGCGCGGGCGATGAACACGTACCTGCCGCATTTCATGCGGGTGCGCATGCGGCGCACATCCTCGCGCAGGCAGCGGCGGACGCGATTGCGGGTCACGGCGTTGCCCACCTTTCCCGAAACCGAAAACCCGATTTTCAGGTCCCGCCCCTTCAGGTGGATCAGCACCAGGTTGCGGGAGGGCCATGCCTTGCCCCTGCGATACACATAGCGGTAATTCCGGTTGCTGCCCAACCGATACTGGCGCCCGAAGGACTCGCTGCCCCGCGCGCCCCCGCGCATTTGGGCCATACGCGCTGTTATGCGGACAGAACCTTGCGACCGCGGGCGCGACGGGCCTTCAGTACGTTGCGGCCGGCGCGGGTCTTCATGCGCGCGCGGAAACCATGAACCTTGCTTCTCTGACGCTTCTTGGGCTGATAAGTACGGACAGACATTTGGAACACTCCTTACAAATTATTATGTCGCATTCGCCCCCGGGTCCCCCGTCTCCAGATCACGGGCAGCGCCTTGTCGGCGAACAATGCCAAAGTAACAGCCTTAACAGTATAAGAGATTTGCCGTGAACTGTCAAGACCGGTTGTGTGAAATATCATTATTTGAACAAAATTGTCCCCTTTGCGCCGAACGACAGCCGGGGGCTTCGGGTGACAAAAAATTTACCGAATATTCAGATAATCCTTGCATTTCCCACCCGGACATGCTATAATATATTATATCACCTTAGTATTTAACCCGTATACCGGTTTTTATCCCCCAACCGACTGCAAAAGACCGTTCCCAGCGCGAAGGGAGGCGTTATCGTTGCATACCGTTGACATCTTTCTGCGGGATACCGCCCAGATCCAAAGCTTTGCCAACCTGGTCAACAGCTACCCGTTCACCATCGCCCTTCGCCAGGGCCGCGCCGTCATCGACGCCAAATCCATACTCGGCATCTACAGCCTGGACCTGACAAAGCCGGTCACCGTCGATATCTATTCCAACCAGGCCGGGGATCTGCTGGAAAAGCTTGAGGCGTATTCGGAGTAGAAAAACTGATTTGTCGCAACGCGACAAATCAGTTTTTTTCATTCCTCACAGCTCCGTGTCGATGTAGCGGCAGGCGGCCAGCGCGGCGGTGGCCCCGTCGGCCATGGCGGTGGTCAGCTGGCGCACGCCCTTGCTGCGGCAGTCCCCCGCCACGTACACGCCGGGGGTCCGGGTCAGGCAGTCCTCCCCGGAGGCGAAGTAGCCCCATTCGTTCAGCGCGGCCAGCGCCTCGAAGGGCCCGTTCTCGGGGATCAGGCCGATGGCCACGAACAGCCCGTCGCAGTCGACGACCCGCTTTTCCCCGGTGGTCCGGCTCTCGATCTCAACGCCCCGCAGCGCCCCGTCCCCGGTGACCAGGGCGTCGATCTTCGTGTCGCAGATGACCCGGACGTTGCCCTTCGCCGCCAGCGCGTCCCGGAGCTTCTGCTCGCCGGTCAGGGCGGGCAGGTCCTGGAGGATGACGACCTCGCTGCACTTATCCGCCAGCAGCACGGCCTCCTGGAGCGCCGAGTTGCCGCCCCCGGCCACGCAGACTCGCTGGCCGCTGTAGAAGTCGCCGTCGCACACCGCGCAGAAGGATATGCCCTCGCCCACCAGCGCGTCCTCCCCCTCCAGCCCCAGCATACGGTGCCTGACGCCGGTGGCGATCACCACGGCCCTTCCCTCGAAGGCGCTGCCCTCCTCGGTGCGCACGACCTTGGTTGTGCCAAGGTCCTCCACCGCAACCGCGTTCTCCAGCTCGATCTGGGCCCCCTGGGACAGGATCTGGTCCAGCAGCCGGTCTGCAAATTCATTGCCGCTCATTTGCAGCGTGCCGGGATAGTTCTCCACCTTCGGGGAATGGGTGATCTGCCCCCCGAAACCGTTCCGCTCGATGACCAGCGCTTTCTTGCCGTTGCGCTGCGCGTACAGCGCTGCTGTCATGCCAGCCGGGCCGCCGCCGATGATGATGATGTCGTACATGTTCTGTAACCTCTTGCATATTGATTTCCTCATGGTTGCTGCAGCTTTCACCGCTTGCCCACGATCAGCCTCAGCCTCGTCCGGAAAACCAGCTCGCCGATCCCGTACATCAAAGCCATGCTGATCGCGAAGGTCAACGGGACCTGCAGCGCCGGCGCGCTCGCGGCGATCCATTCGGCGATGCGACGCGCAAATTTGATCATCGGATGGTTGGTGCACAGGTAGACGATCGACGTCATGCCCACGCGCTCCAGCCACCGCACGGGGATCGACGTCCCCAGCTTTGGATGGTCGGTGAGGCACTTGGACAGCAGTATATACACGACGATGGCTGTCAGGGCGTTGATCAGCGTCAGCGGGATCGTCGCCCACTTCAGCGAGCGCATGTTGACCTTTCCGTTCACGAAGATCAGCCAGGTGTTCAGCGCCAGGGCCAGGATCAGGCCGAGATAAAACAGGCCCCTGTGCTTCTCCTTCGCGGCGTGGATCCTGTCTGTCAGCGCAAATTGGCCGGTCAGCCTTCCCAGGTGATAGAACAGCAGGGCAACCATGGCCGTATCCAGGCCCCAGGGCAGCCGGAAGTCGATGACCTGGGGAAGGGCGAAGCCTGCCGCGCCCACCGCGAGCGCCGCGCACGACAGCGCGGTCTCATTCCGGATCCAATGATCCAGGCAGCAATAGACCACGGCGGCGATGAACATGACTGGCAGAAACCACAGCGCGTTCTCGATCGGCAGGGACGACGTCGGAAAGAGCAGCAGCACCTTCAACGAGGGCAGCATCGCCTTCGTGCTGTGACGGGGCAGGTATTTCTGGATATTATAGATCACCCAGTACAGCGCCCCGAAGCACGCATAGGGCGTCAGCAGGCCCCGGGCCTTCCCCCTCACGGCATCCCCGATCGGCCTCTGCCTGTAAAGCATGCCGGATATGAAGAAGAATATCGGCATATGAAAGGCATAGACGTAGTGGTTCACGATCGCCTGACTGAAATGCATATGCCCGAGCACCATATAGATGATGGCGATGCCCTTGGCCACGTCCAGCTCGGATTTCCTCTGTTGCTGCATATCAATTCCGCCGCCGCAACCGTGCCCGCGCCCCGGACAGCCACCGCGACAACAACCTCCTGCGTTATACCGCTCCATTGTACCACAGCTGAAGGTCTAATTCAAGCGATTCGCTTCTGCCCCTTCCTGAATCTTGGCATCGCTTCCGCAGATCGAAGCAATTCTTTGGAACAGCGCTTCATACATCCGCTTTACCCCGCTGTCATATCGCCCAGCCGCCTCGGGTTCAGGCGTCGGGGCCGGTTCAGGCGTCGGGGTCTTTCGATAAATCAAATGAAAATCCGGCAGGTCCTCATCTTTAAACGGTCCGCGCACCTCTGCCTCATGCTCGACGGGCAGCCCCGCGTCGCCATTGCCGCCTTCTGCGAACGGTTCAGACTCCGCCAGCGCCGGAAAAGTCAACAAGGTGAACAACAGGGCCATTATACCATATACCTCCTTGTCTTGCAATTGAAAATGCAGATGCCCGCGAGGACATCTGCACATGGATTTACCAAACGCCCTAAAAGAATCGTTCTTTTCTTTCGCAATGATAGCCTGTCTTTACGCCTATTTCACCGCATGCCCGCTCATCAGCCATCCCTTGATGTCCGAAACCCCGCGGAGCTTCTCAAAGCCTTCCCCGGTGCGCACCACCAGCGTCGGGGCCTGCCTGACGCCGTATTTCGCCGTCAGGTTGCGCACGTCCGCCGCGTTCACCGCCGCGTACTTCACCCCCGCCCGGTCCAGCAGCGCCATGGCCGCCTTGCAGTTCGGGCAGGTGGGGGACTTGAACAGTATCGCCTCCGCGCCGTCGGGGTCGGCGGGCGTCGCGGCGCTGGCCTCACGGAGCCTGGCCTCCGCCAGCCGCTCGGCCTTCGCGGCCTCGGCCTGGGAATCCAGCAGCGCTTTCGCATGCTCTGCGCCGGGGTTTTCGAAGGCGGCCTCCGCCGTCGCGCGAGCGTTGGGATTGCCGGAGCGGCGGTCCGCCCGCGTCTCCTCGCTCTCCGGCTTCATCAGCACCTGGGCCGGCTCGCAGCAGCCCCGCTCCGTCGTCGCCTCGATGGCAGCGTCCATGTTGGAATACGCCTTTCGCGGGCCGGTGTGGGTCAGCACGGAATGCCCGATGTCGTACAGCTTCCGGTCCCGGAACTCCTGGGCCTTGCCGTCGTTCCAGTTCTGCACCGGCCGGTAATAGCCCGTGATCCGGCTGTAGACCTCCGTCTTCTGCCCGCAGATCGGGC
>JAZOUD010000037.1:0-53313 GCA_045658005.1 Clostridia bacterium | reverse complement strand
GGGGCGGCTCGCGTTTGTGCGTACACGGGAACGTATTACTTGATGTAATCGGCGTTCATATCTACGTAGGTCACGTCGATGTCACCGTCGTCGTCCTCTTCCAGCACCACGGTAAAGCCGTCGCCGGTCCAGGCCTTGGCCTTGGCTTCGGGATGGCCGTCGTCGTCCACGGCGTACACGCCATTGCCCAGCGTCTTCAGATCAAGCTCCTGGCCCTCGCCGAAATTTTCGGTCAGGTATTTCTCGGCTTCTTCAAAGGTGTTGACCTTCTTGTCAAAGTCCACGCGAATGGCAACCAGCTTGTCGTCGAGGAACAGGTAGGCAATGTCGCCCTTCCCGTCGCCAATGGTGGCATTCTCATACTCCACCTCGGTAAAGGTCACGGAGCCGCGGGTGCGCTCGGTATCCACCTCATACTTGGCGTCGCCCTCGGTGTTGGTCACTTCATCCTGGGTCATGCCGAACTGCACGCCGTTGCGGATGGTGAAGGGATTTCCCTCGGCCGTGGCGGCCATCGAGAAGACGAGGCACAGGACAGTCAGTACAACAAGCAGCTTCTTCATGATAAATTCCTCCTTTTTTGTTCGATGGAAAACCTTTTTCCATCACTGATATCATATAATCAAAATAGTTCAATGTCAAGGATTTTGCAACAAAACCCATCAAAAAGGATGACTATTCGTATGTGATACCGACACTGATCGCACGCGCCGCTCATTCGCGGGCGTTTCGGTCCTGCCGACACGGGCATGATAGCAAACCGCGCGTCACAGAACCGTCACGGGAAAACGCCCCGCAGTCAGAATAAACTGCGAGGCGCAATGGCGTCAACCGTTGTTCGTGTCGTAATGCACAAAGCGCTTGCCGCACTTCTTCTCCATGTACTTCCTCAGGTCGTCGGCGCTTCCGCCCTCCACGCTGTCCCTCGGCAGGATGTAGTAGGCCTTGCCCTTGATGACGAAGTAGAAGCACATATCGGTATCGAACAGGCCGTAGATCTCCTTGAACTTGCTGCGGGCGTAGTTCTTCTGTCCCTCCAGGTGCATCTCGACGCCGCTTTCACCGATGTCGAAGGTGGCATGCTTGTCCTGGTAGTACTTGCGGTACTTGGCGGTGGAATCGTCGGGCCGCTTGCCGCCGTTGGACAGGGCCAACACCAGCAGCACCGAGCAGATCAGCACGTAGCCCACACCGGCGAAGGAAATCCCGTCCCGGTACAGCGTGTAGCCGAAGTAGATCGCCCCCGCCGCGCCAAGCACGCCCAGCACGATGCGCATGGCCGGGGAGATCTCCTTCTTCTGGCGGTACAGGGCCTCAAAGTCCGAGAGCACCGCGTCGGTGTAGGTGAAGGCGGCATGGAACAGCCCGCCGGCTTGCCTTTCGCTCATTTACTTCTTGCTCTGGCCGTAGTAGGCGTTGGGGCCGTGCTTGCGCATGTAGTGCTTGTCCTGGATGCGCTGGGGCGCCGGTGCGGCAGCGGGATAGACCTGGCGGGTGAAGATGGCCATCTTCGCCACCTCCTCCAGCACCACCGCGTGGTATACCGCGTCGGCGGCGTCCTTGCCCCAGGTGAAGGGGCCGTGGCTGTGGCAGATCACCGCGGGCACGGCAACGGGATCGATGTGGCGCTGCTCGAAGCACTCCACGATGGTGTTGCCGGTGTTCAGCTCGTAGCCGGCGTCCAGCTCCGCCTGGGTCAGGTGGCGGGCGCAGGGGATCGGGCCGTAGAAGTAGTCGGCGTGGGTGGTGCCGTAGCAGGGGATGTCCATGCCGGCCTGGGCCCAGGCCACCGCGTAGGGGCTGTGGGTATGCACGATGCCGCCGATGTTGGGGAAGGCGTTGTAGAGCACCATATGGGTCAGCGTGTCGGAGGAGGGATTCAGGTCACCCTCCACCTTGTTGCCCTTCAGGTCCACGACCACCAGGTCCTCGGGCTTCAGCTCGTCGTATTCCACGCCGGAGGGCTTGATGACGAACAGGCCTTTCTCCCGGTCGATGCCCGAGACATTGCCCCAGGTGTAGGTGACCAGATTGCGGCGGGGCAGCTCCATGTTGGCCTCGTAGACGGCCTTCTTCAAACTTTCAAGCATTGCTGTTACCTCCTCATTTCGTGATCGTGTACATCGCGACCTCGTCGATTTCCCGGTTCGTGCCCACCAGCACGTCCTGGCCGGCGGCGTTGACGAAGTGCATCAGGTTGGCGCAGCCGGTGTTCCTGTCGATGAACTCGGTCTTGTAGGCGCCGTCCTCGTAGGTGATGGCGATGGTGCACCTGGTGCCCTTGCGCCAGCCCACGCACCAGGTGGGCTTGCCCAGCAGCATGCCGGCCCAGGTGGCGTGGAGCATCTCGGTCTCCTTCTCAGGGGCGGGGTATTTCCAGGTGGGCACGTAGTTGCCGAACTCGTCCAGGTGGAAGATGGTCAGGGCGTTGCCGTGGAAGGGGCTGATCATGCCCAGCTCCAGCTGGCCGTCGCCGTCGAAGTCGATGAGCACCGAATCGCTGGAAGGCACCGGGCACAGCAGGTCCACCGTCCACTCCTTGCCGGGGGCGACGGGCGGGCGGAACAGGTAGGTGCCCTCCTCGCAGCCCACCACGCCGGCCTCGTAGCCGTCGATGCAGACCTTGCTGTAGCCGTGGTTGCGCAGCATGTCATCCATGATCGGCTCCAAGGTCAGCTGGTGGTCCTCGTTGAATACGGACAGGTCAGCGGGCAACACCGAGGCATAGCACGCGCCGGGGAAGCGCCAGTCGTTCTTGTACTCGTGGTCGCTCTTCAGGCAGCACACCAGCAGGTAGTTGGTGCCATTGCGGTTCAGGATGCCGAAGCGGTGCACGAAGGGCGCCTCGCACAGCGTGCGGATCTCCCAATCCCCCTTTTTCTTCGCAGTGGCGATGACGATCTTCGCGTCGGCGGAGTCGTTTGGGGAATAGAACTTATGGGTAGCCAGGAACTGGCCGTCCGCGCCGGGCACCGGCACCATGGTCATCACGCCGCCGGGCTCGCTCCACACCGTGTCCAGCTGGGTGCCGTCCTCGGCGAACACATAGCAGGGGTCGTGCTTCTCGGCGGCCACCAGGAAGCGATGCTCGCCCTGCCAGGTCAGCTCGGACATGGCATAGCACTTGTTCAGGTTCGATATGACCTTCTTCTCGATCTTCATAGCATATCCTTTCCGCCGCCGTAGGCGGCGAGATTATTATTCCTGCCGGTCCAATATCTCCGACATGCTCCGGCACGCAAATTTGATGTCCTCGGCCCAGGTTTCGTCGTTGCCAACGTACCACATCTCGGTCACGTAGCGACGAATGCCCAGGTGCCAGGCCCGGGAGATGACGGCGTTGAAGTCCACGTGGCCGGTGAGGAAGGGCACCTCGCGGAACACGCCGGGCACGGTCTCCTTCAGGTGCAGCGCCACGATGTGGCCCCGACCGGAATACAGGTCGTCCAGCACGCTGCCGCCGGAGGACAGCGCGGCGTTGGTCAGGTTGCCGGAATCGGGGTAGACGCCCAGGTAGGGGCTGCCCACCGCGTCCACGTAGTACATGGATTTCCAGACGGTGTTCATGAAGTCGGTCTCCATGGTCTCAAAGCCCATCATGATGCCCCGCACGGCGGCCATCTCAACGGCCTTCTTCAGGTTCTCGAGGAACCAGGCCTTCGTCTCGGCGGAGCTCTCCTCGTAGTACACGTCGTAGCCCGCCAGCTGGATGATGCGGATGCCCAGGTCGTCGGCCAGCAGTATGGCCTTCTCCATGATCTCCATGCTCCGCGCCCGCACTTCGGCATCCGGCGCGCCAAAGGGATACTTGCGGTGGCCTGACAGGCACATGCTGCGGATGGGCAGGCCCACCTCCTTCATGGTCCGGACCAGCTCCAGCCGCTCATCGGCCGTCCAGTCCAGCCGGGCCAGCTTTTCGTCCTTCTCGTCGATGCTGATCTCCACGAAATCATAGCCGGCCTCCCTGGCAAAGGCCAGCTTCTCCCGCCAGGACAGGCTTGGCGGCATGGCCTTCTCGTAAAGGCCGATGGCATACTTCTTCATGTTCTGATTCCCCGTTCATAAATTATTGCAAAGGCAGGAAGCATCAGATGCGCCATCTGTTGTTAACATTATATCGGAAAAGAGTCCATTTTGCAATAGGGTAAGCCGGCACAATCATCGAACATATTTCGTTTTTTTGACATTATAGCGAAATTTCAGCGCGCATTTATCCGCCATGCCGGCATAAAATGGTATTAAATTTAATAATCAAACGTAAACAAAGCCCTTTATGATCGTTATACGATCGTTTTATGTTCATATTCAGTTCGATACGATGAAAAAACGCGCCAAATATGAACATATATGCCGCTGGAATTGTAAAGTAACGCTTGAAATTCTGTTCATTTTCGCGTATAATGGAAGGGCAAAGGTTGGAAACGAACATTAACCGACGGAAAGGGAGGATTCAATGAGCAAGGTATCTGAAATGACCCGCGAGAAGTGGATCATGTCGACGTTCCCCGAGTGGGGCACCTGGTTGGTGGAGGACATCGAGAACGAGGTCGTCCAGCCCGGCAACGTGGCGATGTGGTGGCTGGGCTGCACGGGCATCTGGTTCAAGACCCCCGGCGGCGCGAACATCACCATCGACCTGTGGTGCGGCAACGGCAAGCGCACCCACGGCGACGGCAAGATGAAGGTGGGCCACCAGATGGCCAACATGTGCGGCGGCCGCGCGATGCAGCCGAACCTGCGCAACGTGCCCTTCGTGATCGACCCCTTCGCCTTCAAGCAAGTGGACGCGGTGCTGGCCACCCACTACCACCAGGACCACATGTCCGCCGAGTGGGCCGCCCACGTGATCAACAGCGGCATGACCACCACCGATGAAAACGGCAAGGAGATCCCCGTGCCCTTCATCGGCCCGCTGAAGAGCGTGGAGACCTGGGTGAAGTGGGGCGTGCCCGAGGACCGCTGCCGCATCGTCAAGCCCGGCGACACCATCAAGATCAAGGACATCGAGATCATCTGCCTGGACAGCTTTGACCGCACCTGCATCGTCACCACCGACTCCACCGGCCCCGACCGGGAGGAGCTGACCGGCAAGTGCCCCACCGACATGGACGAGAAGGCCGTCAACTACCTGGTCAAGACCCCCGGCGGCAACATCTACCATTCCGGCGACAGCCACTTCTCCATCTACTTCGCCAAGCACGGCAAGGACTACGACATCGACGTGGCCTTTGGCTCCTTCGGCGAGAACCCCATCGGCATGCAGGACAAGATGACCTCCATCGACGTGCTGCGCATGGCCGAGAACCTGCGCTGCAAGGTGGTCGTGCCCATCCACTGGGACGTGTGGACCAACTTCCAGGCCGATTGCGAGGAGATCAAGCTGCTCTACGACTTCAAGAAGGATCGCAACGAGTACAAGTTCCATCCGTTCTTCTGGCAGGTCGGCGGCAAGTACGTCTATCCCCAGGACAAGGACAAGATCTACTTCCACCATCGCCGCGGCTTCGAGGACTGCTTCGAGGCGCCCCAGAACATCCCCTACAGGTCCTGCCTGTAAGCCGGACGGAGGAGAATGTAACATGGCAGACAAGACCATACTTCAGAAGATCGTTGAACGCGGCCACTACAAGTTCGTCGACAGGGTGGATTCCTGGCAGGAGGCCGTAAAGCTGAGCTGCGAATCCCTGGCGGCGACCGGCTATGTGTCCGAAAACTACTATCAGCAGATCGTGGACTGCATCGAGAAGTACGGCCCCTACGTGGTGTTCGAGCACTACGTGGCCATGCCCCACAGCCAGGAGGGCGCCGAGGGCGCAAACCAGACCGCCGTGGGCTTCATGCGCGTCAAGGAGGACGTGGACTTCGGCAAGGACGAGGACGGCGAGGACAAGATCGCCCGCCTGTTCTTCACCCTGGCCGCCAAGGACCCCAACGAGCACCTGGACAACATGCAGCAGCTGATGCAGATCTTCACCAACGAGCCCCTGCTGGACGCCCTGATGGCGGCCAACACCCCCGAGGACATCCTGAAGGCCGAGGCCGACTATCCCCCGGAGGACGATATGTAGTTACCGGCGGTGGCTGATTGTCGCCGCTACACCCCGCTAACGCGCAAACCGCACCGACGGCAACCTGCCGCCACGCACCCCGCGCAACCCGTAGCGGCGGCAACCTGCCGCCACCACCCCGCGCACCTGTAGCGGCAGCAACCTGCCGCCACCACCCCGCACCCCGCAGCGGCGGCAGCCTGCCGCCGCCACCCACCAACAACAGAGAGGGGAATTACCTGTGAACATACCCGTTATAGGACCCGTATGGGATTTCTTTAGCACGTACATCCTGCGCCAGGCGCCCTGGATGATCGGCTTCATCACGATGATCGGCTACATCCTGATGAAGAAAAAATGGTACGACGTGCTGGGTGGCACCCTTAAGGCCATCATCGGCATGCTGATTTTGAACGTCGGCTCCGGCGGACTGACCAGCAACTTCCGGCCCATACTGGCCGGCCTGAAGGACCGCTTCAACCTGACCGCTGCGGTCATCGACCCCTACTACGGCCAGAACGCCGTGACTGCCGGCGTCGAAGAGCAGTTCGGCGCGGCCTTCTCCTCGGCAGTGACGCTGCTGCTGATCGCGTTTATCGTCAACATACTGCTGGTGCGCTTCAACAAGATTACCAAGTGCCGCTCGCTGTTCACCACCGGTCACGTGCAGTTCCAGCAGGCCGCCACGGCCTATTGGCTGATCCTGTTCGCGCTGCCCGGACTGTGGCAGGGCGGCGTCAAGACCGTTCCGATGCTGATCATCATGTCCATCATACTGGGCGCTTACTGGGCCGTCGGCTCGAACCTGACCGTCAAGCCAATGCAGGAGCTGACCGACGGCGCCGGCTTCGCCATCGCCCACCAGCAGATGTTCGGCATCCGCCTGGGCTACATCCTGGCCGACAAGATCTTCGGCACCAACGGCGGCAAGCGCAAGAAGGAGATCAAGAAGGTGGGCGACCTGCAGCTGCCCGGCTTCTTCTCCATCTTCAATGAGAACATGGTTTGTACCGCCATCCTGATGACCGTCTTCTTCGGCATCATCATGGTCATCATCGGCAAGCCCTTCTTCGTGGCCCAGGAGAAGCTGAAGGAAGCGGACAGCTTCGTGATGTACATCCTGAACACCACCCTGAACTTCGCCGTGTACCTGGCGATCCTGCAGCTGGGCGTTCGCACCTTCGTCACCGAGCTGACCGCCTCCTTCCAGGGCATCGCCGACAAGCTGCTGCCCTCCTCCGTGCCCGGTGTCGACTGCGCGGTGTGCTACGGCTTCGGCGACGCCAACGCCGTGACCTTCGGCTTCCTGGCCGGCCTGGCCGGACAGCTGGTGGCCATCATCGCGCTGATCATCTTCAAGAGCCCCGTGCTGATCATCTGCGGCTTCGTTCCGGTGTTCTTCGACAACGCCACCATCGGCCTGGTTGCCAACGAAAAGGGCGGCCTGAAGGCCTGCCTGTGCATCCCCTTCCTGTCCGGCCTGATCCAGGTCTTCGGCTCGGCCTTCATCGCGGGCTGGGTCGGCATGGCGCAGTACGGCGGCTACCTGGGCATGTTTGACTGGGCGACCGTGTGGCCGGCCATCACCGTGATCCTGAAGTTCCTGAGCTACGCCGGCGTGGCGGTCGTCGCCATCCTGCTGCTGGCCCTGCCTCAGATCGAGTACATGCGCGATCCCAAGGGCTACTTCCTGATCACCGAGGATTACGAGGCCTACAAGGAGTACATCGCCTCCAAGAGATCTTCGAAGAAGTAATTGCCTTTTTATCCCAAACGTGATACAATGATACCGTCTGGGGAGGGCAGGCGGCCGCCTTCCCTCCCCAAAGCATATCGGCTGTGCATCAATTTCGATAAGGAAAGGAACGCAACACAATGTCTAAGCTCGACAACAAGAAGTTCATGGTTTGCTGCGCCAACGGCGCCGG
This sequence comes from Clostridia bacterium, assembly GCA_045658005.1. Classification (GTDB taxonomy): domain Bacteria; phylum Bacillota; class Clostridia; order Christensenellales; family Aristaeellaceae; genus UBA2862. The sequence goes on along the minus strand of JAZOUD010000037.1, from coordinate 45,338 downwards.
TTCCTCGCTGATGATGAAGATGACCCTGCAGAAGGTGCTGACCAAGCTGAGCGTCAAGCCCGCCACGATCCACCACTGCTCCCTGTCCGAGGGCAAGAGCGCCGCACCCAACTACGACATCGTTCTGTGCGCCCGCAACTTCGCCAACATGTTCGCCGATGCCCAGAAGAAGGGCACCGTCGTGCTGGGCCTGAAGAACATCATGTCCGCCCCTGAGATGGAGCAGGCGATGAAGGACGCCGGCCTGCTGGACTGACCTGAATCGACCGATACGGCAAGCGTCGGCGGTGGCCATGCCGCCGCCGGCGCCTTGCATATTCAGGAGCAATATGATCAGATCCATCATATTTGACCTCGATGATACGCTGTACGACTTCACGTCGTCCCACGCCGTGGCCATGAACCGGCTGGCAGCCTATGCCGGGAACACCCTTGGCCTGTCGCGGGAGCGCTTTGACGCCCTGTATCGGGATGCCTTTCAACGGCAAAAGGCACACGTCGGCGACACCGCCGCCATTCACAACCGGCTGATTCGCTGCCAGCTGATGCTGGAGGCCGCCGGGAAGCCCATCGCCCATGCGCCGGAGATGGCCGACCTCTATTGGTCCACGCTGCTCAGCCGCATAAGGCCCATGCCCGAAGCGATCGACGCCCTGACGCGCCTGCGCTTTATGGGATTGACCGTCGGCATCGGCAGCAACATGACCGCGGACTGGCAGTATGCCAAGCTGAAGCGCCTGAGCCTGATGGCCTATGTGGATTTCATCGTCACCAGCGAGGAGGCCGGTGTGGAAAAGCCTGCGGCGGGCTTCTTTCAGCTGTGCGCCGAAAAGGCCGGGCATGCCCGGGAGGAATGCGCCTTCGTGGGCGATAGCCTCAGGGGTGACGCCATGGGCGCGCTGGACGCGGGCATGGCCGCCTTCTGGCTCTGCCGGGACCCCGAACCCGCAGACGCGCCGGACGGCATCACGCGGATCCAATCGCTCTCAGAGCTTCCGGCGCTGATAGAATCATCACATTGACCCCAAAGGAGTCACGACCCATGAAACGAGATCGCCAGACCGTCAGCCTTCGCCATGCAGAGATGCTGGCCATGATCCGGGACCGCCAGGAAATCCTGGTGGATGAGCTGGCGCGGGCCTTTGACATCTCCGCAATGACCGTTCGGCGCGATTTGCAGACCCTGGAGGAGCAGGGCAAGATCAGCCGGTTCCACGGCGGCGCGACCGTCGATGTGCGCGCCGTCGCCGCCGATGAGAAGAGCCGGGTGGCCCAATGCCAGCGCCTGATCGCCCGCTGCGCCGCCTCATTGGTGGAAAGCGGCGACAGCCTGCTGATCAACGGCAGCAATACGGCCCTGGCGGTGCTGGACCACCTGGATGGCAAGTCGATCTCCGCGTTCACCAACAACGCCATGATGGTGGGTCATCGCTTTCCCGACGGCGTGGACGCGCAGTTGTCCGGCGGTATGCTGCGGGGCTCGCGCCACATCCTCACTGGGGATCTGGCCCTTCGCAACCTGATGGACGTGCATGCCGACAAGGCCTTCCTGGGCTGCACCGGCATCTCCCCCGACGGCGAGATCCTCTGCGGCATCCCCGCCGAGCTGGGCATCAACGAGACGATGATCGCCCACGCAGACGCCTACTTCATACTCGCCGACTACACCAAGATCGGCAAGGCCGGTACCTACGCCAGCTTCCACCTGGAGAAGAAGGGCTGCGTGATCACCGACGAATTTGCCCCCGCCGGGGTGCTGGACCAGCTGCGCGCCGCCGGCATGCAGGTGATCCAGGTGCGCTCAGAGGATTACCCCGAGGTTTGCTGATCGAACATTGACATTTGTCCCCGCATGGCTTATAATGGCTTTGTTATGGCTTTAACCTATCAACCAATATGAAAAGGAGCGACATTCCATGAAGCAGTTTACCTATACCATCAAGGACGCCCTGGGCATTCATGCCCGTCCCGCCGGCCTGCTGGCCAAGAAGGCCAAGAGCTACGCCGACACTGCCGTGACCATCACCGCCAACGGCAAGACGGTCAACCTGGGCCAGCTGATGAAGCTGATGGCCCTGGGCGTGAAGCAGGGCACCGAGGTCACCATCACCTGCGACGGTGCGAACGAAGAAGAGGCCGCCGCGGGCCTGAAGGCCTTCCTGGAGGAGAACCTGTAAGGTATAAACAATCAGAAGCAGCCAGCCCTGCGGGGCTGGCTCTTATCATGGGTGATAGCATGAAATACAGCGCGATATTTTTCGACCTCGACGGCACGGTGGTGGACTCCCTCCAGGACATCGTGGATGCCGTAAACCACACAATGGACCACTTCGGCCTGCCCCGACATACCCCGGACGCGCTCAAGCCCCACCTGGGCTGGGGCGTGGGCCACCTGATGCGCGCCATACTGCCGGATTTTTCCCAGACCCGGGTGGACGAGGTGCTGGACCACTACCGCCCCTACTACGCCCGGCACGCCGGGGACAAAAGTCGGCCCTTTGACGGCATCCTTCCGATGATGGAACGACTGAAGGACGACGGGCTACTTCTGGCGATCCTCTCCAACAAGCCCGACGCCGCAGTTCAGCCCCTGACCCGGAAGTTCTTCTCCGGCCTGGTCAGCCTGGCCGTGGGCGAGCTGGAGGGCGTGCGCCGAAAGCCCCACCCCGACATGGTGGAAGCCGCCGCCCGGCAGCTGAACGTGCCCCTGGCACGCTGCCTGTACGTGGGAGATACCGAGGTGGACATCGACACCGCAAAAAACGCAGGCATCGACTGCGCCTGCGTCACCTGGGGCTTCCGCACCCCGGAGCAGCTGAAAAAAGCCGGCGCATCGACCGTCGTCGATACGCCGGAAAGCCTGGCCTCTTACATATTGTCCAGCAGCTGATACAGTATCCGGTACAGCGCCTGCGCGTCCTCCGGGCTCAGGCAGATGCACTTGCCCATCTGGCCGGGGATGCATGCGGCGCGATCGCGCAGGGCCAGGCCGGCATCGGTCAGGGCGACCACCAGATTGCGTTCGTCCTCCGCGGAGCGGGCGCGGGTGACCAGGCCCTTCTCTGCCAGCTTCTTGATCACCGGCGTCAGCGTGCCGGAATCCAGGTGCAGCCGCTCACCTATCTCCTTGCTGGTGACCGAGGGCTTTTCCCACAGCACCATCATGGTCACATACTGGGTGTAGGTCAGGTCGATGTCGTCCAGAAAGGGCTTGTACCTCTTCACGACCTCCCGGGCGCAGGCATACAACGGAAAGCACAGCTGGTTTTCCAGCTTCAGCGCCTCATACCGCGTATCGGCCATCTCAGGTCACCCCGAGCAGCTTGACCTGCTTGCGGGCGAACTCCGCCGCGTCGGCGCAGTCCTGCGCATTGGGGCGGCCCTTGTTCAGGAACAGGAATTCACCCTTGCACTGGAAGAACATCTCCGCAGTCTTCACAGCATTGCCCGCCGCCGCAGACTTGATGGCCGTATAGGTGGATTTCTTGGTGCAGGCGCTTCCGAACACCACGATCTTGCCGATATTCTTCGCGTTGGCGCTGATGAAGCTGATTACCGCGGGGTCGGGCTTGCCGCCATACACGCTGGCGCCCAGGAACACCACGTCGGCATACTTCTCCAGCGGCTGGTCCACGGTCCTGGCCTCGGCCCCCACAGCCTCGGCGATGGCGTCCGCCAGCTTCTTCGTGGCGCCGCCCTTGCTGAAATAACGCACCTCAGTCCTCATGGCTTACGCTCCCTTCCTTTCCTCTTCATAGCCCGCGCGCACGGCCTTCGCCAGCTGGTCGGCGCAGGAGGTGGGCCGAGCGCCGCAGAGGTTCCCCAGCAGATACGATTCGATCTTCTCCACCGTCCAGCCGTCCACCAGCTTCGATATCGCCTTCAGGTTGCCGTTGCAGCCTCCCAGGAAGCTGATGTTGCTGACCACGTCCCCATCCAGATCATAGCTGATCATCTGGGAACAGGTCATTTGTGTCTTGTAGTCGTGATGCATAATGATCCTCCTATTTGATTTGATATAATCAATTTTGCAAAATTGATTATATCACACAACAACATCGGTGTCAAGTGGACAAATCAGAATTCACCTATCAAAACGCGCTGATGGGCAGGCTATCGTCGTCCTGGCCCTTTTCGATCTTCAAAACCTTTATGGTATAGCTGTTCTCCCCGTCCACGCGCACGGTGGCCGTCTCCCCTACGCGGCGGCCCATGACGGCCTTGCCCAGGGGGGATTCCTTGCTGATGATGCCGTTGACGGCGTCCTCCCGCAGGGTGGTCATCAGCGTGATGGTCTCGGTGTCGCCGTCCTCCACGTATTCGATGGTAACCCGGTCGAACAGGCCCGCCACGCCCTCGCGGTTGTCGGACTTTATGACCTTGGCGGTGGCGATCATCCGCCGCAGGTAGCGCAGGCGGCTGTCGCAACGGCGCAGCTCCTGCTTGGCGGCCTTGTATTCATAGTTTTCGCTCAGGTCGCCGAAGCCCCGGGCGGTTTTTAAATCCTCGATGCACTTGGGCCGCACCACCTTCATGCGGTAGTCGATCTCCTCCTGCATCTTTTTAATGTCCACTTCCGTCAGTTCGTTGTACATTGCCCTCGCCTCACCGGATAAAATTAGTCATCTCGCCCTGCTCCTTCACGGGCAGGCCGTACTTTTCCCGGCCCAGGGCGATGCTCTTGACCAGGAAGGCCATGTTGCGCGCCACCATGCGCATGTTCCGCAGGCCCTCGGCGTCCTGGGCCGCCTCGCCGGGCGTCATGCCGTGGACGCTGTTCCAGTAGTAACCGGAGGCCACCGGCATGCCGGAGATGGTGAAATACTTGTTCAGCCGGTCGAAGGCCGCGGACGAGCCGCCCCGTCGACAGACCGCCACCGCGACGCCCACCTTCATGGTCTTGTCGAAGCCCGTGGAATAGAACAACCGGTCCAGGAACGCCATGACCGTGGCATTGGGGCCGGCATAGTACACCGGGCTGGCCACTACGATGCCGTCCGCCGCCTCGAACTTCGGCGCGACCTCGTTCACCATGTCGTCAAATACGCACTTGCCCAGCTTGCCGCACTGATTGCAGGCGATACAGCCCCGAATGGCCTTGTTGCCCACATGGATCGTCTCCGCCTCAATGCCCTCGGCCTCGAAAATCTTCACCATCTCAGAAAGCGCCAGCGCCGTGTTGCCGTTAGCCTTCGGGCTGCCGTTGATCAGCAATACCTTCATGTGATAACACCCCTGTCACGTTTTGATGTATTATATCACCTTGCCGCGCTTGAGTCAAACCGACGTTGAAGGATATGGCGAGATGTGGTAAAATAGAAGAAAATTCTGATTTGGCGCGATGCGACAAATCTGAATTTCCAAAGGAGGCTCCCCCCCATGCCCGATTCCATCATCATCGGCGCGGCGATCGTCGACATTCCCCTGTCGCCCGTTACCCCGGACATATTCACCGCCCACTCCACGCCGCTGGAGCGCATCGCCATGGGCTTGGGCGGCGACGCGGCCAACGAGTCGCTGGTATTGGCCCGGCTGGGACACGCGCCGGCGCTGGTCAGCGTGGTAGGCGACGACGCCCCCGGCGATTTCATCCGCCAAACCCTCTCCGGGGCAGGCGTAGATGTCTCCGCTGTAACCGTGCGGGAGGGATTGGACACCGGCATCAACGTCGTGCTGGTGCGCCCCGACGGCGAGCGCGGCTTCATCACCAGCCGCAGCGGCAGCCTGCGGCAATTGGGGCTTTCGGACATACTGCCCGCTCTGGACGCCCCTGCCCTCTCCGGCGCAAGGGTCGCCTGCCTGGCCAGCCTGTTCGTATCGCCCCGGCTGACACTCGAGGACACCGCCACACTGTTCGACATCCTGAAGTCCCGGGGCCTGATCCTCAGCGCCGACACCACCCGCCCCAAGAACGGGGAAACCCTGCGGGAGGCCGGCGCTCTGCTCTCCCGGCTGGACTACTTTTTCCCAAATCTCGAAGAAGCCGCGACCCTCACCGGCGAACAGGACCCCGACGCCGTGGCCGACGCCCTGCTGGACTGCGGGGTCAAACACGTGGCACTGAAGCTGGGCGGCAAGGGCTGCCTGCTGAAGAGTCGGGAAGAACGCCACCTGGTCCCCGCCGTGCCCGGCGTCCGCTGCGTGGACACCACCGGCGCGGGCGACACCTTCGCCGGGGCCTTCATCGCCGCCATCCTCGAGAGCCGAACCTTCGCCGACTGCGGTCGCTTCGCCAATGCCGCCGCGTCGCTGTGCGTGGAGAGGGTCGGGGCGACAGAGGGGACGTGGACCTGGGAGGATGTGGATCGAAGATTCAATATATAGCAGCATCCCTTGCCGTCATCGGCAAAGAGTCACGGGGACAGGTTCCCTGACTCACTTTCCCGCTTGAGTCGCGGGGACAGGTCCCCTGACTCACTTTCCTGCTTCATCGGGTGAGTCAAGGGACCTGTCACTGTGACCCTATAATTTGAAGCGATCTGCCCCCTTGACTCTTTTATATTAAAATATTGACATTTTAATATTTTATAATATAATATATCCGTAAGCGCAACACAACGACGCAACAGGGGAGAATGATTATGAAGAGATTCCTGTACATCCTGCTGGCGGCGCTGCTGCTGGCAACGGTAAATACGGCAATGGCGGAGGATAATATCCTCATCGCGCCGGTAGACGAGGAAGCGGTGGTAATGGAGGACGTCGCGCCGTCGGTAGACGTGAATGTAGAGGCATTGGAGAACGTCGCTCTGCAGGCGGACGCCCCGGTGGTCAATTACGTCTCCGGTAACCTGGCGCACTTCGTCCAGCCTTCGGACGGCGACATACTGTCCCCGGGAGAGGTGGATATACTCCTGACCTACGACGACGACGGCGTGTGGGGATCGTCGGGCTACCTCCTGACCGATGCCGAGATCTATAACAATTACATGCCCACTTACCTCGGCATTACCAAGGACGGCCACACCGAGGTCATCGAGATCCGCAACAACAACATGACCTTCAACGGCACCAGCAAGTGCTATGCCACCGTCAACCTGACCGAGCCAGGCACATACAGGCTCAGCGTTGCCTCCCACCTGGGCACGTCGGATCCCGAGGTCATCACGGTCACGGTCGACGACGGTTCGTCCCCTGAACCCCAGCCGGAAACCCCCGGCTATAACCCCGGCTATTATCTGATTCCGGAACAGACGGAATACACCATCAACCTGGCCTACAGCGACACCGCCTGCTTCAACTTCAGGCTGTCCCTCTACCGGATGGAGACCGATTACAACTGGGGCTTCGGCCAGAGCGGAGATTACGTCATCAATCTGGTCTCAGCCCAGTCAAACGGCGGCGACATCCCTCCGCTGCGGGAGGAGGACGGCCGCTACGTCTGCGATTTTTCCCTCGTCTTCCAGGGTACCGGCGTAGGCACGGCCTGCCTTGAAATCGGGGTATACGTCGGCAACGCCGAGTACGACAAGCATACGATCACCTTTCATGTGATCAACGATCCCAGCGTGACGCCCGCGCCTACACCAAAACCCACAGCTGCGCCGGTCAACATCAGCAAGTGCGCAGTCACGGTGAAGGATCAGACCTACACCGGCAAGGCGCTCAAGCCCGCGTTGACGGTGAAGTACGGCAAGGCGAAGCTCGTAAAGGGCACCGACTACACCGTTTCCTACAAGAACAACAAAGGGGCAGGCACCGCCACGGTGACGCTGACCGGCAAAGGCGACTACACCGGCACAAGGAAGGTCACCTTCATCATTAAGCCCGCGAAGCTTTCAAAGTGCACATTCGGCGCGCTGAAAGACACGGTATACTCCGGAGCGGCGAAGAAGCCCGCGGTGACGGTGAAGTTCGGCGCGACAAAGCTAAAAAAGGGCATGGACTACACGGTTGCCTACAGGAACAACACCGAAGTGGGCACTGCCACGGTGACGCTGACTGGCAAGGGGAACTTCACAGGCACGAAAAAGCTGACCTTTGCCATCAATCCTAAACGTGTACCCATCTCGAAGCTGGCTGCTGGCACAAAGCAGTTGTCCGTCGAGTGGACAGCCCGCAAAGACGTGACGGGGTATGAGATCGAATACGGGCTGAATCGCAGGTTGACGGACGGCACGACAGTGAAGGTAAAGAAGGCCGCGACGGCGAAGAAGCTGATCAAAGGCCTGAAGAGCGGGAAGAAGTACTATGTGCGCATCCGCGCCTACAGGAAGGTGGGCAGGAAGACCTACTGGTCGGCCTGGTCGAATGCCAAATCCGCAATCGTTCGATAGGAGGCTATAGGTTGTATTGAAATAAGCGCCACAACAGGGCATCTCTGAACAAACACGTCGCCCGACGATATGAATTTGGGCCAGATTCAGTTTGAAAAGACGCAGTCTACCTGGTGAGCAGCAAAGGTTCTTTATAGGAAGATGGCTTCCCAGAGGACCGGCTTTGCGTCGGAAAAGCACCGTCAGGCAGGTGCGGAAATGATTCAGCGACAATCTCATTAGAATACATTTATGAAGAGCCAAGAAGCATATTCTCGGCTCATTTTTCTGTGTCCAACAGCTGAACCATATTTTGGTATGCGTATATGATTTGCAGCACGGGAGGAAATGAAGATGAAGCCACTTGGAAAGCGGTGGTTTTGCGGGTGGCTAGCGCTGTGCCTGCTGCTCGGCATGGTTTCACTGGGTCTCGCGGAAGGGGATGCCGCCGTTGAACTGGAATTGGATACGCAAGCGGACGGCGATGGCATCGGCCTGGAATATGATCTGCCGGACGTTGTCGGGGATGGCCTTGTTCCGGGGTGCGACGCCTTCGCCCTGGACCTGGATGACGGCCTGGACGTCAATGGCGATCTGAACCCGGAGGCCATAGAGACAGACGAAGCCGCCTCCCTGCGGGCGAACGCCTCCGATGACGAGGACTTTGTGATCGACCACGACGGCCGGCTCATCGCTTACCACGGCCTCGGCGGCAATGTGACGATCCCCAGTGGCGTGACCGTCATCGGTGATTGGGCTTTTGCGGAATGCGCCGGTCTGACCGACGTGAAGATCCCCAGCAGCGTAACCAGCATTGGGGAGGGGGCCTTCGCTTGGTGCGCCGGCTTGAAGAGCGTGACGATTTCGAACGGCGTGACCGCCATAGGAGATCAGGCCTTCGACGGATGCACCAGTCTGGCCAGCGTGAAGCTTCCTGCCAGCGTGACCAGCATGGGGCATCATGTATTCTTTGGTTGCAAAAACCTCGAGGCAATCAACGTAGCCAAGAACAATACAACCTATGCGTCCTGGAATGGATTGTTGTTTACCCACGACATGAGAACGCTGTTGGTTTGTCCGGGAAAGAAGACAAGTGTGGCCATTCCCTCCGGTGTGACCAGCATCGGTGATGGTGCCTTCGAAGGCTGCGCCAGCCTGACCGGCGTAAAGATCCCCGCTGGCGTGACCTCCCTTGGGGTGAATGCCTTCGAAGGCTGCGCCAGCCTGACCGGCGTGAAGCTCCCGGACAGCGTGACCGACATCAAATTCGGAGCCTTCGATGGCTGCGCCAGCCTGACCGGCATAACGATCCCTGCCGGCGTGACCAGCATCGACCTGCAGGCCTTCGCCTATTGTGAAAAGCTCGAGGCAATTAATGTAGCCGAGGGGAGTAGGGTCTTCGCATCCAGGGATGGGATACTGTTTACGCGCAACATGAAAACCCTTTGCACCTGCCCGGGAAAGAAAACAAGTGTGGTTGTCCCCGATGGCGTGACCGGCATTGGGGAGGAGGCCTTCTGGTCATGCAACAAACTGACCAGCGTGACGATTCCTGCCAGCGTGACCAGCATTGGGGAAGAAGCCTTTTACGACTGCAACGACAAGCTGACGATCCGCGGCGCCAAGGGCTCATATGCCGAGGCCTACGCAAAGCAAGAGGATATCAAGTTTGTCGCGCTCATCGACATCACCGGGGCGAAGCTCACCGTAGCCGACCAGGCCTACACCGGCAAAGCGCTGAAGCCGGCGGTGAAGGTGGTGCTGAAAAAGAAGACGTTGAAGCAGGATAAGGACTACACCGTAGCCTATAAGAACAACAAGGCCGTCGGCACGGCCACCGTCACCGGCACCGGCAAGGGCGATTACGCCGGCAGCGCGACGGCCACCTTCAAGATCAAGCCCAAGCCGGTGAAGGGCCTGAAGCTGGCCGCGGGCAAGGGCCGGATCACCGCCAGCTGGACCAAGGCCAGCGGCATTACCGGCTACCAGCTGGAATACGGGCTGAAAAAAAACTTCAGCGACGGCAAAACGGTGACGCTGACCAAAGCCTCCACGGTCAAGCGGACCCTGACCGGCCTGGCCGCCGGCAAGACCTGTTACGTCCGCGTCCGGGCCTACAAAAAGGTTGGCAAGGCCACCTACTATTCCGTCTGGTCCACCGCGAAGGCCGCGAAGGTGAAGTAAATCCCCGTGCCTGACTTTCTCCTCGGCATCCTGGACATATGATCACCCGTCTTCCGACAAAAGCATACCACCCCCTGCTGTTATTTGTCAAGACATAAGAACCGTCCCCGTGTCTTGTCAAAGGGACCGCCCGACATCATGCCGTGCGGTCCCTTTTCAGTTTCTGATTGCTTTTAGATCTCGTCCTCGGCCTCGTTCATCGTCTCGGCGCCCTCCTCCGGCTCCTCCTCCTCGGCCTCGGCCCTGGCCACGCCAACCACCTTGCTCTCCTCGGCCACGCGCATCAGGCGCACGCCCTGGGTGTTGCGGCCCAGCGTAGAGATGCTGCCCACGGGTACGCGGATGATGGTGCCGTCGTCGGTGATCAGCAGGATGTCCTCGGCCTCGTCGGCCAGCAGCTGGCAGGTCAGCCTGCCGGTCTTGGGCGTCAGGTTCATGGCCTTGATGCCCTTGCCACCGCGGCTCTGCACCCGGTACTCGTCGATCTCGGTCAGCTTGCCGTAGCCGTTTTCGGTGATCGAAAGCACCTTCATGTCCGGGAAGACCGGGCACATGTCCACGACCGCGTCGTCGGGGTTCAGCTCGATGGACTTCACGCCCATGGCCGCGCGGCCGATGGGGCGCATGTCGGTCTCGGGGAAGCGGATGGCCATGCCGTCCCGGGTGCCCAGCAGCAGCTCGTAGCTGCCGTCGGTCAGCGCCACGCCGATCAACTCGTCATCCTCCCGCAGCACCAGGGCGATCAGGCCGCTCTTGCGCAGGTTCGTGAACTCGGAAAGCTCGGTGCGCTTGATCACGCCGTTCTTCGTCGCCATGATCAGGTAGTGGCCTGCCACCTTCTCCGCCGGCACCGGCAGCAGCGCTTTCACCTTCTCGCCGGCGTCCAGCTGCAGCAGGTTCACGATGGCGGTGCCCCTGGCGGTGCGCCCGGCTTCGGGGATCTGGTAGCAGTTCAGCTGGTACACCCTGCCCCGGTTGGTGAAGAACATCAGCGTGTCGTGGGTGTTGACCACGTACATCTGCTCGACGAAGTCCTCCTCCCGGGTGGTGGCCCCGACGATGCCCTTGCCGCCCCGCTTCTGGGCGCGATAGGTGGCCTTGGGCAGGCGCTTGACGTAGCCGTAGTGGGTCAGCGTGACCACCATATCCTCCTCGGCGATCAGGTCCAGCATGTCGATCTCGCCCTCCAGCGCGGAGATCTCGGTGCGGCGCTCGTCGGCGTACTTGCGCTTGATCTCGGTGATCTCGTCCTTGATGATGCCCAGCACCATGCTCTCGTTCGCCAATACTTCCTTGTAGTAGGCGATCAGCTTCTGAAGCTCGGCGTACTCGGCTTCGATCTTGTCCCGTTCCAAGCCGGTCAGGCGTTGCAGGCGCATGTCCAGTATCGCCTGGGCCTGGCGCTCGGAGAGGCCGAAGCGGCTCATCAGGCCCTCCTTCGCCTCCTGGCCGGTGCGGCTGGAGCGGATCAGCTTAATGACCTCGTCGATGTTGTCCAGGGCGATGATCAGGCCCTCCAGTATGTGGCTGCGGGCCTCGGCCTTGTTCAGGTCGTACTGGGTGCGGCGGCGGATCACGTCCTCCTGGTGCTCCAGGTAGTGGTGGATCATCTGCCGCAGGCTGAGGATCTTCGGCGTACCGTCCACCAGCGCCAGCATGATGGCCCCGAAGGTGTCCTGCAGCTGGGTGTGCTTGTACAGCGTGTTCAGCACCACGTTGGCGTTCACGTCCCGCTTCAGCTCGATGACGATGCGCATGCCCTCGCGGTCGGACTCGTCTCGGATGTCGCTGATGCCCTCCACGGTCTTCTCGTGGACCATCTCGGCGATCTTCTCGATCAGCTTGGCCTTGTTGACCATGTAGGGAATCTCGGTCACCACGATCCGCTGGCGGCCCTGGGACATCTCCTCAATCTCGCTCTTGGCCCGCACGATGATGCGGCCCCGGCCCTCGTGATAGGCGTCATAGATGCCCCGTTTGCCCAGGATCACGCCGCCGGTGGGGAAATCCGGGCCCTTCACGAACTGCATCAGGTCGTCCACGGTGCAGTCGGGGTGGTCGATGTAATGCACGCAGGCATCGATGACCTCGCCCAGGTTGTGGGGCGGGATGTTGGTGGCCATGCCTACGGCGATGCCGCTGGAGCCGTTCACCAGCAGGTTCGGGAAGCGGCTGGGCATCACGGCGGGCTGCATCAGGGTCTCGTCGAAGTTTGGATAGAAGTCGACGGTCTCCTTCTCGATGTCCCGCACCATCTCCATGGAGAGCTTTGATAGCCTGGCCTCAGTGTAACGCATGGCGGCCGCGCCGTCGCCGTCCACCGAGCCGAAGTTGCCCTGGCCCTCGATCAGCGTATAGCGGATGGAGAAATCCTGGGCCAGGCGCACCATGGCGTCGTAGACCGGGCTGTCGCCGTGGGGATGGTATTTACCGAGCACATCGCCCACGATGCGCGCGGACTTGCGGAAGGGCTTGTCCGGCGTGATGCCCATCTCGTTCATCGAGTACAGTATCCGCCGGTGCACCGGCTTCAGGCCGTCCCGCACGTCGGGCAGGGCACGGGTCACGATGACCGCCATGGCGTAGCTGATAAAGGATTTCTTTAATTCGTCCTCGATGTTGAGGGGAGTCAGTTTGCCGATGTTGAATTCGTCTGCCATTTATTCTTCCTCACAATCAAATATCGAGGTCCGCCACCAACTTCGCATTCTGCTCGATAAACTCCCGCCTCGGCTCCACCTGGTCGCCCATCAGCAGGGTGAACAGCTCGTCGGCGGCGATGGCGTCCTTCATTTCCACGCGGTACATGCTGCGGGTCTCGGGGTTCATGGTGGTGTCCCACAGCTGCTGGTAGCTCATCTCGCCCAGGCCCTTGTAGCGCTGGATCTCGGGCTTGGCGTCCCGGCCCATCTCATCCAGCAGCTTCTGCAGCTGGCTGTCAGAGTAGACGTACTGCTCCTGCTTGCCCCGGGTGACCTTGTACAGCGGGGGCTGGGCGGCGTAGACGTAGCCGTCCTCGATCAGCTTAGGCATGAAGCGGTAGAAGAACGTGAGCAGCAGTATGCGAATGTGGTTGCCGTCCACGTCGGCATCGGTCATGCAGACGATGCGGTGGTAGCGCAGCTTCGAGGGATCGAACTCCGCGCCGAAGCCGGCGCCAAAGGCGGTGATCATGGCCTTGATCTCGGCGTTGGACAGCGCCCGGTCGATGCGGGTCTTTTCCACGTTCAGTATCTTGCCGCGCAGGGGCAGTATCGCCTGGAAGTGGCGGTCGCGGCCCTGCTTGGCGCTGCCGCCGGCGCTGTCGCCCTCGACGATGAAGATTTCGCACTTTGCTGGGTCGCGCTCGGAGCAGTCCGCCAGCTTGCCGGGCAGCGCCGCGCTCTCCAGCGCGGTCTTGCGTCGGGTCAGGTCCCGGGCCTTGCGGGCGGCCTCCCGGGCGCGGGCGGCGGACAGGCACTTGTCCAGCACCGCGCGGGCGGCGGAGGGATTCTCCTCCAGGTATTGGGACAGCTTCTCGGCCACCATGGAATCCACCAGCGGGCGGATTTCGCTGTTGCCCAGCTTGGTCTTGGTCTGGCCCTCGAACTGGGGCTCCACCAGCTTGACGGACACGATGGCGGTCAGGCCCTCGCGCACGTCGTCGCCGGTCAGGTTGGCGTCGCTGGCCTTGAGCATGTTGGTGCGCCGGGCGTAGTCGTTGATGACGCGCGTCAGGGCGTTTCGGAAGCCCGCCAGGTGAGTGCCGCCCTCGGGGGTGTGGATGTTGTTGGCGAAGGAGAACACGCTCTCGTTGAAGCTGTCGTTCCACTGCAGCGCCACCTCGACGGTGGAGCCGTTCTTCACCCCGGAGATGTACACCGGCGGGGCGAACAGCGGCGTCTTGTGGCGGTTCAGGTATTCGACGAACGAGACGATGCCGCCCTCATAGTGGAATTCCCGGCTGACGGGGGTCTCGCCCCGGTCGTCGGTCAGCACGATGCGGATGCCGGCGTTCAGGAAGGCCATCTCGCGGAAGCGGGTCTTCAGGGTATCGAAGTCGAAGTGGCCGGTCTCAAAGATGCCGGGCTCCGGGTCCTCCCCGGTCTTGACGTCGGGCCAGAAGCGGATGGTGGTGCCGGTGCGGTCGGTCTCGCCGACCACCTTCAGGTCGTAGAGTATCTTGCCCCGCTCGTACTCCTGCTGGTAGATCTTGCCGTCCTGGTAGACGTTCACCAGCAGGTGGCTGGACAGTCCGTTCACCACCGACGCGCCCACGCCGTGCAGGCCGCCGGACACCTTGTAGCCCTCGCCGCCGAACTTGCCGCCGGCGTGCAGCACCGTCAGGCACACCTCCACCGCCGGGCGATGCATCTTCGGATGGATGCCCACCGGGAAGCCGCGGCCGTTGTCCTGCACCGTCACCGAGCCGTCCAGGTTCAGCGTGACCTCGATGTTGTCGCAATAGCCCGCCAGCGCTTCGTCGATGGCGTTGTCCACGATCTCGTAGACCAGGTGGTGCAGGCCCCGCTCGTCGGTCGAGCCGATGTACATGCCCGGCCTTCGGCGCACGGCCTCCAGCCCCTCAAGCACCTGTATCTGGCTCTCGTCATAATGATTGTCTCTTTGCATATTTTGGCCTCTCCCGTCGCCGGATCCCCGGCACGCAAAAATATTTTTCTACTTATATAAATTATACCACTGTTGCGCATGTCCATACAGCATGCACAGGTAAACAATGGCGCCGAAAATATACATTTAACGCGGTCTTTGAGAATATGTAGATGAGTGTCGAAATTGGGAAGGATGAATTCTGGTTTGGATGCGCTGAAGGCCCCCGCCAGCTTTGCCGGCGGGGGCTTCAGCGCACCCAAAGGGATGGCGTCGCTTCGCGCCGCGGCTTTCGCCGAACCCGTTCCCTCGCTTCGCTCGGAAAGGGCCTTCGATTATCCCGGTTTGGGTGCGCTGGAGCCCCCGCCAGCTTTGCCGCGGGGGCTTCAGCGCACCCAAAGGGATTCGAACCCCTGACCTACCGCTTAGGAGGCGGTCGCTCTATCCTGCTGAGCTATGGGTGCATATGCGCTTTTCCAGCGCCTGTCTATTATGGCACGAACCCGGAGGTTTGTCAAGTGTGAAAATGTTTCGTTTTTTCTTTCTCGATTCTCAACACTCTTATGCTATGATGTCCAAAATGCAAGAAAGGCGGCGTGGTTCCGGTTCATGAAGCATCCTAAGTTTTGGGCCCGCTTTTTTCTGGTCGCCTCGATCGTCACCGCGGCGCTGATTTTCTGGTTTTCCTCCAAAAAAGGCGATGACTCGCAGGCGATGAGCAATCTTGTGACGCTGCATGTGGCGCGGACCCTTAAACCCGATTTCATGGAGATGTCCGTCATGGCGCGGGAGTCGTACCTTGAAACGCTGAGCAACATCGTGCGCAAAAACGCCCACTTCTGCGAATTCATGCTGCTGGGCTTCAACCTGATGGGGACCATGCGCTTTTATTTCCCAAGGCTTTCGGACGGTGGCTGCCGGCTGCGGGCCATGGGGATCGCCGTACTCTATGCAGCCTCCGACGAGCTGCACCAGCTGTTCATCAGCGATCGCGCGAGCCAGCTGCTGGACGTGCTGATCGACAGCGCGGGCAGCGTGACCGGCACGCTGATCATGACGCTGTGCCTGGCGCTGCTGGCCCGATTGGAAACCCGGCTTTCCGAACGTCAGCTCCGATAAAGCTATTGACAGGGATATGAACTGAACGGCAAGAGGTACACCCTATCAAAGACGCTCACCGTCCAGAAGTACCCAAGGACTACTGCGGCCAGGTGGTCTATACGCTGAAGAACAAGAAGGGAAACACGTTCCAGTATACCATCGACATCGACCGTGTCGGCGAATAGTACGCGCCAATGACAGGCCAGGGGCCGCCCGAACAGGGCGGCCCCTGGCCTGTCATTGACCTCCGCGTATGCGCCGCTGTATGTAATCCTTCACAAATTCAAAGTCCTCCGGCCCGACGTACACCCGGCATTTGTAATTTCCCTTCAGCGTCAGGTCGATCAGGTCATCCTTTGGATGCAGCGCCATCCGCCGCACGTCCCTGAACAGGATGACGCCGTAGCCGCCCGCCTTCATCGGGTCCTCCCCCAGGGTCGCGCTCGCGGTCAGCAGCATCCTCTCCACCACGTCCTCCGCCCTCCGCGCGTCATCGTAGTGGATCTGGCGCAGGCCGTCGTCGTTCATCCCGAAGGCGATCACCTCCACGCCGTTCCTGCTCCTGGCCGACGCGAGGTGCCCCAGCCGCAAGATGCCCACCGTCAGCAGCCCCCCGCCCAGGCAGATCGCCGTGACGATGGCAAAGGGCAGCGCGCCTGCGCCAATCGCCAGCATCACGCCTCCCATCAGCACCCAGGACAGCCCAAACACCAATGCCATGACCTTCAGCACATAGTCGGTTTCAAAGCGGTTCCTGTACAGGTCCTTCTCATAGATCCAGCGATACACCCCGTCGGAGTACTGCCACACCGCCTGGGGCCGATACCCGGCTTCCCCGTTTCCGTTTTCCACGCTCAGTCCTCCCGTCGTCAGTCCCTTTGAAGGCTGTCCGCGATGGACGAAAGCGCGGCCATGCCCCTTTCCCTGGCGGCCTCGTCGCCCTCGGGATACTTCATGATGAAGCTCACACTGCGACCATCCCGGTTTTCCAGCACCCGCAGCATGTACATCACGCCGCTGTCGGACCGGTAACGGTAGCCAAAACCGGTCATCACCCGCCCTCCGACGGTGATGTTGCCGCAGTCGATCACGTCCAGCAGGTCGTCGCCATAGCGCACGGCCATGGCGGGCGTGACGGAATCCCGGAAGAAGGCGGGGATGTCCGTCTCCCCCGCCACCCAGATCAGCACGCAGGGCGGTCGGCCCCAGTCCCTCAGGTACACATACAGCCCGTCGTTCGGGTCCCAGTGGGGCGCGCAGGCCACGTCGCACACCGCTGTGAAGCCCTGCTGTGGACATACGATCCGGCATGGCGCTTCACCAAAGGGGGCATCCCCCTCCGGCACGCCTTCAGTCAGTTCGCCCTCCGGCCTGAAGTGGGCCACCGCGATGCCCAGCGCTTCCAGCGCGGCGTCGGCGTCGGCCTCTCTGTAGCGCAGGGTATAGCATACGTTCAGCGGCCAGCGGGTGTCGAACAGCCGGAAGAGCGCCTGCCGCCGTCCGCCTTCGTCCAGAAAGGCGTACATCACCCCGGGCAGCGTCGCGTCGCCCAGGGCATAGGTGTCCAGCGGGCTGACAGCCACCAGTCTCTCGCCCAGCATGGACCGAATCTGTGGGGTCAGGACGTCGTCGAAATAGCCCTCAAAGTCTGTGCCTCCGCTGCCGGTGACGCGGACCATCAGGCACGGCCCATCGCCCTGCCCGGTGTGGATGACAAGGCCGTTCACGTCGTCCCACCTCCAGCACATCCCCGCCTTGCAGGCCGTGCTGAAGCCCTGGCGGGGACAGGCGACCGTCTGACAGGCCGCTTCCTCCGCCAGCGCGGGGACCATCACCAGCCCCAGCAACAGCGCCAGGGCCGCCGCAAGCCGCTTCACTCGATCACCTCGTAATTCCTGCCGTGCCAGGACAGCAGGCCGGGCGTCTCGAAGGACACGCTCCAGCCGCCGCCGTCGGCCATGGTGAAGCCATAGTAGATGCCGGCATCGTCGTAGCCGATGTTGACCGCCCCACCGATGCGCAGGCCGGCCAGCCGCTCGATGGCGGCGCGGATCTCAGCGGGGTCGGTGACGGTCTCGTCCACCTCCTGGTCCACGTGGTAAAACATTTCCACCGGCAGGTTGTCGTCCAGGTTTTCGAAGTGGGCGGCGAAGTCCGGGTCGTTGGCAAATTCGGGCAGCAGGCTGCCGGGGCGGGGCTCGGTCCAGGGCTTCACCTCCGCCGCGTCCTTTACGCCCATCGGCTCCAGCACGACGCCCGCAACCGTCTCCGCGCCGTCAAAGTAGTGTTTTTGCACGAATACCCGGGTCTCGCCGGGTTGCACAGGATCGTCCATAAAGGTCTCCAGGGACCGTGGCGGCTCCATAAACACGTTGCCGTCGGCGTCCAGATACTTCACCCGATATTCCAGCCAGGTCAGCGCCACCTCACCGTGGTTGGTAAAGGCGCATTCCACCGCCACGGACCGGGGCTTTTCGCTGTAGAGGCGCACGGTGGACAGCGTCGCCACTTCGTTGCCGGACCCGTCCGCCAGCTCGATGGACATCTCAAGGGGCTTTCCCTCCGCGTCCAGCGCCCTGGCACAGGTGGGCCAGACGGTCCCCGCGCCACCGGCGACGAGCGCCAGGACGACCAATACAGCCGCAATGCGCCATATTCTGTTCATGTGTACGCCTCCCAACCGATTTGATCTATTATTGGACGAAATGACATTGATCCCGGTTCCTTCCGGTCAAAACTGTAAATCCTTCGCAAATTCCCGTCAAACGACTTGACAACTTTCCGGCGAAGGCTTAAACTTTAGTAAGCTAAATTACAGCAACAAATGCGATGAAGGCATTATGCCTGCTGCGGATCACTTCAGAGAGCCGGCGGTCGCTGCGAGCCGGTGTGTACGCAGAGGGGCAGTCTCCTGCCAGAGCAGATTTCCTGAAAGGACGTCCAGGCGGCGTTCGGTAAGGGGATCCGGAAGCCCCGTTACCATGGCTAAGCGCTTGCTGGAGCGCTGATGAGCGGCCGCGCACGCGGCAACCCGGGTGGTACCGCGGTTTGATAGAATTCGAATCGTCCCGAAGGCGCAAACCTCGCGTTTGCGCCTCCGGGACGTTTTTTCGCCGCCACCGCGCAAAAACGATCCATATCCAATAAGGAGTGACACGATGAAGACCATCAAACTGATTGACATGACGCTTGCCCTGCTGCCCACCCTGCGGGAAGGGGCGCTGACCTTCAAGGAGAAGCTGGAGATCGCCCGGGGCCTGGACCGGCTGAAGGTGGACGGCATCGAGCTGGCCCCCTCCGACGGCGGCAAGGCCGACCAGCTGGCCGGCAAGACCATCGCGGCCATGGTGTCCTCGCCCCTGATCGCCCAGGTGGACGTGGCCACCGGCGACGTGGAAGCCACCTGGGAGAGCGTGCGCGGCGCGAAGCAGCCCCGGCTGAACCTGCTGGCCCCCCTCTCCCCCGCGCTGATGGAATACACCTGTCACAAGAAAGCCCCGGCCATGCTGGAGGCCGTGCGCGCCCAGGTGAAAAAGGCCCGGGGCCTGTGCGAATACGTGGAATTTACCGCCGTGGACGCCACCCGGGCTGAAAAGGACTTCCTGTGCCAGGCCATCGCCGCGGCGCTGGAGTGCGGCGCGACCCGTGTCACGCTGTGCGACACCGCCGGGGTGCTGCTCCCGGATGAATTCGCCGCCTTTGTCGCGGGCGTACAGGCCGGCGTGCCCGCCCTCGCCGGGGCCGAGCTGCTGGTGCAGGTCTCGGACGACATGAGCATGGGCGCTGCCTGCGCGGCGGTGGCCATCGCAAAAGGCGCGGCGGGCGTCAAGTGCGCCGCCGTGGCCGCGGGCTACCCCACCCTCCAGCAGCTGGCCAGGCTGGTGGAGATCAAGGGCCCGGCCATGGATATCGCCTGTAATCTGCGCACCACCGAGCTGAACCGGGCGGTGGGCCAGCTGGAGAAGCTGCTTCAGGCCAAGAATGAAACGGATTCACCGCTCAGCAACGTGGCCGTGGGCGACACCGCCGGGGTCACCCTGGACGAGGGCGACGAGATCGGCGAGGTCATCAAGGTGGTGCGCCAGCTGGGCTACGACCTGTCCGACGAGGACAACGCCAAGGTCTACGAGGCCTTCAAACGGGTGGCCCGGCGCAAGCACTTTGTGGGTACCCGGGAGCTGGACGCCATCATCGCCAGCACCGCCCTGCAGGTGCCCAGCACCTACCACATCGAAAGCTATGTCATCAACAGCGGCAACGTGATCACCGCCACCGCCAATATCCTGCTGGGCCGGGGCGAGGAGAAGCTGCGGGGCGTGGGCGTGGGCGACGGCCCCATTGACGCCGCCTTCCTGGCCATCGAGCAGATCATCGGCCACCACTATGAGCTGGACGACTTCCAGATCCAGACCGTCACCGAGGGCCGCGACGCCATGGGCAGCGCCCTGGTGAAGCTGAGGGCAAACGGCCGGGTCTACTCCGGCAACGGCATCTCCACCGACATCATAGGTGCTTCGATCCGGGCATATATCAGCGCGCTGAACAAGATCGTGTACGAGGAGGCGTAATATGAAACTCTCCTTCTCCCTCCAATACTGGAAATCCCTCTCCTGGGCCGAGGCCCTCTCGGCGGCCATCGACGCGAAGCTGGCCGGCGTGGAGCTGTTCGACGTGAACGGTCCCGCCTTTGCAGGCAAGGACAGTCCCACCAATCCCGAGCTGGCCGCCGCCACGCGGAGGGGCCTTACCAACCAGGGTCTTTCCCTGCCCTGCGTGGACAGCGTGGGCGACTTCACCGACCAGGGCTTTGCCGAAGAGCTCTCCGAGTGCGTACAGGTCGCCGTGAACCTCGGCGCGCCCTATGTGGGCGTGCACACCGACTCAGACAACCAGGCCGCCTGCGTGGAGCGCATGTCCACCCTGCTGGGGATCGTGGGCGACGCCCCCGTCACGCTGCTGATCGAAACTACGGGCGTATATGCCGACACCGCCCGGCTGCGCGACCTGCTGAACCGCTTTGCCGACGACCGGCTGGCGGCACTGTGGAACATGCATTCCACCTGCGTCTTCGGCGAGGACGCCGAGGCCACCATCACCAACCTGGGCGCCTATGTGCGCCACGTGCACATCCACGACTTCCGCAGGGAGGGCGAGATCTTCGTGCCCGAGCTGGTGGGTGAGGGCAGCCTGCCCATGCGGGATTTGATGAACGCGCTGCGCTCGGTCAACTACGACGGCTTCATCTCGCTGCAGTGGAACCCGGACTGGATCGACGGCCTCTCGGACATCGAGATCCTGCTGACCCACTTCGTCAGCTGCATGTCCCGCTTCGAGGGCACCCGCCTGGGCCGCAAGCACCTGTACTGGAACAACCGCCACACCGGCAAGTATGTCTGGAAGAAGGAAACCCTGATCGACAAGACCTTCCCCCAGGTGCTGGATACGATGGTGGAGAACTTCCCCGACCAACAGGCCATCCGCTTCACCACGTTGGATTACACCCGCACCTACAGCCAGTTCCGGGACGACGTGGACGAGTTCGCCCGGGTGCTGGTCAGCCTCGGCGTGCGCGCCGGCAGCAAGGTGACCATCTGGGCCACCAACGTGCCCCAGTGGTTCTTGACCTTCTGGGCTACCACCAAGATCGGCGCGGTGCTGGTGACGATGAACACCGCCTACAAGACCCACGAAGCGGAATACCTGCTGCGCCAGTCCGACACCCACACCCTCGTCATGATCGAGGGCTACCGGGATTCCAACTATCGGCAGATCATGAACGAGCTGTGCCCGGAGCTTTCTGAAAACAAGCCCGGCCAGCCGCTGCACGCCCGCCGGCTGCCCTTCCTGCGCAACGTGATCACCGTGGGCTTCAGGATGCCCGGCGCACTGACCTGGGAGGAATCGCTGGAGTACGCCGCCCGGACCCCCATCCAGGAGATCCGCCGCATGGCCGCCGCCGTGGACGTGAACGACGTGTGCAACATGCAGTACACCTCCGGCACCACCGGCTTCCCCAAGGGCGTGATGCTGACCCACTACAACATCGTCAACGACGGCAAGATGATCGGCGACGGCATGGACCTGTCCACCGCCGACCGCATGATGATCCAGGTGCCCATGTTCCACTGCTTCGGCATGGTGCTGGCCATGACCGCCACCATGACCCACGGCGGCACGATACTGCCCCTGCC
The DNA here is from genome assembly GCA_045658005.1 of Clostridia bacterium. GTDB lineage: Bacteria > Bacillota > Clostridia > Christensenellales > Aristaeellaceae > UBA2862. The sequence goes on along the minus strand of JAZOUD010000037.1, from coordinate 23,017 downwards.
CTACTTCAGCCCGAAATCGTCCCTGGCCTGCATCCACAACGAGCACATCACCGCTTTCCACGGCGTGCCCACGATGTTCATCGCCATGCTGGGCCACCCGGACTTTGAAAAGACCGATTTCAGCCACATGCGCACCGGCATCATGGCCGGCAGCCCCTGCCCCATCGCCGTGATGCGGGACGTGGTGGAGAAGATGCACATGCCCGAGATCGTCATCGTCTACGGCCAGACCGAGGCCAGCCCCGGCTGCACCATGAGCCGCACCACCGACCCGCTGGAGGTGCGCGTGGCCACCGTGGGCAGCGCCTTCCCGGAGATCGAGTGCAAGATCGTGGACCCGGAGACCGGCGAGGACTGCCCCGACGAGGTGATCGGCGAATTCGTGGCAAGGGGCTACAACATCATGAAGGGCTACTACAAGATGCCCAAGGCCACCGCCGCCGCCATCGACAGGGACGGCTGGCTGCACACCGGCGACCTGGCCTGCCGCACCCCCGAGGGCAACTACCGCATCACCGGAAGGCTCAAGGACATGATCATCCGCGGCGGCGAGAACATCTACCCCAAGGAGATCGAGGAGTTCATCTACACCCACCCCAAGGTCAGCGACGTCCAGGTCATCGGCGTGCCCGACAAGGCCATGGGCGAGGAGATCATGGCCTGCATCATCCTCAAGGAGGGCGAGAGCATGACCGTGGAGGAGATGAAGAAGTACGTGCTGGACCACATGGCCAAGCACAAGGTGCCCAAGTACATCGACTTCGTGGATGCCTTCCCGATGAACGATGCCGGCAAGATCCAGAAGTACAAGATGCGCGAGCAGGCCGTGGAAAAGCTGGGCCTGCAAAAGGACGCGGCGATCGAGACGGCGTAAAACCCATGTACGACATCTTCGACGCCCACTGCCACATCTACCCTGCAAACATCGCGCCCCGGGCAGTAGCGGGAGTGGATACGTTCTACGGCGGCCTGCCCGTCGAGCCCCGGGATGGCACGGTGGCTACGCTGCTCAGGACCGGCGCGGAGGCGGGGATCTCCCGCTTTCTGGTCCACTCCGTGGCCACCACGCCCCACCAGGTGGCGTCCATCAACGGCTTCATCGCCCATGAGGTAGAAAACAGCGGCGGCGCGTTCGTGGGCTTCGGCACCCTGCACCCGGATTCAGACGACCTGCGTGCCGACCTGCGCAACCTCGTTTCACTGGGCCTGCGGGGCGTGAAGCTGCACCCGGACATCCAGCGCTTCGCCGCCGACGATGCGCGCGTCATGTCCATCTACGAGATGTGCGCCGACAGCGGGCTGCCAGTGCTGCTGCACACCGGGGATTATCGCTTCGATTATTCCAACCCGAAGCGGGTGGCCAACGTCCTTCGCGCCTTTCCCGATTTGAAGCTGATCGGGGCCCACCTGGGCGGCTGGAGCGTGTGGGACGAGGCCGCGCGCACCCTGCCGGATTTCCCCAATTTCATGGTGGACTCATCCTCCTGCAGCCGGTGGCTGAAGCCGGGGCGCATGAAGGAGATCATACGGGCCTACGGCGCCGACCGCGTCCTCTTCGGCACCGACTACCCCATGTGTCGGCAGGAGGAAGAGATCGAGGCGCTGTTGAAACTGGATTTGACGGATGGAGAGTACCGAAGGATATTCCGGGAGAACGCGGCGGGGATGCTTGAGCCGCACCGATAGAAAAATGTGTCAAGAGAACCGTCCCCGTGACAAGGATGACGCATTCAGAGGCCTGCCCCAACACCTTGCAAAGGAGGGCTTTCCGTGAAGGTCATCGTCATAAACGGTCCCATGGGCGTTGGAAAGACCGCAACGGGACGGGCTATCGCGGATATGATACCCGGAACCGCGCTGATCGACGGGGACTGGTGCATGGACATCCACCCGTTTGTGGGAAACCGCGAGACAAAGGCCATGGCCGTGGACAACATCCTGCACATGATCGGCAATTACGGGCGATGCTCCGAATGCGGTATGGTCGTGCTGGCCTGGCTGATGGACGATCCATGGGTGCGGCAGGCCGTTTCGGAGGGCCTTTCCGCGCTGCATATGGAGGAAAAGGGCGTCACCCTGGTGTGCGACCGCGAGAGCCTGGTCAGGCGCTGGAGGCAGGATCGCAGCTGCGAATGGAGAACAGACCGATGGCTGGAGGTCAGCATCGCTTCTCTGCCCGATTTCTCCTCGCGCCCGGACGCCCTCGACACCAGCCGCCTGACGATTGCACAGGCGGCTGAAAGAATCCTGCAAAGCCAATCACAGACGCGGTGAGCCAGAATATGTCCAAACAGAATATCTACGACGACGAGGTCTTTTTCGGGAACTTCCGAAGCAGCAGGAGCAACCCCGTCAACTTCAATGATTGCGTCGAAACCCCGATCCTGCTTTCCATGCTCCCGGATTTGAAGGGGAAGGCGATCCTGGACATCGGCTGCGGCATGGGGCAGCACGCACGGCAGTATGCCGACATGGGCGCGAAGTCCGTGCTGGGCATCGACATCTCCGAGAAGATGCTGACCTATGCCCGGGTCCACAACGGCGGGGAGAACATCACCTATCGGCGCATGGCGATGGAGGAGCTGGAGGCCATCGATGGGTGCTTCGACCTGGTGACCAGCTCCCTGGCCTTCGACTACGTCGAGGACTTCGAGGGGCTGATGGATGCGATCCACAGGCGTTTGAAGGCGGGCGGCGAATTGGTCTTCAGCATGTCCCATCCCATCGTGACGGCCTGGGACGGCGTTTACGACCGGTATACCCGGACCCAGACCGGCGAGCGCCTGTACGCGAACCTCAGGAACTACTGCGTGGAGGGGCCTCGGAAGGTGGACTGGGTGGTAAAGGGCTATGAGTGCTTCCACAGGACCGTGTCCACCCTGATCAACGCCCTGATCCGCGCCGGGTTCACCATCGGGGAATGCCAGGAGGCCCACGTTTCGGAAGCGCTGCGGCAGCGGTACCCCGACCTGTTCGGCGGAACGCTCCATCGTCCGGAGTTCATATTCTTCAGATGTGAAAAGCGCGGGTGAACCGCGCTGTGGAACCGTCTGCGGTAAATGGGATCGGGTATCCGGGTGACGTGATTGCCGAACCCGCCCCCCGTCAACACCCGGATATAGGCGCTGCATTATCGCATAGGAGCACAGACATGGTCAGGGAAATCAAAAACGGCGAATTGCCTGATTTATTGGCCTTATACACCCATCTCCACGAGAACGGCGTGCCTGAAACGTCCGGGCGGCTGAAGCAGACGTGGGAAGCGATCATGGGGGACAGGAACCATCATATCATCGTCAACATTGTCGATGGGAAGATGGTTTCCTCCTGTGTCTGCGTGATCATCCCCAATCTGACAAGAGGCATTCGGCCCTACGCCCTCATTGAAAACGTGGTCACACACAGCGATTATCGGGGAATGGGCCATGCGACGGCCTGCCTGGATTTCGCCAGGGAAATTGCCGTGCAGGCGCATTGCTATAAAATCATGCTGCTCACGGGGTCACACGAGGCTTCGACGCTGAGGTTTTATGAACGCGCTGGCTACGGCCGGACGGAAAAAACCGGATTTATTCAACGCCTTGAATAAACTGTCAATTCACGCTACACGGAACAAGGAGGTCCCTCAAATGACCGAAAAGAAGAAACCCACCTACGTCACCCTCGACGGCAACGAGGCCGCGGCCTACGTGGCCTACGCCTTCACCGAGGTCGCCGCCATCTATCCCATCACCCCCTCCAGCCCCATGGCGGGCAAGACCGACCTGTGGTCGGCGAAGGGAAAGAAGAACCTGTTCGGCCAGCCGGTGCGGCTGGTGGAGATGCAGTCCGAGGCCGGCGCGGCGGCGGCGGTGCACGGGGCGCTGCAGACCGGCGCGCTGGCGACGTCCTTCACGTCCTCCCAGGGCCTTATGCTGATGATCCCTGTGCTGCACCGCATCGCCGGCGAGCGCCTGCCGGGGGTGCTGCACGTGGCGGCCCGCACCGTGGGCACCCACGCGCTGTCCATCTTCGGCGACCACTCCGACGTGATGAACTGCCGCCAGACCGGCTTTGCCATGCTGTGCACCGCCAGCGTGCAGGAGGTCATGGACCTGGCCGGGGTGGCCCACCTGGCCGCCATCAAAGGCCGGGTGCCGTTTTTGCACTTCTTCGACGGCTTCCGCACGAGCCATGAGATCGACAAGGTGGAGCAGATCAGCTATGACGACCTGCGCGGCCTGCTGGACTTCGACGCCGTGAACGCCTTCCGGGATCACGCCCTGAACCCGGAGCACCCGATGATCCGCGCCACCGTGCAGAACCCGGACATCTTCTTCCAGGTCCGGGAGGCCGCCAACGCCGACTACGACGCCCTGCCCGACCTCGTCGAGGCGTACATGGCGAAGATCGGCGAAATCACGGGCCGCACTTACCACTGCTTCGACTACTACGGCGCGCCCGACGCCGAGCGCGTGATCGTCGCCATGGGCTCCGTGTCCGGCTGCGTGCAGGAGGTCGTGGACGCCCTCAACGCGAAGGGCGAGAAGGTGGGCTTCGTGCAGGTGCACCTGTTCCGGCCCTTCGACGTGAAGCGCTTCGCGGCTGCCTTGCCCGACACCGTGAAGGCCGTGGCGGTGCTGGACCGCACCAAGGAATCCGGCAGCGCCGGCGAGCCGCTGTACCAGGACGTCTGCACCGCGCTGCGGGGCCGCAATGATTTGACCGTCGTCGGCGGGCGCTACGGCCTGTCCAGCAAGGACACCACCCCCGCCCAGGTCGCCGCGGCCTTTGAGAATTTGAAGGCGGCCTGTCCCGTGGACCGCTTCACCATCGGCATCGTGGACGACGTGACCCACCTGTCCCTGCCGGACGCGCCCCTGAGCCTCTCGGACGAGGGCGTGGTGAGCTGCAAGTTCTGGGGCCTGGGCGGCGACGGCACCGTGGGCGCGAACAAAAACACGGTGGAGATCATCAACAGCCATACCCCGATGTTCGCCCAGGCCTACTTCGAGTACGACGCCAAGAAGAGCTTCGGCGTCACCAAGAGCCACCTGCGCTTCAGCGACCATCCCATCCGCGCCTCCTACTACGTGAAACGCGCGGACTTCGTGGCCTGCCACACCCCCAGCTACATCGAAAATTACGATATCGCCGAGGAGGTCAAGCCCGGCGGCACGCTGCTGCTGAACTGTCCCTGGGACGCGGCGTCGCTGGAAAAGCACCTGCCCGCCCACGCCAAACGGGCCATCGCGCGCAATGGCATAAACTTCTACACCATCGACGCGGTGAAGATCGCCGAGGACCTGGGCCTGGGCAACCACTTCAACATGGTGCTGCAATCGGCGTTCTTCTACCTGATGGTCATCATCCCGGTCGAGGAGGCCATCGAATACATCAAGGCCGCCGTGCGGAAGACCTACTTCGCCAAGGGCGAGGACGTGGTGAACCGGAACCTGGCCGCCGCCGACGCGGGCGGGGAATACCTGGTGAAGGTGGAGGTCCCGGACAGCTGGAAGGACGCCGTGGACGCCCCCGCGCCTGCACGGGACGTGCCCGAGGTGGTCACGAAGCTGCTGGACCCCATCAACGCCCAGAAGGGCGACGACCTGCCCGTCAGCGCCTTCGCGAGGTACGCCGACGGCGTGATGGACATGGGCCTGACCGCCTTCGAAAAGCGGGGCATCGCCACCCGGGTGCCGGTCTGGGACGCCCAGAAGTGCATCCAGTGCAACAAGTGCAGCTTCGTCTGCCCCCACGCGGTGATCCGGCCCTATCTGGTCAATCACGCGGAGCTGGCTACCGCGCCTGAGGGCACCAGCATCATGCCCGCCAAGGGCAAGGCCTCCGCCAATGGCTTCGGCTTCACGATGGCCGTCAGCAACCTGGATTGCACCGGCTGCGGCTCCTGTGCCAACGTCTGCCCCGCCAAGGCCCTGACCATGACGCCCATCGCCGATGCCCCGGACACCCGCGCCGCCTGGGACTGGGCGCTGAAGCTGTCCGACAAGGGCGACGTGTTCGACCCCTACACCGTCAAGGGCAGCCAGTTCCGCCAGCCGCTGCTGGAGTTCAGCGCCGCCTGCGCGGGCTGCGGCGAGACGCCCTATGCCAAGCTGCTGACCCAGCTGTACGGCGATAAGGTCTACTGGGCCAACGCCACTGGCTGCAGCCAGGCCTGGGGCTCGGCCATGCCCGGCATCCCCTACACCGTGAACCGCTGCGGCAAGGGCCCGGCCTGGTCCAATTCGCTGTTTGAAAACAACGCCGAGTTCAGCCTGGGCATGGTGCTGGCCGTGCAGCAGCAGCGGGACGCCCAGTGCAAAAAGGTGGTGGACTACCGCTACGCCCACGCCGATGACGGCAATGTGACGGTAGCCGTCGACAACTGGCTGTCCACCTACGACGACATCGACCTGAACGGCGAATACGCCGAAAAGCTGATCGCCGTACTGGAAAAGCAGGGCGACGACGACGCGAAGGCCATCCTGCGCCACAGGGACATGCTGGCGAAGAAGACCTTCTGGATGTACGGCGGCGACGGCTGGGCCTACGACATCGGCTTCGGCGGCCTGGACCACGTGGTCGCCAGCGGCGAAAACGTGAACGTGCTGGTGGTGGACACCGAGGTCTATTCCAACACCGGCGGCCAGTCCTCCAAGGCGACCCCCGTGGGCGCGGTAGCCCAGTTCGCCGCCAGCGGCAAGAAGCGGCCCAAGAAGGACCTGGGCGGCATGCTGATGACCTACGGCAACGTGTACGTGGCCCAGGTGGCCATGGGCGCGGACAACGCCCAGCTGGTGAAGGCCATGAAGGAAGCCGAGCACTTCAACGGTCCCAGCGTGATCATCGCCTACGCCCCCTGCCAGAGCCACGGCCTGAAGTGCGGCATGGCGAAGGTGCAGGACGAGATGAAGCGGGCGGTGGAAGCCGGCTACTGGCACCTGTACCGCTACAACCCCGACGCCACCCCGAAGTTCGCCCTCGATTCCAAGGCCCCGACCCTGGATTACGAGGCATTCCTGGACGGCGAGGTCCGCTACGCCGCCCTGAGGCGCACCTTCCCCGAAAACGCCGAAGCGCTGTTCAGCGAAGGCGCGCGGCTGGCGAAGGAAAGGTATGAAAAGCTGGCAAAGGAAGGGAATCGGGAATGAACCTCATCTACACCAAGACCGTCACCATACTGCCCAGCCAGGTGGACGCCTGGGGCAAATTGAGCCTTCCCCACGCCTTCGACCTGTTCATGGACACCGCCACCGAGGCGGCGGGGGCCATGGGCGTGGGCTGGGACTTCCTGATTCAAAGGGGCCTGTTCTGGATCACCGTCAAGGCCCGGGTGCGCTTCATCGACCCGCCCCGGCTTCTGGACACGGTGGAGGTGGTCACCTGGCCCGAGAAGCCCGGCGAAACGCGCTGCAACCGATACTATGAGATCCGCCGGGGCGGCGAGGTGCTGGTCCAGGGCAAGACTGAATGGGCCATCGTCAGCGTGCAGACCGGCAAGCCCCAGCCCATGGCGGACATACTGCCGGCGGACCTGGAATACCCGGATGCGCCCGCCTGCGACGAGCCCTTCGCCCGGATCAGCAGCCATTTTGCCGACCCGCCCTTCGCCCATCACCTGGTGACCAACACCGACATCGACATGGCCCGCCACATGAACAACGTGGCCTACGTTCGGGCCATCGTCAACGCCTTCCCTCTGAAGGCGTGGAAGGCGCTGGACGTCAGGCAGATGGATGTGATCTTCCTCACCTCCGCCCACGAGGGCGACACGCTGCGCTTCCAGCAGCGCCGCGAAGCAAGTCCTTTAGGGCGCCGCGAAGCAAGTCCTTTAGGGTGCCGGGACGGCAGCGCCCTGGACATCAAGGGCACCCTGCCCGACGGCAGGGTCAGCGTGCTGGCAAGGCTGATGACACAGCGTTGATTGACATTGATTTTCAAAAACTTCTTGACACATTCATTAATTTAAGGTATAGTTTAACCGTTAATTCACATTGTTGCAAAAAAGGAGGAATAGGTTTTGAAGAAACTCATCGCCACGATTCTGGTGCTGACGATGGTCCTGGCGCTGACGGCGACCGCAACGGCCGCTGCCAAGCTGGAAGCGGGCCAATTTGTCAAGCTCAGGAGGAACGCCTACGCCTACACCGCCGCCAAGGCCAGCAAGATCACGCAGAGCGTAGCCGCTAAAGGTTCACACGCGTATGTTGTCAAGGTTGTCGGTAATTATGTGAAGGTTCTCGTGAACAGCTCCTCAAACAAAGCCGTTTTTTTTAAGGCGAGCGATGTCAAGCCAACAACGTCTCCGGATGATGCATACGTGCTGGTGTACTGGGTCAAGGGCGGTCAGGGCATGTCAAAGCCAGTCAAGGGCAGCGAGACGGCCGACGACGGCGTCTTTATGATCAGTTCTCCCAACATGAAGACCATCAAGGTCACGGGAAAAACCACCCTGCGCACCGGTTACAGCCTGAGCAACAAGGCGGTTGCCACCGTCAAAAAGTATGCCAAGCTGAAATACCTCAGGCGTTATGGCATCGACGACCGCGGCGTGAGGTGGTACAAGGTTCGCTATAACAAGGCCAATCGCTGGATCTCCAGCTATTTCGCCCAAGTGGTGAATTAATGGTGCGAAATGCCACACCCCATTCAACGAAATGCCAGCCGGCAATCGCCGGCTGGCATTTCGTTCTCCCATTCCTCACATCAATGCGAGGATCGCTGCCGCAGCCCCCTCATAGCCCAGCGCTGAGGTATTCAGCATCAGATCGTAATTCTCCCGGTCGCCCCAGGTCTTGTCTGTGAAGAACTTGTTGTAGTTCTTCCGCTGGTTGTCCCGGCGCTTGATGTAGGCCTCGATCCGGCTGGCCTCCACGCCGTCCACATTGCGGGCCCGGTCAATGCGGTCCTGCATGTTGCTGGCGTATATGAAGGCATGCACGAAGGGCACACGCGCTTCTGTTTTTAAGATCTGCCCCGTGCAGCGCCCCAGGAAGATGGCAGGGCCCTTCGCCACCAGCTGCTGCACCAGCCGGGACTGGGCGGAATACACCTGGAACGGGGCCTCGTTCACGGTGCTGCCGTAGACGGTGCTGCCCAAGCCGCTGTTGCGCACCAGGGACAGATCGTGCAGCAGGCTGCCCACGCCCTTTTCGTCGTAGGTCTGCAGCGTGCCCAGGTCGATGCCGTATTCCTTGCCCGCCAGCACCAGCAGGTTGCCGTCGTAAAACTCCATGCCCAGCTTTTCGGACAGTATGCGAGCCACCTCGCGGCCGCCGCTGCCATACTCACGGTCGATGACGATGCTCTTTTTATTCATTTTTTTGCCCTCCCTTCGGATGGTTCATCAATTCTTTACAATAGTATTATACACCATTCCGCGACGGTTGTCCAGTGAAGAAAGCTCAGCTTTTTCTAATGATTCTCTAATCCATTTTTCTTGCCATTTCATTTTCCAGTCCTATAATAGGCACATCAAAACGAACGGAGGACAAAACCATGACGCATTATGAGATGGCAGAGAAGCTTTCGGAGAAGATGGGCGTTTCGCTGGAGAAGGCCACCGAGGCCCTGGAGGCCTGCGACTGGGAGATGCTGGACGCGGCCCTGATGCTGGAGAAGGAGATCGGCCAGACCGGGCAGCAGACCTGGACCAGCTGCGACACCTCCGCCGAGGATAGCAACCCCGGTCGCGAGGCCCGGGAGCGCCGCAGAGGCGTGGTGGAAGGCTTGGGCGGGCTGCTCCGCGACCTGTTCAACCTGGGCAACCGCAACCGCTTCGAGGTACGCAGGGGCGACGAGGTGCTGCTGGAGGTGCCGGTGACGGTGCTGGTGCTGCTTCTGATCTTCGCCTTCTGGGTTTGCATCCCGCTGCTGGTGATCGGCCTGTTCGCCGGCTGCCGCTACAACTTCTCCGGCGCCGAGCTTGGCCGCGAGAGCGTGAACAGCGCCATGGACAAGGCCGCCGAAGCCGTGAAGCGGGTGAAGGAAGAGGTCACGCGGGAGCATTGACAGCAAAAGGATTATACGGTATAGTAATTCTGATTTATCGAGCACAGCTCGATAAACCAGAATTTACCAAGGAGGTCATCCCCCATGCCCGAAAAAATCCTGATCATCGAGGACGAGGCGAGCCTGGCGCGGTTCGTGGAGCTGGAGCTGGTGCACGAGGGCTACCAGGTAGAGAAGTCCCCCGACGGGCGTGACGGCCTGGAAAAGCTGGAGAGCGGCGCCTACGACCTGGCGCTGCTGGACATCATGCTGCCGGGGCTGAACGGGTTGGAGGTGCTGCGCCGGGCCCGCCGCACGGTGGACACCCCGGTGATTATGCTCACCGCCCGGGATTCGGTGATGGACAAGGTCACCGGCCTGGACATGGGCGCGGAGGACTACATCACCAAGCCCTTCGAGATCGAGGAGCTGCTGGCCCGCATCCGCGCGGCACTGCGCAAGGGCAACCGCCGCCAGCCGGAAAGCCACGTGCTGACCGCCGGGCCGCTGACCCTGGACGCCGACCGCTACACCGCCGCCTGGCGACGCGAAGCTAGTCCTTTAGGGAACGGCCACCCCATCGAGCTGACCCACCGGGAATTCACGCTTTTGAAGGTGCTGATGGAAAACCAGGGCATCGTCATGAGCCGCAGCTCGCTGATGGAGCGCGTCTGGGGCTATGACTACATGGGCGAGACCAACATCGTGGACGTGTACGTGCGCTACCTGCGGGGCAAGATCGACGACGTGTACGGCGTCAAGCTGATCCACACCGTTCGCGGCGTGGGCTACGTGTTGAGGGTAGAATGAAAGCAATGAACGCCAACCGCCGCTTCAACTCCATCGCCCGGCGCATCCAGCGCTCGTGGCAGTGGAAGAAGCTGTGGCAGATCATCATACTGAACCTTCTGGCGCTGGTCGCGGCGCTGGCGGCGTATCTGTATGCCCATGAGACGGCGGTCACCGGCGCGTTCGCCGGCTGGGATATTCCCCGAACGCTGACGATGGACGAGGGCCTCTCGGGCCTCTCGGCGCTTGAGAGCCTGATCTACCGCTTCACCTGGAACGGCGAGGCCCACGGGGTCCCCCTGGCGGCATTTGTTCGGCTGGTGGTGCTCTTTGGCCGTCCGCTGCTGATCTTTGAAGGCGTTTGCTGGCTGCTGGGCTTCTTCGGCAGCGCCAGGGGGGCGCGCCGGCTTTTAAAGCCCCTGGACAAGATCGCCCAGGCCGCCCAGCGCCTGACCGATGAAAGCGGGGCCCGGCGGGCGGCGGAGCGCGCCCAGCAGGAGCGCATGATGCAGGCTGACGCCGGCGTGGACGAAGCGAAGTTCCACGACCTGGAGGAGGCCATCGGCCAGATCGACATCGGCGACAGGCTGTCCACCGGCGACAAGGACCTTCAGGGACTGGAGGAGGCCATCAACAGCATGCTCGCCCGCATGCACGCCGCCTACCGCCAGCAGGCCCAGTTCGTCTCCGACGCCTCCCACGAGCTGCGCACGCCCATCGCCGTGATCCAGGGCTATGTTCGTATGCTGGACCGCTGGGGCAAGGACGACGAGAAGGTGCTGGAGGAGTCCATCGCGGCCATCAAGACCGAGACCGAACACATGAAGACCCTGGTGGAGCAGCTGCTGTTCCTGGCCCGGGGCGACAGCGGCCGCCAGCAGCTGAACCCGGAGCCCATGGACCTCTCCGGGCTGATGGGCGAGGTGCTGGAGGAATACCGGATGATCGACGAGGCCCACGAATGGCGACAGGGCCGTCTGGAGCCCGCGCCGGTCAACGCCGACCCCGCCCTGATCAAGCAGGCCGTCCGCATCCTGGTGGACAACGCCGTGCGCTACACCCCCGAGGGCGGCTCCATCCGCCTGTCGGCGGGCATGGCCGAAGGCCACGCCTTTTTCGAGGTACAGGACGGCGGCATCGGCATCGCCGAGGAAGACGTGCCCCGCATCTTCGACCGCTTTTTCCGCGCCGACCCCGCCCGCGCCCGGGCCAGCGGCGGCACCGGCCTGGGCCTGTCCATCGCCCGCTGGATCGTCGAACGCCACGCCGGCCACTTCGAGGTCATCAGCCGGCAGGATCTGGGGACGCGGATAAGGGTCGTGATGCCTTCCGCCAGCGTCCCGTCCGGTTGACGCCTTGCTGTTTTTACATAGACAGGCTTTCGCGTATTGCCTGTCTCTTTTTCTTGGCTCTTCACGTAAAGCTCATGGGATGCCGCTCCCTCCGGCCTCGTTACACTCAGCCACCTTCCGCGCAAAGGAAGACTATAACCCATGCAGGGTCGGCTCATCCGGCCTTCTGGTGGATTACCGCCCTGGCGACCCCAACACGGAATACTTCATACAGCTGATTGCCCTCGACGTGAACGGCCAGGCCACCGGCAGCCCGCTCATGCCGATGCGATGATTGGAAGGGAGGATGAACATGCGCTTCTGTATACGATGGCTTTTACTGATCCTGTTGGCTGTGGCGGTGGCCATGGGCACCGCCTGCGCCGACGATGGCATCCTGATCGGCGGCTACCGGGACGTCATGGACGGCAGGGTCACCCCGCAGGACTTCCAACCGTCCAAGCCCCGACTCCACGACCCGTCGGGCTATCCCGCTCCGGCGGAAGATCAGGCGTCCGATGCCGTCCAGGCGGCTCCGGCCCCCGAGGCAAACCCCAGCCCTTCGGCAATTGAATGGATCTGCTCCAATTGCGGCAGCAGAAACAACAGCAATTTCTGCCCCAACTGCGGACAGGCGCGGAACTGGTTTTGCCCGGAATGCGGCGCGGAAAACGTCCCCACGTTCCGCTTCTGCCCCAACTGCGGCGCTCAAAACCCCTCAGGAAAGGTGGGATGAGTATGGGACGCAAGGTGATCGCACTGCTTTTCTTACTCGCGCTGGCCTGTGCCAGCGCCTTGGCGGAATACCGCCTGGATAGCGTGAACTGTTATATCAATATTGCCGATAATGACAATACATCCATTTTGTACTATTTTGCGGACATCACCAACACCGGCGACACTTGGCTCTGCCTGAACAACAGCAAGCTTTATGCGCTGGACGGCAACGGTCGCCCGGTGGATGACGGCGCTCTGTTCCAGATACCTGATACTCTGCTGCCGGGCGAACACGGTTACCTCTATGGATGCGTCTACTTTTTTAAAGAAGACGGCACGGATCCCAACGCTGTCAGGAGCTACAGTATATCCCTGAAGCGCAATCCCAAGCATCCGCCACGCGCCATACTGTATCCGCGCTCCAGCTGGTACCTGAATCCGGATTCCGACCAGACCGTTGTGTTATGCATGGACAACGACACAGGCGAGGCTCTGAAGAATCCCAGCTTCCTGCTGGTATTACGAGGGAAGGATAAACGCATACTGTACATGGATTACGACTATCAGCTGGACACCCTCATTCCCCCCGGCAGCGGTTCGGAAAATGAGATGTTCCGCTATGGCCTCTCTCTGAACTCCTTGCCAGACATGGGCTATTCCCTGGATGGCGCAACCCTGGAGTACCTGGTGTGGGGCGTACGTGACGCGACTACTGGAGGTTGATCGAATGCTGAAAAAAATACTGGCGCTCTGTCTCTGCTTTATACTGCTGGCCGCTTCGGCCCTGGCGTCTGACCTCGAGGTGCTGTCCGAGCGCATGTATGTGATTACGCAGGACGACTATCCGCGAATCTATTATTTCCGCGTCGTTCGCAACCGCGGCACGAGTAACCTGATTCTGCCAACCATAGAGCTCGATATCCTAGATCGCGACGGGAAGTCCATGGGACGAGACAATGTCTATAGCTCTCGCTACGTGCTGACGCCGAACACGGTGTGCTGCTATGCCGGCGATTACATTTTTAGTGACAGTTTGCCGGGCTTCCTCCGGCAGGGCCGGTATCCCGGAAGCTTCCGGGTCAACAACAGCGAGCCGGAGGAAACCACCTACTACGACGGCGCCATCTATCTGGCCACCAGCTGTTCGTATGACCTGAACCGCCGGGACGGCGACGACTATTACATCGACGTCTGCTATGAAAACGACATGCACGCCACGGTCGACATGAACATGGCCGAGGTCTATCTGCTGGACGATGCAGGACACATCATCCTGGCCGACTATGATTTTGTGTCTGCCCGCGTTCCTGGCTATCAAACCCAGAGTTATCGCTTTCACTTCGATGAATCCCTGATGCGCATCGTTCTGGGAAACAACTCCGGCATTCACGGGGTCTATGGCCAAACCTATACAGATTGATCGGAGGACCCACATCGTTCAAAATTTACATTTCCATAATTGACAATGCGGCGTTAAAGCAGTATAACATACATGGATCGCATGATCCGGTCTTCGGGGCAGGGTGCAATTCCCGACCGGCGGTAAAGTCCGCGAGCCGCTTTAGCGGCATGAACCGGCGCAATTCCGGTACCGACAGTACAGTCTGGATGGAAGAAGACGACGCAATCAAAGCGCCTGTGCAGAAAATGTCCACGCCCCGGGACTAATCCCGCGGGCGCGTTCTTTTTGACAGGAGGTATTTGATGATGACAACCGTTTCCAAGACCCGCAAGCTGGTGGGCACCGCGATGCTGGCCGCGGTATCCGTGGTGCTGATGTTCCTGGCCTTTCCGGTGCCGCTGATGCCCTCGTTCATCAAGCTGGACCTGGCCGAGCTGCCCGCTCTGATCGGCGCCTTCGCCTACGGCCCGCTGGCCGGCGCGGCGGTGTGCCTGGTGAAGAACCTGGTCAGCCTGATGAAGAGCTCCTCCGGTGGCGTGGGCACGCTGTGCAATTTCCTGCTGGGCGTGTGCTTCGTGGTGCCCGCCGGCCTGATCTACAAGAAGAACCGCACCCGCAAGGGGGCGCTGATCGGGGCGCTGCTGGGCGCGGCCATCATGGCGGTGGTCAGCATCTTCGTGAACTACTACGTGGTCTACCCCATCTACACCGCCTTCATGCCCATGGAGGCCATCATCGGCATGTACCAGGCCATCAACCCGAAGGTGCAGAACCTGTGGCAGGCGCTGATCTGGTTCAACTGCCCCTTCACCTTCGTCAAGGGCCTGATCAGCGTGGTGATCACCTTCATCATCTACAAGCCACTGTCGCCGTTCCTGAAGGGCACGGTCCGAAAGGCGGCGGTATAACTTCCGCAAATATGGGTGGGGGCGTTTCCCTGAAGGGAAACGCCCCCACCCATATGATCTGAATCAATAGTTTTCCGCCTTGATCTGGAAATAGCTCTGGGGATGGTTGCACACCGGGCAGACCTCGGGAGCCTGCTTGCCGATATGGATGTGGCCGCAATTGCTGCACTGCCAGATCATGTCGCCCTCGCGGCTGAACACCAGGCCGCCTTCGATGTTGCTGAGCAGCTTGCGGTAGCGCTCCTCGTGCTCCTTCTCGATGGCCGCGACGCCCTCGAACTGTTTGGCGATGTCCTCAAAGCCCTCCGCCCTGGCCTCCTCGGCGAACTTCTTGTACATGTCGGTCCACTCGAAGTTCTCGCCGTCGGCGGCGTCCTTCAGGTTGACCGTGGTGGTGGGCACCTTGCCGCCGTGGAGCAGCTTGAACCACATTTTCGCGTGCTCCTTCTCGTTCTTCGCGGTCTCCTCGAAGATCGCGGCGATCTGCACATAGCCGTCCTTCTTGGCCTGGGAAGCATAGTAATCGTACTTGTTGCGGGCCTGGGATTCCCCCGCGAAGGCCGCCATCAGGTTGGCCTCGGTCCTTGAACCCTTGAATTCCATAAAAGCACCTCCATGGATAATATTCCCTGAATGCCGATAGTTTATCACGCAGATTTTGATTAGTCAATGCTTACCCGCGCACCAGGCCTCGATGGCCCGATGGGCATATTCCGCCGTGCCGGGGCCGCCGGCGGCGTCGATGTTCCCGCGCATGCTGTCCACCCCGGCATACATGCGGCCCAGGCCCTTCAATATCCCGTCGGAGCAGGTGTACATGTTTTCGGTAATGAACGCCTTCACCTTCGCCACCTGGGCCTGGGGGATTTCGCCCGCCGGGTCCAACGCCTGCATTTGGCCAAACTCCGCCAGCAGGGCCATCAATTCCTCCCCGAGACGGCGCTCCTCCGCCTGCGTCCTCCCCGCGGACTTTTGCAGGTACTCCTGATACTCCGGGGTCTGCCCATAGCTGGCCTTCGCCTGCCGGGCGTATTCGTCGATCTTCTGTGTATCAAACGCTGTAAAACTCAAATACTTCACCCCCAATAGCTTGATGCCCCTGGCCAGGTCGATCAGATTGTTCAAATGCTCTGCCTTCAGCCGGAGCAGTTCAATCTGCTGGTCCAGGGCCCGGTTGCGCTCATAGACCGGGCTGTCCAATATGGCGCGGATGTCCTTCAGCGGAAATTGGAGCTCCCTGAAGATCAGTATGGCAGAAAGTCGTTCCAAACTGGAATCGTCGTACAGCCGATACCCCGCATCTGACACCGCCGACGGTGGCAGAAGCCCGATGCGGTCATAATGGTGCAGCGTCCGAATGCTCACGCCGGTCAGGGCGCTGACCTCTCCCACAGTCAACATGCAACCACCTCCACAGACAGAATAGACCCTGACGCATGGTCAGGGTCAAGAGGTATTATGAATTTAACACAGATTACGCGTCCGCGCGCACCCGCCATCCGAACTCGTCGGCGATCCTGCCGGTCTGGATGCCGGTGATGGTGTCGTACAGCTTCTGGGTCACCGGGCCGATGCTGCCGTCGCCGATGGTCATGACCTCGTCCATGTAGCGCAGCTTGCCCACGGGGCTGATGACGGCGGCGGTACCGGTGCCGAAGACCTCCTCCAGCTTGCCAGACTTCTGGGCCTCGATCAGCTCGTCCACGGAGACCTTGCGCTCCTCCACGTCCATGCCCCAGTGGCGGCACAGGTGCAGCACGCTGTTGCGGGTGATGCCGGGCAGTATGGAGCCGTTGAGCATCGGGGTGACGATCTTGCCGTCGATCTTGAACATGATGTTCATCGCGCCGACCTCTTCGATGTACTTGCGCTCCACGCCGTCCAGCCACAGCACCTGGGAATAGCCGCCGTCATGGGCCTTCACCTGGGCGATCAGGGACGCGGCGTAGTTGCCGCCGGTCTTGGCGAAGCCGATGCCGCCGCGCACGGCGCGCACGTACTCGTCCTCGATCCAGATGCCCACGGGGGCCAGGCCGCTCTCGTAGTAGGCGCCGGAGGGGCTGAGGATGACGATGAACAGGTAGGTCTTAGAGGGGGCCACGCCCAGGAACTCGTCGGTGGCAATGATGAACGGGCGGATGTACAGGCTGGTGCCCGGCTCGGTGGGGATCCAGTCCTTGTCGATGGCCACGACCTCTTTGATGGCCTGCACGAAATCCTCCTCGGGGATCCGGGGGATGCACAGGCGGTCGTTGGAGTTGTTGGCCCGCTTGGCGTTCATGTCAGGCCGGAACAGGTAGGCCTCGCCGTTCGCGCCGCGATAGGCCTTCAGGCCCTCGAACATGGTCTGGCCGTAGTGGAACACCATGGCGGAGGGGTCCAGCTCGATCTTCTGATAGGGCACGATACGGGCGTCGTGCCAGCCCTGGCCCTCGGTATAGTTCATGATAAACATGTGGTCGGTGAAGATATGGCCAAAGCCCAGCTTCTGGCCGGGCGCCGGCTTCGCCTTGGGGGCAGTGGTTCTTTCAACGCGGATATTCAGCATGTCGATCGCTCCAATCTGCAAGTATTGCGGAATTTGCTTTCATTTATGATACTGCGATAAAGCGATAAAATCAAGCACTTGGCGCAGGATATTTCCTGTTCTTTACATTGGCAGCCATGAAAAACGGCGCCTCCGCCTGGGAACGCGCCGTTTTTCATGGACGGGATCTATTTGGTGAACCAAATCTCGTAGTTGAAGAAATCGCCGGTATTCTTGTTCACGATGTCGATGGCCGCACACAGCCGGTCATATTCAGCGGGTAGCTTGAAGCTCTTGCCGTTCTTCCATTTGATGCCGTCGCCGAAATCGTCGCCGATCCAGTAGGCACCGGGGCAGGGATTGGAATCCAGCTTCCAGCCGGCGTTCAGCTTGAAGCTGACGGTGAAGGTTTTCTTCTTGTAATTCCTGCTGTAGAACTCGAACTTGTTCTTCTTCAGGTCGACCTTACTGTTAACATACTTCGTAGTGATGCTCTCCGAGCGCCCGCGGACAATCGGAAATCGCCCCTACGACCGTGTTCATTCATGGTGGCGCGGTTTACCGCATGATGATTCAGTCGCGGCGGCGTGTGCCTCGCGCTCAGCGTGTAACGACGATCTCAAAGCTGCACGTCGCGCCAGTGCTGGTGTTCTTGAGGTCGATGATCAGGTCGGCGGCGTCGTACCCCTTCAGGCTGAGGGCCTTGTTTTTCTTCCACGTGCATTCCTTCCATTCTTCGCCCTTGATCCGATCGCCGCCCAGCCCGGTGGCCTTCCAGCCGCTCCTGAGCTTGAAGTTGATCGTGATCGCATTCTTGCTGTACCCCTCCAGGAAGAGGTTGGACTGGCCCTTCTTCAGGCCGACCTTCTTGCCGTTGATCTTGATGTATTCGAAGGGGTCGGGATAGTTCTTGACCTGGAAGGTGGCGGAGACCGACTTGATCTTGCCCCCGGTCTTGTACTTGAGGGTGATCTTCGCCTTGCCAGGCTTCAAGGGCTCCATCCACCAGCCATAGGGCCCGAAGCCCTTCTGCTTGCCCACCTTGAGGACGCCCGGCTTGCTGGATGTGACGGAAAACGACTTCGCGTTCGCGGGCAGGTTGATCGCGACGACGGGGCATCGGCCCGAACCGACCCAGAGGATGCCGCTGCCGGTGATCAGGGCCGGTTTGTCATCCTCGGCAAAGCCGGGCATGCATGCGCCGACGACCAGGGCGAACAACAGGCACATGGACAGTATTTTCAAAGCGCTATACTTCATAACAATACCTCCTTCTATAATTTAAGTTAATTGTAATATTTCATTTCTACAATGTCAATACCTTTCTTGCAATAAACGCGTCTAAAAGCCACGTTTGTATTGACATAAGGTGTCTATAACATTATAATTAACTTAATCATATTGAAGGGAGAGTTTGCCATGAGGAACAAGCTGTTGAAAGCGCTGTCACTGTGCCTGCTGCTGGCGCTGATGGCGGGACTGGCTGTGCCCGGCTATGCTGCCGCGAAGCCCAGCATCATCACGTCTACACTGTGGGCTGGGGTGGGCAAGTGCGCATTGATCGTGCAGAATCTGCCATCGGACGCGAAGGCGTTCTCGGTCACGTCCAGCAGGAAGGACATCGTCAAGGCGGGCTGTGACGACAAGGCCGACGCCGGTTCGCTGTGGATCAAGCCCCTGAAGGTCGGCAAGAGCAAGATCACTGTCAAGTACACCTCCGGTGGCAAGGCCAAGTCGGTTTCCGCCACCTTCACGGTGAAGAAGTATCCCAATCCTCTCGCCTGGGTCAAGGTCAACGGCAAGAAGGTCAACCTGTCGAAGAACAAGCTGGGCTACGATGTCAACAAGTACACGAAGAACAGCATCACCGTCGATTACAAGCTCTCAAGCGGCTGGACGGTGAAGACCCGCACCGTCGCGAGGTTCAAGGGCGACGCCATAAAGGATTCCAGCTGGAAGAAGAACAAGGCCATCTCGCTGACCGGTTGCGACGCGGCGATTGTGGCCCTCGAGCTGAAGAACAAAGTCGGCGATGAATTCCTTTACATGGTGTTCGTCACCCGCTGAGGCGCCGGAGCGAAGTCTGAAGGGCGGCTTTTACCGATTTATGGCGGTAAGCCGCCCTTTGACTGTCCCGCTTTTTACCTTTCCCGCCTTGTTTCCTGCCATTTGAAGGCGTACAATTCGATGTATCGTCTCAACGAAACAGGAGGAAAAACCATGAACCGTTCCGAAAACAACAGCCCCCGCCTTTCCACCCGCGGCCTGGCTCTGGGTGGCATGGTCGCCGCGATCTACGTAGTGCTGACGCTGATCTTCCAGCCCATCAGCTTCGGCGCGATACAGTTTCGCATCGCCGAGGTGATGACGCTGACGCCCATACTGTCGTCCTACGCGCCGGCCGGCCTGTTCGTGGGCTGCCTGTTGGCCAACTGGCTGGGCGGCGGCATCTGGTTCGACGTGGCGCTGGGCTCCGTCGCCACGCTGCTGGCGGCCATCTGCACCCGCAAGTTCCGCCACAAGCCGCCCCTGGCCGCCCTGTTCCCCGCGATCTTCAACGGCCTGATCGTCGGCCCGGTGGTGTACTTCGCCTACGTCCGCGCCCCCGGCGCCCCGGTCAGCGTCCCCACGCTGCTGTTCAACATGGCTACCGTCGCCCTGGGCGAGCTGGTGGTGTGCTACGTGCTGGGCCTGCCGCTGATCTACGTTCTGAAAAAGCTGCCGCGGAAGCTGTTCGACGAATAGCCGTGCGATGCGCCGGAGGGCAACGCCTCCGGCTTTTTTCCCCGCACAATTGACATTGCCACACTCCTATGGTATTATGTGACCAATAGGCGTGACTTGGATTTGCGCATGCGTTGGCCTTGAACCAGTTTCACCGACACAAAGGAGGAGATTACTCATGAAGCGATTATTGGCAAGCCTGCTCACCATGCTGCTCGTGTTCTCGATTCTGACGCCTGTGGGCGCCATTGCCGAAGATCTGGAAATCGAACAGATCATGACTGGCGAAGAAGGCCTCGAACTGCCGGAGGATGCGGCTGATATCGACCTGCCCCTGGAAGAGGTGATCGTGCTCGATGACCTGCAGTCGCTGCAGGACAGCCAGGGGGAATTCATCGAAAAGTCCGGGGAGGACGACCCGGTCGACGAGGCTGCTTCCGAGCCGGAGGCCTACAGCAGCAACGGCAAAAAATACGGCGTGCCCCGCACCCTGAAGCTGGGCGTCAGGGAGCCTTATGCCATCAAGTGCACCAAGTCCGGCAAGCTGACCTACAAGACCTCCAACAAGAAAATCGCTACAGTCAGCAAAAAGGGCGTCATCACCGGCAAGAGGAAGGGCAGCGCCACCATCACCGTCTACAGAAATAGAAAGAAGCTGACCACCTGCAAGGTGAAGGTGGTGGCCGCCCCCAAGAAGGTGACCCTGAACAAGACCAGCCTGTCCCTGAAGGTCAAGCGCACCTTCCAGCTCGTGGCCAGGATCAACAGCGGCAGCCATGCCAGGTACACCTGGTCCAGCTCCAACAAGCGCGTGGCCACGGTCAGCTCCAAGGGTCTGGTGACCGCCAGGAAAGCCGGCACCGCCACCATCACCGTCAAGACCCACAACGGCAAGAAAGCCAGCTGCGAGGTGGAGGTCACCGACGCCCCCACGATGCGCATCTCGCCCACCAGCATGACGCTGTATGAAGGAGAAAGCCAGAGCGCCACCCTCACCTTCACCGACAACGGCAAGGTATACTATAGTATAAGTGACGATAGCGTCGTCACCTTCGAGCAGACCTCCGGCTGGAGCGGCGACGATACCACGCTGACCGTCTACGCCCACAGCGCCGGCAGCGCCACCATCACCTTCACCAACAGCACCAATGACGACAGCGCCACCCTGTACGTTACCGTCGAACCCGAGCCGGAGGAAGAAGGCGGCGACGAAGGCGAGGGATGCCTGAGCGTCTATCCCACCAGCCTCAACATGGACCCCGGCGAAAGCTATGACGCCACCGTCACCTTCACGCTTGAGGATGGCACGCTCCACTATGAGGTCAGCGACGAGAGCGTCGCCACCTGCGCCTGGACCTCCGGCTGGAACGGCGACGATACCACGCTGACTGTCTACGCCCACAGCGCCGGCGATGCCATCATCACCATCACCAACAGCGAAAACAGCGATACCGCCTGGCTGTACGTCACCGTCAACGAGGTCGACACACCGGAGCCCGAACCAGAGCCCGAGCCTGAGGACGAGAGCGGCGACAGCAGCGCGACCTACCGCGCACTGCTGATTGGCGAGGAGCACTTTACCGCAGAAACCTGCAGCCGCAACCGGGGCGATGTAGAGCTGATGTACAACATGCTCAACAGCGTCAATGGCCCCGCCGGCGGCAAGTATAAAGTCACCTGCAAGTACGACCTGAACCTCACGGGTGTCAGGAACGCCATCAGCAGCGCCTTCTACAGCGCCGACAGCGACGACGTCTCCCTGTTCTTCATCGCCACCCACGGCGATTCCGATGCCACCGGCGGCGAAGCGGGCGCACTGGCCCTGATCGGTTCCACCTATGAAGAAAGCTGGCTGCTCTTCGAGGATCTGGCCAACGCCCTCAAGGCGGTGCCCGGCAAGGTGATCGTGATCGTCGAATCCTGCGGCTCCGGCGCGGCCGTCTACGCCCCGGGTGTATCCGAAAACAGCGCCAACGCCATGCGCAACGCGGCCATATCCCATGACAACGCCCTCATCGACGCCTTCTCCGCGGCCGACCCCGGCATCCGGGTGCGCGTGTCCGATTCCGAAAAGCGCAAGAATATCTCCAAGGGCCAGCTCGCGCCGAACACCGGCGAGCTGCGGGTGGAAAACAAGTTCTACGTGCTCACCGCCACCCGCTACCATGAGGACAGCTACGGCACCGAGTCCTACTACGGTTCCTACAACTACTTCACCAAGTGGCTCACCGACGGCATCGGCACCAGCGGCAGCATGCCCGCCGACGCCAACGGCAACCGGGAAACCACCCTCTCCGAGCTGTTCAACTACATCTCCCGGGTGGGCGATGATTACCCCTTCGAATTCACGGAGGGCACCTACTACCAGCACGTTCAGGTCTATCCGAAGAACTCTAACTACGGCCTGTTCAGGCGGTAACGGATCACAAAAGAATACCGCCGTGTCATACGGCCACAGGGGCGCCATTGCGGCGCCCCTGTGATGTTTGACCTTCGATATGTGGGCGTTATACTACTCTCAGGTTAGAACAGCGAAAGCCGTGATGCGGATTTTTCGTTCTGGCAAGGAAAGACCCCGCAGGCTTGCTGGCGGCAAGTCAAGGGGGCTTGACGCAGCCAGGGCGGAAAAGATGCTCACGGAATCGCT
>JAZOUD010000036.1:0-40897 GCA_045658005.1 Clostridia bacterium | reverse complement strand
ACTTGCTTGTCTTCCTAAGACCGCTTGGCCTCCGACTTGATTTCCAGCGCTTCGGCCAAGGCTTCGTAAGTGTCGCCGCTCAGCATCAAGCCGCGCTTGATGTAGCCCTGAATGACGGAGGAAGCGTCCACCATCTTCTGGTCCACGACCAGCCAGCTGAAGGAATCGGGCTGGGCGATCTCGGCGGCGGAGACCACGTCTCGGGTGCCCACCTCGTCGATGAAGCGCTCGCCGTTCTTGTTCACCAGGATCGCGCCGTCGCCGCGCAGGCCCTCGGTGATCAGGGAGGCGGTGTCGGCCTGCACGGTGGGATGGATCTGGATCTGCTCCATGTCCACAGTGGCGGCGCCCAGGTCAGCGGCCATCAGGATGCCTTGGCCCTGGATGCCGGCGGCGTTGGTGGTCATGAAGCCCTTGAGCTCCGGCTTGTAGGCCTCGACCATGTCCAGGTTCGCGCCGAAGCCGCCGGTGGTCAGCACCACGGCGTCGGCGGCGACGGTGATGGTGTTGCCGGTCTTGCCCATGGCCAGCGCGCCGATGCAGCTACCGTTCTCGTCGGGAACCAGCGCGATGGCGGTGGTGTCGGTCATCAGGGTGATGTTCTCGCGCTTCTGGCAGGCCGCCTCCAGCAGCGGCACGGTGTACGCGCCCACGGACACGACCTTGCCCTCCTCATTCAGGGGACGATGGATGCGCTTGACGGACGCGCCGCCGAAGGAGGCCACGTCGGTCAGCTTGATGTCCTGGGTGGCCAGCCAGTCGATGGCGTCGGCGGTGTTATTGACCAGGGTGTTGACCAGCTCGGGATCGTTGATGCCTTTGCCGCCGATCATGGTGTCCAGCGCGAACAGCTCGGTGGAGTCAAAGTAGCCCTGGGGATCGGCCTTGTAGGCGTCCCACTGCTCCTGGACCTTGGCGGCCAGGGCGGTGATGGTCTCGTTGTCGGCCCAGTTCTCCTTCGCGGCGGCCAGGGTCTTTTCGACGCCGGCCTCCTCGCCGAATTCGTTGGCGTCCTGGAAGCTGGTCTTGGCGGCGTTCATGCCGCCGGTGGACTTGACGGAGTTGCCGCCCACGGCAGGCTGGCTCTCCAGCACCACGACCTTCATGCCGGCGTCCGCAGCGGTGATGGCGGCGGTCATGCCCGCGCCGCCCGCGCCGATGATCAGCACGTCGGTATCGATGACCATGTCCTCGGCCGCGGTCTCGACGTATTCGCGCATGAAGTCCTCGGGGTTCACGCCCGCGTCCTGAAGCGCCGCGAGGGCGGCCTCGATGAACGCCGCGCGGGTGATGGACGCGAAGGTCGCGCCGGTGTAGGTGTCCACGATGCCGTCATAGTCGACGAAGGCCTGGGGCCACTCGGCGATGACGTTCTTGCCGATGCCGTCCGTCTCGTCGTTGCCGACGGCTTCGACCTTGGTGATCACGCCGTCCTTCAGCGTGATGGTCACGGTGACGTCGCCGCCAAAGCCCTTGGCGGTGCCGGTGCCGGTGACCTCCTCGGCCAGCGCCGCCGGCGCCAGGGCCAGCAGCATGGCCATGGCCACGAGCAGGGAGAGGATGCGTTTCTTCATGGGGGGTTCCTCCTTATGATGAAGATGGTGCTGGGCAGGCCGACGAAATGCGGAAGGCCTGTGACACAATGCTATTGTAACATAAAAATGGAGCAATTACAATATGATAACATAAAGAAACCCCACGGAAACAGGACTTTTCCGCGGGGTTTCATATTAAACAACGTCAGTCCAAAGGCTTCATCGTGGGGAACAGCAGCACGTCCCGGATGGAATCGCTGTTCGTCAGCAGCATCACCAGCCGGTCCACGCCGAAGCCCAGGCCGCCGGTGGGGGGCATGCCGTATTCCAGGGCGTTGACGTAATCGTAATCCACCTGGGCGCCACTGTTGGGGTCGATGCTCTTGCGCTCGTCCACCTGCTTTTCGAAGCGGGCGCGCTGGTCCAGCGGGTCGTTCAGCTCGGAGAAGGCGTTGCCGAACTCGGTGGCGTTGATGAAGTACTCGAAGCGCTCGGTGAACATCGAGTCGTCGGGCTTGCGCTTGGCCAGGGGGCTGATCTCCACCGGGTAGTCGTAGATGAAGGTGGGCTGGATCAGCTTCTCCTCGACGTAAGCGTCGAAGAACTCCGCCAGAATCGCGCCCTTGGTGGGGATCTCCGGCAGCTCCACGTGGTGGGCCTTGGCGCAGGCGATGGCGTCCGCGTCCGTCTTCCAGTCGGCGAAGTCCACGCCGCTGTACTTCTTCACGGCCTCCACCATGGTCAGGCGCTCCCAATGGCCGATGTCGATGTCGTTGCCCTGGTAGGGGATTACCAGGCTGCCGCAGACCTTCTGGGTCACGGTCTTCATCATGTCCTCCACCAGATCCATCATGCCGTGGAAGTCGGTGTAGGCCTCGTACAGCTCGATGGTGGTGAATTCGGGGTTGTGCTTGGTGTCCATGCCCTCGTTGCGGAAGATGCGGCCTACCTCGTAGACCCGGTCCAGGCCGCCCACGATCAGCCGCTTCAGGTACAGCTCCGTCTCGATGCGCAGCACCATGTCCATGTCCAGGGTGTTGTGGTGGGTGTAGAAGGGCTTGGCCGCCGCGCCGATCTCAAAGGGCGTGAGTATGGGCGTGTCCACCTCGAGATAGCCCCTGCCGTCCAAGAAAGAGCGCAGCTCCCGCAGGATCAGGCTGCGCTTGATGAAGGTGTCCTTCACCTCGGGGTTCACGATCAGGTCGACGTAGCGCTGGCGATAGCGGGTGTCGGTATCGGTCAGGCCGTGGAACTTCTCGGGCAGCGGGTGCAGGCTCTTGGTCAGCAGCGTAAGCTTCCCGGTGTGCACCGAGATCTCGCCGGTCTTGGTCTTGAACACCGTGCCCTCCACGCCGATGATGTCGCCGATGTCCAGGGCCTTGAAATCCTTGTAGGCGTCTTCGCCCACGTCGTCGCGCTTGACGTAGATCTGCATCGTGCCGTCCGGGTCCTGGATGCGGGCGAAGCTGGCCTTGCCCATGATGTGCTTGCCCAGTATGCGGCCGGCGATGCGAACGGTTTTGCCCTCCAGCGCGTCGTACTGCTCCCGGATCAGGCCGGAGGTGTGGGTGCGGTCATAGGTGGTGATCTCGTAGGGGTTCCTGCCCTGTTCGATCAGCGCGTTCAGCTTGCCCAAGCGAATGGTGTCCTGTTCGGTGAAGCTCGACGGCGCCTGGTAGGTCTGGGCCATGTTCTCGTTCTCCTCTCGGTGGATGTATATGGGAATGACGATATCAGCGCTTGCGGATGGAGAGCACCTTCAGCTTGACGATGCCGCCGGGGGTGTTGGCCTCCACGATGTCGCCGACCCTGGCGGGGGGCATGTAGTCGCTCTTGCCGGGTTCGCTGCGGCCGATCAGGGCCATGCCGATGGGGGACTCGTTGGAGATGAACAGCTTCGCCGGGTCGGCCTCGGTGAAGCCCACGAGGGTGTATTCGTCCTCTTCGTCGTACTCCATGTCCAGCACGCGCACGACGGTGCCCAGCGCGGCGGTGTTGGAGTCGGCGGAGCTGTCGTCCACGAAGGTGGCGGTGCGCAGCTCGGCCTCGATGCGGGCGATGTTGCCGTAGACCTCGGCCTCCTTGGCCTTGGCCGCGTCGTACTCGGCGTTCTCGCTGAGGTCGCCGAAGCCACGGGCGACCTGGATCTCCTCGGCCACGCGCTTCTTTTCCTCGTTCAACTGGGCCAGCTGTTCCTCCAGCTTTTTCTTATCTGTAAATGTGAGTATGCGGGTGTCTGCCATGGTGAAACCTCCTGGGTGATGGTCCTTTTCCGTCACATGAATTTAGCCGAATAAGAATCGACACTGCGCGAACCTACGCAGTGCCTGCTTATTCGGACCTTTTTTATTATACATCAACCGGCGGGCGTTGTCAACCGCGTTGTGGCGCAATTATTTCAGCGATGGGGCAGGTGCTTCGACACATGGATAAACCGAAACGGCACCGCATTGTCGGAATATTGTCATATTTGATGCGGATTTTGAACAACTTTGCGGTTGCAGTCGGAAACCAATATCAGTATAATGACTCTATCTGTATGTATTTCCACAGGAAGGAAGGCATTGGAAAATTGGCGACGAGATATCCTTCAGATTACGATAACCGCAGCCGCGTGGAGCCGGGCATCAGCCGCTCGAGCCGAAGCGGCAGCTATTCCGGCCAGCGTTCGCCGGGCCGCAGCGGCGCGTCCCGGCCGGCCTATTCAAGCCAGCGCCCATCCGGCGGGCAGAGGCCGCCCCAGCGCAGGCCCTCGGGCCAGCGTCCCTCCGGCGGCCAGCGTCCGCCCCAGCGCCCGGGCACGCCACCCCGCAGGAGCAGCAGGAAGCGCAAGCCCAACCGGATGCCCCTGTTTGCGGCCTTGGCGGCAGTGCTGGTGATCGTGCTGGTGCTGGTCATCGTCAAGCCCTTTGGCAGGCGCGGCAATGACGTTGTGACGGACGGCGTCGCGGTCCCGGCCTCCAACACGGTGACGGGCGACACCTCCGCCCCGGCCTCCGACGCGCTGCTTACCGCGGGCGATGACGGGGACGAGCAGGCCCCGCAGTACGACAACCTCGCCGACAAGCTGGCCGACGCCGACTACGACGTGGGCAGCCTCTCCGCCGAGAACATGGCCCAGGTGTCGGACCTGCGGTTGAATACCAACCTGCCCGCCGATTGGCTGAACGTGCTGCTGCTGGGCACGGACGAGCGGACGCTGAGCGAGAGCTCCCGCACCGACGCCATGCTGATCTGCTCCATCAATCGCAACACCGGCGAGGTCAAGCTGTCGTCCATCATGCGCGACCTGGCCATCGAGTATACCGATATCGGCCAGTATAACGGCACCTACCGCATCAACGCCGCCAATTACTTCGGCGGCCCGAACCTGGCGATGCGCACGATCAACGAGAAGTTCGGCATGAACATCCAGTACTACGTGCTGGTGAACTTCTTTGGCTTCCAGAAGATCGCCCAGCGCGTGGGCGGCGTCGAGATCGACATCACCGAGGCGGAGAAGGACAAGATCAACAAGATGATCGTCCAGCAGGCCAAGTTTGCCTACAGGGAGGGCATCGACGAGTCCGACCAGGAAAACGTGTACCTGGAGACCTACGGCGAAAATACCCACCTGAACGGCCGGCAGACCCTGGCCTATGCCCGCATCCGCAAGCTGACCGGCGGCGACGCCATGCGCACGGAGCGCCAGCGCATCGTGCTGGAGAAGCTGCTGCAGAAGGTCAAGAACCTGGACGCCATACAGCTTGCCGCGCTGGCCAAGGATATGATCGACCAGGTCAAGACCAACCTGCCCTTTGAGGACCTGTTCACCATCGCAATGCAGGTGTGCGGCAATGGCATTGGCAGCGTCAAGAGCATCCGCCTGCCCATCAGCGGCTCCTACAAGGAAGAGGTGCGCAACGAACAGTCCATGCTCTACGACTGCGACTTCCAGGCCAACGCTCTTGAGCTGTACAATTTCATCTACCAGGGATAATCGAAACGACATGCGCGCGGGGAGGGGCCTCGGTCTCTCCCCGCAATGTTGTTTTGGCTGTGATACCGATTATTTAACGCTCCACGCGCGATATATGTGGTATAATTACAATGGAGGTTGTTGTATGTATACCCATTTGAAGCGAATACTGGACTTCCTGCTGGCGTCGCTGGCGTTGGTGGTATTCTCACCGCTGCTTCTGGTGTTGGCAGCGGTCATTCGCGCGACTTCCCCGGGACCTGTGTTCTTTCGGCAAAGGCGGGTGGGCCAGGGCAAGACCCACTTCATGATATATAAATTCCGCACCATGCGCATAGACGCGCCCAAGGACCAGCCGACCCACCTGTTCAAGGACCCCGCCGCTTACATAACGCCCGTCGGGCGCTTCCTGCGCCGCTCCAGCCTGGACGAGCTGCCGCAGCTGCTCAACATCATCAAGGGGGAGATGGCCGTGGTCGGGCCGCGCCCTGCCCTGTGGAACCAGTTCGACCTGATCGCCGAGCGGGACAAATACGGCGCGAACGACGTGCGCCCGGGCCTGACCGGCTGGGCGCAGATCAACGGGCGGGACGAGCTGCCCATCGACGTGAAGGCCCGACTGGACGGCGAATACGTGCGACGCATGAGCTTTGCCTTTGACGTGCGCTGCGTGCTGGGCACTGTGCTGAAGGTGTTGCGCTCCGAGGGCGTGATCGAAGGCACGCAGGCGGGGGAGTCAAAAGCGATACCAACCCAAAAGGACGATACAGATGCAGGATCAAGATAAATATACGAACGCAAGCGCCCCGCAGGCGATACTCCCCCGCGCCACGGCCCCGGGCCGCATGAACCGGGCCTACCTCACCGTGGACCTGGAGGAATGGTATCATCTGGACTACCTGAAGGGCTTTCGCTGCCGGGAGAGCGGCGTGCGCGTACTGCCACAGATCTTCGATTTCCTGGATATGCTGGACGAGGAGGGCGTGAAGGTCACCTTCTTCTGCGTGGGTGAGATCGCCGATGAGAACGCCGGCATACTGCGGGAGATTGTGCGCCGGGGGCACGCCCTGGGCTGCCACGGGCTGGACCATGAGCTGCTGACCAACAAGAGCCTCGAGCAGTTCGTGGACGAGACGCGCCGGGCCAAAGACATGATCGAAAAGGCCGCCGGACGTGAAATCACCGGCTACCGGGCCAGCTGCTTCACCATGGAGCGGGACAAGCTGGACGCCATCGGGCAGCTGGGCTTTACCTATGACAGCAGCAAGATCCGCTTTGCGCAGCACCCCCTGTACCGCAACCTGGACCTTTCCGGCTTTGCCCAGGCGGAGGACCTGGTGTATGTGAAGGACGACTTTGCCGAATACGAGATCCCCACGCTGGATATCATGGGCTATTCCATACCCATCTCCGGCGGCGGCTATCTGCGGCTGTTCCCGTTCTGGCTGCTGCGCATACTGCTGGGCATGTACGCCCGCAGGCATGAGAATTTTACCATCTACGTCCATCCCTTTGAGCTGACGGATGTGCCCCTGCCGCTGCCGAAGGGCCTGGGGAAGGCGACGGCCTTCCGATGCCTGGTGGGCCGGCGGGGCAACCTGAAGAAGCTGCGCCGGATGATTCGCTGGATGAAGAAGCGGGGCGCCAGGTTCATCACCCTCGAGGCGGACCGAAGGGAGCGTGGGCTGTCGTGACGCATACCATACTGCTCACCGGCGCTTCGGGCATGCTGGGCAGCAGGGTCGCGCTGGCGCTGTGCCAAAGGGGCCACCGCGTCGTGGGCGTGGACATCGCCCCGGCGAAGGTCGCCCACGAGAACTACGCCCACGCCGCCTGCGACCTGACCCGGCCCGACGACGTGGCCGCGCTGTTTGCCGCCCATCCGGCGGACCGGGTGATCCACCTGGCGGCGCTGGCCCATGTCACCGGGGAGACCGATCTGAGCTGGAACCGCTATTTTATGCTGAACGTGCTGGTGAGCCAGCATGTATTCGAGCAGGCGGCGAAGGCGGAAATCCCTGTGTTCTTCGCCAGCACCGTGGATGTGTACGGCCTGCAGGGGGAGACCGTCAGCGAAGCGACGGCGCCCGCGCCGGTGGGCGGCTACGCAAGATCGAAATACCTGGCCGAGCAGCGGCTCATCGCGCTGATGGGCGACACCCCGGCGTTCATCGCCCGGTTTGCGCCGGTGTACACCGCCGACGACATGCGGGACGTGCGCAAGCGCTATTATCTCAAATATCCGTCCCTGGCCTTCACCGTGGGCGGGGGCACCGACTATGCCTTCCTGGACCTGGACCGGGTGGTCGAGGTCGTCTGCGCCTGGGCGGACCGGGATCCCGCGCCTTCGGGACTGGTGAATTTTTGCGACGACGCGCCCTTCAATTCCGCCGAAATGGTGACGGCGGACAGGGACAATGGCAAGGCCGGCAGGGTGCTGCGCCTGCCCGGATGGCTGGGCAGGCTGGGCCGCGGGGTGTCGCGCGTCTGCCCCCGGATGCTTCGCCTGAACGTCAACAAGGTGCTCAACCCCTACCGCTTCGATACCGCCGAAATGAAGCGCTTTTTCCAGGGGGGAGGCGGCGCGTCATGCTACAGGGAAAAGCCCGACCTTCGGGGCGTCCGGGTGTTGCTGCTGGAGGGCTTCGCCCGACAGAACATGGCGCTGATGCCAGCACTGAAGGCGCTGGGCTGCCACCTGACCACCTACAACAGCAGCAAGCTGGACGTGGGCTACGCCTCCCGCTGGCCGGACGTGAAGCTGATTAAGCACTGGGACCGGGAAGACCCGCAGAGCTCCTTCGAGACGCTGATAGCTGTGCTCCGGGAGGGCCACTACGACGTGGTCATCCCCATGACCGACTTCTCGGCGACGCTGCTCTGCGAGCACATCGACGAGGTTCGGCCGCTGGCCTGGCCCGCCGTGAACGAGCCTGACGCCTTCTGGCAGGCGGCGGACAAGCAGCGGACCATGCAGGCCTGTGAACGTGCGGGGGTGCCTTGCCCGAGGACGCTGTACGACATGCGCAGCGCCGATGAGATCCTGGCCGCGGGGCTGCCCTTTCCGTTCATCATCAAGCCCCGGGTGGGGTACGGCTCCATCGGCTTCCACGTCATCCGGGACGAGGCGCAGCTTCGTGAGGTGTTTCCCAAGGCACTGGAGCGCTTCGGCAACATGGTGGTACAGGAATACATTCCCCAGACCGGCACCCAGTACAAGTGCGAGGTCTTCCTGGATGCAGGCGGCGCGCCGAAGAGCGCGGTGGTGTTCGACAAGACCCGCTGGTATCCGGTGGACGGCGGCTCCACCTGTTGCAGCAGCAGCGTCCA
The DNA here is from genome assembly GCA_045658005.1 of Clostridia bacterium. GTDB lineage: Bacteria > Bacillota > Clostridia > Christensenellales > Aristaeellaceae > UBA2862. The sequence goes on along the minus strand of JAZOUD010000036.1, from coordinate 32,074 downwards.
TCGGCCCGACATCGCTGAGAATTCGATCAGGCTGCTGCAGGCCATCGGCTGGCGGGGCTACGGCGACGTGGACCTGATCGAGGACCCGAGGGACGGCGTGGCGAAGGTGATGGAGATCAATCCCCGCATCACCGCCAGCGTCAAGGTCTGCTTTGCCGCGGGGGTTGACTTCGCCCGCCAGATCGTCGAGCTGGGCATGGGCCTGCCGGTGACCGAATATCCGGACTACCGGGACGGCGTGCGGCTGCGCTACATGCACACCGACCTGCTCTGGCTTCTGCAATCCCCCAACCGCTTCAGGACGAAGCCCGGCTGGTTCGACTTTCGCCACACCACCGACCAGATCTTCAACCCAAAGGACCCCTGGCCGTGGTTCACTTATACCGTTCAGGGACTGAGGAAGCGGAAGACAGAGATGGCGAAGCGGAAGAGATAAATCAGTATTTGGAAAGGAGTCCTCATGGCCGACATCACCGCGATCATACTGACCCGAAATGAGGAACTGAATATCGAGCGCTGCCTGCAATCGGTGCGGGGGCTTTGCCGCCGCATGGTCGTCGTGGACAGCGGCAGCACGGACAGGACCGTGGAGCTGGCGAAGGCCAACGGCGCGGAGGTGTACTTTCACGAATTCGAATACTACGCCAAGCAGTTCAACTGGGGCCTGGACAACTGCGATATCGATACCAGGTGGGTCATCCGCATCGACGCCGACGAGCAGTTTCCCCCGGCGCTGTGCGAAGAGATCGAGCGCCAGATGGCGGCCCACGACGCCGACGACGTCAACGGCATGACCCTGGAGGCCACCTATTTCTTCATGGGGCGGGCCTTGACCCATGGCAGCAAGAAGCGCAAGCTGATGGTGTTCAAAAACGGCGTCGGCCGCATCGAGGACCGCCGAAGGGACGCCCACACGATACTGTCCCGGGGCGAGAGCATTTCCCTCAGGGAGAACTTCCTGCACTACGATTTCAAGGACCTGGACAACTTCATTGGCCGTTATAACTGGTACGCCACCCGTGAAGCCATGGATTACATGGACTGGAAGAACGGCCATGCGGACGCCAGCGTGGACGATCCGGAAATCGAGAAGAAGCGCAAAAAGAAGTACGGCGTATACTACAGGTTTCCCAAGTTCCTGCGGGCGTTTCTGTGGTTCAATGTGAATTACTTCCTCCGGGGCGGCTTCCTGGACGGCAAGGAGGGCTTCATCTACCACGTGCTGTCCTCGTTCTGGTACCGCTTCGTGGTGGACGCGAAGATCTATGAATACGAGCATGGAAAGGCTTTCGAAGAATTGAAGGCTTTTTGATATACCGTCGTCAATCGGCTGGTTTGCGGTGACCTTCTGATACAAAACGGGCGCCGGTCAAGCGCCCGTTTTCAAATATAATCCCCTCGTACCCAAACAAGGGAGGCGATTGCATGCCCAACTGGACCGATGAACAGCTGCGGGCCATCGAGGCCCGGGGCAGCAATATACTGCTCAGCGCGGCGGCGGGCTCCGGCAAGACCACGGTGCTGGTGGAGCGCGTGCTGCGCCTGATCGCCAGGGACGGGGCGGACGTGGGCCGCATGCTGGTGGTCACGTTCACCCGCGCCGCCGCGTCGGACATGCGCGCCAAGCTGTCGCGCCAGCTCAGCGAGCGGGCCGCGGCGGGGGATGCCCGCTGCCGGGAGCAGCAGCTGAAACTGGACCAGGCCAACATATCGACGCTCCATGCCTTCTGTTCTGATTTTCTGCGCACGAACTTTGAATCCGCCGGGGTAGACCCGGCTTTTCGCGTTCTGGACGACGCCATAGATGCCCGCCTGCGGGACGAAGCCCTGGACGCGGCGCTGGAGGAAGCCTATGCCGCCGGCGGGGAGGCGCTGATGGCCCTGGACTACGGCAGGGGGCCCAAGGGCGTGCGGGCGGCGACGGAGCTGCTGCTCAGGCGCATGGAGGACCGCCCCGACCCGGAGGCGTGGCTTCGCCAGGCCTCCCGATGCGATGAAGCGGCCCTGTCGGCGTGGCAGGACGAATTGAAGCAGGACGCCCGTCGGGCCATCCGCACGGCCCTGGTGCACATCCGCCACGCGCTGGCGCTGCCGGGATGCCCGATGAACTACCAGGGGGCGATGCAGGCGGATTTCCAGGGCCTGACGGATATGCTGGCCCTGGAGGACTACGACGACCTGTACCGGGCGCTTCTGGCGTACAAGCCGGCTTCGGCGGCCAGGGGCAAGCGGGACCCGAACGCGGACCCGGAGGTCGTCGAGGTGGTCAAGCGGCTGAGGGACGCGGCCAAGAACGCCCTCGGGGCCATTCGATTGAAGGACCTGCCCCTGATCCAGGCGCGGAAGGACGCCGTGGCGCTGGGCGATGAGATCGCAACCCTCTCGGCCATCGCCCTGCGGGCGTCAGAGCTCTACGAAGAAGCCAAGAGCCAGCGTTCCGGCCTGACCTATGCCGATTTGGAGCACCGGACGCTGCGGGCGCTTTTGAACCCGGCAGTGGAGCGCAGCATGCGGGAGCGCTACGACTATGTGTTCGTCGATGAATACCAGGACACCTCCGACATTCAGGAGGCGCTGATCAGCGCGCTCTGCCGGGGCGACAACCTGTTCATGGTGGGGGATGTAAAGCAGTCCATCTACCGCTTTCGACTGGCCGAGCCGCGGCTGTTTCTGGAAAAATACGAGGCCTACGGGCAGGGCGAGGGCGGCCTGCTGCTGCCGCTGACCCGCAATTTCAGGTCGCGCCGGGGCATACTGGACTTCGTCAATATGGTCTTCGAGCGGGTGATGACGGGCGGGGACGCCGAGATCACCTACGACGCCATGGCGCGTCTGAACCCCGGCCTGGAGGACGGGGAAGGCTCAGGTGCCCCTGACGTGGACATCCTGCTCGTGGACGCGGACGCCGACCCGGAGGCGGGGGAGGAGGCGGCTGCGTCGGAGGTGGACGTCGTCCAGCTCCAGGCCATGGAGCGGGAGGGCATCGTGATCGCCCAAACCATTCGCAGCATGATGGCCGCCGACCCGTCCCTGCGCTACAGGGATTTCGCCATACTCACCCGCAGCAAGGCCGCGGCCTTCTCGGCGCTGATGCCGGTGATGCTGGCCCACGGCATTCCCGCCTTCGCGGACGGCCAGTCGGGCTATTACGAGTCACTGGAGATTCGCTGGCTGCTGTCGATGCTGCGCCTGATCGAAAACGCGCGCCGGGACGTGGAGCTGATCGCCATGCTTCGCTCGCCCGTCGTGGGCCTTAGCGCCAATGAGCTGGCCCGCATACGCATCGCCTATCGCAATGTCGCCTATGTGGACGCTGCAGAGGCCTATGCCCGGGAGATGGACGATGCGATCGCCGAGAAGCTGGCGGCGTTCTTCGACTGCATGGACGGTTGGCGCCTGAAGGCGGGCAGCTTGGGCCTGGGCGAATTTGTGCGCCTGGTGCTGGATGAGAGCGGCTTCTATACCTATGCCGGGGCGCTGCCGGGCGGCGCCCAGCGACAGGCCAACCTGGATCAGTTCGTGGTCAGCGCCTGCGGCTTTGACGGCGAATACGCCGGCTCCCTGACCCGGTTCCTGTTCTACACCGAGCACATGCGCAAGCGCAGCGACGGCGACGCGGCCCACCTCCTGGGCGAAAACGACAACGTGGTTCGGATGATGTCGGTCCACAAGAGCAAGGGCCTGGAATTCAAGGTGGTGTTCGGGGCGCAGCTGGCGAAGAAGTATCGCCAGGAGCGCAGCGACGCGCCGCTGCTGACCCACAGGGACCTGGGGGCGGGCATGAGCTACTGCGACCCGGAGCTGCGCACCCGGCGGATGACCCTGCCCCAGGCGGCCATACTGGCCCGCCAGCGCCGGGAGGACGCCGCAGAGGAGATGCGCATACTCTACGTGCTGATGACCCGCGCCCAGCGGAAGCTAATACTGGTGGGCACGGTGAAGGATGCCGACCGGGCGATGAAGCGCTGGCAGGCGCTCTCTGCCGCCCCTGTGGCGGCGGGCAGCCACCTGGACCTGATCATGGCGGCGCGCTGCGGCGCCCAGGCCGAGGGCCAGCCGCTGTGCTCCAGCCTTCGGACGATACCCGCGGCGTCCATACGCCTGCAGGCCGAGGGCGCGGAGGACGAGGCCCGGGCGCTGTTCGACCGGGTGATGGCCCGTCCCGAGGACTATGCCGACCCGGAGCTGGACGCCCAGCTGGCCTGGCAGTATCCGGACCCGTTGGCCGCGGGCAGGCCGCTGAAGCTGACGGCCTCGGGCCTGCTGCGGGAGATCGAGGGGCCCGGACAGCTGCCCGCGCTGGCGGAGCGCCCGGCCTTCCTCTCCGACGACGCCGGGCGCATGACCGGGGCGGAGCGGGGCACCGCCTACCACCGCTGCATACAGCTTTTGCGGCTGGAGGCGCTGGAGGGCCTTTCCGGCGAGGGGCTGAACGGCGCGGTGGCGCGGCAGCTGGACGATTTTGCCAACCGCCGCCTGATCACGGACAGCCAGCGCCAGGCGGTGGAGCCCTGGCGGCTGTCCCACTTTCTGGAGAGCGACTTGGGCCTTCGGCTGCGGGCGGCGAAGGCGGTGCGCCGGGAGTGGCCCTTCAACGTCATGCTGCCCATCGACGAGGCCCTGACCCCCGAGGAGGCGGGCCGCTACGGTCACGGCGAGCTGCTGGTGCAGGGCACCATAGACTGCTGCTTCGTCGAGGGAGATAAATGGGTGCTGCTGGACTACAAGACCGACCGCACAAGCGACATGGACCTTCTGCGCGCCCACTACGAGAAGCAGCTGAAGGTCTACGCCCTGGCCCTGGAGCGCATCACCGGCATGCCCGTGAAGCAGCGGCTGCTGTGTTTGTTGGAGAGCGGGGGAGCATTGGAATTGGGAATAGAATGAACGCCAGAGGGGACGGCTGCAAGCCGTCCCCTCTGGCATTGAGATCCTGTCAGTCGATCGGGTTGCCCTCGCTGTCGAAGAGCGGCAGCTTTTCGAGGTAGATGATGTCGTCGCGTTTGGTGGCATCGCCCTCGGCGAGGATCGCCATGCGGCCCACGATGTTGCCGCCGGCCTTCTCCACCAGGGTCTCAAGGGCCCTCAGCGATTCGCCGGTGGAGATCACGTCGTCCACGATCACCACGCGCTTGCCCTTCATGTATTCGGCGTCGCCGCCGTCCAGGCACAGGGTCTGCTTGTGGTCGGTGGTGATGGAGCGCACCTCCACGGTCATCACGTTGCGCATGTACAGCTTCGGCGACTTCCGTGCCAGCACGTAGCGCGCGTTGCCGTTCATCCGGGCCATCTCGCAGACCAGCGGGATGCCCTTGCTCTCCGCGGTGATCAGCACGTCGTGCTCGGGGCAGCGCGCCAGCAGCGCTTTGGCGCAGGCGGTGGTCAGCTCGGGATCGCCGAAGATCACGAACGCGCCGATCATCAGCTTGTCCGATATGGGGCACAGGGGCAGATCCCGGTCCAGTCCGGCGATGTTCATCCTGTAGGCCTGTTTGCTCATATTGAAGCACCTCGTTTTTGCTGTAAATATCCTAATAAATTTTATCATTAAGCAGCGGCTTTGTCAAATTATTTGCGGGGAGTATTGCGCAATGAATTGATGGCGTGTTATAATACCAGTGTGTTTGAAAAGTTTAACGCAGGGAGGAATGGACATGACGCCGAAATTCGACACCGATGTTCAGGAGCTGAAATATAAAGTATTGAAGGAAGTGGCCACCCTGGCCCTGGGCGACGCGCTGACGCCGGAAAACACCCTCGGCATCGCGGAAAAGATCATCCCCGACGGCGCGAAGCCCACCATGCGCTGCTGCATCTACAAGGAGCGGGCCATCATCAACCAGCGGGTGAAGCTGGCCCTGGGCGGCAATACCCGCAACCCCAACGTGGTCGAGGTGCTGCCCATCGCCTGTGACGAGTGTCCCGTGGACGGCATCACCGTCACCCAGGCCTGCCGGGGCTGCATCGCCCACAACTGCATGAACGCCTGCCCGAAGAACGCCATCACCATCGTCAACCGCCACGCCACCATCGACAAGACGAAGTGCGTGGAGTGCGGGCGGTGCGCCGCCGCCTGCTCCTACGGCGCGATACTGAAGCTGGAGCGGCCCTGCATCAAGGCCTGCAAGATGAAGGCCATCAGCATCAACCCCGATAACCAGAAGGCCATGATCAAGCTGGAGAAGTGCGTCTCCTGCGGCGCCTGCGTGTACCAGTGCCCCTTCGGCGCGATCTCCGACAAGTCCTTCCTGACCAAGGCCATACAGATCATCAAGGACTCGCTGAACAACAAGCTCTACCACACCTACGCCGTGGTGGCCCCGTCCATCGGCGCCCAGTACACCGACGTGAAGGCCGACCAGGTGTATGAAGCGCTGCTGAAGCTGGGCTTCTACCGGGTGGAGGAGGCCGCCTGGGGCGCGGACGCGGTGGCCTTCCACGAGGCCAAGGAGCTGGTGGAGGAGGGCTTCCTCACGTCCTCCTGCTGTCCGGCGTTCGTGAGCCTCGTGCAGAAGAACTATCCCGACATCGCGCCGCATGTGTCCAACAATCCATCGCCGATGGCGATGATGGCCTTCCAGATCCGCAAGAAGGACCCCACCGCCGAGATCGTGTTCATCGGGCCCTGCATCGCCAAGAAGTACGAGACGATCTACACCCGCAGCAAGAACGCGGTCAGCTGCGCCATCACCTTCGAGGAGATGCAGGCCTGGATCGACGCCGCCGACATCGACCTTCGGTCCCTGAAGGGCGTCCAGCTGACCAATTCCTCGACCTTCGGCCGGGGCTTTGCCCGCTGCGGCGGACTGGCGGACGCGGTCGCCGAGGCCATCAAGGAGATGGAGGGCATGGAGAACTTCGATCTCCAGGCCGTGTCCTGCAACGGGCTGGCGGAGTGCAACGCGGCGCTTTTGAAGAAGAGCAAGGGCGTCTTGAAGGAGAACTTCATCGAGGGCATGGCCTGCGACGGCGGCTGCATTGGAGGCCCTGCCTGCCTGAGCCACAGCGCCCGCAACCGCGTGCAGTTCACCAAGTACGAAAAGCAGGAGAGCGAGCGCACCATCGTCAGCGCGCTGGGCGAGTTCGAACAGAAGTAAACCGTGGGCAACGACAATGCGGCGCGGGGACGGAATGCATTCCGTCCCCGCGCCATATTCTATTCTTTCTTTTCGTCCTGTATGATCTGCACCGAATTGAGCATGTACCGCATCACGCGCTCCATGGCGGTGTAATCCTCGTAGGAGGCGCTGAAGTGGAACACGTACAGCACCCGTCCAATGGATTGGCCGATGATGAAGCCCTTGACCTCGGTCTCGCCGGAGTAGGCGAGATAGGTATTGGAGAGGGCCTGCTTGCCCATGAACGTGTCCTCTGAATTGGGCGTGCCCAGCTGGAAGGTGTTGGCGTCGTACTGCTTTCGGATGACCCGCACGAATTCGGTCAGCTCGTCCGATATCACCGTGCCCTCCGGCGAGTGCACCAGCCGCTTGGCAGAGATGGCGACCCTGGCCGGAAACTCACCCTGCTCCGCCATTTCCCGGTAGCAGACCGTAAACACCCCCGGCACGTTGACCCAATTCGAGGGGTAGTTGAAGGTGAGCTTCATGTCCGGGTCGCTGAGCGCGGTGTAGGACAGCGTATTGGGATCGATCAGGTTGCTGCCGGGCCTGGGCGTGCTTGTCGGCGCGGCTTCCTGGGAATCCGCTGGGGTTCCGGAATCGTCTGAGGGGTTCATCAACGCTTCCATGCTGTAGTAATCGTCGTCCACATCGTCGTCCGCGTCGTCATCCACGTCATCGTCCTCGTCGTCAACATAATCGTCGCCTTCGGCCCCTTCGACGGGTTGGGCAGGGGCGAGGGTGGGCATGTTGGCCAGGACCTGACTCTGATCCTCCTCGCCGTGACCGCCCTCCTCGGGCACGGGCGTGACCTCCGGGTTTGTGGCGGGATTGGCCTGGGCCGTTCCTGAGCTGTCCGATGACGGCTTTTTGCCGCATGCCGCGAGCCCGCAGACGCACAGCGCGCAAATCAGCAGCGCGCACAATAGCTTTTTCAAGTCCGTTTCCTCCGATAGGGGTTATTTGGCCGGGGTGTCGCCGTGAAGCGCGATCTGCTCGTTCAGCAGGTCGATATCGCCGCAGCCGTGGCTGATCATCACGTCCCCGCTGTGCCAGTGGGCGCGAAGGTAGGCTTCGGCGTCGTCAAAGGTGGGCGTCAGCACCGCGTCCACGCCCCGCCGGCGCAGCGGTTCGATCAGCATTTCCGACTTGATATCCCCGGGATCGGCCTCCCGCGCGCCCATGATGTCGGTGATCAGCACCTTGTCCGGCACGTCGAAGGTTTCCAGAAACTGGTTGAACAGCGTCTTGGTACGGGAGTAGGTGTGGGGCTGCCAGACGGACCAAAGGGTCTTATGGGGCTGCAGCGCGGCAATCTTCAGCGCGTTCTTGATCTCGGCGGGGTTGTGGCCGTAGTCGGTGTAGCAGCGCACGCCGTCGGTGACGCTGGTGAGCTCGAAGCGCCGGTGGGCGCCGATGAAGTTCCCGAGGCCTTCGGCCACCTTCGCCATGTCCAGGCCGCGAATGTGAGCGGCGCAGATGACGGCCAGCGCGTCCAGCATGTTGGCCTCGCTGGGCACGTTCAGGTGGAAATCGCCCAGGGTCTCGCCGTTCAGCGTGGCCGTGAAGGCGGCGCAGCCGTGCTCGTCGTAGCGCAGGTTCGCGGGCCGGAGCATGCACTGCTCGCCCAGGCCGTAGGTCATGGAGTGGCAGGCGGCGTTTTCACATACGCGCCGCGCCCGGAAGTCGTCGCCCCAGGCGATGCACCAACCGGTCTTGGGCACCAGCGCCGCGAACTTCGCAAAGGCGTTTTCGATGTCGTCGATGTCCTTGTAGTAGTCCAGGTGATCCTCGTCCACGTTCAGGATCACGGCGATGGAGGGCTTGAAGTGCAGGAAGCTGGAATTGTATTCGCAGGCTTCGCAGATGAAGTCGTGGTGGTCGCCGCCGGCTCGCGTGGAGCCGCCGATGAAGTCCAGCTCGCCGCCGATGTGGATGGTGGGGTCGGCCCCGGCCTGCAAAAACGCCTGGGCCATCATCGACGTGGTGGTGGTCTTGCCGTGGGTGCCGCTGATGGCCACGGCGAAGGGATAGCCCTCCATCAGCTGGCCGATCAGGTCGCAGCGCTCGATCTGGGGAATGCCCAGGCGCGCGGCTTCGGCCCTCTCGGGGTTGTCCGCGCCGATGGCGGCGGAGTAGACGATCACGTCCGCGCCGCGCACGTTCGCCGCGTCGTGACCGATGGACACCGGGATACCCAGCGCCTCCAGGTGCTCGGTCTTGTGGGATTTGGTGCGGTCCGAGCCGGTGACGGCATAGCCCTTCTGCTTCAGATAGCCGGCCAGGCCGGACATCGAGCTGCCGCCGATGCCGATGAAGTGGGCGCGGCCTCCCTTGTAATCGTATATATTCGCGGTCATCGATATCCCTCCAATGCGGGGCTGCGGAATCGTCCATCCCCTGTACATTCATTATAAGGCAAATGTGAATCGGCTGCAAGCGCAACCTGGAGCCGAGGGGGAAATGAAGGTTAAAACTTGGAACATTTGCCCGATTTTGCAGAAACCCGATGAAAAGCTAACAAATCCGAATTATAATGGGGACAAATGATAAAAATATTCGGAATTGAGGCTTGGACGCATGGATAAAATCAAGCGCAACGAGCGCCTGGGCGCGCTCACCAGGATACTGATGGACACACCCAACCGCATCCATACGCTCAGCGAATTCTGCGAGCTGTTCGGCGCCGCAAAATCCACCATCAGCGAGGACATCGACCTGGTCAGCGCCTCGCTGGCCCGCTTCGACCTGGGCTGTGTGGAGACGGTGGCCGGCGCGGCGGGGGGCGTGCGCTATCGGGCGATGCCCAGCCCCAGCAGGGTGCGCAGGACGCTCGATGAGGTGGCCAGGCGGCTGACCGAGCCCGGACGGATGCTGCCGGGCGGCTTCCTGTACACCTCGGATATCACGGCGGAGGGCGGCGTCGCCCAGCAGATGGGGGAGATCCTGGCCGCCCAGTACTATGACAGCAAGCCCCACTTCGTGCTGACGATGGAGACCAAGGGCATCCCCATCGCGCTGATGACGGCCCGCATGCTGGACGTGCCGCTGGTCATCGCCCGCAGGGACAGCCGCGCCTACGAGGGCAGCGCCGTGAAGATCAACTATATCGCCGGGGGCAACGACCGCATCGAAACCATGGCCCTGACCCGGCGGGCGGTCAGCCCCGGCCAGCGGGCGCTGATCGTGGACGACTTCATGAAGGGCGGCGGCACGCTGCAGGGCATGGTGGACCTGATGCGGGAATTCCTGGCGGAGGTGGTGGGCGTCTGCGTGATGATCGCCACGGCCAAGCCGGAGGCGAAGCGCGTGGACAACGTGCGCTCGCTGCTGATCCTGGAGGGCTTCGACCCGGTCACGGGCTGCGCGAACATCCATCCGGCGGAGGAATTCCGATGATTCTCCCGGGGAAATTGAATTGTGAGATAGAATTGTGACACAATTGTCATTGCCTTTGACCGGCAAATGATATATAATTATCAGTCGGAAGAATAAAGCAGGGAGGTTATTACATGAGCAAGGTCGTTGTGGTGGATCATCCCCTTGTACAGCATAAATTGACCCTGATGCGCGATAAGGATTGCGGCAACAAGGATTTTCGCCAGCTGCTGGAGGAAATCACCATGCTGATGGGCTATGAGGTGACCCGCGATCTTCCGATGGAGGAGATCGAGATCGAAACGCCCATCCAGAAGTGCAAGTCGAAGATCATCGCCGGCAAGAAGCTGGGCATCGTGCCGATCCTGCGCGCCGGCCTGGGCATGGTCAATGGCATGCTGAACCTGGTACCCACGGCGAAGGTGGGCCATATCGGCCTGTACCGCGACCCCGAGACCCACAAGCCCGTGGAGTATTACTGCAAGTTGCCCTACGACGTGGCGGAGCGCGACCTGATCGTGGTGGACCCGATGCTGGCCACCGGCGGCTCCTCCGTGGCGGCCATCGACTTCATCAAGCAGCGGGGCTGCAAGTCTGTCACGCTGATGTGCCTGGTGGGCTGCCCCGAGGGCGTTGAAGCGGTGCAGAAGGCGCACCCGGATGTGGATATCTACATCGCCGCCATCGATGAAAAGCTGAACGAGAACAAGTACATCGTGCCCGGCCTGGGCGACGCAGGCGACCGCCTGTACGGCACGAAGTAGTAAAAAACCAAAGCAAAGGACCCGCGCGCATGGGTGTGTACCGTCACGGCGCGCGGGCGTATTTATGTTTTACTGGAGGCGTTTATGTCACAATACGCAACCCCCTCCGCCGAGCTGCGCGCCAGGGTCGCCCTGGAAAAGCACCGCTTTCACAACACCCACAGTCTGGGACAGAACTTTCTATTGTCTGAGGGCCTGATCGGGCATCTGCTGGACGAGGCGGCCCTTTCGCCGGCGGACTGCGTGCTCGAGATCGGCCCCGGCGCAGGGCTCATGACGGCGCTGCTGGCCCGGCGATGCAGGCGCGTGCTGGCGGTGGAGCTGGACCGGGCGCTGGAGCCGGTGCTCAGCGAGGTGCTGTCGGACTGCGACAACGCAAGGGTCCACTATGGCGATATCCTCAAAACCGACGTGGAAGCGCTGGCGCAGCGGGAATTCGGCGGCGGGGATTACCGCATGGTGGCGAACCTGCCGTACTACATCACCGCGGATATACTGCTGAAGCTGACGGCGCTGCCCCAGCCCCCCACGGACATCTGCATCATGGTGCAGCGGGAGGCCGCCGAGCGGATCATGTCCGCGCCGGGCAGCAAGCAGTGGTGCGCCTTGGCGGCCCAGCTGCAATACTACGGCCAGCCGCGGGTGCTGGCCGAGGTGCCGGCGGAGGCCTTCGACCCGCCGCCCCACGTGACCAGCTGCTTTATACGCATCGACCGGCATGAGGCGCCCGTCGTCGAACCGAAGGACGAGCAGCTCTTTCGCAGGCTGATCCGCGCCGCCTTCGCCATGCGCCGCAAGACCCTGGCCAACAACCTGAAGGCCGCCTTCGGGTTGGACCAGCCGCAGGCGAAGGCCGTTTTGGCGGCGGCGGGCGTGGACGAGCGGGTGCGGGGAGAGGCCCTGGACCTTGCGGAGCTGTGCCGGGTGGCCGACGCCATCTGCGACATCACCAGATAATATCCGGGGATATATTGCAATCTGCTCCGGAATATGTTATGATATGATTAAAGGAGGGCGAGGCGGTTGGAGATGCGGCAGGAGTTGCGCTCAGAGCGTTTTTTAAAGCTGTACCGCAGGCTGGAGGGGCTGCTGGAGAAGCGCTACAGCGACAAGCGGGTCTCCTCGGGCAGCGTGGTGATGGAGTATCTCCACGACCCGGACAGCACGCCCTGCCGGGCAGACCTGGACATGTGCCGTGAGATACGAAACCTGCTGGCCCACAATGACGACGTGGACGGTCAGCCGGTGGTGGAGCCCTCCGAGGGGGTCGTCGAGCTTCTGGACGGGATCGTGGATTATGTCCAGCGGCCCTGCCTCGCGGTGGATTGCGGCACGCCCGGGGACAGGATCATGTTTGCCCATCCCAACGATTTCGCGCTGGACGTGATGCGTCACATGATGCGCATGGGCTATTCCCACGTGCCCGTGCGGGACAAGACGGGGTTGGTGGGCGTGTTCAGCGCCGGGGCCCTGATGAGTTTTGTGGGCGACAAGGGCTTCGCGGGCCTGGGAGACGACCTGCGCATCGGCGACCTGAAGAAGGCGCTGCGCGTGGACAATGAACGCACCGACGATTACCTGTTCTTCGACCCCACCATCACGATGACCGCGGTGCGCAAGGCCTTTGAAAAGCGGCAGGGGCCGAATCGCCGCCTGGCGGTGGTGTTCATCACCGAGGACGGCGGGCAGCATTCCCAGGTGCTGGCGATGCTCACGCCCTGGGACGCGCTGAAAGACAGACATTAGGGGGAACCCGTATGGAACAGAACAAACCGGCGGTGGCCAAGGTCAAGATCGAGGTGCGGCCCGTTAACGTCGGCATCAACTACGCCATGGAGGAGCTTCGCCGGGAGTATGCCCAGATCAAGGGCATCTACGAGGCGGCGATCCGCGAGATCAACGCTCGGCTGCAGACGCTGGACAGCGAGTTTTCCTTCAAATACATGCACAACCCGATCCACCACATGGAGAGCCGGGTCAAGACCCTGGGCAGCATCGTGCGGAAGCTGCACAGCCTGGGCTATCCCATCTCCATCTCCTGCGCGAAGAAGACGCTGCACGACATCGCGGGGGTGCGGGTGGTGTGTCGGTATGTGGACGACATCTACCGCATCGCGGACCTGCTGCTGGCGCAGGACGATATTTCGCTGATCCTGGAGAAGAATTACATAAAGAATCCCAAGCCCAACGGCTACCGCAGCCTGCACATCGTGGTGGACGTGCCGGTGTACGTGTCCCAGGGCAAGCTGTACATTCCCGTGGAGATCCAGATCCGAACCGTCGCCATGGACTTCTGGGCCACGCTGGAGCACGGCATCCGCTACAAGGCCCCCGCCGAGGTGCCCCAGTCCATCGTGGACGAGCTGCGGGCCTGCGCCGACGTGATCACCGAGACCGACTACAAGATGCAGGAAATCTTCAAGGCCCTGCAAAAGGTGAACGACAAGGCCGACGAGACCCCGGAGAGCATCGTCGAGGCAGAGGAAGGCGGAATGGGGAGAGGGCAGGGGTCGCCGGGCGTGTAGCGACTACAGGCAGATTAATCAGAGGGGGAGGCAATGGGCATGGAGCGAAAGGCACGCCGCGTCGGGCTAAGTATGAAGCTGAACATCCTGCTCGTCGCCTGCCTGCTTATGATCGCCTCGGGGCTTGTGGCGATCACCTATTCGGTGTATTGCCGCAAGGTAGACAGCTTCTATTTTGCCCAGGCCGAACGCGCCTTGGAGGACGTCCTCAATAATCATATTCCCTGGGATTATACGGCGTATATGAGAAGGAAGATCGATACCGATGAATTCCGGGAGGTGCGCGCGCCCGGGCGGTGGCCACGAACGACGAGCAGATCATCAAGGAATGGATGCTCAAGCAACCGTCGAACAATATCATTGCAGGGTACATCGACCCGGATTTATCGGATATAACTGAAGAAGAAAGGGAATTATATTCCCTCTATGGCGATTATGACACCCTCATTGAATGGGGGTTGGCTGATTCCGAGGCGATATTCGGCTTCGACTTCTACATACAGTATGTCGTGGACGGTGTCACCTACAACCTGGCGGACCCGGATATCGGCCTGATGGATATTGGCACGGCGGAGGAACCCATCGAGGCCTTTGCCCAATACACTGGCAATGACCGCATACCACCCACCATCTATCAGTTTGGAGACGACTGGCTATGCACCGCCTGCGGGCCGATACGGTATGAATGGGAAGGCGTTGAGGACGTGGCGGTTGCCCAGCTGTGCCTGGACATCAACATGAACGATGTGATTGAAGGCCGCCACTGGTTCCTGGTGAACAGCGCGGTGTTTATTGTGGCCCTCACCCTGGCAGTGATGGCGGGCACGCTGCTGCTGACCCGAAGGGTAGTGACGAAGCCCCTGAAGCTGCTGGCGGAGGGCACCGCGGGCTTTGAGATGGGGGAGGAGGGCTATTCGAAGGATGACGTGATTGCGCTGCCCATTCGCTCCCGGGACGAGATCGGCGCCCTGTATCGGGAGATACAGGGCATGCAGACGCGCATCGTGGAGAATGCCGAAGGCCTGAAGCGGGCTACGGCGGAGCGCGAGCGCGTCAACACGGAGCTGGGCATGGCGGCAAAGATCCAGAGCGCGGCGCTGCCCACGCAGTTCCTGGCTTCCCAGGATCGCCCGGAATTTGACCTCTACGCCAGCATGGACCCCGCCAAGGAGGTCGGCGGCGACTTCTATGACTGCTTTATGGTGGATGACGACCATCTGGCCCTGGTGATCGCGGACGTGTCCGACAAGGGCGTGCCCGCCGCGCTGTTCATGATGTCCACCAAAATCATCATCAAATACCGCGCGCGCATGGGTGGCACGCCCGGGGAAATCCTGACGTCCGCCAACGCCCAGCTGTGCAGGAACAATCCGACGCGGATGTTCGTCACGGTATGGCTGGGCATCCTGGAATTGAGCACCGGACGGCTGACCTGCACCAACGCGGGACACGAATATCCGTTCGTTCGCCATTCCGGCGGCCTGTTTGAGCGCCTTGACGACCCGCACGGCATCATCATGGGCGTCATGAAAAAGGCAGCCTACCAGGCCTATGAAATCCCCCTGGCGCCCGGATCAAAGGTGTTTGTCTATACCGACGGCCTGCCGGAGGCCAACAATGCGAAGGAAGAGCAGTTCGGCATGGACCGGATCCTTCAGGCGCTGAATGAAAATCCAGGGGCAAAACCCCTGGAGCTGTTGGAGAATATGCAACGGGCCGTGGATGGGTTCGTGGGGGACGCCCGGCAGTTCGACGACCTGACCATGCTCTGCCTGGAATACAGGGGACCGGTCGGCGATGATCCTGGTACCCCGTAATCGTTCATTCGGACGCGCTACAGCCGCTTTCTGAGCGTCAGTATGTTCTGCCCGTCCTTATACTGATACGTGATATCGTCCATGTACTGCTTGGCCATGAATATCCCCAGCCCACCTCGCTTGCGTTCGCCCTGCTCGATGGTGAGGTCGATGCCCTTCAGCCCCTCCTGTGCGCCGAAGCGCTTTTTCAATCCCCTGACTTCGATCAAGCTCATTTCCCGGCGCCCCCTTTCCTGTGCTCCGTCAGCGCGAACAGGCCAAACACCAGGTAGCTCAGCGCCAGATAGATCAGCATGCCGATGATTGTGGTCAGCAGTGGCTGCATGGTGCGGGAGGCGATGTTGTTGATGACGCGGGTCAGGTCTGTGATGGTGATGTAGCCCACCACGCTGGTCCACTGGATCAGGTTCACGATGGTGGATTGAAAAAACGGGCCTGGCCGTGCGCAGCATCTGTGGCAGCGTCACCCACCGAAATGCCTCCCAGGCGGTCAGGCTGAGCGTTCGGGCCGCCTCTGCCTGCCCCTTGTCCGAGGCCTCCCATGCGGCGCGCAGCAGCTCCGCGACATGGGAGGAGACGTTCAGCCCAAAGGTGATGATCGCGACCGTCACCGGGGAAAAGCCGTATCGCGCCAGTATGCCGTAGAACATCAAGAGCAACAGCATCAGCACCGGCGTGCCCCGCAGTACGGCGATATACGCCTGGGCAAGGCGGCGGGGCAGGGCGTTTTTGCGGGTGCGCAGCAGACAGACGAGCGCCCCCAGCGCCGTGCCCAGCAGCAATGCCAATGCCGATATTTTTACGGTGACCCAAAGCCCGTTCAGAATGGTCTTCCAGGAACCGCCTTCAATCAGTATGCTGTAGAGCTTTTCTCCCAGGTTCACCGTATCACTTCCTCGTTATTCGACGTGCAACACGTCTGTAAGACCGGTCATGGTGAAGAGGCTCTGCACATCCTGGTTGGCGTTGATTACATTGATCTCGCCATTTTGTGCGTCCATGCTCTGCGCGGCTTGCAGTAGTACGCGAATGCCTGCGCTGGATATGTAGTTCAGTTCAGCGAGGTCGATCACCAGGGCTTCAATTCCCTTCAGAGCGGGCAGCAGCTGAGCCTCCAGGGTGGGGGATGTCAGGGTATCCAAACGTCCTTCGACTGCCACAGTCAGATTTTTACCATCCTGTTTTTTTGTCATGGTCATGTTGATATCCTCCTTGCGATATATCATCCTGTGCATTATAGTATGTTTTTTTTCTTATGCGCCCGGTAGGCTTGGAAGAAGAATGAAAATTATATGTAAAATCAAATAAAAAACGGTTGGCGCTCGGGGTTGGGAACGATCGTGATTAGGAACACGCGCCTGGCTATGGATGAACAGCAATAATTAAAGAAAATGAAATGTTTTTGTTGATAAATATATTGACGAAATGATGTCTGTATTGTATAATTTAGTTAAGCGATCGAACGATTCAAGGGGGAGAAAATGATGAAGATAAGGTTAATTTCCATTTTGGCAATTCTGATGATCCTGCTGTCCTCGCTATGCGCCCAGGCAGAATTCACGGCTTGCTTCAGGGATGCCCGCATCTATAACGTCAAGGAGTATGCGACACTTCGAAGCCGGCCATCCCCGAAGGCGCCGGCGCTTAGAAAGCTCTATCTGGGAGATAGAGTAACGATTATATCCAGGGAAGCCTATAAGGCCGACGACATGGATTTTGTCTGTGTTGAAACCAAGGATTATGAGGTTGGCTACGTATGGCTGAACTGCATACAGGCAACAGGGTTTGAATACGATGAATATAATCAGCGTGATATTGGCTATGGCTACCTGATCTCAAGCGAAGGGCTTCATTCAAATCTGCGCACGGGTCCCGGTACCAATTATCCTGCCATTGGCTATCTCTTCGGGGGCGAAGCGGCCCCCTATCTAGGGCGGTATGAGAAAGACAGGAGTGGCCGGGTTTGGTACTGCTGCAGGGTAGATGACATGGTGTGTTGGATTTCTTCGAAGGTTGTCGATCTGCGCCACTGATCATGCGCCTGTTGTATCGTTCCGATACTGGAAACGCATAACATCCCGGTATGGAAAAAACGCATGATTGGGTGGTAGGATAGCGAGGTATATTTACGGACTGTTACAGCTCAGAGTCCTCCGGGACTCCCTCAGTCTGGCCTTCGGCCAGCCAGCTCTAACCCAAGGTCATAGCTGCGCACACCTCAGAGAGGGAGCCTACAAGGCGCATTTCCATATAAAAAGGCTCCCTCTCTGAGGGAGTTGTCACGCGAAGCGTGACTGAGGGAGTGGTAGCCTGAGCTAAAACTACGGACTGACAATTTCACAGAAAATTATTTCTGAAAAGTATTGCATTTGCCACCGCGTTATGCTATAATATCATCCGTTGGTTGATTCGGGGTTGACCACCCTGGATCGCATAATTGAATATGGAGAAGTCGCCTAGCTTGGTCGAGGGCGCACGACTGGAAATCGTGTAGGCGTCAAAAGCGTCTCGAGGGTTCGAATCCCTCCTTCTCCGCCAAAGGAAAAGCCTAAAAACACAGTGTTTTCAGGCTTTTTTGATACCTGATATGCGTTATATACCCCTATTTTTACCCCTAACAGAATTATTCACGGAATTCACAGTAAAAACCCCATATAGAAAAACAGTCTATATGGGATTTACGAAAATCACAGAAATCACAGATTTCACGCTTTTCACATATATTCCACATGCACAGCGTTTCACGTTAATCACAGTATTCACATGTCACACTTGGGAGGCTTGCCGATGCTGTCAAAATATCCCTGCATCCGTGCGGCAGTATCTTCTTTCATCTTCTCCGAGGTGTGCGCGTAGACGTTGAGTGTGAAGGAAGCTGTCGCGGGGCCCAGCATATCCTGTACCGATTTCACATCTGAGCCGGTTGCAATGGCGACAGTTGCGCATGTGTGCCGCAGATCGTGTGGCCTTGCGTCTGGGCGACCTATGCTTGCCGCAATGCGCTTGAACGTCTTGTAAAACGTACTGATTGCCAGATTGCCGCCAGCCTGGTTAGTGAAAACAAGGTTATTCGGGTTTTTCCAAAGCATACCAGCCCTCAGCCGGTTTTCGTTTTGTCGTCGTTGCTCCGCTTTGAGGTAGTCGAAGGCCAGCGCAGGTGGGAAGATCGTTCGAGGTTTGTTGGATTTCGTGAACGGAACAATGACATATTTCCCGTCCTTGACCTTTTCCTTTTGAAGCTGTTGATTGATCGTGATAGACTTCTTTTCAAAATCGACCTGATTCCATGACAGGCCCAGACATTCAGCTTCACGAAGCCCCGCCAGCAGACACAGAGCATAGGCGTTTTCCATAGCATTCCCCTGAATGGCTTGCATGAACAAGGGGATTTCAGCATCTGACAGAGGCTTGATTTCAAGCTGTTGCATGGCAGGGAGTTCAGCAGCGTCACAGGGATTGGCGGCAATCATGTCCTGCTTAACCGCCATGCCGAGGGCCTTGTGTAGCACAGCGGCGATATTCTTGACTGTCTTGGGTGCCACCCCGTCTGCAATCAGTGTGTTATACAACTTTTGCACGTCTGTACCGCGCACCGCCTGGAGCTGCATAGCGCCCATGTGCTTGACAATATGATTGTTTATGATGCCCCGATAGCTTGAGAGCGTGTAGGGCCTCAGTTTGTTGGCGCAGAAGGTTTCAAGCCATTCATTCAACCAAGCGGCAACCGTTTTCTTTGTTTCAGGCTGATACGACCCGTTGTCCAGTGAACCGAGGATCGCCGTCATTTTTTGCCGGACTTCCTTTTGCGTCTTGCCATAAACGGATTTACGCACAGGTTTGCCGCTTGTAGGGTTTGTTCCCATAGTAACCCGCGCTTCCCATGTCCCATCTGCTCTTTGACGGATGGAGCCTGCGCCATTTGCGCCGCGCTTTTTGATCGCTGACATTATTCTTCTCCTATATAGAATCTTTTTTTGATTCATTACATATAATCCGATCCGATAACTGCAAACGCTTCATTTCAACAAAGTCTGTAAATTCCTGCTCCGAGATTCTTCCATCAGATAACATATTCTGCATAGAAATATACGTCTTATAGTAATTTACCAGAATTGCGTCATCTGACTTTAGCATAACCCGTGTCATGTCCTCCGGGATAAAATCACTGACAAAAGAATTCCAATTTTTTATAGATGGTTCATTATCGGCAACATCTATGTCAACATAAAAACCAGCAACGCCCAAGACATTGTTAACAATTGCAATCAAATCAGCGTAGGTGGATTCTCCAGGCACAAGCAAACTGGAGTTTTTATCTTCTTCCTCTCCCGCAAGCCAGGAAAGACTGACCCCCAGCTTTTCCGCATATCCTCGGACCGCATCAATGTTTGGTGAGTTTTTCCCAGACAAATAGCCAGTCAGTGTTATTGGTGCAATCTCCATACAGCGGTACATTTCAGCTTTTGTCCATCCCCGTTCTTTTCGCAGGAAATTCAACCGATCTGCAAAAGTGGCCATTCTGTATTCCTCCTTGTGAATATCGAACTATTTCTATTATATCAAACACAGCGGTATTTGAAAAGAGTATATGAACCACTATAATTCGCGATATAATCATGTTTAACATAGAATTAATTACAAAACATGATGCTATGTGTATAATAATAGTCGGAACCACTACTACTATTAAAAGAATACCGTTGAAAGGGGAATGATCATGTCTGAAAAGCTTACGATGACTATTCCTGAACTTGCGAAAGCTTTGAACATTGGCAAAAACTCTGCTTATGCTCTCGCTCACTCCGAGGGATTCCCCGCTGTGCAGATTGGGAAGCGCCTGGTCATCCCGATTGAACCACTTCACGAATGGCTGAGAATCAAGGGAATGGAGCCGAAGCAGAATGACGCTGTTTGAAGCCGTTGCGGATCGCGTGACCGCAAAGCAAGCCGCTGAACTATATGGGATGGAATTTGGTAGGAATGGCCGCGCCAGATGTGTTTGGCACAATGACCACAGACCCGACCTCTCTTTCCATGGAAATCGCTGTCACTGCTTTGCGTGTGGAAATGGCGGCGATTCCATCGCTCTGACCGCACAGCTTTTCAGCTTGACCATGATGGACGCAGCTAAGAAACTGAACGCTGATTTTCGGCTGGGGCTGGCTGTGGACGCATCGACCACGGCAGATGATATATCCGAGGTACAGAGACGCCGACAGGAAGATCAGGCCCGCCGCGCAGAACTTAACCGGCAGTGGGGGTTTTTGTGCGACGTCGTTCACGAAGCCGACCAAAGGCTTTCCCGGTTTCCCGCCGAAGATAGCACCTGGGACAATCCCGAATTCCTGAACACCCTGAAAGCGCGAACACTGGCCGATCAACGCCTGGAGATTCTGAAATTGGATGGAGTAGATGCTATATGAGCGAAACGCCGAAACTTGATACCTTCATCGAGGATGGTTTCAAAATCCATCCTGCCAAGGATATTCCTCCCGCTGGGAAGCAAGCGCCGGTCATTGAGGATTTAGGCGCAGCCGACCTTCTTTCAAAAGAATTCCCGCCTTTGGTGGAGCCTGTCGAAGGGCTGATCGTCGAAGGTGAAACGCTTCTTGTCGGCAAACCGAAGATCGGGAAATCCATCCTTGTGATGCAGATGTGTGCTTGTGTGGCAACAGGGAAGCCTTTCCTTGGGCGCAAGACGCAGCAGGGAACGGTTCTGTACATGGCGTTGGAAGATGGCGACCGCCGTTTACAAAACCGATTGCAGCAGATCGACAAGGATTGCAATGACAATCTTCGATTCCATAAGGCTCCGATCACGATGGATGAAGGATTATTCCCAGCGCTGGAGGATTGGATTTCTAAACACCCCAATGCGGTGATGGTCGTCGTTGACACCGCGAAAAAAGTCCGAGGCACAAAAAGCGGAAGGGCAAATCTGTATGACATCGACGTTGATGAAATGAGCAGACTAAAGGCATTCGCAGATCGACACCATATCGCGGTTGTGTTGGTTCATCATACTAACAAAGTGCGCCAGAACCGAAAAGACGACGACCCTTTTGAACGGATAAGTGGTTCAAATGGCCTGATGGGTACAGCAGATTCTACGATTCTTCTGTTAAGAGAACGTGATTCCAACGATGCTACATTGACATACCAGGGACGCGATATATACGGCGATGATATTCACATAACATTCGACGCCGATTCTCTTTCCTGGCAGCTGGTTGATAAAGCCGCGATTCAGAAAAAGCGTTATTCTGACGCACCTGTCGTTAAGGCCGTCAAGGCATATGTGACAGCGACTCCGGCCTTGATAAACGGGAGTGGGGATAAACTCTGGAAGGTGCAAACAGACGCTTTTCGGGAGTGGGCGAACGATCATGGTCATTACCTCGGAATCAACGCAGGAGATGTTACAAGAACACTGCGAGACTACCAATCCGACCTGTATCGGCACGATGGCATTATTGTGCATATGGACAAGCGCGTAGGCAATGCACGGGGATTTCACATCGTTCTGGGAAGGGGTGATACTCCATGAAGGATGATCGGCAGACGCCAACCCCGGCAGAGGTCGAAGATATGATGAAACTGGCAGGGTATTTCGGATTGCATTATACCTATGATCAAGCCAAAAACTTCATATTGAAAAATCTGAAAGGAGGACAACACGATGACCGGCAGGCAGAAACAGCACCAACATCAGAAGAATGAGTGTCCCGAAGAAGTCTTGGCCAACATTCGAGCCGCCAGAGCCGCATATGCGAGACGATGGAGGCAGAAAAACCCGGAAAAGCAAGCGGCGATCACCGCCAGATATTGGCAGCGGCGAATGGAGAGGATGCAGCAGCAGGCCCAGGGGACAGAAAACGACCGGGAAGGAGGATAGATACACATGGCAGAACCCAGACCGATGAAGCGCGCCGCGAATCAAAGTATTTCCGAAATGGCCGCACAGCTTCAGGAAACCAGCGCCGGGAACAAACTGAACAAATCATATCCTGAGATCAGCGCAGCCGTAAAGGCGCAGACTTTGGCAGCGGCGATTGATACAACGGAGCAGATGATGCAGGATGTGGCCGAGCATGGGCGCGTAGACCTGAACGACCTGGCAGCCGTCAGAAGTACAGCATCACGATACCTGGCCGCCTGCAAACAGGCGTCAGTCGTGCCCGGTATGAGTGGCCTTGCATGTGCCCTGGGAATATCGCGGCAGCGCCTATATCGTTTCATTGCCGACGACAAAGGCGAAAGTGCCCGATACCTTGACGCCCTGCGGACGGGATGGAGCGCGATCCTCGAACAGGTGACACTAAGCCGCACAGTTTCGGAAGCCTGCGGAATTTTCTTACTGAAAAACGCCGGGACCGATTTGAGCGACCGCACCGACATGAATATGAATTGGACCGCGAACGCCTACAAGGAATCCGAGGAAATGACCGACGACCAGGTTAAAGAGATTATGGCCCGATATGATATAGACGGCGCTGATTGGGGCGGTGAATCAGAGTGACCAGCATCCGGCGAGATCAGGAAACCAAGCGCTTGAAATCCGTATACCGCGACTGTTACACCCTTCACGCCGCGAAGCTGGCCGAGATGGGCACCGTTGACCCCGGCACATTCTGGGACGACTTCTTCACCCGTATGCAGGAGATCGAAGCACAGCACCCCGACGACGCGCTGACCTGCACCTTCATCGTTGCCATTCACGCCGACCTGGAAGCGATGGAGAAGCGGATCACCGACACCGACAAAGGAGATGATTAGAACAATGGGATGGTATCAGGACGCAGTAAGCAACCTGGAACGCCTGAAGGTTGCGAACGAGATGCAGGCAGCGGCAGACAAGGCCGCCGAAGCACAGCGGCAGGAGGAAAGGCTTGACCAGGAACGCGCCGCCACCGCGCAGGAGTTTTACCGCATGGCCCCGGCCTTTGGAATCGAGATCAGCGCCGCCAGAGCGCAGGAAATGGCCGACGAACTTGTGAAAGGAGATACCGATAATGGATAACGTATTGCGTGACCGTCTGATTGTGGACGCCCGCAGGATTGCCCGCAGCGTTGCGAAAGGCAATCAGGCGCAATGGGAATACCGCAAAGCCGTTGAACAGATCGACCGTGACGAAGATCATTCAGACAAGTGGAAGTCAAAGCACCGGGACGAACTCACGAAGCTGGCAAACGAAGCCTTCAGCGTACACGGGAAGGCCATCGAGGAAGCCGCCCGCCGTTTCATGGAAACCGTGGAGAAGGCCCGCACTACCTTTGATTTCCGCGACCCCGATTTCCAAGCCGCGCTGAACACCCTGAACGCGACCGGCAGCGCAACGGCAATACCGCTGCAAGCGCAGATCGTGGACGCCTTCGCCGGTTGCCCCGGCGCGCTGGACGTGCTGAAAGAAAAATATAAGTCTTTGGGTTTCGGAACGGAACGCATTGAAAACTATCTGAAGCCCTTCGACCCCGGCGCACTGGCCGCCGACGAAATGAACCTTGTGGAGTTTTCCGCATACGCCAAGGCCAGCGGCACGAACGCCTTGACCGGCACCCCCATCAATGCGACATGGAAGCCCGCAGGTGTTGTCAGCATGGTGAACCGCATCACGCGGGGGCTGAACCTGGACACCAGCAGCAACCCCTATACCGCCCGAATTACGGAGATCGAGCAGACCACCGCCGACCCGCTTATAAGAGTAAGGGCGCGGCGATTCCTGGAAAGCCACCGCGCAGGGCTGGAAGCCGACGACCCCGCGACCTGCGAAGCCGCAGAAACGGCCATCGCGCACGACTTCGCCCCGCAGGGGGTGGAATGAGTGGGGAAGTACAGGCGCAAATCGGCGCTTTATGGCGTCATAAACGCCAGGGCAGAGCGCAACAGGAAGCGCACCCAGGGCGACCGGCAGCCACAAGTCATACGCGACGCATGGCGGCAGCGATTCCCCCGGCAAATCAAGCCACAGGACGACCAGCAGCCGGAGATCCACGACGACCACGCAAACGCGCCCCGGACGTGAACCAGCCGCCAAGCACAGATCACGCCCAGGACGCAGGCCCCGCAGGGGGCACGGACAGTATACCACATCCCGCGCCCCCTGCAAAGTAAAAACCCCCGCACAGGGCGGGGGCATGTCGGACACACCCGAAGGGCATTGTCACGACAACCTGGATATGGTGCAGGAGAAACCCGAAGGGCTACCATCGGCACACTGATTATACCACATTACCGACTAAATGACAATACTTTTGAAGAGGGATTTACGATGATGAGAACCACAGGATACACAGCAGAAGAATTGCGCGACCGTTTCCCGGAAATCTGCAAAGGCGAATTGCCGGAAGCGGACGTTGTTGACATGGTAAACCTTACGCTATCCGTAGCAGACAACATGCACAAGGCATATCCAAAGCACAGCAAGGGATTTTACATCGACCTGATAATGCGCGACATGGAGCAAATCGCCCTGGGACACCCGGAACGCGCCGTCGTGCTTTTCCCGGACGATGAAGAAGGGGAGGAACATGTTAAAGAGGAATCAGCTTGAAATGATTTTGGTTTGGTTGAAATACGTCAGATTCACGAGTGCCGACACCCACCGCCGCAACGCCCGCAGAATCGACATGGACGAAATTCTGAAAGCGGAACTTTTGAAAGAGCAGTCCCGCCGCGTTGCCGAAATCAAGAAGCTGGAAAAGGCTGTACAGCGCGAAATCGACGCGCTGACCGCCGAAGGGGAAGGGGGCGAGGACTAATGCCCCGTAGGAACCACAGGCCGCAGCACACCAGCCGCAAGGCAACCGCAAGGACCGAAGCCGAGCGCCAGCAGCGCCGCATTGAAGCCCAGGAACACGGTGGATGGTATGCCGCTATGAAGTGGCGACGCGAACAACGACAGGGCCAAAATGGCCAGACTACGAAAGGAAGGTAACCCACTGTGAAAGAGTTTGAATTGATCGTGAACGCACACCACATGCCCGAACTTCTGGAAGCCCTGCGCGGCCACCAGATTTGCGTCGAGAACGCCGCATCCGCCAGCGAGGAAACCAAAGCCATATGTGCCGACCTTGTGCGCCGTACCGAATTGCTTGAAGCTGTTGTCGAAGCTGGGGACGATCTGCGCGAAGCCCAAGAAGCCTATGACCACTATATCCAATACGGCGACGCGCCCACCGTGGCCCCCGTGAAGGTGGTGGAAAGACCGCTATGACCACAGGAGCGCCCGCCACTATATACGGCGATTTCCGGGAATCAGCAGAGCGCGGCCAGCAGGAAGCGCAGCGGATTCAGCAAATGATTGACAACGCAGGAGGAATTATCTATTATATCTCAGGGCCTATACCTACAACGAAGATAAACAACATGAAGGAGGGTTTACAATATGGCATTTTTGACCGAGGACACTTTGAGGAACAGGGCTAAGAGGATCGGGTTTCAGATCGAGAAGGGATTTCAGCACGACGAGGACGGCGACACGATCAAAACCGCTACAGGCAGAATAACCGGCTACCAGGTGAAGAACCTTGATGATGGTTCATATGTCTGGGGAAGTAAGATCGAAGGTGGAGCGGATCACCTTTGGACACTTGATGATGTGGAAAACTTCTTGCGTGACGAATACAACAACCGTGGATTACAGTTTACAATGAATAATAAGGAGGATACTAAGATGGCAGTTTACAGTGAATCGACGTTGAGGAAAAAGGCAAGGGAAATTGGTTGGAGTATCAAGAAGGATACAATCAAGGATGGATCGTCATGCTACCCGGTTTATTGGCTGATCGACGACGAAAATCATATCGAAATGCTTAGACAGTCTTCCCTTGGTGAAGTCGAGGATTGTCTGCACAAGGCCTATGAAGAACTCGGTTTGAAGTGGTGATCATTATACCTGGGGGCGGCAGTAATGCCGCCCTTTTTTGCCACCATCAATAAATCATGTGGTATTTATTACTGTTATTCATAGATATGAAAACCATTTTCAATTTCAAAAATGTATAGTCACACAGAATTGGAGAAGTGGATTCCAGAAAACGCTTTATAAGGCTGGAAATTTATGGGGATGTGAAAATGCTTCCATCCTTTCGAGTACTCGGCACGTTGACCGCACCACCTTCAGGAACCACCAACACCCCAAGGGGCCACCTTGCAACCCGGCTATGCACTTGGGGATGAAGCCGAACCGACCGAAGCCGGGAACGCACGACGCAGCAGCCCCGGCGCAGATCGTGACGACGCTGGACGACGTGCCCCCCGTCTGCATGGCATGGACAGCGGACCGACGACCACCACAGCCGCCAGGACAGGCCCAGCAGATGCAGGCGGGATGACAGCAGCCCCGACGATGGAGCCGACGACAGGCCCCACGCAGGCCGCAGGGGATGGACACAGACGCCAGGCAGGACGATTGCAGGGACGGACGCCCAGCCCGTCAGAAGGGCGCACAGAGCCGCACAGAGGACGCACAGCCCCAGCCCGTCAGGATTGCCGAGAACACATCAATACACTTATCACTTTGACGACGCGACACTGGCAGCGCGTACAGGACACAGCCCAGCAGCGGACAGGGAGGAAACGACTGTACACTGACGTTTGAGGGCATGTCAAAAGCATACCCGTGTGACATATCGAAATCAGCATGTCAAAAAGTCTAAATTTGCCTATTGACATATGGCGTATTATGTGATAAACTTTATGACATAGAAGATATTACATCATCGACGAAGGGAGCATACCACCATGAAGAAGCTGTACGAATTGGAGCTGACCCGCCACGACGTGACCCCGGCGCAATTCCTGGCCTATGTCCGGCAGATGTGCAAGCGGCACGACATCTCCTTTGAGATGTCCGCGAGGGACTTTGCCAGCGGGCAGAGCTGGGGGAACGACACCTACATGAACACCAGCTACACCGGCGGCACCCCCAGCACCTGCCCCGCCTATGCGGAAACCTGCAAGGCCCTGCCCTATGACTATCAGACCTATATCCGAGGATTCGACGGCAGCGTGTACAATGAGATCATCGAATTTCAGTTTGATGATGAAAGCACGGGATTCGGTTACTTCTTCACCGTCAGCACGGAAGCTGATAGCACCGACGACGCCGCAGCCGTGATGCACAGCGCCATCAATTACCACCGCATAGCCATCGAGCGCAACGGCTACCAGATCGAACGCAAGGCGCACGAACTGGCAGAGGTCCGCAGGAACATTGAACACGGCTGGGCGACAAGCTGGGCCGGGACACATGCGGAAATCCTGGAGCATGAAATCACGGCGCTGAACCGGGAGAACGACGAACACCGCGCCGCCATCGAGGAAGCCCGCGAAGAACTGAAGCAGATGGAGGGCACCCAGCCCACGCAGGATGCCCCCGGCGATGAAGCCCAGCAGGAAGCCCAGGAAGCCCCGCAGGACGGCGACAGCACCGAGGACAGCGCCCAGCCCATCCCGACCGACGAAGCCCCGCAGGACGCGCCGCAGGCCGTCAGGGACGACGCCACGCAGGGCGCGGGAACGCCACGGACGACAGCGGCATGAAGCCGCAGCCCTGCCACAGATCACCACGACGACCACCACGGAAGGAAGGTATTGAACATGATGAAATGGAATCTCCCAGGCGGCAGCTACCCCAGGTTATACGCACACATGGCCGACCAGCCGCATGTGCTGATTGCGGGGGCGACCAGCTCCGGCAAGAGCACCGTCATCAATGGAATCATCCTGTTACTTTTGCACGATGCACCCGACGCCGATGGATTTGTGTTGATCGACACGAAGCGCGTTGAATTGTCCGAGTATCGGACCTTGCCCCACACCCGCGCCTATGCGGACACACCCGCCGACGCCGTTGACGCCCTGCGCCGTGTGTTGCGGACCGTTGACGACAGGTTCAAGACCATGCAGCGCCAGGGGCAGCGGGAATATCAGGGTTCACACGTATACGTGTTTGTTGACGAGCTGGCCGACCTGCTGACGACCGCCAGCGTGAAGCGCGAAGCGGAAGAACTGATACAGCGAATCGCGCAAATCGGACGAGCAGCGCGTGTGCATCTCATATGCGCGACCCAGCATGTTCCCGTTGTGCCTACTTCTGTCCGATGCAATTTTGACGCCCGTCTGTGTTTGAAAGTGACCACCGCGCAGGAATCGCGCAACGCCATCATGCGGACCGGCGCGGAGAAGCTACCCAGCCCCCGCAAGGGCGGGACATGCTACGGATATTACCTTGCAGACGGTGACTGTGATTTGTACGAACTGCCCCGCTTCAGCGAGGAAGAACACCAGCGCATTGTGCAGCACTGGCAGCGGAACGCCCACCCCGCCAGGGCGACCGCTTGACGATCCCCGCCACCATCACCACCACCGAGAAGGGAGCAAAGGACCATGAAGGTATTCTATGCGAGAGTTTCCACCGTAGAGCAGAACGAGGACAGGCAAATCACAATGGCGAAGGAACAGGGCATCGACGTGACGGACGACCAAGCCTTCTATCTGGATAAGCTGTCAGGCAAGGACACGAAGCGCCCCAAGCTAAATGAAATGCTTTCATTTGTGCGAAAGGGTGATACCGTCATCGTGGAATCATATTCCCGTTTATCCAGGGACACAAAGGACCTATTGACCATCATCGACAAGTTGAACAAGAAGGGAGTTGCTTTCATATCGCTGAAAGAGCAGATCGACACCGGCACCCCGGCAGGCCGTTTCATGCTGAATGTGTTTGCATCCCTGGCACAGTTTGAACGGGAGCAGATGAAGCAGCGGCAGGCGGAAGGAATCGCGGAAGCGAAGAAGAAGGGAAAGTATTTCGGACGGCAGCCGATCAAGGTTGACGAAAAGCAATTTGCAGAAGAAGTGCAAAAGTGGATTGACGGCAAACAGACAGCCGTCGAAACCATGAAGAAGCTGGGATTGAAGCCGAACAGCTTTTACAGGAAAGTGAAGGAAAGAGGATATACACCCCCCACGAAGCCCCAGCGCCCCGAATAAGGGCGCTTTTTCATACCCGTGTATTTCTCCCAGGCCCCGCCGACGACACGCTACAGGCCCACGGGAAGCCGTTACCCAGAAAAAAAGGCGGCAAGTCTTGACAACCCGCCGCCAATGCTGTACAATGGACTTGCTACAGGGGAAACACCCCCGCCATAGTGTCACCTATGGGAAAGCAGCTCCCGAGTAAGTGCAATTACCCGGGAGCCTTTTTTATCTACTATGCGAACCGAAGTAAATCGTAAGCGCGAGACTTGCAACAGCAATCAGAGCAAAGAACAAATCAGTGTTCGTCATGCTATCACCCCCCGCCTATGTATTTAGCGGGGGCGCTTCCGGGAACATTGTCCAGCGCCATCATTATACCATAACCAATGCCGCACCGTCAACGTCTCGTTCGTGCTGATGCTGGCCCCGGCAACCCGGACCACATCTTGCACCAGGACACACGCAGGGACGAAAACCAGCTTTTTCTATTACGAAAACTGTTTTTATCGTGTAAACTATGGTTCTTCTCATAGGTTTTCCAACGATACTGCTATCATGTATCTATAGTGTATGGTGTGAATAATGTGAAAAGTGTGAATTGCGTGATTATCGTGAATACTGTGATATGCTGGTATTACTGTGAATAGTGTGAAAGCTGTGAAAAGCTGTATTTCCGTGAATGTGATTTCACTCATTTCACACTTGTTTCTACCCCTATTTATACCCCTATCGGATTAAAATATGGAGGAAAAAGCAGGGACAGGATAAAAAGGACAAGTCTGAAACCCTTGCAAATAGGGACTTTTCGGGATAATCCAACATAGCGCGGAAAGGTAACGTATAATTCGAATCCCTCCTTCTCCGCCACAAGAAGAGCCTGAAAACGCTGTGTTTTCGGGCTTTTTCGATACTAACTTATGCGAGAATACCATAAATATTTCTTTAACAGAATGCATCAAATATTTCAAAGTGAAAAAGCAACGAAAAAGGGCGGCGATGCTCTTGACAAGCCCGCCGCCGATGCTGTACAATGGTGTTGTCACGAGGAAGCGTTCCCGCCGTGGAATAATCCTTAACCGAAACACTCCCGAGTAGTGCCAGCTACCCGGGAGCATTTTTTATCTACGCTTAGAGCCGAAGTAAATCGTCAATGCGAGACTTGCAACAGCAATCAGAGCCATGAACAAGTCAAGGTTCGTCATACTATCACCCCCCGCCTTTTGTAATCAGCGGGGGCGCTTCCGGGCCATTTTCCAGCATGATCATTATATCATAGATAAGCCCACAACGTCAACAAAGCCTTTTATCGTGTAACACACTGCTTGATAGATGTAAAAGTGACAGAGCAGGTCGGGAAGATAGGGTATAATTCGAATCCCTCCTTCTCCGCTTCAAAACAATGAGGGTATCGCTTTCGCGATACCCTCATTGCTATAGAAACATTACAGATCAAACATGCTCATCTGCACATGCTTTGATGGAAATTCGTGCATAAACCCGAAGCAGTCCTCCGGGGTGGACAGCATGCCGTTGGCCTCGCAGATCCCGTTGAAAACACGCCGAAGCGCCTTCGCGTTCGGGCTGGGCAGCGCGTAGGCATTGCCGTATTGCCGGATATAGCGCGCCTTCATGCCGGGAAAGTGTTTGTCCAGCGCCGCGTAGTAGTATTCCCGGTCGCCATCCCGAAGCGTCATACCCATGCCGAAATCGATGATGCCCTTTACGCCGACCCTGGCACATTCGTGCAGGATCGCGGTGATGTTTTCTTCCGTGTCGTTGATGTAGGGGAGTATGGGCGTCAGCCAGACCACCGTGGGAATGCCCCTTTCCCGCAGCAGCGCCAGCACCTCGATGCGGCGCTGCGTGTTGCATACCTTTGGCTCGAGTATCGAGCACAGCGCTTCGTCATAGGTCGTCAGAGTCATCTGCACGACGCATCTGGAGGAGCGGTTGATCTCGTCCAGCAGGTCGATGTCACGGAGGATGCGATCTGATTTCGTCTGTATCGCCGCGCCGAAGCCGTTGTTCAGTATGATCTCCAGGCATTTGCGCGTCAGGCTCAGCGTCGCCTCGCAGTGCATGTATGGATCCGACATCGAACCGGTGCCGATCATGCACTTTT
This sequence comes from Clostridia bacterium, assembly GCA_045658005.1. Lineage (GTDB taxonomy): Bacteria > Bacillota > Clostridia > Christensenellales > Aristaeellaceae > UBA2862. The sequence continues at coordinate 366 of JAZOUD010000036.1, read as the reverse complement.
GCCGCTTGGATCTCAGGGCTCTGTCCAGCAGCGCCGGCGCGTTCTGCTTTACCTCGATGTCCTCGAAGGGGTGGGTGAACTGGTAGCACCGGCTTCGGCTGTCGCAGTAGACGCAGCCGTGGGTGCAGCCACGGTAGATGTTCATGCCGTAATGCCCCTTGCTGCCGGTCAGTATGCCCTTTGCGTTGACAAAATGCATGGGATACCGTTTTCCTTTCATTTTTATCTGTTCAGTCTTGGCGGCAGGTTGCCGACGCTGCGGTGGGAAACATGTGTCATGGCGGCAGGTTGCCGACGCTGCGTGGGAGACATGTGTCATGGTGGCAGATTGCCGCCGCTACGGTGGAAGGCGCGTGTAGCGGCGGC
>JAZOUD010000035.1:0-6753 GCA_045658005.1 Clostridia bacterium | reverse complement strand
TCTGGTCGCAGGCTCCCTGCCGCAAAAAAGCCCCCGCCCGCGGCGTACACGCCGCCGCGTACGATTTAAGATCGGGAGCGCTCCGCCCCCCGATACCTCCAGGCTAGTTAGCCTGGGCGTCAGCGCGACAAATCAGAATTTGTATCGCTTGCATTTTTCCTCCAATTGGATTATAGTATTATATAGGGGGTTTATTCCATCAAACCAATTGAATCGAGGCAGTTATGGGGGACAGTATCGGTCAGGGCCGGCGCGGCGGGCAGGGCAGCGAGGAGCGGCGGCTGTTGAAGAAGGGCAAGCGGGGCATACTGAACGTGATCTTCGGGCGCACGATGCTGGTCGTGCTGACGCTGGCGCTGCAGGTCGGGCTGCTGGTGGCGGTCTTCAGCTCGCTGCGGTCGGTGCAGGGCATGCTGCCCATCTACTATGTGCTGCTGCTGTTGCTGTACGGCGCGACGATACTGCACCTGGTGAACAAGCGCTCGGAGCCCACCACGAAGATCACCTGGATCCTGCTGGTGGTGCTGGCGCCGCCGGTGGGGCTTGCGCTGTACCTGTTCGTGGAGCTGGACATCGGCCACCGGGTGCTGAACCGGCGGCTGGGCGAGGTGATGGAGGAGACCGCCGCGCTGCTGCCGGAGCGCATGCCCGAGCCGGAGGGGGCTTTCGATGCCGCCGGGGAGCTGGAGGGCCTGGCCCGCTACACCTGGGAACACGGGCGCTTTCCGCTGTACGGCAATACCGCCGCCCGCTACCTGCCCAGCGGCGAGGCCTCGCTGGAGGCCATGCTGGAGGACCTGCGCGCCGCGAAGGACTTCATCTTCCTGGAATTCTTCATCATCGAAGAGGGCTACATGTGGGGCCGGGTGCTGAAGGTGCTGGAGGACAAGGCGGCCGAGGGCGTGGAGGTGCGCCTGTTGTACGACGGCACCTGCGCGCTGTTCCGGCTACCCTACCGCTACCCGGAGATGCTGGGGAAGCTGGGCATCAAGTGCAAGATGTTTTCGCCGATCAGGCCGGTGATCTCCGCCCACTACAACAACCGGGACCACAGGAAGATCCTGGTGGTGGACGGACGGGTGGCCTATACCGGCGGCGTGAACCTGGCGGACGAATACGTGAACCGGATCGAGCTCTTCGGCCACTGGAAGGACGTCTCGCTGCGGCTGGAGGGCCCGGCAGTGCGCGCCTTCACGCTGATGTTTTTACAGATGTGGAACGTGGACGAGTCGGGCGACCGCTACGCCCACTTCCTGACCGCCCCGGTGTCCGCGCCCAAGGACGCGCCCGGCTGGGTGCTGCCCTACGGCGACAGCCCGGTGGACAACGAGCGGGTGGGGGAGCTGGTCTATACCGATATCCTCAGCCGGGCGCAGCGGTACGTGCACATCATGACGCCCTACCTGATCCTGGATACCGAGATGCTCGCGGCGCTGACCTTCGCTGCCAAGCGTGGCGTGGAGGTGTGCCTGCTGCTGCCCCACATCCCCGACAAGCGCTACGCCTTCGCCCTGGCCAAGACCCACTACGGGGAGCTGATGCAGGCGGGGGTCCGGATCTTCGAATACACCCCCGGCTTCGTGCACGCGAAGGTCTTCGTCTCCGACGACTGCAAGGCCGTGGTGGGCACCGTCAACCTGGACTACCGCAGCTTCTACCTGCACTTCGAGTGCGCGGCCTACCTGCGCGACGTGCCCGCCGTGGCCGACGTGGAGGCGGACTTCCAGGCCACGCTGGCAAAGAGCCACGAGGTCACCCTCGAGGACCTGAGGCGCATCCCCCTCACGACCCGTTTGGCAGGGTGGCTGTTGAAGGTGGTCGCGCCGGTGATGTAACTTCTGATTTGTCGCGGGGCGACAAATCAGAAGTTGCTATTCTATCTTCCACCCATGCCCCGGATACTGCGCATCCAGTATCGCCGCCTGCGCCGGGGTGGCCCAGACCGTTTCCAGGTGGGTAAGGGCGTCCAGGCCGCTGTAGTCCTGGCAATCCACCTCGTAGATGCCCAGCGTGCGCAGGTTGGACAGCCCATGCAGGCAGGCGAGGCTGTTCATCGTAACGCCCTTCAGCTCCAGGACCTCCAGCCGGGGAAAGCGCAGCGGCTCGGCGGAGAGATACACCGGCTGCTCGGTGCGGTAGGAGAGCCGCTTCAGGCCGGTCAGCGCCTCCAGATCCCGGGGCGACACGCCCTGGGCGTGGGTGACCTCCAGCGTCTCCAGCTCCAGCGCCGCCAGGTGGGGCACCAGAGAGGGCCAGAGCTTGCTCACCGTCAGCGCCTTGAGCCCCTTCAGCGCCTCCAGGGACGCCTCGTCGGCGAAGGGCACGTCCACCAGGTTCAGTTCCTCCAGCGGCAGGCCGGACAGCCCCGCGAGGGCTTGGATGCCTGTGCCGGCGATGGACAGCGCCCGCAGGTGGGGGAGGGTGGCGAGGACGCCGGTGTCCGACAGGTCGAGGCCGCAGACGTTCAGGGACGTCAGGTTCGGGTTGCCCTGAAGCGGCGACAGGTCCGTGATGGGGTTGTAGCCGATGCCCAGCGCCTGCAGCTTCGCGCCCCGCAGGGCCGAGATATCGGAGATGTCCTGGCGGTACAGGCTCAGCGCCCTGAGGTTGGGCAGCGCCTTCAGGTCGTCCAGGCAGGCGATGCCCCCGTTTTCCCGCCAGAGCCCCCGGGCGTTCATGGCCGCGTCGTAGGGAAAGACGTTGTCGCCCAGGAACCAGAACTGGCCGTCGTCGTCGTAGATCTGCCTGCCAAAGATGCGCAGCGCGGTGACGCCCTGCAGGTCCCCTGCCGTCAGTGGCCCCTCCGGCTTGTCCAGGGCCAGCCGCACCGCCTGCTCGATCAGGGGCTCCCGGAAGGCGTAAGGGCGGACGGTGGAGCGGTGATTCAGCCATGCAAAACAGAGGGCCGACAGCAGCAGCGCGACCACCGCGACGGCGATGGCGGCGCGACGGCGCGTCAGGCCTTTTTTGTTGTTTGGATCGCCCGCGGCGCGGCGCAGGGCGGCGAGCATGTCCTCGGCCCGCCGGTAGCGCATCTGGGGGGCGAACTGGGTGGCCTGCCGGACGATGGCCCGCAGGTCCGCGTCGATGAGCGCGTCGGCCGCCTCGCCGTATTCCTGGGTCAGGCAGTAGCGCAGCAGCACCCCCGCGGAATAGATGTCGCTGCGCGCGTCGGTCTGCCGGAAGCCGTATTGCTCGGGCGGGGCGGTGAGGCTGGTGCCCATGACCCGGGTGTCCGCGGCGTCGCCCGCCCGGTATTCCCGGGCGATGCCCAGGTCGATCAGGTGGAAATCGCCCCGGTCGTCCAGGATCACGTTTTGCGGCTTGATATCCCGGTGGATGACCGGCGGGCGCATGCGGTGCAGCACGATGAGCTGCTCCAGCACCGAGATCAGGCATTTCAGCGCCATGTCCCGGGCGATGCCGGGGCGGGCGGGCTCCGATTCCACGTATTCCTCCATCGACTGGCCGGGAATGTATTCCCGGACCAGCGCGCCGCTGCTCCCGGCTTCCAGGTATTCGATGGCAGAGGGAAAGCGGGCTGCCGCCGGGTCGCTGACCCGCTCCAGCCGCTTCAACAGTTCGTATTCATTTCTCAGGCACAGGCGCTCCTCCGGGGAGCGGGTGACCTTGACCAGCACCGGCTGTCCCGTGTCCCGGCGCTCGGCCAGGAACACCGCGCCGCTATCGTCGACCTTCTTGCAGGACAGGGCCCGGTATTCCCCGTCCACAAAGCGCGGCAGCGCCGCGGGGTCGAACGGGCGCGGCTCAGTCATTCCGGTACAGCCGCGCTTCGCCTTCCCGGGCCAGCAGCTCGTTGGCCGCCTCCATCGTATACTTCTGCTGGATCGCGAAGATCAGCAGCGCGTCCCTGCGTATCCGGGGATAGAGCCTGGCGGCGTCGGACAGGCGCAGCAGGCGCTCCGTCTCGTTCAGGTCCGCATGCAGGCAGAAGGCGATCCGCAGGATCATGTTGCGGCTGGGGCGCTTGTTGCCGTTCAGGATGTGGTAGAAGTAGGAGCGCTCGATGCCGCAGCGATGGATCATGTCCTTGGGATAGAGCCCGCGGCGCTGCATCATTTCATACAACACGTCCTTCAGCGCGGGCTCGCCGTTTTCGGCGTGCCAGGCCACGGCCTCTTCACTGGAACGCGTACCACGGATGAGGGAGAGCAGCCTGCCGGTGGTCAGCTTCCTGCGTTCTGTGGAATCCATGGTCTCACCTCTGATGAACATTTTTATCAGTATAACATACGGAAAAAAGAGACGCAAGAATCGGGGCTCCGCGTCGAAAAAAGTCTTCCAACCGGTACACCAATTCAGGACAGCGGTTTGGTATAATATGCCGTAAGTCGACCATTAAAGGAGGTAGGTCACATGATGAAGTCTTGCATGAGGACGCTGATGGCCCTGCTGCTGGCGCTTTCGCTGCTGGCGACGGGGATGGCCCTGGCCGAGGCGGAGCTGGAGATCGGGGAGGTCGCTCAGGACGCGGCCATCGAGGCCGTCGAAGGCCCGGAGGCGCTGCCGGAGCTGGCGCTGGAGGACGGCGGACTGGCGATCGACGGCGCGGCGCTGGTGACTGAGGACGTGGCGGCGAATGCCGAAGGCGACGAGATCGTCGCGAAGATCAACAAGGCGAACTTCCCGGACGCGACCTTCCGCAAGTACGTGCTGGCGAACATCGACGGCAATGGCGATGGGAAGCTGTCACGGAGCGAGGCCGAGGCCGTGACGGAGATCAATCTGCGCGACTATGAAGACCTAGAGAACGGTACCAACAAGATCACCTGCGCGAATCTGAAGGGCATCGAATACTTTGAGAACCTTGACCGGCTTTCGTGCGATGGCTGCGGTCTTACCGCTTTGGATGTCAGTAAGAACACGCAGCTTCAATACCTGAACCCGTCGGAAAACCAGTTGACGAAGCTGGATGTCAGCAAGAACACGAAGCTGGTGGAGCTTTATGTCGATGATAACCGGCTAACGTCGCTGGATGTCAGCGCATGCACGAAGCTGAAGAAACTGGCCTGCCAGAAGAACCGGCTGAAGAAGCTGGACGTCGGCAAAGGCAGCGCGTTGGAGACACTGAGCTGCTATGAAAACAAGATCAAGAAGCTGGACGTGAGCAAGTGCACAAAGCTGGTGGAGCTGGAATGCAGTGAAAACCAGATCGCTGCGCTGGATGTGAGCAAGTGCGCAAAGCTGGTGGAGCTGAACTGCGGGGGCAATAAGATCACTGCGCTGGACTTGAGCAACAAGGCGAAGCTGAAGAAGTTGGAGTGTGACCGGAACGCGCTGACGAAGCTGGACGTGAGCAAGAACACGCAGCTTCAATACCTGAACCCATCGGAAAACCAGTTGACGAAGTTGGATGTCAGCAAGAACACGAAGCTGGTGGAGCTTTATGTCGATGATAACCGGCTGACGTCGCTGGATGTCAGCGCGTGCACGAAGTTGAAGAAACTGGCCTGCCAGAAGAACCGGCTGAAGAAGCTTGACGTCGGCAAAGGCAGCGCGTTGGACATACTGACCTGCTATGAAAACCAGATCAAGAAGCTGGACGTGAGCAAGTGCACAGAGCTACAGGAACTGAGTTGCTATGACAACCAGATCGCCGTGCTGGATGTAAGCAAGTGCACAAACCTCGAGAATCTGAACTGCGCTAATAACCGGATCGCCACGCTGGTGTTGGGCAAGAGTACAAGATTGGAAAGGCTGAATTGTGATCAAAATAAGATCGAAAAGTTGGATGTGAGCGCGCTGCCGAACTTGAAACATTTTATTTGCGCGTACAATCAGTTGACGGCGCTGGATGTGAGCAAAAACAAGAAGCTGGAAGTGCTGGCCTGCTATGCGAACCGGTTGACAGCGCTGGACGTGAGCAGGAACACACAGCTGAGGGTGTTGGATTGCGGAAAGAACCGGCTGACATCGGTGGACGTGACGAAGAACACGAAGCTGGCGCAATTGAACTGCGGGGAAAACCAGATCACGAAGCTGGACGTGAGCAAGAATAAGGGGCTGGAATTTCTTTGGACCTTCGACAGCCAGATCAAGACGATCGACATCAAGAATTGCCCTGGGCTGCAGGAGGCGCTGAAGCTGGAGAAGCGGGTGAGCAAGAAACGGGTTCAGTGGGGCCGCGAGGAGGAATATGGTTTTGCCGCTTATCTGGATATCGACAAAGGCACCAGCCTGACTGCGGGCAAGAAGGTGCTGTACAAAGGCGCATAGTGATATTATACGGCAAGCGTGGAGAAGTATTTAATTGATAAAGGAGGCAACGAGGATGAAGAACTGTTTGAGGACGCTGTTGACTGTACTGCTGGCGCTGTCGCTGCTGGCGGCGGGCATGGCCCTGGCGGAGGAGGCGCTGGAGCTTGGACTGGCCGTCGAGGGACCGGAGGAGATGGAGGCGCTGCCGGAGCTGGCGCTGGAGGACGGCGGACTGGCGATCGACGGCGCGGCGCTGGTGACTGAGGACGTGGCGGCGAATGCCGAAGGCGACGAGATCGTCGCGAAGATCGACAAGGCGAACTTCCCGGCGGCGGACTTCCGCAAGTACGTGCTGGCGAACATCGACAGCAATGGCGACAAGAAGCTGTCCAAGGCCGAGGCCGAGGCGGTGACCGAGCTGATGCTGCGCACCTACGAGGACGCGGAAGAAGGCATTAACGCGTGGAGCATTTCCACGCTGAAGGGCGTGGAATACTTCCCGAACCTGGAGCAGCTGGAATGCCACAAGTGCAA
>JAZOUD010000034.1:0-30813 GCA_045658005.1 Clostridia bacterium | reverse complement strand
TCCTCCTTTGGGCGGCTTTTACCCCGCCCGCTTTGCGCTGCCTTTCTCTCTGTGTCTCTGTCCCCGCCCTTCTTCTTATCCTTTGTCCGGCTTGCTCTTGCTGTCATTTCCCGCTCCCGCGCCGACTTTTACAATTGCCTATTCTTTCAACGGTTTTCGCACGCGCCGGGATAACGCTTCATGCCGCAGCCGGTGCAGCCCTTGCGGCAGTCCTGGGTGCACTCCGCGCGCATGGCCTTCTCCCACTCCCTGAGCAGGTAGGCCTTCGTCACGCCACAGTCGAGGTGATCCCAGGGGAATACCTCGTCCGTCGGGCGGGGGCGCAGGGCGTAGAAGTTCGGGTCGATGCCCTCTTCCTCGAAGGCCTTGAGCCAAAGGTCGTAGCGGAACTGGTCGCTCCAGCCGTCGAACCGGCAGCCCATGCGCCAGGCCCGCTCCATCGCCTCGCCCACCCGGCGGTCACCCCGGGCGAACACGGCCTCGATGTAGCTCAGATCCGGGGCATGGTACTTGAAATCCACGCCCTTGACCCGTGACAGCGCCTGTCGGAGCAACTGCTGGCGGCGGACCACGGTGTCGAAGTCCAGCTGCGGGGCCCACTGGAACGGCGTGTCGTTCTTCGGCACGAACACCGAGGCGCTGACCGTGATGCGCAGCCCCGGCGACCGGCGCTCCTTCGGAACGGAGAAGTAGCATTTGCGCACCTTCTCGGCAAGGTCGGCGATGCCCAGCACGTCCTCGTCCGTCTCGGTGGGCAGGCCCAGCATGAAGTACAGCTTCACCGCCGACCAGCCCTGCTCAAAGGCGTCGGGGACCGAGCGGATCAGGTCCGCCTCGGTCACGCCCTTGTTGATCACGTCCCTCAGGCGCTGGGTGCCCGCTTCCGGCGCGAGAGTCAGCGCGGTCTTCTTGACCTTTTGGGTCTCCTTCAGCGTATCCGTCAGCACCGTGTCGATGCGTTGGGAGGGCAGCGATATGCGCACGCGGCGGGACCCGAAGCGCTCCACCATCCGGTGGGCCAGCTCGGGCAGGCAGCTGTAATCGCCGCTGGACAGGCTCATCAGCGAGATCTCGTCATACCCGGTGGATGAGACCAGGCTTTCGGCCAACTTCATCAGGTGGTCGATGCTGCGCTCGCGGATCGGGCGGTAGATCATGCCCGCCTGGCAGAAGCGGCAGCCCCGGGTACAGCCCCGGAAGATCTCCAGCATGATGCGATTGTGGATGATCTCGCCGTAGGGCACGATCAGCTTCCCGGGATAGGTCGCCGCGTCGAGGTCCTCTAATAAGGCCTTCCGGACGACCTCGGGCGCACCGCTGCCGGGCTTGGGCTTCACGGATTGCACGGTGCCGTCGTCATTGTAGACGACATCATACAGCGACGGCACATAGATGCCGGGAATCTGCGCCGCCATGCGCAGGTATTCGGACCTCGGAAGTCCGGCGGCCTTCCACTGCTTGTACAGGTCGATGGTCTGCAGGGTCTCCTCCTCGCCGTCGCCGAGGGCCACCAGGTCCACGAAGGGGGCCAGGGGCTCGGGATTGAAGGCGCAGGGACCGCCGCAGATGACAAAGGGGCCGTCGCTGCGGTCCGCGCTGCGCAGGGGGATCCCCGCCAGGTCCAGGGCCTCGAGGATGTTGGTGAAGCTCATCTCGTATTGAAGCGTGACGCCAAGTAGGTCGAAATCCTTCACGGGCGTGCGCGATTCCAGGGAAAACAGGGGTATGCCGTCCCTGCGCATCAAATTCGCCATGTCCACCCAAGGCGAAAAGACCCGCTCGCACCAGGTGTCATCCCGCGCGTTGATGGCGTGATAGAGTATTTTCATGCCCAGATGGGACATGCCCACTTCGTAGGTATCCGGGAACAGGAAGGCGTATCGCACGTCCACGCTGTCCGGGTCCTTCATGACGGCGTTGAATTCCCCACCCATGTAGCGAACCGGCTTCTGCACCGACATCATCAGGTTTTCTATGCGTTCGGAAAGGGACAATGAGCTACCTCCTGTATCTGTATACACTCTCATGTTTACTCTATCACGAAATCACTTTTTCTTCAACTTCCCAATGTTAACAATTGCGGGTTCGAAATCGGTTCGGTTCATGCCGACATCTTAACACAAAAGAACATAACATACACTTGACTCAAAGGCGCAAACATCCTATCATGGCAAGCAGAAATGGAGTTGAATACTTATGCAAAAGCTGCCCTTTGTCGATCATGAAAAGCTGAAGGAGATCACTGCGCAGTACCCCACCCCGTTTCACCTGTATGACGAAGCAGGAATCCGGCGCACCGCCCGCGATGTATACGAGTCCTTTTCCTGGAACAAGGGCTTTCGGGAGTACTTCGCGGTGAAGGCCTGCCCGAATCCCTTTATACTGAAGCTGCTCAAGGAAGAGGGCTGCGGCGTGGACTGCGCGTCCCTGACTGAGCTGAAGATGGCTGAGGCCCTGGGCTTCTCCGGCGACCAGATCATGTTCTCGTCCAACGAGACACCCGCCGTGGAATACGAATACGCCCGCAAGCTGGACGCCATCATCAACCTGGACGACATCACCCACATCGATTTCCTCGCCGCCCACGGCGGCCTTCCCGAGCGCATCTGCCTGCGCTACAACCCCGGCGGTGAGCTTCTGGTGGGCACGGTCTACATGGGCCAGCCCGATTCCTCCAAGTTCGGCATGACCAAGCAGCAGATCTTCTCCGCGGTCCAGCGGCTGATGCAGCTGGGCGTCAAGCGCTTCGGCCTGCACGCGCTGCTGGCCAGCAACGCTGCCGACAACAATTACTATCCCGCCAACGCCATGATACTGTTCGACCTGGCCATCGACCTGAAGAAGAAGCTGGGCGCGGAGATCTTCATGGTGAACCTGTCCGGCGGCGTCGGCATCCCTTACCTGCCGGAGCAGAGCATGCCGGACATCCACGCCATCGGCGCTTCCATACAGGAGAGCTTTGCCAAGGTGCTCGGCGCCGCCGGCCTGGGCAACGTCGCCCTCGCCACTGAGCTGGGCCGCTTCATGACGGGCCCCCACGGCTGCCTGGTGACCCGCGCCATCCACAAGAAGCACATCTACAAGGAGTACATCGGCGTGGACGCCTGCGCCGTGAACCTGATGCGCCCGGCCATGTACGACGCCTACCACCACATCACCGTGTCCGGCAAGGAGAACGCGCTGTGCGACCACGTCTACGACGTTGTGGGTTCGCTCTGCGAAAACAACGACAAATTCGCGGTGGACCGCGCCCTGCCCCAGATCGACGACGGCGACCTGGTGATCATCCACGACACCGGCGCCCACGGCTACTCGATGGGCTACAACTACAATGGCAAGCTGAAGAGCGCGGAGATCATGCTGCACCCCGACGGGAGCTTCTCGATGATCCGCCGCGCGGAGACGGTGAAGGATTACTTCGCTACATTCGACTTCTGCGACATACTGGAAGGAATCTCGGAATAAAACAGGACACGGTCGCATTCATGACAAGCAGACCATATTCTATTCAGAATATGGTCTGCTTGTCATCTGTCCGTCCCCACACCGGCCCTGTCCCGCAGCTTTTTGAGTATGCGGCTCTCCATGCGGGAGACCTGCACCTGGGACGTGCCCAGGTCGCTGGCGATCTGCGCCTGGGTGTGTTGCTTGAAGTAGCGCCGCAGTATCAGCGTCCTTTCGTCGTCGGACAGGTCCATCAGCAGCCCGGACAGCATAATGCGCCGGTCCACGTCCGCCATGGTGTCCTCGCCCACGACATCCATCAGGCGCGGTCCGTCATCGCCGCCCAGTGTCTCGTCCAGCGAGCGCATCGGGCGTTTGACGTTCAGCGCCAGCAGCACGTCGGCCCTGTCCGCGCCCAAGGCGTTTGCAATCTCCTGTACCGACTGGTTGCAGGCGCCGTCTGTTTTCTCCATGTAATCCTCGACCCTTTTGGACAGCTCGCGAAGGGTCCTTGAAATATGGATCGGCCCGTCGTCCCGCAGATAGCGGCGTATCTCGCCCATGATGACCGGCACCGCATAGGTGGAAAACTGCGCCTGAAAGGATGGATCAAAGCGGTCTATGGCCTTCAGCAGCCCCATGCAGCCGAATTGAAACAGGTCGTCGTATTCCACGCCGCGCCCCAGAAAGCGCCTGACGATGAATTTCACCAGGGCGATGTTCTCGCTGACGAGCCTTTCCCGGGCCTGCGGGTCGCCTCCTTTTGCCTGAACAAGCAGCGCCTCGGTGCTTTGGTGGACTTCGGCCTTCAAGCCTCGTGCGGGATCGCGTCGTCCCGCAGCCGCTTGGTCATGATCACGGTCGTGCCCTTCCCCGGCGCGCTCTGGACCTCGACGTCGTCCATGAAGCTCTCCATGACGGTAAAGCCCATGCCGGAGCGGTCCTCCTCCCTGCAGGTGGTGAAGAACGGCTGCCGGGCGCGCCGGACATCTTCTATCCCACGACCCTGATCGATGATCTTTATCACCAGTCCGCCGCTGTTGTCGTAGGCCGCGCGCATGCCGACCATTCCGCCCGTGCCGCCATAGCCGTGGACGATGGCGTTGGTCACGGCTTCCGATACGGCGGTCTTGACGTCCGCCAGCTGTTCCATTGTGGGGTCCAGGGGCAGCATGAAGCCGCTGATCGCCAGACGGGCAAAGGCCTCGTTTTCGGGCAGCGCCGTGAATTCCAGGCGCATTTCATTGATGTTGCTCATATTCCCGCTCCTTTCCCTCAGGCCAGTCGCTCTACCAGCTGATACAGCCCGGCCATCCTGAAGATCTTATCGATGCGCGCGCCGGGACCGCGCACAGCGACGCTTCCGCCCCTTTGAACCATCACCTTGTATCGCCCGATGATCAGCCCGATGCCGCTGCTGTCCATAAAGTCAAGCGCCCTCAGATCGAATACCAGCCTTTTCGCGCCGGTCTGGACGATCAGCTCGTCCAGCTCCCGCCTTATTGACGTGGCCGCGCTGTGGTCGAGCTCGCCCGACAGCCGAACGGTCAGCGTATTTTTCTTGTTTTCATAGCAAAGCATGAAATCACCCTTTCCCCGGATAATTCCATGCCTCGACTGTCGTTTCCTCTGTCAGATAGAGTCTGCTTATGCCGATTCAGGTCTTTCGATCGACAGGTGGGCGTCTATGATCCGGCTGACCGCGTCCCCCTCCAGCGTTTCCGCCGTTAAAAGCGCCCTGGACAGGGCGTCGACCGCGGCGACCTGTGACGCCAGCAGCGCTTTGACCTGCTCGTACTGTTCCCGAAGCAGTGCCCTGCACGCCTCCGCGGTTCCCGCGCCAGTGCCGCAGAACCGGCCCAGCGCCTTCAGGGAGACCGAGGGTTCATCCCGCATGCCCAGCTCCATGACCATCGTCGCCGCCAGCTCCGTGGCCCGCGACAGGTCGCTGGAGGCGCCTGCCGTCAGGGCATCGTCCCCAAAGACGACCTGCTCCGCCGCCCTTCCGGCCAGCAGCACCTGTATCTGGTTCTCCAGGTGGCGCTTTTCAACCATGACCCGCTCCTGGGGCACGCACAGGTTGTAGCCCGCCGCCCCGTGCCCTGCCGGGAGTATGCTCACCCGGGCCAGGCTGTTTTCCGGTGACAGCAGGCGGCTTGCGACGGCGTGCCCCGATTCGTGCACGGCGATGATGTGCCGCTCCCGCTGGGAGCCGAACATCTCCCGGTCCGCCCCGGCGACGGTCTTGTAGAACGCCTGTCGCAGATCGTCCCGGGTGATGTGGCCGTCGTCCCGCTCCGCCGCCGCGAGGGCCGCCTCGTTCAGCAGGCTCTCCAGCGACGCGCCGGAAAAGCTGACGGTCTGGGCGGCCAGCTCCTCCAGGCTGACGTCCGCGTCCAGCGGCTTGTCCCGGCTGTGCAGCTTGAGTATGCTCAGCCGCTGATCCCTTCCGGGCAGGCCCACCTCGATCTGGCGGTCGAAGCGTCCGGGTCGCAGCAGGGCCGGGTCCAGCGTTTCGATGCGGTTGGTGGCGGCCATGACGATCACGCCGTCGCCGGTATAGAAGCCGGACATCTCGCTCAGCAGCGCGTTCAACGTCTGGTCCCGCTCGTCGGAGGCGCTGTCGTCCCGCCGCTTGCCCATGGCGTCGATCTCGTCGATGAATATGACGCAGCTCCCGGCCTTTCGCGCCTTCCTGAAGAGGGCGCGCACCCGGCTTGCGCCGACGCCCACGTATTTTTCGACAAAGTCCGATCCGGAGAGGGCAAAAAAGGGCACGCCCGCTTCCCCTGCCAGCGCCCGGGCCAGCAGCGTCTTTCCCGTTCCCGGCGGGCCGTAGAGCAGCACGCCCCTGGGCATTCGCGCGCCGTATCGCACGTATTTTTCCGGCCGCTTCAGGTAATCCCTGAGCGCTTCAAGGCTCTCGAGGGCCTGCTCGTTGGCGGCGACGTCGGAAAAGGTGCAGGTCTGATGTCTGAGCCGATCTGACGATGCCTGGCCAAGGCCCACCGTCTCCGTCCCCCTGCGCCGTCCGCCAAGGGCCGCAAGCAACACAAGTCCTGTCATCGACAGCGCGATCAACACCTGTGTGAGCGTCGTGCGCAGCCGTAGTTCGCTGCCGAGCGTCAACGCGAGCGACGTGGCGGCCAGTGCCGCTGAAAGCGTCAACGTCGTCAATACAGCCGTAGAGCGCTTCAAGCAATACCACCTCTTCCATATGCATGGCTTTCATTTATGCCGATAACAGTATAACCCCTGTGCTTGCCGATGTCCACGAACAACTTCTGGCACACATGTCTATTTGCACCGAAAATGGGAATGCTTAGAGGGAAGACGTTTCACCGAAGGGTGGTTGAAATATGAGAAAGAAGCTGCTGGCCGGCCTGGGCGTCGTGCTCCTGGCGGCCCTGGGGCTGCTGATTTGGCGGCTCGACCTGCCCCATTGGAAAAAGCTGGATCTGTCCAGGATCGAAGCCATGTCGACGGCAACGACCGTCTACGACGCAGATGACGCTGCCGTCGGCGCGCTCTACGGCAGCGAGCGCCGAATATGGGTGGGGCTGTCCAGCGTGCCCAAACACGTCCAGCAGGCCTTCATCGCCGCGGAAGACCTGCGCTTCTACAAGCACCACGGCGTGGATCTCCATAGGCTGCTGGGGGCGCTGTGGCAGGATGTGCGCACACTGAGCTACGCCCAGGGTGGCTCCACGATCACCCAGCAGCTGATCAAGCTGACCCACCTCAGCCAGGTCAAGACGCTCTCCCGTAAGGCCCAGGAGATCGTGCTGGCCCTTCAGTTGGAGCGGGTGATGGACAAGGACCACATATTGGAAGCCTACCTGAACGCGGTGTACTTCGGCCATGGCGCCTATGGGATCGAGGCAGCTGCCAATACCTACTTCGACAAGCCCGCCTCCCGGCTGACCCTCGCGGAGGGCGCGCTGCTGGCTGGCGTCATCAAATCCCCGTCCACCTATGCGCCGCACCTGAATCCGGAAAAGGCGACCGCCCGTCGCAATTCGATCCTTAAAACCATGGAAAAAAACGGGCTGATCACCGCGAAGCAGCGCAGCCAGGCCCAGGCCGAAGCGGTCCGGCTGGCAGCGGACGATGCGGGCGGGGCAAAGTTCGCCTGGTACATGGACACCGTGCTTGAGGAGGCGATGTCGATCCTTCACGTGGACGCGGACGAGCTGATGTCGGGCGGGTACGGCATACACACGGCGCTTAACCCCCGGATGCAGGCCGCGGCGGAGGCATTGTTTGAAGACGGTGCGCGGTTTCCCGCCGACGGGCAGGACGGCTCGCCAGTGCAGGCCGCCCTCGTCGCGCTGGACACTGAAAACGGCGCGCTGCAGGCCGTGGTCGGCGGCAGGCGCTACGACGTAAAGCGGGGACTCAACCGGGCGACGGCCATGCGACGCCAGCCGGGTTCGGCCTTCAAGCCCGTATCCACCTACGCCGCTGCCATAGATGCCTGCAGCTACCTGCCCTCCTCCATCGTCGATGACACGCCCAGGACCTTTTCGGGGGGGTATGCCCCCGGCAATGCCGGCGGCGCGAGCTACGGTCCCGTCACCCTCCGGGAGGCCCTCTCCCGCTCGCTGAACGTCGCCACCGTGGATCTGGCCGAGCGCGTCAGCGTGCCCACCGTGCGCACATATGCCCAGCGCTTCGGCCTGCCGCTGGACGCCGCCGACGCCAACCTGTCCCTGGCACTGGGATCGCTGACCTACGGCGTATCCCCGGCGCAGCTGGGCGCGGCCTACTGCGCCCTGGCCAACGGCGGGGCCTGTGTGACGCCCCACGCCATACGGACGATTGAGGACTTCGAGGGCCACGTGCTGTACCGGGCGCCCGAAAGCGAGGGCCGCGCCGTCGCTCCGGAAACCGCCTATATGGTCACGGACATGCTGAAGACGGCGGCGACAAAGGGCAGCGCGAAGGCGCTTTCCGCCTGCGGCCTGCCCGTGGCCGGCAAGACGGGCACGGTGGCGGAGGGCAGCGACGGCACGCGGGACATATGGACCGTCGCCTATACCCCGGACGCCGCCGTGTGCGTATGGATGGGCTTCGACGATCCGGGAACGGGCAACCGGCTGCCCGGCTCTGAAGGGGGCAGCAGCTATCCCGCGAGGCTGTGCACCGCTTGGCTGGACGGGGTTTCAGGCCAGCTGACCGGCAGCGATTTCAAGCGGCCCGCCGGCATACGAACAGCCCTGGTGGACAGCGTCGCGCTTTCGGAGGACAGGGCGGTGCTCCTGAGCACCGAGCGGACGCCCGCGGATTGCACGCAGCTCGAGCTTTTTCACCCGGACGACATGCCGACCCGCTTTTCAGCCCACTGGACCTCCCCTGCCCCGCCCCCGGACTTCCGATTGCTCACAGCGCCGGGACAGACCCCCGTGCTGGCCTTCACCGTGCAGGATTCAGGCGCCCAGTACGTGCTCACCCGCACGGTGGACGGCGAGAGCGCCGAGGTGGCCGTCTTGCAGGGGGAGGCGGGACAGGAGATCCGCTTTGCCGACGACGGCTGTGACCTCTCACAATGCGCCAGCTACGCGCTGCTGCCCCGAAACGGCCTGCTCTACGAACGGGGCGAACTGCTGGCCGGGTCGCTCAGCCAGAGCGTCGCCTATGCACCTGGCGGCCTTCTGAACCAAATAATGGGCGTCGGCGAAGCCGAAGCCCCGCCGACGCCCGCAGAGGTGGAGAATGCCGGTCCTCAGTCGCTGTTTGGCTGACCGGCGACGAGCAGCTCCATTTCCTCCTTTTCGATGGGTATGAACGCCAGGTGGTCGCCCTCCGCCACCACGCGCACGCGGTCGCCCAGGCGGATCTTGCCCAGCAGGATCTCCTCGCTGAGGGCGTCCTCCACCATGCGCTGTATCGCGCGGCGCAGCGGACGCGCGCCGTACTGCATGTCGTAGCCGGCGCTGCCGATCACGCCGAGGGCGGATTCGTCCACGTCCAGCTCGATGCCGTGCTCGGCCAGCCGGGCGCAGACCTGCTTAAGCAGCAGCCGCGCGATTTCGTCGATCTCGTGCTGCTCCAGGGCATGGAACACGATGATCTCGTCCACCCGGTTCAAAAATTCCGGCCTGAAGATGTTCTTCACCTCGCCCATGATGTTTTCCTTCATGGTCTCGTAGGTGCGGGCGCTGTCGATCGAGCCGCCGAAGCCCAAACTCCGCTGCTTCTTCAGCGCGTGGGCCCCGGCGTTGCTGGTCATGACGATGACGGTGTTCTTGAAATCCACCACCCGGCCCTGGCCGTCGGTCAGCCGGCCGTCCTCCAGGATCTGCAGCAGTATGTTGAACACGTCCGGATGGGCCTTTTCGACCTCGTCCAGCAGGATCACCGCATAGGGCTTGCGCCGGACCTTTTCGGTCAGCTGTCCGCCCTCCTCGTGCCCCACGTAGCCGGGGGGCGAGCCGATCATGCGGGACACGGAGTGCTTCTCCATGTACTCCGACATGTCGATGCGGATCATGCTGTCCTCGTCGCCGAACAGCGCCTCGGCCAGGGCCTTGCACAGCTCGGTCTTGCCCACGCCGGTGGGCCCCAGGAAGATGAAGGAGCCGATGGGCCGCTTCGGGTCCTTGAGCCCGGCGCGGGCGCGGCGTATGGCCCGGGCGACGGAGGCGACGGCCTCCTCCTGGCCGATGACCCGCTCGTGGAGCACCGCCTCCAGGTTGACCAGCCTGCGGGATTCGTCCTCGGTGATCTTCGCCACCGGTATGCCTGTCCATGCGCAGACGATCTGGGCCACCTCTTCTTCGCCCACGGTCTCCACCCGGCTGTTGCGCCTGTGCTCCCATTCGCTGCGGCGCTGGGCCATCTCGTTCTGAAGCGCCTTCTTGCTGTCGCGCAGGTGGGCGGCCTTTTCGAAGTCCTCGTGGGCCACGGCCTCCTCGGTCTCCTTGTTCAGCGCGTCCAGGCGCTCCTGCTGCAGCTTCATGTCCGGCGGCGCGGTGAAGGCCTTGATGCGCACCCGGGAGGCGGCCTCGTCGATCAAGTCGATGGCCTTGTCCGGCAGGCAGCGGTCGGAGATATAGCGGTCCGACAGGTACACCGCCGCCGTGATGGCCTCGTCGGTGATGCGCACGCGGTGATGGGCCTCGTAGCGGTCCCGCAAGCCCTTGAGGATCGCGACGGATTCCTCCCTGGAGGGCTCGGGGACCTTTACAGGCTGGAAGCGGCGCTCCAGCGCGGCGTCCTTTTCGATGTGCTTGTGATACTCGTTCAGCGTCGTCGCGCCGATGCACTGTATCTCGCCCCTGGCCAGGGCGGGCTTTAGGATGTTTGCGGCGTCGATCGCGCCCTCCGACGCGCCAGCGCCGATGATGGTGTGCAGCTCGTCGATGAAAAGTATGACGTTGCCGGAGGCCTTGATCTCGCCCATGACCTTCTTCAGGCGCTCCTCAAACTCGCCGCGGTACTTGGCCCCGGCCAGCATGCTGGCCAGGTCCAGTGAGACGACCCGCTTGCCCCGCAGGATCTCGGGGGCCATGTCCTCGACGATCAGCTGGGCCAGCCCCTCCACGATGGCGGACTTGCCCACGCCCGGCTCGCCGATCAGCACGGGGTTGTTCTTGCGCCGCCGGGACAGTATCTGCACGATGCGCTCGATCTCGTTGGCGCGGCCCACCACGGGGTCCAGCTCGCCGCTGCGGGCCAGGGCGGTCAGATCCCGGGAATACTGGTTCAGGGTCGGCGTATCAGAGGCCTGGGCGGCGTTGCTCCCGCCGGCTTCGTCTTCCGCGCCGGTCAGTATGCGCAGAAGCTCCTCCCGCGCCTTGGACAGGTCCAGGCCCAGCTTGATCAGCACGTGGGCCGCGACGCCCTCCCGCTCGCGCATCAGCGCCAGCAGTATATGCTCGGTGCTGACGTAGTTTTGCTTCAGCTCCCGCGCCTCCCGGACGCTCTGCTCCAGCACCTTTTTGGTTCGGGGGGTATAGACCATCTGCTTGCCCTCGACACTCTCCCCGCCCCGGCCGAGGATCTGCAGGACCTCCTCGCGCACCGCCTCCAGGGTGATGCCCTTCAGTACCGCGGTCGCCCCGCCCGGCTCGGTCAGCACGCCCAGCAGCAGGTGCTCGGTGCCCACATAGGTGCGCCCCAGCTCGGCAGCCTCCCTCTGGGCGGCCAGCAGCGCGCGCTGGCCACGCTCGGTGAATTTCGCGTAATATGCCATTTATTGCCTCCAATGCTCGGTTGTTTTACTTAACGCTACTCCGCGACCAGCGCCTGCAGCTCCTCGCGCAGTATCTTCGCCCGCAGGATCTCGGATTCCCTGGGGCTGATCAGCTTGCCGGCCCGCACGCCAAGTGAACCGGGCTGCACGTCCATCATCAGCATGTCCAGTCCGGGCAGCGGCGCGTGCAGGTAGCCCATGCTGGCCGCGTAGCGGATGTCGGAGTAGCGGGTCATGAATTCCTTTGCGGTCATCAGGCGCGCATACATCAATTCTCCCCAGGAACGCATGAGCCTATCCTGAAGCTGGAGCATGTCCTTTTTCTCCGCGCTCTCGCGCATGCCCCGCTCGTGCTCAACAATCTGGCCCGTGGCCGCGGACAGGGCGCGGATCACGTCCTCCTCGCTGCGGCCCAGTGTGGCCTGGTTGGACAGCTGGTACAGGTGTCCCTGGGCCTCGCTGCCCTCGCCGTAGAGGCCGCGTATGGTCAGGCCCAGCTTGGCGATGGTCTGCATCACGGCGCCCATCTGGCCGTTGGCGGACAGTGCCGGCAGGTGCAGTATCACGCTGGCGCGCATGCCCGTGCCCGTATTGGCCGGGCAGGCCGTAAGAAAGCCCCATTGATGATCGAAGGCGAAGGGATACCGCGCCTCCAGCGCCTCGTCCAGCTTCAGCGCCATCTCTGCAGAGCGCTCCAGCTGCAAACCAGGCAGCAGGCCCTGGAAGCGCACGTGGTCCTCCTCGTTCAGCATGACCGTGACGGTGCCCGCCGAGGAGACCATCGCCGCTGAGCGATTGACGAATTTCAGCAGGTCGTAGCTGATCAGGTGATGCTCCACCAGTCGGGAACGGGCGTCCTCCTCCAGCTCGCTCATGCGCAGCAGCGTGAAGGCGGAGCCGTTTTCCGTCTTGAACACGGCGTCCACCGTGCGCTCGATGACCTCCTCGGAGTACTCCGGCGTCAGCTTTGGAGAGAAGGGCAGGTCCTCGTAGTTCCTCGACAGCCGCACGCGGCTGGAGATGACCACGTCCTGCTCGGGCGCGAGCACATATTCATACATTTTCGTTCGCCCCCTCTTCCCCGCTAGTCTCAAGCCGCTCGTGGGGCTTGACCTTGATGTCCGATTCCTTGCGCTCCAGCTGTATGGTCAGGGCGCGTATGGTGTCCCGCAGCTTGGCCGCCTGCTCGTATTCCTCATCCGCGACGGCCTTTTGTAGCTTTTCCCTCAGCCGATCGATGTTCATTCGGATGGAGGTGCCGCTGTGCACGCCCCCGGGCACGCGCCCCGCGTGCTGGGTGTTGCCGTGCACCCGCTGCAATAGCGCGTTCAGCGGCGTCTTGAACGCCTGGTAGCAGTTCGCGCACCCCAGCATGCCGCACTTCTGGAACTCCGCGTAGGTCATGCCGCACTGTTCACAGACCAATGCGTCGTATTCGGTGTCCTCCCGCTCGCTCTCCCGGGTGCTCCGGTTTTCCAGTATGCTGTTCAGTATGCCCGCCAGATTGGAAAAATCGATGCCAGGGATCTGCTTCTGGTGCTTGGCCATGCAGGTCGGGCACAGGTTGCGCTCGACGCGATCCCCGTTGATAATCGTCATCAGATGAAATTTGGCGGGTCTGATGCCGCAATCCTCACACATCATCGCGCTCATCCTCCTCGAGATTCTTGAATGCCTGTATCAGCATGTTTTTAAATACCGCCGCCCGCAGTACATCCTTCGCACTGATGGGCAGCGCCAGGGCGTTCCGGGAGACGGCCGAGCGCATCAGCGCCGCCTCGCGGTCGGTGATCATCTTGCGCTCGTTAAGGTTTGAAATGATCGCGTTGGCCGTCTCCTCGTTCACCGAATTCCCGATCCGGTTGAGCAGCGTATCCAGGAAGTTCGGCTCGTCCCGGGTCGTCATCCGCACGATGCGCACATAGCCGCCACCCCCCCGCCGGGATTCTATGATATAGCCGTGATCCACGGAAAAGCGGGTGGCCAGCACATAGTTGATCTGCGAAGGCGCACAGCCGAAGTGATGGGCCAATTCATTCCGCCGCAATTCGATATGTGCGTCCTCGCGCATCAGTTCCTTAATAAACTGTTCTATATTATCACTGAGCTGTGCCATAACATCATCCTCCATTGACCATCTTTGACTATTATATACCAACTCAGCGAAGAATGCAAGAGGAAAAACCTGTTTCCAAAGAAAAAAGCGCCCGAAAGCGCTCTCGGTTATACCGTTTGATATAGAAGCACCGCCGCCTGGGCGGAAATGCCCAACTCCTCGCCCTCAAAGCCCATGCGCTCCGTGGTGGTGGCCTTGACGTTGACCCGGTCTTCGGCCACGCCCAGAGCGCCGGCGATATTTCCGCGCATCCGCGCCATGTAGCCTGCCAGCTTCGGCTTCTGCGCCACGATGGTGACATCTGCGTTGCCCACGCGATAGCCGCGCTCCGTGACCATCGCCATCACCGTATCCAACAGCTTCATGGAATCGGCGCCCTTGTATCGGGGATCGCTGTCCGGAAAGTGTCGTCCGATGTCCCCGAGGCCCAGCGCCCCCAGAAGGGCGTCCATCAGCGCGTGCACGGCCACGTCGGCGTCCGAATGGCCGTCCAGGCCCCGGTCGTGCTCGATCTCCACCCCGCACAGCACCAGCCTGCGGCCCTGCGCCAGCCGATGGGCGTCGTAGCCCTGGCCGACGCGGAAATCGGGCAACCGCGTCCTTTCCAGCGTCTCAAAATCCTGCTTCGTCGTCAATTTGACATTCTCCCCTGCGTCGTCGGTCGTCACCAGCCGGACGTTTCCGTAGTAGTGCTCGAACAGCATGGCGTCGTCCGTCACGGCCAGCTTGTCCTCCCTGGCCCTCATATGAGCCTTCAGTATGCGCCGGTAATCAAAGCTCTGCGGCGTCTGAACGGCGCGCAGGGTGCCCCGGTCCAGCGAGGTCACGCGACCGTCGACGCCGATCTGCTTGACCGTGTCCACCACGGGTGTCGATATGACGCCGCTGCCATAAACGCACGCCGAATCCAGGGTAGCGTCGATGATCGCCCTGCTGACGAAGGGCCGCGCAGCATCGTGTATCGCGACGACCTCTGTGTCCTCCGGCAATGCCAACAGACCGTTGCACACGGAATCCCGTCGGGTCTCGCCGCCGAGTGCCGTGCCTTTGACGATGTCGAAGGGGCCTTCCGAGCGCTGCAGCCCGGCAAAGCGGGCTTCATCCTCCGGGGAGAGGACTACGACAGCGCCGTCGAAGCGCCCGGAGCGCTGTATCGCGTCCAGGCAGCGCCCCAGCACCGTGCGCCCGCCCACCGCATGAAACACCTTGTTGACGCCCAGGCCCGCGCGGGATCCCCGCCCCGCCGCCACGATCACCGCCCAGCAGCTCATGCCTTTGCGCGGTACATGGAGGCCGCGTCCTGCTTGGCTGCGTGTTCGGCGATGGAGAGGATTTCGTATTCGCTGTACTTGTCGCCGAAGCGAATGCCCAGGATGTCGCCAACCTTGACGTCCGTGCCGGGCTTGCCCTCCTTGCCGTTTACGGTGACATGCCCGGTGGTGCACGCGTCGTTGGCGACGCTCCTGCGCTTGATGATCCTGGAAATCTTCAGGTACTTGTCCAGTCGTATGGAAGTCGGCGCCATGCGTTCCACCGGCTTCCTGGCCTCTATGGCCTTCCTGCTCATGTGCGTTCTCCTCCCAAGGGAATCATTTGTCCGACATATCAACAGGGCACCTCCGTGCGGAAGCGCCCTGCGTTGACCCGTTGCCTCAGAACTGATCCTTGAAGCCCTTGCCCGCTTTGAAGGAGGGAGACTTCTTGGCGGGAATCTCGATGCTCTCGCCGGTGGAGGGCTTGCGGCCGGTACGGGCAGCGCGCTCCTTGATTTCAAAGGTGCCGAAGCCCATCAGCTGAACCTTGTCGCCAGCCTTGAGCGCTTCAGTGATGGTGTCGGTAAAAGCATTCAGCGCAGCCTCAGCCTGCTTTTTGCTCAGTTCGGATTTCTCTGCCATACGGGCAATCAGGGTCGCCTTGTTCATAAAAAATACACCTCCAGATATGATAAGCAAATTGAGCACAACAAATACAGATCATTGAGCACAATATGGTTCATATTCGCGTTATCCGGCCATGTTTCCTGCTAATTCCTGCCACTCCATCACAATTTTACTGAATTCCAATAATTCCTCAATGTTTCCTCTGCCAAATTCTCGACAGGGACGCCGCTTCGGGTGATTTCGCCCTCGACCGATTCAAAATTGTCGATAAAGCGCGACACGGCCCCGCTCAACGCGATCTCCGGGTCCACCTTCCCCAGCCGGGCCAGCTCCGCCAGGGCCATCAGGATATCACCCATATGGCCCTCCGCGCTCTCCTGCGTCCATGGCTGCCGGATCAGCGCCTCACAGCGCTCTCGCGCTTCTTCTATACCAGGTTCGCCGAGGCCGAGCTCCGCGCTGCGCTTGAGTACCTTTATCGCCCTGAGCATCGCGGGGAGGCTGCGCGTCACGGCGCGCATCGCTTCAGTACGGGTCTGCTGGCTTCGCTCCGCCATCTTGTTCCTGCCCCAGAGCCGCAATACCTCCGCTTCATCCCCGGCGGTGTCGTCGCCGTAGATGTGCGTGTGCCGGCTGATCAGCTTCTGGCAGACGGCGGTGGTGACGTCCGAAATGTCAAACTCACCGTGCCGCCTGGCGATCTCGGCGTGAAGGACCACCAGCATCAACAGGTCGCCCAGCTCGTCATAGAGGTAATCCGGATTGCCTTCGTCGATGGCGTCAATCACCTCATAGGTCTCCTCCAGCAGGCAGGTGCGCAGGGACGCATGGGTCTGCACCCGATCCCACGGGCAGCCGTCCGGCGCGCACAGCCTGCGCATGATCTCGATCAGGTGGCCGAAGTCGTAGCGCTCCAGCGCCGTGACCGAGGGCTCTGCCGGCACCAGCAGGCAGGTCCTGTGATCGAAGCGGTCGCCGCGATCCAGCGTAAACAGCGGCATGCTGACGGGCCCGGCTTCGCCCTGAAGCATCCAGACCTCCAACTCCTCCGGATAGGCCTCCATCAGCCTCAGCTTGACCTCCGACGCCAGCTCCCGGCTGTCCAGCTCGCGGACCAGGCAGCACTCCCGGGCCGACGGATGGAACTGCTCCCACTCCGATGCCGCCACCAGTCGCGCTTCGCCCCGCGCAAGCGCCAGCAGCGCGCCCTCGCCGGGCGGGCCGGGTATGACCTCAACAGAAGTCCCGAGCCGCTCGATCAGGCATGAGACGCTGCGATCCCGTATATCTGAAACGGCATAGGCCACTTCGCTCGCTTCGCCCGCGGCCATTACGGCATCGGCGGCAGCCTGTGCGTGGATGTCAAAGTCGTCACAGGTCTCGTACAGCGCGTCCAGGGACGTGAACGGCATGCCGTTCTGCCTCAGCCAATCCGCGCAGCCGCATCTGTCTGTATGAAGCACGATGGCATCGCTTCGCCTCAGCGCCTCGATGGCGTTCAGGGTCAGTTCTCCCCGCGTCCAGCCTGTCCCAACGACCGTGATCTTCCCCATGCCAAGCCCTCCGTTCGGATATGCGTTGAAATCCGTCTTATGTTGCTTCGATAAGGGCATTATAGCACAGTTTGGCGTGCCCGGCAAGCCACAGATGCGCTACTGCTCCATCTGCCGCCCGATGATGTTTGCCGTGGTTTCCGCCACCTTCTGGTCGATGTCCGTCATTTGCAGGCCGCTCTCCCGGCTGAGCAATATCAATCCGCCTACGATCTCGCCGTCGGCCAGTATTGGCGCGACGATCTGGGCGGAATAGCTTTCCGGCCGATCATCATTGGTGATGGGGATCATCTTTGCCCCGGCAGACAGGTTCAGCTGGGTCAGCTGTCGGCTCTGCAAAATCTGATCCACCTCCTGGCTGAGCTGCTTTTCCACATATTCCCGCTTCGCCGCGCCGGAGCTGGAAACGATGGCATCCCTGTCGCTGATCAGCGCCACGTGCCCCAGGGTGCGATAGAGAGAATCGGTATAATCCTTGGCAATGGTCGCGATCTCGCCGATCGGGGAATACTTCTTCAGTACCACTTCCCCATCGTGATCGGTGAATATCTCCAGTGGGTCCCCGTCACTTACAACGTTTACAGTTTGGGACACATCATAGACCCTCTCGGGCTGCTTGTGAGACTTTTCGACGATCCTGCGCTCAGGCATCATCAGCCTGCCGAGCATTTCATCCTGAAGCGTGATGGTCACCCGGCCATCTTCATAGACCGTGATCCGATCGAACAATACCAGAACATCGCGTCTCAGAAGCTCCCCTTTCTCCAGTATACCATCTATAATGCTCATTGCTGTTTTGGCTTTGTTAAGAGCACTGTTCTTTTCGGAAGCATCAACGTCAGACAGGATCTGTAATTCCTTCTCAAGCGCTTCAATGTCCTGCTGGGTCTGATGGAACATCTGATCGTATATCTTATTGAGTCCCTCTTCACGCTCCGGATGAGCGATGATCTGTTTGATACGCTGCTCCTCAATGACGGTCAGCTTTCCCCGCTTTTCCACCAATTCCCGCTGGATCTGTTCAGCCGAAACGCGATTCCTGTTCTGAAGCTTTCTTGTCGACTTCACTTCGTCATCAAGCTCAGCGATCGTATCCTTGCATACATCCCGCACATGTTTAAGGTATTCAAGGGCAATGTCAACCAGAAGCTTCTCCTTGATCGTATGCCTGGTGCATGCAGTCTTTCCATACTTGAAGTAATTCGAACATACATACTGTGTTGCCAGATCCTTGCGCTGATAGGCGTAGAGCCTGTAGCCACAATCGCCACAGAAGAGTATTCCATGGAACATTGTCTCGTTCTTCACATACCCCCTGTCATGCGTTTTAACCTTGGTCTTCTTGATCTCTTTGATCCTCTCGTGAATCTCCCGGGACAGGATTGGCTCATGGTGGTTCTCGAACACATGCTGTTCCTCAACCGGCCTTCGAACATCGTTCCCGTTGATGCCGCGGCGCCTGTACTTTCCGGTTCGCAAGGTGCCTATATAGAAGTCGTCATCCAGCATTTTGGATATCTGGGGCGCCATCCATTTCTCGCCAATTGGCTTGTTGAAGGTTTTGCCCTCGGCAATCCATTGTTCGCGAAGATACATGTTCGGGGTTGGAACGCCCTCTTCTGTCAGGATGCGGGCAATCTTGTTGATTCCGTATCCATTGACATACATATCCGCAATTCTTCGCACGATCTTGGCCGCTTGCTCATCTATTTCGACCCGTCCGGTCGCATAGTCAAGCACGCGGTACCCAAACGGAGCCGCGCAAAACCAGGTCCCGTTCTCCTGCTTGTGCTTGACGATCTTCAATATTTTCGCGCTGGTATCCTTGACGAGCCGTTCATTGCTCCATGCGCGAATACCCAGAATCAGTTCGTCGCTCTGCTTGTGCGAATCATAGTCGTCCATGGCAACGATCCTGATTCCGACTCTTTCACATTGTTCTATGAAAAGCTGAGTCAGTGCGCTGTGCCTTCCGATTCGGGACAGGTCCTTGGCAATGATGATATTGCACAGCCCGTTTTCTATTTTATCGAGGACCTTGAACAGACCGCTGCGATCAAACTTATACCCGCTGACGTTGTCATCGGCAATGAACTCATATTGGGAGTGCGGTGTCTCAAATTTCCTTTCATAGAAGCTTCGCAGGATTTCCTGCTGGTTGATAATGCTGCAATACCCTTCGCCGTCCTCATCAAATGAAAGACGGGCATATCCAATAATGTACTCTCCAAACCTGTTAAAATTCCGACGCGCCTTTTCCTCATCAAAAAAGGAAACGTTAAACGAATCCGGTCTGCTCAATGTTGGCATTGCTCTATCCTCCTGTTAACATATTTTATCACTTCAGTTATATGAAAACAAGGGCGTGGAAAACATTACCACGCCCCCTTTCTCAGCATCATACCCTTGGTAAAACGATGGCTCGCAGGACATCCTTGATCGGTTTATGACCACGCATGAAATACGCTATCCTATAACCCATTCTCCTGTATCCGTCCAGTTCTTCTTCAGAAGCTTCATCCGTCCATACGCATACCAATTTAACTTTGGGTACGACCTTATAGTCCATACACCCTCCCGGCTATTCGGATTTATTCATGGTAATTATTCCCGATTTTTGCCGGCTCATTCATCACACCTGCTTTCAAATTACATTTTATCGTCATAAGAATTGGAAATCAATAGAGACTCCGAACCGAAGAATCTTGATGAAAACATTATGTTGAAAACACAGAGTCAGTTTTGTTCTGTAAAGGGATCAAATCTGTCCTATTGATTTCAACCATTGTGCGATGCGCTGTGCGTCACCCTTTTCGGCCTGCTTCATTTCCACCGGCAGGCCGTCCAGCACGGTGGCGTTTGGAGCAAGCTTCTTGATCGTGGCATAGGTACCACCATCGCCGCTGCCCATGTGGGTGTTGAAGGGAATAATCGTCTTGCCGCTGAAGTCGTACTGATCGAACAGTGTGTAGATGATCATCGGGAAGGTGTACCACCACATCGGATAACCAATGTAGATCGTCTCATGTTCCGCGACAGGG
The DNA here is from genome assembly GCA_045658005.1 of Clostridia bacterium. Classification (GTDB taxonomy): domain Bacteria; phylum Bacillota; class Clostridia; order Christensenellales; family Aristaeellaceae; genus UBA2862. The sequence goes on along the minus strand of JAZOUD010000034.1, from coordinate 10,582 downwards.
AGCGTCCAGGCGATGGCCGGACGCATATCCTCGTTATGTTCCTTTTTTGCCAGCTTTGCCAGAGCGTTGTAGTGAGTGCGATCGTTGTCATACGGCACGGCGGGCTTAATCTCAGCGATATCTGCGCCGGTCTGCCGGGCGATCTCCTCCGCCACAGCCTTGGCGTTGCCGTAGACAGAGAAATAGAGCACCATCTTGTCGCTCATATTACACCTCACAGGTCGGGCTGTAGTTCCATCTTCGCGTAAGCAGCGATGGTTTCAGGCGTAGCGGTATAGTAGCGTACGCCGCTGTTCACCTTCGCGATGGCAGCCATGTCCTCGTCAGTCAGGGCGAAGTCAAAGATGTCGAAATTGTCCCGGATGTGGGCGGGGTTCTTGGATCCGGGGATAACGATGTTGCCGCTCTGCACGTGCCAGCGCAGGATGATCTGGGCGTTGGACTTGCCGTATTTCGCCGCCAGCTCCGCGAATACCGGCTGCTGGATCAGCGTCTTGTCGCCATGGCCCAGCGGATACCAGGCCATCAGCGCCATGCCGGTTTTTGCGAGAAGCTGCTTGAGTTCGGTCTGCGGGTAGTAGGGATGGGCCTCCACCTGTACCACCTGGGGCTTGATCTCCATGGTGTCGATGGCCACCAGCAGCAGCTCGTCCGGGAAGTTGGACAAGCCGATGGCCTTCACCTTGCCCGCCTTGTAGGCCCTCTCGATGGCCCTGTAGCCCTCGCGCCAGTTGTCGGTGGGCTGGTGCAGGAACAGCAGGTCGATGTAGTCCGTGCCCAGACGCTTCAGCGTCTCGTCGATTGCCGTCTCTTTCTCATATACCGTGGGCCACAGCTTCGTCACCAGGAAGATGTCTTCCCGCGCGACGCCGCTGTTTCGGATGCCCCGGCCGGTGCCGCTCTCGTTCATGTAGCCATTGGCCGTATCGATCAGCCGCACGCCGCTCTTAAGGGCGCTCTCCACGGCAGCCTCTGCCTCCGCGGGGCTCATCATAAACACGCCGATGCCCGCCATCGGCATCTTGATTCCGTTATTCAGGGTAAAGTATTCCATGTTGTACCTCCTCGTTCTGTTTCAGAATATTACCAGTTCTTCTTTTCCTTGCTGGAATCATGCTGATGCTTGCGCACTTCCACCATATTGGCGAACCATTCCACCATGTTGGGGTCATAATGGGAGAAGAAGCTGCTCTGCTTTTTGTCCAGCGCGGCGATGGCCGCCATATCCTCATCCGTCAGGGTGAAATCGAATACATTGAAGTTCTCCACCATGCGCTCATAGTGGGTGGATTTGGGGATCACCACCACGCCCCGCTGGATGTGCCAGCGCAGCATCACCTGGGCGGTGGACTTGCCGTACTTCGCCCCGATGGCGGCGAGCACATCGTTCTGGAACAGGCCGCCCCGACCCTCGCCGAAGGGTGCCCAGGCCTCGATCTGCACGCCGTACTTGTCCATCCATTGTTTGGCTTCGATCTGCTGATTCAGCGGATGGGTTTCCACCTGGTTCACCATGGGCTTGATGCGGGCGAAGGAGCAGATGTCCACCAGCCGATCCGGGTAGAAATTGCTGACGCCGATGGCCCTGAGCTTGCCCTCCTCATAGAGGTCCTCCAGCGCGTGCCATGCGCCGTAATAATCGGAGAAGGGCTGGTGCAGCAGCATGAGGTCGATATAATCGGTTTTCAGTTAGCGCAGGGATTCCAGCACCGAGGCCCGGCAGGCGTCATAGCCGTAATGCTCCACCCACACCTTGGTGCTGATGAACAGCTCCTCCCGGGAGATGCCGCTCTTCTGGATGGCGTTGCCCACTTCCTCCTCGTTGAAGTAGCTCTGCGCCGTATTGATGTGCCGGTAGCCCGCCCTGAGGGCATCGCTGACGCAGCGCTCGCATTCGTCCTTAGTCACCTGATACACGCCATAGCCCAGAATGGGCATCTGAACGCCGTTGCTGAGTGTTTTGAATTCCATGCAGGTTCCTCCTTACTCCTCGTCGGGCCAGACTTCGTCGATCATCGGGAAAGTGCTCCACGCCTTGGGCCAGCCACAGTAGAATGCCAGCTGGGTCACGATCTCGACGGCTTCCTGCTTCGTAATGCCATGGGCCTTGCCCAGGATCAGGTGGGATTTCAGCTGGGGGTATAACCCCGCTGAGAAAAGAGCCGCTATGGTAATCATGCTGCGGTCCCGAGCAGAGAGCTGCTCCTCCCGCGCCCAAACCTCGCCAAAGAGCACGTCGTCATTGAGCGCAGCGAATTGGGGCGCGAGCTTGCCGAGACGATCCCGGCCTGCCGTCTGTTTCTGTGCCATGATAGCCTCCTCCTTTTTTTCGTTTTTCACGTCACCTATAGTCTGCCCTGTTGCTGTATTTTTCCCAGTTGTTGACCTCCTTGAGCCTGCCTTCCAATTCGCCTCGGATGACCTTGACGGCATCGCTCCCCAGTGGCAGCCTGCGCGGCAATTCTCCAGACGCGACCAGATCTACGATGACCTCTCCTGCGGCATTCGGATTTCCCGGCTGGTCATGGCGATTGATCATGTTCTCAAGTCGCATCGCCCCGACCGATTCCGTGTATGCCTCAATGACCTGCCCGGTTCCATGCAGCGAATCATAGAAGGAAGTTCTGAACGCTCCCGGTTCAACGGTCATGACGCGAATGCCGAGGTGCGCAACCTCCTTTCCTAGCGCGTCGCTGACCAGCTCCAGCGCAGCCTTGGACGCGGAATAAAAGCCGTTTCCCACCGCCGCCCGAACAGCCCCAATCGACGACACATTGATGATAAGACCGTTTCGCTGCTTCCTCATATGCGGCAGACACAGCTGCATCAGCTTTGTCGGTCCAAAGACGTTCGTGGCAAACAGCCGATCTATCTCCTGTTCTTCGCTCTCTTCAATCGCGGCGCGGTAACCGTAACCGGCATTGTTGACCAGGACGTCGATTCTCCCAAATCGCTCCATCGCCGACACAACGGCGCTTTCCATACTGGCTTTGTCGGTAAGGTCAAGGGACAGTGCCAGGCACGAATCCGGATAACTAAACGCGAAGTCTTCGACCTTTGCCACATTCCTCGCTGTGACGATTGCCTGGTCTCCCGATTTCAACACTGCCCTTGCGATGCCGCGACCAATGCCTGTAGAGCATCCGGTAATCAACCATGTCTTCATGCTGTACATCCCTCATTCTCATGCTCGATTTTATAGTGAAGCCACAGAGCGTCTCCCTCCAGGCGCTGGACATCCGTCAGTGTGAGCACGACCGGCGCGTGGTTGATAGCTAACGGCGAATCGTCGAAGGCGGAGGACAGCCTGACGCCGCCATCAATCACCGGCGGGATGACCAGGCCGATTTCGTCGATCAGTCCGGCTTGCAGGAAGGACCAGTCCACGACCCCGCCGCCGGAAAGCAGCATGGATTCTATACCGAACAGCTCCTTCAGCTTTCGCGCCGCCAGCGGCAGGTCCAGGCCGTCCTTCCCGGCAAAGATATAGGATACTCCCGCCTTGCGGAGGTGGCTGATGTAGGCGTCGCTGGCATTCTCCTGCAAGACGACGATGACGTGCAGCTTCTCGCCCCTTCGCTCGACGCTGCCGCTCTCCCAGCGAACGGAGCCCGTGCCGTCGATGACGACCGCGTACTTCTCTGCGTTTGCGGCTTTCCGGTCCGTGCGGGGCCAGCGTTCGGAGGCTCGCGGCAGGATTCCGATGAACCCTCCGCGATAGATCTCCGCAGCAGTCGTCGCCCCGCTGATGACAGCATCACATGCGTATTCATCCCGGATGCGGGCAAACGCCCGGTACGCGGAGCCCATCTCAGGTATGGTAAAAAAGTCGCCATCAATGTTGCCGTCCACGCTTTGCAGAATGTGGCAGATGATCTTCGGTCTGTCCATCATTTCATATTCCTTTCCCAGAATGCCACTGCGTTGTCGATCCAGCCCTCCGCTACGGTGCCCGTCCCCAGCCCGAAGCCGTGGGAAAGGCCGGGAAACACCTCGATCATGGCGTCGGTGCCGTTGCCCTTTATCGCCACGATGCGCCTTTCCATGGTACGCCAACTGGCAATGCCGTCGTTCGTGCCCACGCAGTTGTAGGTGGGCGGCTCGTTGCCGTAGATCTCGCTGAGACCCGTGTACTGCATGATCACCGCGCCGGGGCGGGGGTATTCCGCCTCGCCGAAGGCCGCTGTGCCGTAGCTCCCCAGCCACGCCGCCATTCGAGCGCCCGCGCTGCCGCCCCAGAGGGAGTAACCGCTGACATCCACCTCCAACTCTTCCGCATGCTCGTGGATGAAGGCGATGGCCCGCGCTAGATCCTCGCAGGCGGTCTGTGCGCCGGGACGGTAGATCAGCGCAAAGGCATTGTATCCTTTCTTGCTCAGTTCCAGCGCGTGGGGAAAGCTGTCGTGCATGGCTCCGACGTAGGCGAACCCGCCGCCCGCGTTGCAGATGGCGAACTTTGCGCCGGGATTGCCGCGGAAATAGAACAAGCCTGTGTCCGCCTTCCATGGATCAGCGGCTTTCTCCGCGTCGGTGTAGATGTCGTAGAAAACTGTCTCGCCGACGTCGACCATTTCTTTGAAGTAATTGACGATCTCCATCGTCTTTGCGGGCCGAATGTTGCTGTACCAGGTCAGGCGCAGGTCCTTGAGCGTGCTGCCACTGTAGTAGTCCTCGTCCACCGGGAAGATCAGCCGTCCCCAATCCCCGAAGCCGGAGTAGGCAATCACTTCATTGATGCCCGTATTCTCGTCCCAGATCATTGGTTCTGCCTCCGCCATCATGAAAAGCGCACAAATCATTGCTGGCAGCGCCAGCCATATCATCAGCTTTTTCATGGCTTATCGGCTGAGGGAGTCCAGCCACGCATTGAACTCTTCTGCGGCGCTTTCGTTGGTCTGCATGGCGTCCAGAGAATATTCCGCTGCCACGGTCAGCCCGGGCTGGAGCTCTTTGAGACGCTCAATGACGCCGCTGTTGCCGCTGCCGCGGTTGATGCTGAAATACATGAAGCGCTTGCCGGACAGGTCGACCCGCTGGAAGAAGTTGACCACGGGCTGGGGCATGTCATACCACCAGATGGGTGAGCCGAAGAACACGGTGTCCACGTCAGAAATGTCCGGCAGAGGTTGTTCAAAGGTGAACTGCCGGTCGTTCTCTTTGTCCTCCAATGCGCCATCCACCATGTCCATGTACATCGGCGCGTACTTTTCAGTAATACGAAGCGGATAGATCGTTGCGCCGGAGCGCTGCTCGATCAGATCCACCATCACCAGCAGATTGCCGATCTCCCGCACGCCCGGGCCCTCTGCAACGCTGGCCGAGCTGACGGCGTCCACATCCAGACCGTCGGTGACGATGTTTTCGCTGTAGTCAAAGTAGATGATGATAGAATTGCCCAGGCCCTCCGCCATGGCGGAAAGAGGCACACTCAACATGAGAACGATGAATAGAAACAACATCGATTTCTTCACGAAATAACCCCCTTCTTGCTCACTTCTCCAGCCCGTTCAGCCACTCGGCAATCTCCTCATCGGTGGCTTCGCCAAAGAAATTCCCGCCGACGATCCAGTTTCCCGTTCCGGCCTTCGCGGCCAGTCGCTCGCCGCTCTCGCCATAACCGGAAGCCTGGGAGGTGCAGAAGGGGATCACCGTCTTGCCGGTGAAGTCGTTGGCGGTCACGAAATTGTCCATCACCCAGGAGGCGTCCTGCCACCAGATGGGATAGCCGATGTACACGGTATCGTAATCCGCCCAGCCGGGCACCTCCACGGACACCAGCTCCACCGGCGCTTCACCGGCCTCGTGCTCCACGCAGACGCGGCTGTCGGGATCGCGCCAGTTCAGGTCGTCGTCGGTATAGGGCACCACGGGCTCGATGGCAAACATATCCGCGCCGGTCTGGGCCGCGATGCCATTGGCAATCTGCTCAGTTGTGCCGGTAGCAGAGAAGTATACGACGATGGCGTTCTCCGCGATCGCCACGGGAATCATCATGCAAATCAATACAGCAGCAATAATCTTCTTCATTTCATATCATCCTTTCTTTGTCTTTGAGAAAAACCACTCCAGCAGCCCTGATTCCTCCGGGAAAGCCATTCCGCCGCCGTGCTGGTCGGTAATGCCACGCTGGGCAAACCAGTCGGCGTCCTTGACATTCAATACCAGAATGTCGTCGATCTCTGCGTCTGAAAGTCCTTTCGCCTCATACAATGTGTGAAGCTCGGCGTAGGCGTTTTTCAGGGATTCGGAGCCATAGTAGCTGTCATCCTCACCGATGATCATGTAAACTGGGGTTCGGGCTTTGGCCAGCGATTCCAGATCTCCGTCCCATTGGGAGGCCATCATCAGGTAGGCTGCGTAAAGCTCCGGGCGCAATTCCATGACGAGGGAGCCCGTCTCCCCGCCGCCGGAATAGCCGCTCAGGTAGACGCGGTTCGGGTCGATGCTGTAGGCACTCATCAGATATTCTGTAAGCGCGACGGCATCCTGCGCGGAAGTCATGCCCCAGTCGTTCAGCTGCGCGGAGGCGATAATCATATCCGGGTCAAAGTCCCTCGCAGCAAAGGGCATCGTCTCCCATTTCAGGTCCGCGCCCACACCCTGGAAGTACAGCCCCTCCCATCCGGGCAGCGCAATGTACAGCGGCATGGGCAGCGAACCATCATAGCTGTCGGGAACGTATAGGCTGAAATGAATATCACCCCGCGCTTCGTCGTGCAGCACATTGTCCAGCACAAAGCCGCGATCCTCAACGTTTCCTGCGGTGACAGCCCCCTCCGCGAAAGCGTAGGAAGCTGTCGTTATCAATGCGATCAGGAGAATCAATATCCTTTTCATGTTTCAATCAGTTCAGACCGTGCTCGCCCAGCCAGTTCTCGATGTGGTCGGCGATCTCCTGGTTGTTCAGCTCCTGGAACATGAAGTGGCTGTTGCCGGTGATGCCGATGGCGGGCAGGTCGATGACGGTGGCGTCGCCGCCCGCGGCATTGTAGGCCTCGGCGAAGGCGAAGGAACCGGCCTTGATGCTGCTCCAGAAGCCGGAGCTCATGATATCCTCGGGGCCGTTCTCCATGTAATCGCCATAGTAGAAGATGATCGGGATCTTCGCCTCCAGCAGTTTCTTGTACTGGTCGCTGTCCACCTGGGGCGCTCCGCCGGGCTCGATGGCGATGATGGCGCTGATGTTCTCCACATCCACGTCCCAGCCGACCGCGCCGCCCTGGGAATGGGTGATGAAGATAGACTTGTTTCCGGTGCGTTCCTTCACCTCCGCCAGCACCGCGGACACCGCGGCGGCGGACTTAGCCATGTCGAAGGTGGTGGTGTTGGGGGTCATCTGGCGGAAGAACTGGTCCTGCGCTTCCTCGCCCTCCGGGAACTGACTGCCCTCATAGCGCTCCGGAGCCACGCGCCCGATGCGGAAGTGGGTATACCAGGCCTGGTCGCCGGGCTTGTAGTCCTTGGAATCCTCGGCCCAGGCGTCCAGGAAGCCATCCATGGTCATGGAGGCCGCCGCACCCGCCTCGCCGCGTCCGGGCTGATCCACCAGGTAGGCGGCGTGGCCGTTCCGCAGGAACATCTGGGCCCAGCCGTCGCGCCCGTCCGGCGTGGTCAGCCAGCCCATGCGGCTCTGGCCATAGCCGTGCAGGTACACGATGGGGTTGCTGTTATCTTCCGCAGGGGTCATGTAGAGCACGTTGGCGTGATCCACATGGGCTGTGTTGCCGGGGCGGTTCACGTCCATCCAGTTCTGGGTTGGGTCGTACTCGCCCTCCACGGGCTCAGTCACCGTGCCGCCCGCAGAGAACATGCCGATGTCCGCGAGGTTCAGGGTAGTATCCGCCTCCTCCGCGAAAGTGGTAAGGGTGCTGAAAAGCATCACAACGGTCAACAGTACGGTAAGCAGCTTCTTCATGGTGTTTGCCTCCTTTTTGATCTATCGTTCAGTCCTGGCTGAAGAACAGCAGCAGGGCGTTGAACATGAATTCCTGTACGGCGTCGAAGTCGTGGTGGCCGCCTTCCTTCTGGTAGAACATGTAGTGCTCCGGCGGGAACGCACCGTCCCTGGACAGCATCTCGTCCGCCATCATCAGGGTCTGGCTCTTGACCACATCCTCGGTGCCCACCGCGTGGTAGATGAAGTATCCGCGATTGTTCAGGTCGTTCTCCTCGACGATCTGCTGGACGTAGTCCACGTTGCGGACAGTCTGGAAATCGCCATAGGTGCCGTAGTACCAGCTGGAGCCGCTCATGGGCAGGAAGTACCGGATATAATCCGTATCGTAGCAGAATTCCATCCAGGTGGTCACGCTGCCCAGCGAGAAGCCCCCGAACGCCCGGTGATCCCGGGCCGCCGCCAGATCCTCCATAGAGGTGGAGGCGGCGTAGGTGTGGAACGTCCCCTCGACGGCGGGCATCAGGTGATCGGTGAAGTCCCGGTGGAACTCCCTCAGCGCGTCCTCGGATGCGCCGAAATCCCGGTCGCTGTTCTCGTTATAGAAGGTGGCGGACACGGCGATGATGGGCCGGATCTCGCCATTCTCGATCATGTGGTCCAGCATGTTCTTGATCATGCCGTCGCCCATGGTGAAGTACTCCCCGGCAGCGCCGCCCCAGCCGTGCATCAGGTAGAGGATGTCATAGCGGGTTTCAGTATCGTTCTCGTCGTAGCCGTAGGGCAGGTACACCCAGGCAGTCTTGCTCACCGGCGCGTCGCCCCGAAGATAGTCCTGGGAATCGTACTCGACCTGCACGATGGTGCCGGAACGCTCAGACGGCGCGGTATAGGCTGCGGGCACAGGCTTCGTCATGCCCGTCTGGGGAATCTTCATGGTCGTCTCCGCTCCTTCCGCAAGCGATCCCACGGTCAGCGCCAGCGCCGCAAGGATCATCGTTATCAGCTTTTTCATATTGCCGCCTCCTTGTGAATCCATTCTCTTTTACCCAACTACAGAGCTTGTCGATGTCTTTATTGTATAGACCAGGACGCACATCCGCGCCATTCGCGCATTCCATTGCCGCGACCATAGCGTTCATAAACTGGCTCCTGTCGTCGGTGTAGGAGTTGGCGAACACATACAGCCGCTTGCCATGCCAATCAGGCCAGCGCTCCAGAAAGGTCTTGACCGGCGCGGGCATGGTGTACCACCATATCGGAAAGGCGATGATCACCGTGTCGTAATCCGCGATGTCCGGCAGCGGCTCCTTGATAGCGGGCCTCAACCGCTTGTCCGCTTCCTCTTTGGCTTCCCTGTAGGCGCAGGTGCTGTAGTCCGTGCTATAAGGCACCTCGCGTTCGATCCGGAACAACTCGCCATGGGTCTTCTGGGCGATACGCTCCGCGATGTCCCGGGTATTTCCGCTCCAGGAGAACCAGGCAATCAGGGTCTTCATTCGGTTGCCCTCCCTTGAAATTTCCATGCTTGACTTGTATATATTTTAACAGGGTCTTGAAGGAAAGTACAATGCAAATGTCGTATTCTAATATACGTATGACGTATACATAGGGGATGAGCGCATGATCGACACCTACCTGCTGGAACAGCTGACCGCCGTCTATGAGTGCGGCACGCTATCCGCCGCTTCCGAAAAGCTGCACCTGACCCAGCCGACCCTCACGCGCTCCATGCAGAAGCTGGAGGACATCTTCGGGGTCAAGCTGTTTGAGCGCACAAAAAATCGCGTCCATCTCAATGAGAATGGACGCCTGGCCGCGGAGTGCGCGCGGCAAATATTGATGCAGGAACAGGACATGGTCAACCGCGTTCGGGCGTTGGATCGCTCTTCCCGGATGCTGGCGGTGGGGATGATCTCGCCGGGGCCGATGCTGGAGCTGAACCCACTGCTCGCGTCCCTCTACCCGGACATGACCATCGCCACCGAGCTGCGCACGGAGGAGGAACTGCTTGAAGGGCTTAATCAGGGTATTTACCAGATGATAATCCTCAATCACAAGTTGGACGACGACGGCCTGTCCTGTCATCCGTGCGGTTCGGAGCGGCTGCTCTTTGCGGTCCCGCTGGAACACCGCATCGCCGACAAGTCGGAGTGTTCCTTCAAAGACATGGACGGCGAGAGCTTCGTGATGGTAAGCGAGGTAGGCTATTGGGATCATATCGTCCGTGAACAGATGCCCAGAGCCCACTTCCTGCTGCAAAACGGACTGGAAGCACTGAATGAAATCGTCCGCGCGTCATCCCTGCCGCACTTCGCCACGGACCTGACGCTCCGCCTGTACGGATGCAATCCTCAGCGTGCCTATGTGCCCATTTCCGACGATGCAGCCGTCGAGCACTTTTTCTGCTACTGCCGAAGGGGTGATGAGAAACGGTTTCTCGCATGGTTCCAAGCGTTGGAGAGAAGATTCCAGTAATATGACGTAACTCTGAGTAAACAGGCTCAGTCCTTTTCTGGCTCACATTGAGCAGGTTAATGGCGAGGCTTTCTCTAAGGAAACACCGCACAGTATACAAAGCCCGAGGAATATGGTAAAATAGAGTCATGGATAAGCAAATGACAATATCGCTGATCAGCGACGAACTACGACAAGCGGCGACGCCGAAGAAAGAGCTGCTTGAACGAA
>JAZOUD010000033.1:0-2886 GCA_045658005.1 Clostridia bacterium | reverse complement strand
GTTGCACAACTTGCTTGTCTTCCTAAGACCGCTTGGCCTCCGACTTGTCGTCCACCGTGCCCTGCCCGGCGTGGTAGGCCGCGATGGCGCAGGTCAGGTTGCCGTTGAAGCGGCGGATCAGGTAGCCCAGATACCAGCAGCCGTATTGTATGTTGGTCTCCGGCTCGAACAGGCTGCCCTCCCGGTAGGTCTCGTCGAACTTGCCCGCCACCCACTCGGCGGTGGAGGGCAATAGCTGCATAAGGCCCTGGGCGTTGGCCTCGGACACCGCCTCCGGCATATAGCTGGATTCGGCGAGGATCACCGCGGCGGGCAGGGCCGGGTCGAGGCCGTTGGCCGCGGCGTTCGCCCGAATCTCGGCCTCATAGGCCATCGGATACAGCTGCACGGTGGTCTCGGGACGCTGCATGAATACCAGCCAGAGGCCCATGCCGGCCAATGCCAGCGCCAGCACGATCCCGGTCACGACGGCTGTGAGCCGCCGGCTTCGCCGCGCACCGGCCCTGCGCCGGCCGGTTGAACCCTTCACCGAACCACCCCTTTTCCTGGGGACCATGGTTCCCTTGTTGTCAGCCATATCGCCTATCCGTTTTTCTCCGCCCGCTTCTGGGCCGCGCGGTACAGCTGTTCCAGTTCGGCCTGGGTGCGCTCTATGGGCCGGTCTGTGTTGACGACATGGGTGGCCCGGGCGTTTCGCTCCTCCAGGGGCATCTGGCTCTCGATGCGCGCCACGGCGTCCTCGGGGCTGAGGCCGTCCCTGGCGACGATGCGGGTGACCTGCCGCTCCCGGGGCACGGTGAGCGCCCAGGTCTCATCGCACAGGGCGTCCATGCCGGTCTCAAACAGTAGCGGCACATCCAGTATCACCACGCTGGCCCCCGCCTGGGCCGCCGCGTCCATCGCGGCGAGCATGTCCCGCTGCACCAGCGGGTGCAGTATCCCCTCGAGGGCGCGGCGGGCCGGCTCGTTGGCGAACACCAGCTTTCCCAGCTTTGCCCGGTCCAGCGAGCCGTCATCCCGAAAGGCTGCGTCGCCAAACACCCGGCGAATGTCGTCCAGCGCCTCGCCGTTTTCCGCGGTCAGCGCACGGGATATTACATCCGCGTCCAGGTGGGCGGCACCGAGGGATTCCAGGTAGCGGGCCGCCTCGGACTTCCCGCAGCCGATGCCCCCCGTCAGGCCGATCACATAGGGTTTATTTGCAAGCACGCCAATCCCCTCCAATGGTTATATCGGTGCGCAGCGGCACGGATAGCGCCATGACGCCCTCCATGCAGCGGCGCAGCAGGTCGCGAACCGCCCCGGCCTCGGCCTCGGGGGCCTCCACGATCAGCTCGTCGTGCACCTGCAATATCAGCTTCGCCTCAAAGCCGCCCGCCTTCAGCGCTTCGTCCACGGCGATCATAGCCAGCTTGATGATGTCTGCGGCGGTGCCCTGTATGGGGCTGTTCATCGCGCAGCGCTCGCCGAAGGCGCGCACAGCGTAGTTGGCGCTGGTCAGCTCCGGCAGGTAGCGGCGGCGATTCATCAGCGTGGTAACGTAGCCCTGGGCGTGCCCCTTCTTCACCGCTTCGTCCATATATGCCTTTACGCCGGGATAGCGATCGAAGTAGCGGTCGATAAAGGCTTTGGCCTCAAATCTGCTGGCCCCGATGTTCTTCGCCAGCGTGAATTCAGAGATGCCGTAGACGATGCCGAAGTTCACCGCCTTCGACGCCGAGCGCATCTGGCCCGTCACCTGATCCAGGGGCACGCCGTAGACCTCGGAGGCCGTGCGGGCGTGGATGTCCTGGTCCATCAGGAAGGCGTTGATCATCGTGGCGTCGCCGGACATATGGGCCAGCACACGCAGTTCGATCTGGGAGTAGTCCGCGTCGACCAGCAGCCAGCCGGGGCGGGCCACGAAGGCCCCCCGAATGGCCTTGCCCAGCTCGGTGCGAACGGGTATGTTCTGCAGGTTCGGCTCGGCGGAGCTGATGCGCCCGGTGGCGGTGCCCACCTGGTCGAAGCGGGTGTGTATGCGGCCGTTTTCGTCCCGCATCGGAATCAATGCGTCGATATAGGTGGATTCCAGCTTCTGGTACTTCCGGTATTCCAGCACCTTTGCGCAGATTGGATAGTCCTCCGACAGCTGCTCCAGCACCTCGGCGTTGGTGGAGATCTTCTTCTTGGGCGAAGGGATGCCCAGCTTGCCGAACAGCAATTCGCCCAGCTGCTTCGGGGAATTGAGGTTGATCCGCTCCCCCGCCATATCGGCGATCTCATCGGTCAGGCGCTGGATCTGCGCCTTGAACGTGACGCCCAGGTCCTTCAGCACGTCCGCGTCCACCAGGAAGCCCTCGTCCTGCATGCCCCGCAGCACATAGGCCAGCGGAAGCTCGATCCGTCTGTAGATCTGTTCAAGGTCGTTTTGACGGAGCTGTTCCCGCTGCGCCAGCGCCAGCCTGCGCACCGCCGTGGCGGGATGGCCCTGCCAGCCCTCGACGCCCTCCTGGGCGCACAGCGATTCGGCGTCGAAGCCCGGGCGCTGTGGATTCAGCGCGTAGGCCGCCAGCATCACATCGGTGATGTCGCCCCTGATCCGCACAAGGTCGATGGGCAGCGATTTGAGGTTCCACAGCGCCACGGGGCATTCGGCCTCGAGCAGCGGCAGCGCCGCCGCCCAGGCTTCTTCATCGGTGATGCCCGGCGAGAGCAGGTCGCCGCCCATGGCCATGGACAGGCGCGCTCCATCGGTGGCCACCGTGAAACGGTCGCCCAGGTGGAACGCCGCCCACTTCGCCGTGCCGGCCAGTTCCATAATACGCCCGGCCAGCGCTTCCCGTGCGTTGAAGGTCTCGATGTCCGGCAGCGCTTCCGACAAGTCGGATCGTAGCCATGTCGTTC
>JAZOUD010000032.1:0-5530 GCA_045658005.1 Clostridia bacterium | reverse complement strand
TGTGATTTGTCGCGCTGCGACAAATCAGAAGTTATCCCCCCCATACGCATCCAGATCGATATAGTAGCGGTCGTCGTCGGGGTAGTCGCGCTGGGCGTAGTTCAGGGCGGGGTTGGCGGGGGCAGGTTGGGCGGCACGGGAGATGGGGCCGGCGGCGCCGCGGGCCTCCCACTGGCGCAGCTTGGCCTGCCAGCTGCGGATGGGATGACCGCCCGATCTCCAGCCGTTGGCCTGATAGTGGTTCCAGAAGATCTGGGGGTCGGTCTGAAGCCCGTTTGCCCTGCAGAAGTCCACGACGTCCTCCAGCGCGGGGGTGTGGGGCGCGCCAGCGCCCGGAACCACACACTCTTTTTCTTTGTCTTCGTATTCGTCTTTTTCTTTGTCTTCGTATTTGTCTTTGTATTGGCTTTTTTCGGTTTCCAAAATAACCGTTGGGTTTATTTCGTCATTTTCGTCACCTGTATCCTTCCTTGGACGGCCACCCTTCCGGCCGTTGACGGCGTTTTGCAGCACGCGCGCCTCGTAGGCGTGGTTATCCCGGTCGATTTGCAGGCGGAACATGGGAAAGATATGGCGCTCGCTGCCAACGAGGGCGGATTCGGGAACCTCTCCGCCGCGGGCGTATTCCACCATGGCCTTCACCAGCCGGCCGCACTCCGCATCCGACAGGCTCTGCGTCGCTTCATTGAAATCGTAATGCAGCATGATGTAGTTTTTCGCCATATCGACACCTCCGAAATGATTTCTGTATTGTAATTGGCAGGTTGCATGGAAATTCTGATTTGTCGAGCAACATCGCGACAAATCAGAAGTCCCCCGCCTGAACAGATACCCTATATAATAATAACACGCCAAAAGTGTTTTTTCGTGTCGAGTTATTGGAGAAGACAAAATATGACCGGGGGACGGTTCTGTTGCCATAGGATGCGCTTGACTTATGGCAAGGAGAACCGTCTCCCGGCGTCATGCTATTTCGGCGGTCAACCGGCGAATCGGAGGTGCTTCACGACGTCCCCGAATATGGCCGCGGTCATGTCGTCAAACCCTTCGGGGCTCCAGTCGTATTCCCAGTAGGCCCGGTTCTTGTTGAAGTGATAGAGATGTAGTCCGGACGGAGGGGATCCAGCGCGTCCAGCTGGCCGTAGAAGGTGTCCCCGAGCACGTGGGGGCCGCCCGGGTATCATGGGGACGGCTCTGTCGTCACGTGACGCCCGTGACATATGACGAGAGAATTGTCTCCCTTGTCCCACTGAGCTGTTGGGACAGGAGAACCGTCCCCTTGTCCCACTGAGCAGCTGGGACAGAAGAACCGTCCCCTTGTCCCACAGGTTGTTGGCTTCAGTGCCCGCACGCTTCGCAATCGCCGCCGCAGTCGCTGCCGCACTCGGAACAGTCGCCGCCGCAGCCTTCGTGGGCGGTGCATTTGATGTTGGGGTCGTATTTCAGGCCACCCTGGATCAGCGCGGTGATGGCCTCGTCGGCGTCGCCGACCACGCCGGCGTAGAAGAGTATGCCGGCGTTTTGCAGCGCCTGCATCGCGCCCTGGCCGATGTTGCCGCAGATCACCACCCGCACGTCCATAGAGCGCAGCAGCGCGGCCACGGCGTCGTGGCCCTGCTGCTCGACCTCCACCACCATCTCCATCAGCACCTGGTGGTTTTCGACCTCGTAGACCTTGAACTGGGGCGCGTGGCCGAAGTGCTGGAAGATCTTGTCCATATAATAGGGAATCGCTATGCGCATGGGATTACCTCCGTGTTTTTGTCTCGTGAATTGAGGATACTACATGTTGGCGGGGTTGTCAATGGCGGAGGGGGGAAATTCTGATTTGTCGCATTGCGACAAATCAGAATTCAGTATTTCCCCTCCGAAAGATTTTTAGTTTTTTTACAATTACGATGATGAATGTGACTTATACGCATGGGGGGGATGTGATATAATTAAGGCGTATGAGATTGTTGCCGGACCGGGGCGCCGGTCCGGGTGAAGCGATAGATTTGGCTTTTATTGGACCTTCTTTGGGAGCATTGATTGTGACCAGCGGGAGTTATACGGAAAATGGCAATCGTCCCGGAATGGGCGCGGGTCGAACGTCGACTGCGGGTCGAACGTCGACTGCGGGCCGAACGTCGACTGCGGGCCGAACGTCGGCAGCGGGCCGGGCTTCGGATCGCCCATTGACTGGGAATCGGGCGTCGGCAGGCAATGGCCGGCGCGGTTCCTATGGCCGGGAAATGGCGCGGGACGATCGGCGCGGCCCCTATGGACGTGAGCCGGTATATGGCCGTACTTCGGGCCGTGGGACGAGTGCGGGCCGTGGGTCGGCGGGATACGACCGGCGGGATGGCTATGGCCGCGAGGCGGAGAATCGCCGCGCGCCGGCGGGCTATGACCGGCGGGATGCGCGCGGCCGGGGGCAGTCGAACGGACGGACACCGATGCGGCAGGGCTTCGGCCGGTCAAACCGCCGCCGTGGGGGGATGTCCCCGAAGCTGCGGCTGGGGCTGATCCTGGGGCTGGCGGCCATCGCGCTGGCGGGCCTGGGCGTGGGCATCGCCCGGACGGTGGGCGACCTGCGGGCCTCCTCGGTGGAGCGCTTCCTGGACAATGTATACGTCAACGGCGTGGACCTGTCCGGGCAGACCTACGAGGACGGCGTCGCGCTGGTGGCGCAGGAGAAGGACCGGCGGCTGAACACCACCTACGCGCTGACCTACGGGGACAGGAGCTGGGATTTCAAGCCGGCGGACTACGGCGCATCCTTTGACTACGCCCAGGAGGTAGACCTGGCCTGGAACCTGGGCCACGTGGGCAGCCGCGCGGACCGCAAGCAGGTGGCGGACAACCTGAAGGACGCCCCGGCGAGGTTCAACAGCGCGATGACCTACGACGAGGACGCCGTGGAGGCGTTCGTGGACGAGCTCTACGACGAGATCTACGTGGCCCCTGTGGACGCCGAGGTGGCCGTGACCGGCACCCGTCCTGAGATCATACGGGCGTCGAAGAACGGCGTGGAGCTGGACCGGGAGCGGGCCCAGGACAACCTGGCGACGCTGATCGAGACCGGCGAGGGCTCGACGGCGCTGCCCGTGGAGCCGCTTTTGCCGGCGGTGACCTCGGACAACATGGAGATGAAGGTGGTGGCCAAGTTCGCCACGGACGTCACCTTCCGCGGCTCCGACAGCCGATCCAACGTGGCCACGGCGCTGAGCTTCTTCAACGGCTATGTGGTCTATCCCGGCGACACCTGCGATTTCAACGCGGTGGTCGGCCCCCGCACCATCGGGCGCGGCTTCAAGGAGGCTCCTGAGTACGCCGGCAACGAGAAGGTCAAGGGCGTGGGCGGCGGCGTCTGCCAGGCGTCCACCACGCTGTACGACGCGGTGCTGATGGCCAACATGACCATCCTGGAGCGCCACAACCACAAGATGACCGTCAGCTACGTGGAGCCCAGTCAGGACGCCGCGGTGGAGTACGGCACCAACGGCACCGACGGCAAGAACTTCGTGTTCCGCAACGACACCGAGCACGCCATCTACATCTACACCAGCGTGGACCGGGAGTTTGCCACCGTGACCATCTACGGCACGCGGCCGGAATACCACTACCAGCTGGAGTCGGTGGTGCTGGACGAGCAGAAGTCCACCCGCAAGCGCTACGAGCCGGACTACTCCGGCAAGGAGGTCTACTACATCACCGACAAGCCCAAGCTGAAGACCGAGGGCCACGGCAGCTGCCACAGCGAGGGCTGGCTGGTGGCCTACGACTGGGACACCAAGGAAGAGGTCAGCCGCGAGCAGATCAGCTACGACGCCTATGTAGCGGGCATGAACGTCTATTGGCGCGGCGTGCACGACGAAAAGGGCAACGTGGTAGACCCGGAGGCCGAGAAGAAGGACGAGAAGGGGACGTAGCCAGCATAACATGCAAAGGAGCGTTGGGGGATATGTTTGAGACCGCGAATATTTCCATCTTTGCCGGCAGTGGGGGAAGGATCTTTGCCGAGCGCATGTGCAATTACATGAACAAGCCGCTGGGATCCTGCGAGGTGATCAAGTTCTCCGAGGGCAACACCTTTGTCCGGGTGAACGAGACCGTCCGCGACCGGGACATCTTCCTGGTGCAGCCCATCGGCATGCAGTCCAATGACGAGTTCGTCGAGATCCTGTTCTGGATGGACGCCTTCAAGCGGGCCAACGCGCTTTCCTGCACGTTGATCATGCCTTACTTCGGCTACGGCAAGGGCGACAAGAAGGACGAGCCCCGGGTCTCCATCCGGGCGCGGGTGTGCGCCGAGTGCATGGAGCTGGCGGGGGCGGACCGCTTCGTGACCATGGACCTGCACGCGCCCCAGCTGCAGGGCTTCTGGAAGAAGCCGGTGGACCACCTGTACGCGCTGCCGATGCTCACCGAGGTGATGAAGCGGCTGGATACCTCCAACGCCGTGGTGGTGTCGCCAGACGCAGGCTTCGCCAAGCAGGCCCGGAAGTTCGCCGACGCGCTGGGGCTGCCCATCGCCATCGGCGACAAGACCCGCACCGACCACCACGAGAACGCCCAGATCCTGGAGGTCATCGGCAACGTGAAGGACAAGGACTGCCTGATCGTGGACGACTTCACCATCTCCGGCGGCACGCTGGTGAACCTGGCCGATTCGCTGAAGGCCCGGGGCGCGAGGGATATCGTGGCGCTGCTCAGCCACAACATCGTCTCCGCCGACGGCGTCAGGAAGATCAACGACAGCCCCATCAGCCGGGTCTATTCCACCGACACCGTGGAAAACCCCAACATTGTGGGGCAGGAGAAGTTCCGCACCGTCTCCGTGGCGCCGATGTTCGCCGAGACCATCATGCGCTACTACAACTACCAGTCCGTCAACGCCATGTTCAGCGAGCTGCCCGAGCGGGTGGTCACCGCGGGCTTCGGCTTCACCGGGCTGGAGCTGTGAGGGGAATACATACACGGATAAAAGGGCCGCGAAAGCGGCCCTTTTCCCGTTTATCGCGCCGTATGACGGTTTTGCCGGGGAGAAGTGGGACAAGAGAACCGTCCCCTTGTCCCAGAAGTTGAGGGGTTAGGGGTCAGGCTTCAGGGGTTAGGGAAGGTATAGTGTCATGGGGATGAATTCGTGAGTTTTAATTGACCTTTTGCGCCTTTTGGTGTAATATGGTCGCGGGAACGAATATCACGTAGGAGGCTATGGGCATGAAGCGCAACGTGACAAGGCTGCTGGCGGTGCTGCTGGCGGCGCTGCTGCTGGGCACGGCTGGCCTGGCGGAGGCGGACATCGTCGTCGAGGCGGCGGATGTCGAAATCGAGCTGCCCGGGGTTGAAGCGCCGGAGGCGCTGGCGCTGGACGGGGCGGCGCTGGAGATCGACGGGGCGGAGATTGCGGACGTCGAGGGGCCCGCGGAGGACATGACGGCCAACGCGGCGGTGACGAAGGTGACGCTGGGCGTCGGGCAGAAGTACAAGATCGACCGGAAGCCCCTGGGCAGCGACCTGAGCTTCCAGTCGTCGAAGCCGAGGG
>JAZOUD010000031.1:0-15167 GCA_045658005.1 Clostridia bacterium | reverse complement strand
GCCGAGGACGGTGCGGACCTGGGGAAGGATCGGGGCGACGGGATCCGGCTTCGGGGGCGCGTCCAAGGCGGCGAGGGCGCGCTGGACGTCGGCGAGGCGGGCGTCCAGGTCGGCGCGGCGTTCGCGGTAGGTGGCGATGGTGTACACGCCCTGCTCCAGCAGGTCGTAGAGGCGGGCGGACTGCTGCTGGAGGGTGGCCAGCTGCTCGGCGAGCTGGGCGCGGGCGGCGGCGGTGGCGCAGGCGTCTGCGGAGGGGGCCGGGGCCGGGGCATCGCCCTTGGCCTCGTAGGTGTCCACCCAGGCGCGCAGGCCGTCCAGGACGACGCCCTCCACAACGTTGATGTAGGTGCCGGCGGTGGGGCAGTGCTGGGTCACGCAGCCCAGGAAGCCGTTGGGCCGCTGCCGGTCGCCCTTGTATTGGAGCAGCCGGCCGCATTCGGCGCAGATCACCAGCCCGGCCAGCGGGTTGGCGACCTGCGCCATTTTGTTTTTTGGGCGCTTCTCGTGGGTGGCGAACATCTGCTGGACGCGGTCGAAGAGGGCGCGG
The DNA here is from genome assembly GCA_045658005.1 of Clostridia bacterium. Classification (GTDB taxonomy): domain Bacteria; phylum Bacillota; class Clostridia; order Christensenellales; family Aristaeellaceae; genus UBA2862. The sequence continues at coordinate 14,620 of JAZOUD010000031.1, read as the reverse complement.
TCGATGATGGGATCGTGGTGGCCGTCCACCAGGATCGGGTCGGCGGACTTCGGGCGGGCGCTGACCCGCCTGCCGTCGCGGATCGCGTATTGCGTGATGCGCTGATTCCACTGGATCTTGCCGATGTAGGCGGGATTTTGCAGCATGTGGCGGATATAGGAGGGCTCGAAACGGTGGCCGAGGTCGGTGCGCAGGCCCATGCCGTTGAGCCGGTCGGCGATCACCGCCGCGCCCACGTCATTCCCGTCCATGCCGTGAGCATACCAGTCGAAGACGGCGCGCACGATCTCCGCTTTCTCGGGCACGATCTTCAGGCTCCAGCCCTTGCGGCCCTGGAGCTTGACGCGCTCGTAGCCGTACACCGGGCGAGAGCCCATGTAGCAGCCGTCCAGCGCCGAGGCCAGGCGGCCGCGCTGCATGCGCTTCTTGATCATGGCGTACTCCCGGCGGGAGAAAAAGAGCTTGATCTCGAAGAATTCCGAGTCGGAATCGTCGGCGGGGTCGTAGGTCTTGTCCGGGGTGACGATCAGGGTACCGGAGTACATGAAGGTCTGCAGGATGACGCCCTGGTCGATGGAATCGCCGCGGCCGAGGCGGTCCACGTCCACGACCAGCACGCCGTCCCACAGGCCGGCGCCCACGTCCTCCAGCAGTTGGCGTACCTGGGGACGCTCGGCGATGGTGTCGCCGGACACGATCTCCCGGTACCAGCGGGTCACGCGGAGACCGAGGCGGTCGGCCAGGTCGGCCAGCTGCTTCTCATGCCGGGCGAGGGTTTCGCCCTGGCCGAGGGCCTCCAGCTCCATGTCGCGGCGGGATTTGCGGAGGTAGGCGCAGTAAAGGCCGTTTGGTTGGATGGTGGCCATGGTCATCGCCCCATCACGATCCAGCCGGATTTCGCGGCTTCCTCCATGTACTTGGGGAAGAGATAGAATTTCATGGGGTGGCCTCCTTATGCTTCACTTTCACTCACATATTCCGCGATCATGTCATAAAACACGCTCTCGGGCATGATCTCAATATCCTGGCCCTTCAGCTTTGCGGCCTCGGCCTTTTTGTGCTTGGAACTCTTGCCGTCCTTGATGGTAGGGCAATAGTCATTATTGCCGAGAATCAGGAAGTTGGTGGCCTTGGTGACGCCGTCGTCATTGATGCCGCCGAGGTCGGCGATCAGTTGCATAGCCTCCTTGCGAGTATAGAATTCCAGCTTGCCGGTGATGCAACAATGCCGCTGATAGATCGGGCAATCAGGCTGGGCCTTGTCTTCGTCGCCGATGATGTCAGCCGCCCGGACGCCGGGAGAATAAGGGCGGTTTCCCCTATGGTAGCTGTTGCGGCGTTTGAACTCCTTAATGATCCCATCCTCGCTGCCGAACTTGGCGATGCCATCGGCGAGCAGTTTGTGGTAGATCTGCTCTGTGGCTTCACAATCGGAGATGGTTCGATGTGCCTGCCAATGATTGATGCTATAGTGCGCGTCCATGTCCTTCAAACGATGGTGAGGGAGGTCGGGGCATATTTTCCGCGCCAGCCGTAGGATGTCGACATAATCATTTGACAGTATTTTGCCCAGATAGCGGTCACAGGCGTCATACAGGAAGTTTACGTCAAAACTGACATTATAGCCGAGGATTAGATCATCCTTGAGAAAGTCAAGGAACGCGGGCAATATTGTCGCAGCGGTGGGCGCATCTGCGAGCATAGCATCGGTGATGCCGGTCAATGCCTCTATGTAAGAGTCAACATATGAACCGTCATCATAGGCCGGCGGCTGCACAAGTGACTGGAAGCGGTCGATCTCTACGCCATCCTTATACCGAATCGCGCCGATTTCGATAATGTTATCCCACAGGGGGCTATAACCAGTGGTTTCAATATCTACCATGCAGTATTCAGAGGGAAAGGCAATGACGCTCCTGCCTTTGCCTGGGCGCTTGGTGGCGGGGAGTCGGGTGCCGCCGAGTGTCACGCTGAGGCCGTTCGTTGCGTCGAAGGAGATTGTGATGCTCATAAATATATACCCCTTTTCTATTCATTTAGTATCAGGCAGATCAGGCCATCACGTCGTTCGATGCGCCATCTTGTATCATGTCCGGATCAGCGGACAGGTAGCGGGCGTATTTGAGAAGATCGGCGCGGCCGCGATCGTTCAAACGTTCGTAAAGCTTCATGAGGTCGGCCCGGTCGGAATCGTATTCAGAGGAATACGGGGCCAGTTTCTCGCCGATGTCGCGGAGCATCTGAGCGGCGGGTGTGTCGGGGCCAAAAGCCGAACGCACAGAGGCGAGAGGATCACCGGTCAATTCAGAGATACTGACGCCGAGCTTTTCGGCATATTCCGCGACAGTGGAAACCTTTGGCGAACGTTGGGCGGTCTCATAGCGGCTGATGACTTGCTTCGAGGTGCCAAGCAAATCCGCAAATTCTTCCTGGGACATGCCGCGCATATTGCGAATTTTTCGTAAATTCTCACCGAACGGAGACAATCAGATTCACTCCTTTCTGAATTGCTACTATTATATTCTATGCTGTCACCAAAATCAAGACCCAAAAACAGAATTTGAAATGTTGTCACCAAACGGTTGACTTTTGGGCGAATGAATGCTATAATTTGGCTGTAACCAAATGGATGACACGAAAGGAGGGCTTGAAGATGGCGAAGGTCATAGAGTTGAGGGGCCTGATTTATGGTAAATACGAGACCGAGGCCCAGCTGGCGAATGAGTTGGGATGGCCCAAGCAGCGCTTGAACCTCATTACGAACGGCACAAGGGAGCCGGACCTCGAAGAGGTTGCGGCTCTGGCTGAGAAGCTGGACAAGTCCGTGGAAGAAATGGTGTTCATTTTTTTGCGGCACAAGTCACCAAACAGGCAACAGGTACAGACCGCATAAATGAGTCAGGGAGCCTGTCCCCGTGACTCACAAAGAAGGGAGAACGAAGGGAAATGCAGCACACGTTAGACCGGGAACTGGCTAAGGAAATCAGGCAGGCCAACGGAGACGGCAGCAGGGAAGCAAAATTTGCACTGTTGGCGCGGATCAGGGCGGCGGCGAAGGATATGTCAAGCCCGGAAATTAAGGAGCGCTTTTCCATCGAAATGTGCATCAAGCACGGCAGGGCCGTAGTAGCGATCTGCGTCGCGTCGACATTATGGCTCAAGCGTGAGCGCATCGATGGCTGGCAGCTACAGTGGGCGCGAGATGTGCTCGATCTTTGGACCACCCGCCCGAGAACAGAGACAGGCGGGTACGACAACGCATATATCGACGACCAACTCCACCCAACAGCAATTTGCGAATACGCGGCCCCATTTATCAACGGCACGACGGAATACTCGTTTTGCTGAGGAGCGAACCCACCGACATACCATTGACCGAGGTGAACATCATGGCGATTGTGAAGACCATCATCAGCGGCACCGCCGTCGTGCACATCGACGACGGCTGCTGCGCGGGCGTGAGCAGCGAGGAGATGGCGCGCAGGTGGGCCGAGGTGGACCGGGTCATTTGGCAGATCAATCGGGACTATGCCAGGCGGCAGGCGGAGAGGGGGGCGACCTCTTCCGACCCCGCCGAAGGCGGGGCCACCTTCCCCTGAAGGGGAAGGCGGAGGGACCGCAGACGTTTGCGGAATGAACACGAAAGGACGTGGGGACATGCCGACCATCATCATGACGATCAAGCGCCGCCACCTGCGGAACATGGCCAGCGGCATCAAGCGCTACGAGCTGCGCAAGACCATACCCCAGCGGGTGGACGGGAAGCCCTGCCGGGTGCTGCTGTGCGAGAGCGGGGGCGGCGGGGACATCGTGGCCGAATTCATCATGGACGGCTGGATGGACCTGACCGAGGCCGACCCCATGGAGCTGGCCCGGCTGGCCTGCATCACCGCCGCCGAGGCCGAGGGCTACCGGGCGAAGGGCCGGGGGAAGCTGTACGGCTGGGGCGTGAAGGATTTCAGGAAGTACCCGCAGCGGGACCGGCCGCTGCACATCAACGACATCGGGCTCAACCGGCCGCCGCAGTCGTGGCAGTATGTGCGGGTACCGTATGCGGGGATCAAGATCGACTGAATACGAGAGAGGGGAAACACATGAGCGAGACCAGGCGCGCAGGCCTGAGCGTCCGACCATCGGGAGGACTGAACCTGCAAGCGCAGGAGCGCAGCGACAAGACGCAGGCGAAACCTGCGGCCGAGCGCAGCGACAGACGCAGGGCGGCGGTCATGCTGATCCAGCGGGGCGACCCGCAGATCGCCGGGGCGCTGGTGGAAGGGATGATCGCCGGCAGGGCCGAGGCGGTGGGAGACTCCCTCAGTCACGGCTGCGCCGCGACAGCTCCCTCGGGGAGGGAGCCTTTTGGAGACGACGCCCAGGACGTCGAGTCGGTGGAGATCGTCACCGTGGAGGCGGACGACCGGCGGCGGGTGGCCCGGCTGGTGCGGATCGCCGTCGGCAACACCCGCACCGCCGAGGATTACCGCCAGATGATCGTCAAGGCCCGGGGCGACTACGCCGTGCACCGTCGCCACAACCCCATGCGCGAAGCCGCCGGCATGCTGCTGCTGGCCTGGGCGCTGCTCTGGGAGGGCATCCGGCGGGCCTACCGGGCGCAGGACCGGGTGCTGCGGCCATGACGAAGGCCGAGGGACAGCTGCGATACATGAAGGGGTGAAAGCACATGCCGAAGAACAGCCCGGGGTGGCGGGGCGTGTGGTACGTTTACAATCACGTCGCGCGGGAATTTGTGCGGAGCATGACCGGGCGCACGGGGGTGCAGTGGACGCCGGGGCTGAAATACGCCCGGCCGTACAAGAATCCGTCCCAGGCCCAGAAGTGCGCCAGCAGGCTGAACGCCATGCTGCACCATCCGGGGAGCGCGTGCTGGCCGTGCGATAGCGCCCGACCGGAGGGAGGGCTGAGCCTGCAAGCGCAGGAGCGCAGCGACAAGACGCAGGCGAAAACCGCGGCCGAGCGCAGCGACAGACGCGGGGCGGTACAGCCGGTGAGCGTGGTCACGGGCGAGGCGGCGCGGTGCATGGACGCGATCAACCGGAGGGACGGGAATGAGTCAGGGAACCTGTCCCCGTGACTCATCGGGAGGGCGTACCAATGAAGCGAGGGCGGCATATCCTGTTTGATCGTTGGCAGCGGCGATGGCTCAAAATCGCCACGCTGCCCACCGGGGATCCACGGATCACCGTCACCCAGTGGACGCACCACCGGGACAGAGCCTACCGGTTCCCGTCGCTGCAGGCGGCGCGGAACATGGCCGAGGCCCTGGGCGGGGGCGGGCAGTTCGAGATACAACGGAGGGATTAGGTTTTAGGTTTTAGGTTTTAGGAGAATAGCCGACCACACGCACACTGACTAAACCTAACCCCTAACCCCTAACACCTAAAACCTCATATTTACAGAGGAAAGGGGTAATTGGAATGACCATCGGGGAGCACATTTACAACGGCATGGGGGCCGCGGCGTGGCTGCTGGGGTTCCTGATCCTGTTCGCGGGGACGCTGATCGCGCTGTTCCTGATCGTCTACGGCGTGATGCTGATCGCGAAGGCCGGGGGCGAGGCATCGAACCGAAAGGAGGTGGCCAGCCGTGCCGGAACGCAATCCAACCGTTTCCAGCCATATGGACATGCTGCGCCAGTGGGGCGACACATGCGCAAGGGCCTGTGAGGCCATGATCGCCGACATCCGCGCCGGCCGGCTGCTGGACGACACGCTGGTGGCGGATTACAACTACCTCCGCACGCTGATGGGCCGGCGGGAGGTCATCGTGAACGAGATCATGAAGCTGGGCAGCCGGCACCGGGGGCCGGGGACGCCGGGGTATCACGAACTGGGAGGGGACGGCCATGTGGATCACTGAATACCGGGAGAAGTACGGGCTGACGGTGGCGCAGCTGGGCGCGATGATCCGCCGGGCCGGGCGGCGGAAGGACCCGGAGCTGTGGGTGTCCGACATCCTGCTGGAGCGGCTGGAGAGGGAGCCCAACTTCCGGACGGTGCCGAAGCTGGCGGACCTGATCGCCGAGGCCTGCGGGGCCACCGCCAGGCAGCGGGACGCGCTGGTGCTGGAGAAGCACCGGGGCACGTGGAAGCGCAGCCGGGCGAAGCCGGAGATCGAGCGACGCCGGAACCAGCCGCCAGAGCCGAAGCCGACGCGCGCGCAGGGGCCCGAGGCGGCAGTCGCGCGCATTCCGCCCGCCGGGTCCCGGGCAGTGGTGAAGATCGACCGCAATGGCGAGGAGCTGGGGCGGTTCCGGTCATGCGGCGTCGCCGGGGCCACCCTCGGGATCAGCGATCGGCTGGTGGCGGAGCGGTGCAACCGCCGCTATCGGTTCGACGAATTCACGTCGTTCGGCTATACGTTCCGGTTCGCCGAGGATTGGGACAGGATGACCGAGGCCCAGCGACAGGCGGACATCGCCCGGAACGCGGGCAAGCGCGCGCCCAGAGGCGGCACCCACGGCGCGCAGATGGTGACGGTGATCGGCCGCCACGGCCAGATCCGGGACTTTGACTCCATCAAGGAGGCCGCCGAGGCCTGCAAGGTGGGCTACGCGCTGCTGCAGCGGATGCTGTTCATGACGTGGAGCCGCGCCCTGCCGGTGGCCGAGATCGACGGCGTGCGGTTCGCCTACACGGCGAAGTGGGACGAGCTGGACGCGAAGGTGAAGGCCAGGATGCTGGGAAGGGATTAGGAATGAGTCAGGGAACCTGTCCCCGTGACTCACTCAAGAGATGGAAAGGGGTAAAGATATGGCGACGAAGAAGAGCGCAAGCCCGCCGCCGGTGGAGTACGCGGCGGAGGCGATGCGGCCCAGGGTCTTGACGCTGGAGGAAGTCATGGCGCGGTGCGGGGAGCCAGCCTGGTTTGAGGCGAAGAGCAGCAATGGCTACAAGGGCTATGTGCTGATCTACGACGTGCAGGAGGGCATGGGCATCACCGGCGTGAGGATCGGCGTGACGAAGCCGGGCCATATCACGATATGGCCGGCAAAGGAGCTCTACGGCGTGAAGTGGAGATGCTGGACAGCGAAGCCGACCGAGGAACAGATGCGGGAGAAAGCATGGCCCGGCGCGTGATTGAGGGGCAGGTCGGGATGTTTGACGCGGGGGAAAGGGATACCGGTGTAGCACGAGCGACGAGGACCTCATCCGTCAGCGGCGAAGCCGTTGCCACCTTCCCCATAGGGGAAGGCTTGGGGGAACCGGCGCGGGTTTTGACGCTGGCGGAGATTGAGGGGCTGGAGCCGTTTCAATCGGTGGTTTGGATTGAGACGCGGCCATGGGCGACCCAGCGGGTGACGGAGGAGAGCGAGATATACCGGTTCTACCTGCTATTTGAAGCGGTGTTCCTGATCTTCGGCGTGCCTGTCGACGGCGGGCGGCGTCGGTATCATTTCCGGTACACCTACAGCGACGGGCGGAATTACGAGCACCACAGGGTGGACGAGTTTTACGGACAGGAGTGGCGGGTGTGGGACAAATGTCCTACGGACAAGCAGAGAGAGGCGACGCCGTGGCTGAATATGAGCTGACCCTGGGCGGGTGCGGACCGTGCGTTTGCAAAAAGTGCCTGCTATGGTGGTCGGGGCGCTGCCCTCGTGGCGGGTGCTGGGACGAATGGCGGGCGGCGCATGAACCGTGGCCGGGGCCGGTGCGCAGACAGTGGTCGAACTGGGACAAGCCCGGCGAGCAGGCCCACTGGTGCCGGGGCGGCGCGTGTTATGCGGCGATGGACTGCCCGGATTATATCGAGTATGAGGCGGACAAGACCATCGTGCAGGACTGCCTGGAGGGCGCGGTGGTGAAATACCAGGACGGCTATATCCAGTGCAGCATGATCGACGTGATGGGCTGCGAGGAGTGCTACAGGAGATTTGAGGAGCGAATAGAAAGGGAGGCAATCCGCATGATCGAGAGCGACAACACCAACGAATTGAAGGGGCAGTTCACACTGGACGACCTGATGACGAGGGATGAGGGAACAGGAATACCGGACGGCTACGACGCCGAGGGCCACCTGCTGAACCTGGAATACCCGCCACTCCAAAAGCCTTTCCCCGGTGGGGCGTCGAGCAACCGGGAAGCGGAGACCTCATCCGACCCCGGCAAAGCCGGGGCCACCTTCCCCAACGGGGGAAGGCTTGAGGGGGCGCAGACGTCTGCGCAGGACGCCGACCGGCTGACCGCGCTGGCCACCGAGATCAACGCCATCACCGAGCAGACCCGGGGCGTGGTGATCTCCGCGGCGCTGGCGGTGGGCAAGCGGCTGATCGAGGCAAAATCCATCTGCCCCGCGGGGCGGTGGCTGGAATGGCTGGAGAGCGCCGTCGCCTACTCCGAGCGCAAGGCGCAGGACATGATGCGGCTGTACCTGGAATACGGCCGGGGCGGCAGCATCCCGGAAAGCATCGCCGCGCTGGACTACTCCAAGGCCGTGGCCCTGCTGGCCGCGCCCGCCGAGGCGCGGGAGGCGCTGGCCGAGCAGGCCGCCGGGGAGGATATGTCCGTGCGGGAGCTGCAGCAGGAGATCAGGCGGCTGAAGGACGAAAACGCGAAGGCCCAGCAGACGATATTCGATCAGGACTACACCATCAAGCGCGCCCAGCGGGAGATGGAGGACCTGCGCGAGGAGCAGGCCGGCACCCTGGCCAACCTGAAGGCGTCGCGGGACGTGAACGAGCGCATGGAGGGCGAGCACCAGGACGCGCTGGAGGCCAAGGAGGCGGAGCTGAAGGCCGCCAAGCGGGTCATTGCCGACGCCGCCGAGAAGGTCAGCCTGGCGCAGGCCAAGGCCGCCGCCGCGGAGGCCGCAGCGGAGCAGCTGAAGCGGCTGAGGGCCGAGGCCGAGGAGCGAGCCGATCAGAATGCCCAGCGCTACGGCGACGTCCTGGAGCGGGCCAACGAGACGGCCAAGAAGCTGGCCGAGGCCAGGGCGAAGATCGCGGAGCTGAGGGAACAGGGGACAGGGAACAGGGAACAGGAAGTGCGGACGGTGGAGGTGGTGCCCGAGGACGTGCAGCGGCAGATCGAGCAGCTGAAGCGGGAGCTGGCCGAGGCGCGGGCGATGTCCGCTGCGGCGGGGACCTCATCCGCCCCTGACGGGGCACCTTCCCCAGAGGGGAAGGCCAAGGAGGCCAGCGCGGCGGAGAAGTTCAAATGGTTCTACGCGAACCAGATGAAGCCGACGTTCACCACGGCGCTGAACCTGCTAAAGGACGTGGCCCGGGAGGACGGGCACGCCGCGGACGCCTTTGCCACGGCGCTGACCAACGCCTGCAGGTTGCTGATGAACCAGCTGGGGACGGGGGAAAGGGAATGAGTCAGGGAACCTGTCCCCGTGACTCACTGACGAACGAAGGGAGGAAGGCTTGATGAAGAAGCTTGTGGCCATCGCCGCGCTGATGCTGGCCATCGCATTGTCGCTGGCGGCGTGCGGCGAGGGCGAGGCGAAGGCGGTCAATCACACCTACGGCTGGCTGTTCATCGACGGCGAGAAGCTGGCCGAGGGGGATGTGACCTGGTGGAAGGATTACCGCGGCGAGTTCATCGTCGTGGAGATCGACGGAAAGAAATACCGCACCGCCGCCGAGAACGTGGTGATCGTGGAGATGCCGGAGCCGGTACAGCCGGAGGAGAGGGAGGCGCGCCCATGCTGATCGAACACAACGAGGTCGCCGTGGACCTGTGGCAGATCATTGCCCATTACGGCTACGGGCACCAGAAGCACAAGGCCATGGAGGAATTTGCCGAGCTGACCGAGGCGCTGGCGCGGGATCTGCAGGGCCAGGGCGACCGGGACAACGTCGCCGAGGAGATGGCCGACTGCTACATCATGCTCGCCCAGCTGGAGCTGATCTACGGGAACCACGACGACGTGGTTCAGACGATTCGGGAGAAGATGGGCCGGACGCTGGAGAAGGTAGAGGCAGAGCGGAAGGGGCGTTAGGGGTTAGGGGTTAGGTTTTAGGTTTTAGGGGAATGGCCCTATTACAACAAGGAGGAGGCGACGGCGGGATGATGACAATGGAAGGGAAAACCACCAACCGCGACAGGCTGATGGCGGAGCTGGAGGCGCTGTCCAACGACGAGCTTTATCTGGTGTTCGCGGACAACAAGCTCACAATGGCCATCGACGACGCCATATGCGACGACTGCAAGACGCGCTTCGGGCGTTGCGTGGCCCCAGGCGACGACCCGGCCTGCCCGTTCACCGTGGCAGAATGGCTGGACATGATCGCCCAGCCCGGGGCGTCCATACTGCCGGCGCGATGAGCACGGCGCTGATCGAGCTGCTGATCCTGGTTACTCTGTGGGCGACGGCCCATCTTTTGAACCGATAGCGCCTGCCAAAGGCGGGCTGAGGGCGCAAGCGCAGGAGCGCAGCGACAAGACGCGCCCGAAACCCGCGGGCCGCCGAAAGGCGAGCACGCGGGGCGAAACAGAGGGGGGTGGTTGTATGTAGGCAGCAACAGAACAGGATCGCGGGCGGGCATCATTGAGCGCAATACATAACTGACAAAAATATATGCGGATATGCTTGTTTGACCTGTTGATACGGGCCCGCCCGCGATGGTTTGGGAAGGGGGACGACCTCTTCCGGCAGCGGCGAAGCCGCTGCCACCTTCCCCTGAAGGGGAAGGCTTTTGGAGAAAGGGAATGAGTCAGGGAACCTGTCCCCGTGACTCATTCATGGAGGTGAGAGGGATGACACAGATCAATGTAAACGGCAAGCGGGAGACGGCGGGGCGGTGTCCGTTCCGGGAGGAGGGACGTTGCACCATGGAGGGGTGCGCGCTGTGGAATGAAGATGTTCGGGCCTGCGCGCTGAGTCCTTACAGCCTGCACCTGATCGTCAAGACGGCGGTGTGCGACGCGTCGGTGGAGATTTGGAAGGCGCGCCGGGACGCCAGGCGGATGAGGCGGGACGGAAATGAGTCAGGGAACCTGTCCCCGTGACTCATTGAGCGCCCGGGATGGTTTAGGAAAGGGGACGACCTCTTCCGTCAGCGGCGAAGCCGCTGCCACCTTCCCCTGAAGGGGAAGGCTTTTGGAGAAAGGGAATGAGTCAGGGAACCTGTCCCCGTGACTCATTGATTCGGGAATCCGGAGTTGAGCGCCCGGGGGAGCTCGGGCGCTGACCTTTGGATTTCTACTATAGAAAAGGCGAAGGGCGGGGGCCCTTTGGTGGGCTCGTATACCCCTATTAAAATTTCACTCACAGGGATACGCACGGGGAGGACGCCATGAGGATCGCGGACGCGGAGCTATTGTATGATCTGCCGGAGGGGACGTATGAGGGGCGGGGCGTGAACGGGGTGCGCACCGTGACCTGGCGGGCGGGGCGGCAGCTGGAGGTGGCGTGCTTCCCGATCGCGGAGATGAACCGGGCGGCGCGGCGGGAGCTGAAGCGGCGGCAGACGAACCGGTACACCGACCGGCTGAACCGGGAGTACAGCAACCGCCATGTGATGCGGCTGATCGAGGCCAACTTCACCGAGGCGGCCAGCGTGGTGACGCTCACCTACGCCTACCCGGCCATGGACGACTACGCGATGATGGACGTGCGGGCCATGGCCGGCGAATACGCGGCGCGGAAGCTGCCCTGGGAGATGGCGCGGGTGCGGATGGACGTGCGCAACTGGCTGAACCGGCTGCGCCGGTGGGTGCGGAAGCTGGGGGGCGATGCGAAGCGGGATTTCAAGTGGCTGGTGCGGATCGAGGAAGGCAAGGCGCCGCCGCTGCCGGGGATCCCGGCGAAGTTCCACGTTCACGCCATCGTCGAGGCGCCGGGGCTGGACGCGCTGACCGTGAAGGCCATGTGGGAGCAGAAGCACGGCACCTGCCGGGCGGACCCGCTGAGCCTGAAGGACGACGGCTCGAAGCGGCTGGCGAATTACTTCTGCAAGCAGAAGACGGGCGGGCGGTGGATGACCCACAGCCGGAACCTGAAGATCGTGCAGCCGAGGGTCAGCGACCGGAAGGTGTCCCGGCGCAGGCTGGCCCGGCTGGCCTCGAACCTGCTGGCCGACGCCAGGGAGATCACGGAGAAGCTTTACCCCGGGTACAGGCTGGCCGAGCCGCCGCGGGTGCGGTTCTCGGATTATGTCAGCGGGGCGTATGTGTATTTGCGAATGCGGAGGAGGGATTGAAGTGGCAAACGGAGAGGATTTGATCAGGCGGGATGTAGCGGCTTTTCAGGCGTGCAACTGGCACGTAAAGCCCGACGCGGAACTATTCAACGGCATAAAGGCGTCGATCAGGAGCCAGATAAACCTTGCGCCAGCCGTGGACGCCGTGGAGGTGGTGCGGTGTAAGGATTGCGAGTATTGGGAAGAGGGCATCGAAGGTGAGGGTGAGGGCGAGTGCGATAGGTTTGAGTTTAAAGACACAGACGGGGTGACGGTGCATGCGCTTTTGACGCCGTGGGATTGGTATTGCGCGGATGGGGAGAGGAGGGATTGAGTTTGGGCAACCTGAGCAAGGCGGAGAAAATCCGCCGGTACGGCGAGGTCTTCACGCCGGGGAAGACCGTGGGGGAGATGTGCGACATGCTGGCGGCCGCCGACCCGGCCATATTCGACCCGGCGCGGACGTTCCTGGAGCCGGCCTGCGGGGACGGGGCGTTTGTGGCGGAGATATTGCGGCGAAAGTTCGACAGGTGTAAACGTCGGCGGGATTACACCGTTGCACTGGAAAGCGTGTATGGATTCGAGATCCAGGCCGACAACGTGGAGCGGTGCATCGGGCATGTGACGGCGCTGTGCGGGAAGTATTTCAGGGTGACGAAGGAAGAGGCGCAGATCATCAGCGACCACATCATCCAGTGCGACGGGATCAAGGTGATGCGGATGTTGGGGAGGATGCAGGAGGGGGCGGGGGACGATGCGTAAGCATCCGGCGCGGTTGGCGGCGGCGGGGATTTCGCCGGCGCGGTATGACGAGCTGCGGGCCGTGTGCCGGCAGTATCGGGAGTGCAAGCGGCGGCTGGCATGGGCCCGCGCGGGGATCGTGGACAGGCCGGAGGGCCGGAGCAGCGCGTGGAGGAAGCCGGACCCGACCGGGAACATCGCGCTGGCCATGGCCGATCATCCCGACGCGCGTCGGGTGAAGCTGATCGAGTTGTGCGCGGCGGCGGTGGCGGAGCCGGTGGTCGCCCGGGGTTTGCTTCAGTACGTCACTGAGGGCAGGGCGTGGGAGTACCAGAGCCCGAGGCCGCCCATCGGGCGGAATCAGTTCTATGTGACGGCGCAGTTGTTTTACATCGAGCTGGATCGGAGAATGGCGGATTAATCACGGGGATAAAACGGGGGGCGACGCGGGCGATAATTGGAGCGTCGGGAGGCGGGGCGGAGGGTTTCCCCGGCTACCGGCGCTTACCCCTTTTCCCCTTGGCCAGCGAGGTTCGAGCCGCCTCGCTGGCATTTTCTTGGGAAAAGAAAAAGAACCGCCCTGTTTCGGGGTGGCTCTTGATGGAGGGTATATCAGGCCAGCACCTGCCGGAGCGCATCCTGAAGGACCTGCGAGCAGTTGATGCCGCGTTGCTCAGCCTGGTAAGCCATCCAGGCGGGCAGGGATACGTTCTTGCGGACGGCGCGGTTGTCGGTGGTCTTGCGGTATTCCAGCGTGTCCACGTCCACGAGGGCGGCAAAGGCACCGTCCTGTAGCTCAAAGTGATCCGGCGTGCGCGGCGCGGGCAGGTCAATGCCTTCGTCTTCGTAGACGCACAGGCAGCCACAAAGGGCGTCCTTCACCATGTGAATGGCTTCCTCGATGGTCTTCCCACCGGTGGCACAGCCGGGCACGTCGGGCACTTCGACGGTAAACCCGCCGTCGTAGGGAGTCAAGATTGCGGTATAGACAGACATTCGAAAAACCTCCCATGTCGGTTTGATTCAGAAGGGGGCGGGGTTATTCCAACCCCGCCTGCTTGAAGATGCCGTGCGCCTCGGTGTCTGGGATTTCGCGGTGGCGCTTGACTGGCACCGGTCGGCGGGCCTTGTCATTCCAGTAAATGTCGTGGTCATGGCCCTTGCGCTTCAGGTACCAGCCGTTCTCCTCAAGCCGCCGGATTATGTCGCGTCGCTTCATGCTGTTCCCTCCTGACAAAGATATTATACACAATAATACACAATTTGTCAATAGGAAGTGTGTAATTTTACACAATTTAGAACAGAAGGGTTGATTATGGCGTCGAGATCAGGACACTGGCCGCGAGTGCGGCGGCTTGCTTGGGACCGGGACAGGAAGGCCCGGGCCGTCTGCCACATCTGTGGGATGCCCATCGATTACACGGCCACGCCGTCGACCACGCCGGACTCCTGGGAGCCTGACCACCTGATCCCGGTGAGCAAAGCGCCCGAGCGGGAACTGGACCTGGCCAATGTGGCCGCGTCCCACCTGCGATGCAACCGCGCCAGAGGTGACGGCACCAACGGCGAGAACGACCTGGGCATGCGCTCGCGGATATGGTGATAGCGAAAAAAATCTCGATCAAGTCGACCTCACCCCCTATCGGGGCAAGACGGAGTTCTGCGCGGTACTGCCCCGCATCTGGCGCGACAGAGACGAAGAAAAACTCCTCGACATGCTGCGCCGTGGCA
>JAZOUD010000030.1:0-8095 GCA_045658005.1 Clostridia bacterium | reverse complement strand
GGCACACAGAACGACATGGCTACGATCCGACTTCCAGGTACGGATGCCCGCCCCGGCGGATCAGCAGCAGCTTCCATCCCGCCCCCGCCCGGGCAAATATGCAGATATCCGCCGTCAGCGCCGGCTTGGGATAGTTCTTATTACGGTAGACCGCGATGGCCTCCGCCTCGGTCATACCACGCTTGTCCCTGAGTTCGGTCATGTGGTTCCCTCCTTTTGGGTTGGAAGGCAAATACTGATTTGTCGAGCAGAGCTCGATAAATCAGTATTTGCCCTCCTTCGTCAGCACCCCGCTGAACCGGGGCACGTTGAATCGATTGATGAACAGCTCGCACTTGCACATGAAAATATAGAAGATATTCCGCCCGCAGCCGGAAAGGCCCTCGTAGTTGGCCTGGCCCTTGGAGACGATCAGGTCGGCGGCGTCCACCTCGGCCAGAGCCTTGGCGGAGATGCGCGTCAGCACCGCGCCGGGCAGGTCGCAGCCGCTGCCCAGCACCCTGTGGGCCACCGCGCCCATGCCCACCTGTTCGGCGTCCTCCACGGTGGCGTCGTTCACCACGGGCGCGCCCCGCACGATCACGGTGACGTCCAGCGCCGGGTTCAGCCGCCGCAGTGTCCGCAGCAGCACCTTGTCGGCGACGATCTCGCCGCAGTTGTCGGTGAACAGCGCAAGCCGCCTCGCGGACACCGCCGCGCCGCGCAGCGCCTCCAGCGCCGCCGGGTCCACCGCCATGGCGTCCACCGCGCCAAGCCTTCGGCGCAGCTCGCCCTCGTCGATGTCCCCCAGGGCCGCGAAGTCGATGTAATTGCCCACCATGGCGTACTCCACCGCTCGCATAAGCGGGTCCGGCGCGGCGTCCACGTCCGCCTGGATCGAGGGCTCCAGCGCCAGCATCAGGGCATTGAAGCGGCGCTTGACGTCGGTATAATCCCGCTCCGGGCCGAAGATTTCCCGGTAGATGGCGCTGATGTCGGCGTTCACCTCCGGCGAGCTGAACCCCCGCCCGTTCTCGATGACCGCCCTCACCCGCCGCCGGTATTCCGCAACCGCCCCGGGTTCAGCCCCCGCCGGGTAATTGTCCAGCTTCCTGCGCAGCAGGCAGGCCACGCAGCCCTCGTTCAGAAGCATGATGCAGTCCTCCTGGTGGATAAATCAGAATTTTCCCTTCGGCATCGCGTTCACGCACAGCCCCTCGGCGTCGTGGGCGGCCTCCTTGATGATCTCGGAGACCGTGGGATGGGGATGGATGACGTTCGCCAGCTGCTCGACGGTGCCGCCCAGCTCGAGCACGGCGGCAATCTCGGCGATCATGTCCGTGGCCCGCGCCGCCATCATCTGGCAGCCCAGCACCTTGCCGTCGGCCTTGTCGACGATCAGGCGGATCAGGCCCACGGGCTCGTTGATCACCATGCTGCGGCCGTTGGCGGCCACGTTGAAGCTGCCCACGGTGACCTCGTGGCCCGCAGCCTTCGCGGCCTCCTCGGTCATGCCCACCCAGGCGATCTCCGGCAGGGTGTAGATGCAGGCGGGCACCCGGTCGTAGCGCATGGCCTTGTCCTGGCCGGCGCAGTTCGCCGCGGCCACCATGCCCTGGGCCGAGGCCACGTGGGCCAGCTGGATCTTGCCGGTGATGTCGCCGATGGCGTAGACGTCCTTCACTGCGGTGCGCAGGCCCTCGTCCACCTCGATGAAGCCCCGACGGTCCGTCTGAAGGCCGATGGTCTCCAGCCCGCAGTCCCGGGTCATCGGCTTGCGGCCCGCGCAGACGATCACCGTGGCGGACTGCCGCTCGTCGGTCACGCCGTCCTTTTCGAAGCGCACGGTGCGGCCCTTCACCACCTCGACCACCTTCGCCCCCAGTATGAACTCCACGCCCTTCTTCTTCAGCAGGGCCTTCAGCTTGGCGGTGATCTCCGGGATACAGCCCGGCAGGATGTCCGGCATCATCTCGATGACGGTCACCTTCTTGCCCAGGGACGAAAACAGCGTGGCGAACTCGATGCCGATCACGCCGCCGCCGATGATGATGGCCCCGCTGGGCAGGTGGGTGGCCGACAGCACGTCGTCGCTGGTGTGGGCCGTTTCCATGCCCGGCACCGGGGGCTTCGCCGGGGCGCTGCCCATGGCCAGGATCAGCTTGTCATAGGTGATCCTGCGGCCCTCGACATCCATGGCGTTGGGCCCGGTCAGCCTGCCGAAGCCGCGGATGACCTCGACGCCGTGGGCCTTCTCCAGCGCCTCGATGCCCGCGACCAGCTTTTTGACCTTGTCGTCCTTGTAGGCCGCCAGCTGGGGATATTTCAGCGTCAGCCCGTCGGTGATCAGCCCGAAATCGCCGCCGGACTTCGCGTAGGCGTACAGCTCCGCGCCGTGCAGCAGCGCCTTGGTGGGAATGCACCCCCGGTTCAGGCAGGTGCCGCCCAGCTCCCGCGCCTCCACCAGGGCCGTCTTCAGGCCCAGCTGGGCGCAGCGAATCGCGCACTCGTAGCCGCCCGGCCCGCCGCCGAGCACCGCAACGTCAAATTCATGCTTCATGGGATAGCCTCCTTGGATGGTCCAGGGTCATATGCCGCAGGGGCGCCGAATCGGCGCCCCTGCATTGCCTCAGTCGTTTCTTCGATCAGGCTTCAGAGAACATGTCCTTGCCCACGCCGCACAGGGGACACTCAAAGTCGTCGGGCAGATCGGCAAACTTGGTGCCGGGGGCGATGCCGTTCTCGGGGCTGCCCAGTTCCTCGTCATATTCCCAGCCGCAAGCGTCGCAAACATACTTTGCCATGGTGTTACCTCCGTTATTCTGATGGGATGTAAAGATATTATACACTATTTTACAGGGAAAGGGAAGACCCTGGGGAAAATTTTGGTGGAGTCGAACTGTCGACTCCACCAACGCTCTACCGCTCCTCCCGGAAGTAGTGCTGCCCCAGGCTCTCGGGGGGCTGGTCCTCCTTCTTCTTGCGCAGGCTGGTCAGAATCAGCACGATGATCGTGACCACGTAGGGCAGCATCTTGAAGATCTCCTGGGTGCTGCGGCCCAGGCCGGGAATGTACAGGTAGAGGATGTACAGCGCGCCGAACAGCAGCGAGCCCCACACGGCGTTCAGCGGACGCCAGCGGGCGAAGATCACCAGCGCCACGGCCAGCCAGCCCCGGTCGCCGAAGCCGTTGTTGGTCCAGGTGCCGCCGGAGTACTCCATCACGAAGTACAGGCCGCCCAGGCCGCAGATGGCCCCGCCGATGACGGTGGCCAGGTACTTGTACAGCGACACGTTGATGCCGGCGGCATCGGCGGTGGCGGGGTTCTCGCCCACCGCCCGCAGGCACAGGCCCTGGCGGGTGCGGTTCAGGTACCAGGACATCACGACGGACACCGCGATGGCGATATAGGTCAACAGGCCGTAGCTGAACAGCACGTCGCCCACCACCGGGATGTCCCGCAGCACGGGCAGCGTCAGCCGGAAGGCGCTGGCCGTGGCCGCGGTGGAGATCTGGCCCACGCCGCCCGCCAGCTTGGAAAGCGACCCGCCGAAGAAGTTGCCCAGGCCCACGCCGAAGGTGGTCAGGGCCAGGCCGGAGACGTTCTGGTTGGCCCGCAGGGAGATGGTCAGCACGCTGTAGACCAGCCCGCCCAGGCCGCCGGCCACCAGCGCCGCGATGAGCGCCAGCAGGAAGCCCACCGAGGGGTTGGGCGTCTGGGTCCCCCGCTCGTACATGAAGGCCGCCGCCAGGCCGGCGATGCCGCCCATGTACATCATGCCGGGCACGCCCAGGTTCAGGTTGCCGGATTTCTCGGTCAGTATCTCGCCGTTGGCGCCGAAGAGTATGCAGATGCCCTGGCGAATGGCGTTCTGCAGGAATGTGATGATCGCCGGCATGGCTCAGCCCTCCCTGTGGCGGTGGCGGAATTCCACCTTGTAGTTGATAAAGAACTCGCAGCCCAGCACGAAGAACAGCAGGATGCCGGTGATGATCTCGCTGGCGTTCTCGTTCAGGCTGAACTGGCTGGCGATCTGTATCGCGCCCTTGGCCATGAAGGTCAGCAGGAACGACACGATCATCATCGTGAAGGTGTTCAGCTTGCTCAGCCAGGCCACCACGATGGCGGTGAAGCCCCGGCCCCCGGCCAGGGTGGTGGAGATGGTGTGGCCCGCGCCAGAGACCAGTATGAACCCGGCCAGGCCGCACAGCGCGCCGGAGATGGCCATCGTGCGGATGATGACGGTCCTCACGTTGATGCCGGCGTAGCGGGCGGTGTTCACGCTCTGGCCCACGTAGGCGATCTCATAGCCCTGCTTGGAATAGCGCAGGTAGACGTAGATGAACACGGTGATGGCCACCACGATCACCAGGTTCCAGCCGTAGGTCAATCCGAACAGCGGCGGAAGCCAGCCGGCCTTGCTGGATGAATTGATAATGCCCACGCTGTTGGAGCCCGCAGGGTTTTCCCAGAACACGATGCAGAAGGACACGAGCTGGGTGGCCACGTAGTTCATCATCAGCGTAAACAGCGTCTCGTTGGTGTTCCAGCCGGCCTTGAACAGCGCCGGGATCAGGCCCCAGACCATGCCCGCCAGCAGTGACGCGCCGATCATCAGCGCAAACAGCACCGGCGCGGGCACCTTGTCGCCCAGGTTGATCATCACCGCGGCGGTGGCGGTGGCCCCGATCAGCACCTGTCCCTCGCCGCCCACGTTCCAGAAGCGCATCTTGAACGCAGGGGTGATGGCCACGGCCACCAGCAGCAGCGCCAGCGCGTCGCGGATGGTGACCCACAGCCTTCGACTGGAGCCCACCGCGCCGTCGATGATGCCGGCGTAGACCTCCACCGGGTTCAGCCCGGTCAGCCCCACGATCACCACGCCGCAGACCACCAGCGCCAGCAGTATCGCCACCAGGCGCACCCCGATAGCCAGCAGCAGGCTGGATTCCTGGCGCTTGGAGATGTGAAACAGCGGCTCATGGACGCCATGGATGTTCCTCGCCATCAGCGCTCGCCCCCCTTCCCGGATTGGGTCATCATCAGGCCGATCTGCTCCTTGGTGGCGGTGCGGGCGTCCACGACGCCCGTCACCCTGCCGCCGCAGAGCACCAGTATCCTGTCGCACAGGGCCAGCAGCACGTCCAGGTCCTCGCCCACGCACAGCACCGCCACGCCCCGCATCTTCTGCACGTTCAGCAGCGAATATATGGTGTAGGCCGAGTTGATGTCCAGCCCGCGCACCGGATAGGCCACCATCAGCACCGTGGGCGCGGAGGCGATCTCGCGGCCCACCAGCACCTTCTGCACGTTGCCGCCGGAGAGCTTGCCCACGGGCGTCGAGACGCCTGGGGTGACGATCTCCAGCGTGCCGATGATGTGCTCCGCAAGGGTCTTGGGCGCGCGCCGGTCGGCCCAGAAGAAGCCGCCCTTTCGGTAGCTGCGGATCATCATGTTGTCGGTCATGTCCATCGCGCCGACCAGGCCCATGCCCAGCCGGTCCTCGGGCACGAAGGACAGCTTGATGCCCAGGCGGCTGATCTCCACGGCGGAGAGCCCGGTGATATCCATCGTCTCGCTGTTCGGCGGGTAGTATTCGATCTCGCCGGACTCCTTGGGGGTCAATCCCGCGATGGACTCCAGCAGCTCCTTTTGTCCGCTGCCCGCCACGCCCGCGATGCCCAGGATCTCGCCGCCGTAGGCGGTAAAGGAGGCGTGGTTCAGCGTGATGACGCCCTCCGGGTCCACGCAGGTGACGTCCTTCATCACCAGGCGCACCTGGGGGTCCACCGGGTCGGGCCGGTCGATGTCCAGCGTCACCTTGCTGCCCACCATCATCTCGGTGAGGCTTTCCACGGTGGCGTCGGCGGTCTGGACGGTGCCCACGTATTTGCCCCTGCGCAGCACGGCCACCCGGTCGGACAGCGCCAGCACCTCGTTCAGCTTGTGGGTGATGATGATGATGGCGTTGCCGGCGTCGCGCATGTTGCGCAGCACCGCGAACAGGGCGTCGGTCTCCTGGGGCGTCAGCACGGCGGTGGGCTCGTCCAGTATCAGTATGTTCGCGCCCCGGTAGAGCATCTTCATGATCTCCACCGTCTGCTTTTCCGACACGGACATCTCGTAGATCTTCTTGAAGGGGTCGATGTCAAAGCCGTACTTCGCCGCCAGCTTGCTGATGCGGGTGGCCACGGCGGTGATGTCCAGCCGGGTGGGCCCCGACAGCCCCAGCACGATGTTCTCCGCGGCGGTGAGCACGTCCACCAGCTTGAAGTGCTGGTGGATCATGCCGATGCCCAGCGGGAAGGCGTCCTTGGGCGAGCGGATGGTGACCTCCTCCCCGTGGACGAAGATCTGGCCCTCGTCCGGGTAGTAGATGCCGGAGATCATGTTCATCAGTGTGGTCTTGCCGCTGCCGTTCTCCCCCAGTATGGCCAATATCTCCCCGCTGCGCACGGAGAGGTTGATGTGGTCGTTGGCGACGACCTTGCCGAACCGTTTGGATATGTTCCGAAGCTCAATGGCGTTTTCAGCCTTCACCCGGCAATCCCCCCATTTGTATTCAAATCCATGCAACCTTTGCAAAGGAAAAACCCGCACATTAATTATACCATGCGCGGGAAACGTTCACGTGCGGAGGCGTGATAATTGTATGATAAAATTGTGATTTGAGGGAAACAGAGGCGGCCCGTTTCTAGTGTTGAGTGAAAGGATCCGAGGTTGATATTGGCAATATCGACTTATTGGAAATATTACTCCTCCGTCGTCAGGCGGACGCTGAAAGCGCCCTTTCCATTGCAGTTAGAACACAAGGGGACGGTTCTCTGTGTTATCTGCCAACACGGAGACCCCTCCCCCCCCCGTGTTCTGCACGACTCGATTATGCGGTATTTCCTATAATAATTATGCATTGCATTTTACGGCAAAACGTGGTAATATAAGATAAACCTGAGTATTACCAATATGCACTCGGTCTGAAGAAGGGAATCCCATCTGCGGAAACGCTCCGTCAGCGGCTGGATGCCATTGGCAACTCACAGCGCAAGCAGATTCTGGAAGCCAATGTGAAACTTCTCCTCACCCATGGCGTCCTTCCGAGTGCTATATCCAAAGGGCTGATACCATTGGACATCGACGTTACGCCGCTGGATAATTCGAAGTCCCACAAGGAGGGTGTCAGCCGGACCTACAAGGGGCACGATGGATACGCGCCTATTGCCGCTTACCTTGGTACCGAGGGCTTCCTGGTGAACATTGAGTTGCGCGAGGGCAAGCAACACTGCCAGTCGGGTACTCCACAATTCTTGCGCGAAACCCTGAAACTGGCTCACAGAATGACCAATCAGCAGCTGTTAATCCGTCTGGATTCCGGCAATGATGCTCAGGAAAACATGGGAATCCTGCTGGAGGACGGCAGCTGGTTCATCATCAAGCGGAACCTTCGGAAAGAGTCCAAAGAGGCCTGGCTGAACGAGGTAAAGAGCTGCTGCAAAGACATCCGGGAACCACGCGATGGCAAAACCGTGTATGTCGGTTCATCCTGGCGCGACATCGAATATATCGGCAAGGACGGCAAGCCCAGAACCCAGAGCATGCGCATGGTCTATGAGATCACCGAGCGCACGATTGACAAATACGGGCAGATACTTATGCTGCCTGACATCGAAGTCAACATGTGGTGGACAAATCTCGATTGGACCGACGATGAGATCATCGAATCCTACCATGCTCACGGCGAATGCGAGCAGTACCACAGCGAGCTGAAAACCGACATGGATGTTGAGCGCCTCCCTTCCGGCAAGTTTGATACGAACGCTTTGGTATTGGAGCTTGCGATGATCGCTTACAATCTGCTGCGCATGATTGGGCAGGAGTCGTTGAAGCACAAGCAACCGGACAAGCGTCCCGTTCGCCGTAGACGGCTGCGGACTGTGATCGCCAACCTGATCCTGATCGCGGGACACCTGACCTGTCATGCCCGGAAGCTTCGACTATCACTGGGCAAGAGCAGTGCATGGGCTGATGCGTTCTATGGCGTCTGGATGTGCTTTGCACCGCTCTGACCCCGGCCAACTGAATATTCCCAGGCCAGGCGTGAGCTCAGGCTTCTTTCG
>JAZOUD010000029.1:0-20553 GCA_045658005.1 Clostridia bacterium | reverse complement strand
GTACACTGTAGAAGTTCATCTGCCGGTTGTTCTCTCGAAGCATCCTCTTTCATCCCTTCGTTTGATGCTTCTATTATATCATATCTTCTCTCGTTTTTATATATATCCTCGCCATCCTCTTGACTTTTTCAGTGGTCTCGGACGGTTCTCTTGTCCCACTTTTTCCTGCCCATGCGTGGAACGCGGGAACCATCCAAGACTGCTGAAAAAGTCCCCGTATGGTCCAAGCCTCAAGCTCCGTAGCGGCGACTATCAGTCGCCATGCGCGCTTTCCTGTGGCGACTGATAGTCGCCGCTACAGTAGGTCGGCGCTTGTGTCTCACTTTTTCAGCAGTCTCGAACCATCCCCCTGTGTTCCGGCAACATTTTACCAATTCTTGCCCTATTCCTATAAAAGCACTGATATAATCTCCGTAAATCGAACATCAGACAGGTGACGCCGATGAAAGACTTCTTCAAACAGACCGCCCGACAGGCGTTCCTCAAATCCCTGCCGGTGATGGCGGGCTACATCATATTGGGCATCGGCTTCGGCATAATGCTGCGCGGGGCGGGCTACGGGCCGCTCTGGGCCTTTACCATGGGGCTTCTGATCTACGCCGGCTCGATGCAGTACGTGGGCGTGGGGCTGATCGCCGGCGGGGCTTCGGTGATCACGACCCTGCTGACCACCCTCATGGTCAACGCCCGCCACCTGTTCTACAGCATCTCGATGATATCCCGCTACCGGGACGCGGGAAAGTACAAGCCCTACCTGATCTTCGCCCTGACGGACGAGACCTATTCGCTGCTGTGCGACGGCCACGCCCCCGAGGGCGCCGATCCCCACCTGTACCGCTTCCTGGTGTCGCTGTTCGACCACAGCTACTGGGTGACCGGCTGCGTGCTGGGCAGCCTGCTGGCCGGGGCGCTTCCCTTCCCCACCACCGGCATCGAATTCTCGATGACGGCGCTGTTCATCGCATCCTTCACCGAGCAGTGGCTGGCTGGCGGCAGCCATATCCCGGCGCTGGCGGGCCTGCTCTGCTCCCTCATCTGCCTGCTCATCTTCGGCCCGGAGCGCTTCCTGATCCCCGCCATGCTGCTGATCACCGCCGTGCTGACGCTGCTTCGGGGCCGGCTCTCCCCCGGAGAGGAGGCGGATGCCCGATGAACAACGACGCCCACGCCGCCGCCCTCGTGCTGGCCATGGCCGCGGCCACGTGGCTGACGCGCTTTCTGCCCTTCATCGTCTTCCGCAGGCGCGTGCCGAAAACCATACGCTACCTGGGCCGGGTGCTGCCCGCCGCCATCATCGGCATGCTGGTGGTCTACTGCCTGAAGGACGTGGACCCCGCCGCCGCCCCCCACGGCGTCCCCGAGCTGATCGCCGCCGCCACGGTGGTGGGCCTGCAATGCCGGACGCGCAATTCCCTCGTCAGCATCCTCGGCGGCACCGGGGTGTATATGCTGCTGGCGCAGCTCATGTGACGCGACGTCGGCAAAGGACATCGAGCACTTTGGCAACCCGGTGCGCCCCTGTGGCAGGAAACCGCCCCCACTGTCATTCCCTGCATTCAGAGCAACTGTGAGAGAGGAGACCGTGACATGAAGAAGATAACCCTGACCGCATTACTCATATTGATTCTGTCCGTGGGCGCCTTGGCCGAAGGGCTGGAAGGCGTCATCCCGGACGCTTCGATCTGGGGCATTACAGGGGACGATCTCAGGGCAAAAATCAGCGCCGAATGCGAGCCCTGCCAGGTCGGCGAAGCGGCGGCCCTGCGCGCCGCCTATGGCAAAGTGTGTTCATACGATATGGACGCCTACTATGTCTTTGAAGGGGATACGCCGGAAAGCGGATTGTCCAAGATCGCCTATATCCTGCGCGACGGTGACGATTATGGCGCAGACGAGCTCGACCAATGCCTGCAAACCCTGGCAGGCCACCTGAAAGAAACAGAGGGCGAGCCGGATACTGTAGAAACGAATAAGTATATATGGCATAAGGATGCGTACAAAATCGAGCTGGGAAAGGGAAAGCTGTCAAAATATACGGGTTCCGATCACGCGACAGTGGCGATCATTTTCAAAAATGCAAGCCTGTCAGACAGCGATGCGCCAACCCCTCCCAAGGTCCTGACCAAAGAGGACGTCATCGCCAACGGCGTGCAATACATCACACAGTTTGCGACGGTCACTATGGAAGCCACCTCGGTGGACGCCGTGTATATGAACGACCTGGGCGATGGCGTCTACCTTTTCATCGCGGACATCTCGGACAACACCCTGAACGGCTATGGCAAGGAATTGAGATTTGAAATGGCAGAGGACGGGCAGGTCATTGTAACAGAGGCGATCAAAACGACGTTTGTGTATACGATACATGAACAAATCCCGGGCGATCTGGTCTGGGGCGGCGATGCGCCGTAAAACACAGGGTATTGAAATCACGGCTTCGGTGTGTTACAATCGAACCAGCAACCAGCGGAGGTGTTTCCATGTCCGACGCAGCCCACACGGCCTATCTCAGCAGCGAGGGGCGTTATACCATCTTCCGTTTCGGCGACGAGCGGCTGAAGATCATCGCGCCACCGCCCCTGGAGCGCTACAACCGGATCGTGGAATGGAACCACGGCTACATCGCCGTAATGACCAGGTACGCCCACAACAGTTCGGACATCGAGGAATACATCGATCTGGTACCGACGCTGGAGCATCTACGCTACGATGTGGACGCCTTTCTTAAACCGATCGAAAATGTGGAGGTTCGCTATGTTTGATATAGAGCGGGAAGCGGACGCCGCCGACGTCATCATCAGCGGCTATGCCATCTCCGGGTGTGACGAAGGCATTCGCGTGTTGAACCTGAACAACGGCAAAGGGGCCGCCTTATTCATGCCCGACGGCACGCTGATCGAATCCAACATGGACGACATCGAAGCCGTCATCGCCCGGGACTACATGCTCAGCGCACTGAAGTACATGGAGGACCCGCGCTATGCCTAAATACTTCCAGTTCAAGGTCGCCGGGTATTACCTGTACTTCACATCGAAGTGCATCATCGAGTGCTTCCACGTCCATGCCAGCGACCGGGAGCTCACCGAGGGCGGATCGGCCAAGCTGTTCGTACAGGCCAACGGCGACACCGTCGTCCAACATCCCGGCGTGGTTTCTGACCGGGACATGCGCAGGATCCAGGCATTCATCAAGGAGCGATACCGCGAGATGTACCTGTTCTGGCAGTCCTATGGCGGACAGGACTACTATCGCGGAGAATAAGTCAGAATACTAAAATTAGATGATTCACACTCCTGTAATTGACAAATCCCCCCGACGCGGCTAAAATGACAGACAACCAAGTGATCTTTAATTCGGTACGGGATGCCGGCAAGATTGCATGTTGTCGAATCGCTCCGCTGTTCGCGGCGCGCGGTTTGCGTATGTCATCCTGCCGGAAGGGCGGGATTTTTTCTTGCCCGGCATTCGCCGAAGGAAAGGGAGGAAGCCCCTTGCAGCGAACGATCAGCGGCGTGATGGCCCTCGTGGACGGGCGTTTTGTCCCGTCGGATATCTCCGTCGACGGCGGCAAAATTGTTTCCGTTTCCCCCGCCGCCAAGCCCGTTTCGGATTCTCCCCTGTATGCGTTTCCCGGCTTCACAGATGTGCACGTCCATCTGCGCGAGCCGGGTTTTTCCTATAAGGAGACCCTGCGCACCGGCACGCTGGCGGCGGCGAGGGGCGGCTATACCACGGTCTGCGCCATGCCGAACCTGAACCCGGTGCCCGACAGCGCCGAGCACCTGCGGCTGGAGCTGGAGCGCATTGAGCGGGACGCGGTGATCGAAGTGCGCCCCTACGGCGCGATCACCGTGAACGAGGCCGGAGCGGCCCTTGCCGACATGGACGCCCTGGCGGCGCGGGTGGTGGCCTTCTCCGACGACGGCCACGGCGTGCAGTCCGACGCCATGATGCGCGCGGCGATGACCCGGGCGAAGTCCCTGGGCCGGCTCATCGCCGCCCACTGCGAGGACAACCGGCTGCTGCATGGCGGCTGCATCCACGACGGCGAATACGCCCGCGCCCACGGCTTCAAGGGCATCTGCTCCGAGAGCGAATGGGGCCAGATCGCCCGGGACATCGAGCTGGTCCGTCAAACCGGCTGCGCCTACCACGTCTGCCACATCTCCACCAAGGAGAGCGTTGAAATCATCCGCCGGGCCAAAGCCGAGGGCGTGGACGTCTCCTGCGAGACCGCCCCCCACTACCTGCTGCTCACCGAGGACGAACTGCAGGACGAGGGCCGCTTCAAGATGAACCCGCCGGTCCGGGAAAAGGCGGACCGGGCGGCGCTGCTCCAGGGCCTTGTGGACGGCACCGTCGACATGATCGCCACCGACCACGCCCCCCACAGCGCCGAAGAGAAGTCAAAGGGCCTCGCCGGCAGCGCCATGGGCATCGTGGGCCTGGAGACCGCCTTCCCGCTGCTGTACACGCACCTGGTGAAAAGGCAGGGGCTGATCCCGCTGGAAAGGCTGGTAGACCTGATGTCCACGGCCCCCGCCAAGCGCTTCGGCCTGGCGGATAACGCCATCATCCCCGGCGCGGACGCGAACCTGGCCCTCTGGGACCTGGACGCCGAATATGAAATCGACCCGAACGACTTCCTCTCGATGGGCAAGGCCACGCCCTTTGCGGGATGGAAGGTGAACGGCATGTGCATGGAGACGCTGTATAAAGGCAGCGCCGTCTGGCGCGCGGCATCGCGGGGACGCCGGCCATGAGGACCGAGCGCGAGATCATCGACCGCGTCCTGGCGCTGGCCGCAGCGGACGACGGCGTCCGGGCGGTCATCAGGACCGACCTGCTGCCCGTGCGGGAGTACCTGCACAGCTTCAATTTCATATTCGTCGTAAACGATATTGGCAGGTATGACGGCGACATCTTCCGGGACAGCCTCGGCGAGCGGATACTGCTGTTCCGGGCCGACAGGCGCTATCCGGAGCTGTTCCCGGGCGCGAAGGCCCACCTGATGGTGTTTGCAGACGGCATGACGGTCGTCGTCCATGCCATGGGCCTGGACGCCTTCCTGGAACGGACCAGGGCAGGGCATGAACAGTGGGACGTCTGGATCGGCGAAACCTTTCAAAAGCTGCTGGACAAGGACGGGCTGTTGGCCCTGGAGGACCGCCTGGAGGAGCGCCAGGCCCTCTTTTCGGAAATCCCCACGGAAGCGGCGTTCATGGACGCCTGCGACGAGTTCTGGTGGGTGATGAAGACCTTCGCGGAATACACCCTGCGCAGGGAACTGCCCGCCGCGATGTACTACCTGAACGTGTCCGTCCGCGACCTGCTGAACCATATGCTGCGCTGGCACATCGTACTGCGCGCCGGAGGGCCCGTGGATATGGGCATCCTCGACAGCCATCTGGAGCAGCTGCTGGAGGAGGACCTGTTCCGGCTGTACCGGGCGACCTGGCCCGACGCCCAATACCCGCATATTTGGGAGGCTTTCGACGCCGCGGCCAGGCTGTGGCACGAGGCGGGGAGCAGGGTCGCAAAAGAATGCGGATTCAAATACCCGCATGAAACGGAAAAAAGCATGCTGGCATTCATACGGAACCTCGGGAAACTCAAATAGCCTTCCCCTCGACCAAATCTACGGAGGTACACACCATGTCAAAGCGCACAGACATCAAGAAAGTCCTGATCATCGGCTCCGGCCCCATCGTCATCGGGCAGGCGGCGGAATTCGACTACGCGGGCACCCAGGCGTGCCTGGCGCTGAAGGAGGAGGGCTACGAGGTCATCCTCTGCAACTCCAACCCCGCCACCATCATGACCGACACCGCCATCGCCGACAAGGTGTACATGGAGCCGCTGACCCTGGAATACGTGGCCAAGATCCTGCGCTACGAGCGCCCGGACGCCATCGTGCCCGGCATCGGCGGGCAGACCGGCCTGAACCTGGCCATGCAGCTGGAAAAGAAGGGCGTGCTGCGGGAGTGCCGGGTGGAGCTGCTGGGCACGCCGTTCACCCCCATCGAGCGGGCCGAGGACCGGGAGCTGTTCAAGGAGATGTGCCAGTCCATCGGCGAGCCGGTCATCCCCTCCCAAATCACCTACAACCTGGAGGAGGCCAAGGCCGCCGCGAAGGCCATCGGCTATCCCGTGGTGCTGCGCCCCGCCTTCACCCTCGGCGGCACCGGCGGCGGCTTCGCCTACAACGAAGAAGAGCTGATCGAAGTCGGCCTGAACGGCTTCAAGCTCTCCCCGGTGCACCAGGTGCTGGTGGAGAAGTCCGTCAAGGGCTACAAGGAGATCGAATTCGAGGTCATGCGGGATTCCAACGACC
Organism: Clostridia bacterium; assembly: GCA_045658005.1. Lineage (GTDB taxonomy): Bacteria > Bacillota > Clostridia > Christensenellales > Aristaeellaceae > UBA2862. The sequence goes on along the minus strand of JAZOUD010000029.1, from coordinate 14,218 downwards.
ACGCCATCACCATCTGCGGCATGGAGAACGTGGACCCCGTGGGCGTGCACACCGGCGACAGCATCGTCGTGGCCCCGATCCTCTCGCTGAACGACCATGACCTGAAGATGCTCAATGACAGCGCCATCAAGATCATCCGGGAGCTGAAGATCGAGGGCGGCTGCAACGTGCAGTTCGCCCTGCACCCCGAGACCAGCGAATACTACCTGATCGAGGTCAACCCCAGGGTCAGCCGCTCCTCGGCGCTGGCGAGCAAGGCCTCCGGCTACCCCATCGCCTCCGTCACCGCGAAGATCGCCCTGGGCATGGCCCTGGAGGAGATCCCCGTCGCCGGCGGCACCGCAGCCATCGAGCCCAGCCTGGACTACATCGTGGCCAAGTTCCCCCGCTTCCCCTTCGACAAGTTCGCCACCGCCCCGAACCTGCTGGGCACCCAGATGAAGGCCACCGGCGAGGTCATGGGCATCGGCGCGAACCTGGAGGAGTGCATGCTCAAATCCGTGCGCTCGCTGGAGAACGGCGCCCACCACCTGCGCCTGCCCCGCTTCGCTGGCATGGACGACGACGGCCTGTGGCGCTACATCAAGGACTTCCGCGCCGACGGCATATTCGCCATCACCGAGCTGATCCGCCGCGGGGCACGACTGGACAAGCTGGCCGAGATCACGATGATTACCCCGCTGTTCCTGGAATCGCTGAAGAAAATCACCGACATGGAGAAGGTATTGGCCCAAAAACCCGGCGACCTTACCGCGCTGAAGGCCGCCAAGCAGATGGGCTTTGCCGACAAAACCGTGGCCGAGCTGTGGGGCACCGACGAAATCTCCGTCTGGAAGATGCGCCGGGAGGCGGGCATCACCCCCAATTTCCCGATGGTGGACACGCTGCACACCGGGGCCTACATCCCCTACCTCTATTCCAGCTACAGCCTGCCCAACGCCAGCATCCGCACGGATAAAAAGAAGGTCGTCGTCCTCGGCGCGGGCCCGATCCGCATTGGCCAGGGCGTGGAATTCGACTACTCCACCGTCCACGCGGTGCAGACCATCCGCCGCAACGGCTACGAGGCCATCATCATCAACAACAACCCGGAGACCGTCTCCACCGACTACAAGACCAGCGACAAGCTGTACTTCGAGCCGCTGACGCCGGAGGACGTGATGAACGTCATCGACTTCGAGCAGCCCGAGGGCGTCATCACCTCCCTGGGCGGCCAGACCGCCATCAACCTGGCCCAGCCGCTGATGGAGCGGGGCGTGAAGCTGATCGGCACCGACTGCGCCGCCATCGAACGGGCCGAGAACCGGGACAGCTTCGAGAAGATCCTCGAGCAGCTGGGCACCCCCCAGCCCCAGGGCCGCGCCGTGACGAACATCGAGGAGGGCGTCGCCACCGCCGCCGAGATCGGCTATCCGGTGCTGGTGCGGCCCAGCTTCGTGCTGGGCGGGCGGGCTATGCAGATCGTGGCCAATGAAGAGCAGCTGTGCCGCTACCTGAAGGAGGCCGTGGAGATCGACGCCGACAAGCCGGTGCTGGTGGACCACTACATCCAGGGCAAGGAGGTGGAGGTGGACGCCATCTGCGACGGCCGGGACGTGTTCGTCCCCGGCATCATGGAGCTGGTGGAACGCACCGGCATCCACTCCGGCGACTCCATCTCCGTCTACCCCGCCTTCTCGATCTCCAACAGGGTCAAGGGCATCATCCTCCAGTACGCCAAGAAGCTGGGCCTGGGCATCGGCATCGTGGGCCTGTACAACATCCAGTTCATCGTGGACAAGGATGAAAACGTGTACATCATCGAGGTCAACCCCCGCTCGTCCCGCACGGTGCCCTTCCTGAGCAAGGCCACCGGCTGGCCGCTTCCCGACATCGCCACCGAGGCGATACTGGGCAAGAGCCTGAAGGAGCAGGGCATCTTCGACCTGTACCCCGAGGAGAAGAAGCGCCACTACGTGAAGGTCCCGGTGTTTTCCTTCAACAAGATCAAGGGCCTGGACGCCTACCTGAGCCCGGAGATGAAGTCCACCGGCGAGGCCATCGGCTACGACGACAAGCTGAACCGCGCGCTGTACAAGGCCTTGCAGGCCGCGGGCCTGCGGCTTCAGAACTACGGCACGGTGTTCGCCACCATCGCCCGGGGCGACAAGGCCGAGGCTGAGCCGCTGATCCGCCGCTTCTACAACCTGGGCTTCAACATCGAGGCCACCGAGGGCACCGCCGCCTACCTGAAGGAGCGGGGCATCCGCACCCACGTGCTGAAGAAGATCGGCGAGGACAACAGCGACGAGATCGTGGAGGCCATGCGCCAGGGGCACATCGCCTACGTGATCAACACCCGCAACCTCAACTCCGTGGGCGCCCTGACCGACGGCGTGAAGATCCGCCAGTGCGCCACCGAAAACAACATCACCCTGTTCACCAGCCTGGACACCGTCCGCGTGCTGCTGGACGTGCTGGAGGAGACCACGCTGACGATATCGACGATTGATGCGTGAAATTCTGATTTGTCGTGGCACGACAAATCAGAAGTTGCCCCTTAACTGAAAGGACAAATAATGAAACAAACCACCTACACCATCACCGAAACCACCCCCCTCGCCCCCTCCGTGTACCGCACGGTGCTGCGGGGCGACACCTCGGCCATCACGGCCCCCGGCCAGTTCGTGAACCTCGCGCTTCAGGGCCGCTACCTGCGCCGGCCCATCTCCGTGTCCGACTGGGACGATTCCACCCTCACCCTGATCTACAAGGTCGTGGGCAATGGCACCGAGCAGCTCTCGAATATGGCCTCCGGTGACACCCTCGACTGCCTGACCGGCCTGGGCAACGGCTACGACGTCGCCGCCTGCCCCGCCGCCCCCGTGCTGGTGGGCGGCGGCGTGGGCGTGCCGCCGCTGTACGGCCTGGCCAAGCGGCTGCTGGCCGCAGGCAAGAAGCCCTCGGTGATCCTGGGCTTCAACACCGCCGCAGAGATCTTCTACGACATGCAGTTCGCCGCCCTGGGCGTGCCCGTGACCGTGACCACCGCCGACGGCACCGCCGGCACGAAGGGCTTCGTCACCGCCGCCCTGAAGCCCGGCGCCTACGTCTGCGCCTGCGGCCCGGAGCCGATGCTCCGCGCCGTCCACGCCGCCTGCGCCGCCGGCCAGTTCTCCTTCGAGGCCCGCATGGCCTGCGGCTTCGGCGCCTGCATGGGCTGCACCCGCGAGACCGTCACAGGATATAAGCGGATCTGCAAGGACGGACCCGTTTTGAGCTATGACGAGATTATATGGAAAGATAAATAAATTGAGAATTGAAAATTGAGAATTGAGAATGAATGGCCCTAATCGCATTTAATTCTCAATTCTCCATTCTCCATTCTCAATTCCACGAAAGGACTGATCCCATGCCCGACACCCGCATAAGCCTCCTCGGCATCGAGCTGCCCAACCCGGTGATCCCCGCCTCTGGCACGTTCGGCTATGGGCGGGAGTTCGCCGAGCTGTACGACATCAACATCCTCGGCACCTTCTCCTTCAAGGGCACCACCCGCCGCCCCCGGCTGGGCAACCCGCTGCCCCGCATCGCGGAGGCCCCGGCGGGCATGCTCAACGCGGTGGGGCTGCAAAACCCCGGCGTGGAGAAGGTCATCGCCGAGGAGCTGCCGAACATCAAGAAGATCTTCCAGAGGCCGGTGATGGCCAACGTCTCGGGCTTCTCCGTGGGTGAGTACGCCGAGACCTGTGCCCTGCTGGACGGCTGCGAGCAGGTGGGCTGGCTGGAGGTCAACATCAGCTGCCCCAACGTGCAGCACGGCGGCATGAGCTTCGGCACCGACCCGGCCTGCGCCGCCGAGGTCACGAAGGCCGTGAAGGCGGTGACCACCAAGCCGGTGATCATGAAGCTGTCCCCCAACGTGACCGACATCGTGTCCATCGCCAAAGCCTGCGCGGACGCCGGGGCCGACGGCCTGAGCCTGATCAACACGCTGATGGGCATGCGCATCGACCTGCGCACCCGCCGCCCGGTCATCGCCAACACCACCGGCGGCCTGTCCGGCCCGGCGGTGTTCCCGGTGGCCCTGCGGATGGTGTACCAGGTGGCCCGGGCCGTGGACATCCCCGTGATCGGCATGGGCGGCATCTCCACCGCCGCCGACGTGCTGGAGATGCTGATGGCCGGCGCCACGGCGGTGGAGGTGGGCGCGGCCAACCTGGTCGACCCCTACGCCTGCAAGCGTATCGTCGAAGCCCTGCCGGGGGAAATGGCGCGGTGGGGCATCGCAGCGCTGTCCGAGCTGGGAAATTCTGATTTGTCGCGCTGACGCGCAGGGAATAGGGATTAGGGATTAGGAGAAGCCGCGCACCGAGGTATCACGAGGAATAGAGCGACCGTTCCCGCGACAGAACAGAGGATTATTCATGTTTAAGGGATGGTGTTTGTTTCTACCATGCGCCAGCCACTATTTCTAATCCCTAATCCCTCTCACCGATAAATCAGAATTTACCGCTCCGTTATCTCAAATCCCAACCGATGTTCCTTTGCTTCCCGCGCGGTAAATCCCACCCGCCACAAGCTGCCGGGGTAATTCCTCGCCATCCGGGGGTCGGTGACGGGAATCTCCTCGATCGCAACGGTCATGGGCTTGTCGGGGGATATGCGTATCGCCCCGGCGCAGACGTCGCCGCCTATGACCTCGGGTCTATGGCGCAGCAGGAACACCTCGGTCACGGCTTGGGGCGAATCGAGGCGAATTACATCCCCGACCCTGCAACCCTCTTCCGTGCAAACTGCCGTCCGCCCGCATTCCCGCACGCCCGCCTCCCCGGGATAGGCCGGGGCCAGGTCCAGGCGCAGACCGTCGGGCAGGCGCTCCACGTTCCGGGCCTTTCGCTCCCAGCCGTTCACCTGCTCGAATCCGCCGATCAGCGGCACGCTGTGGTACATGCTCCGGGTGTTCCACAGCGTATAGCGTTCACCGGAGAAGGTCTTGCCAGTGTAGGTCATGTTCCCGGCGTCCACGACCTGCGGCGCGCCGCCGACCCACACCATGAAACTGCCGCAGTCGTTGTGGTTGTGGCCGCCCTCGTTCACGCCGCCCTTGCACACCAGCGTGAAATTCCCCCGGCGCACGGTCCGAAGCTGCAGGTCCGGCAGCCAAACGTCCGCCGGCGGTGCAATTTCCCCTGCCACGCCCGCGTCGGCATGGAACAGGTCGGAAAGCAGCCGCCAGAGCTGGGGCGTGTCCGACAGGTGGCCCTCCAGTCCGCCCCGGAAGCGCTGCCCGAAAGCGGCGAGGGTCGCGTCCCCCAGCTTCTCCCCCGCGAAGCACAGCCGCTCGCCGGGGATATCCGGCCTGGCGTCGCAGTCGGCATAGTTGACGAACCAGTCTCCGCCCAGCCACATGCGCATGGGAAAGCGCAGTATATTGCCCAGCTTTTCATCGTCCCACAGCGTAAGCCGCCCGCCGGTGACCCGCTCCAGCAGCGCCAGGCCATCCAGCAGCGCGCCGCCGGCCATGCTCCAGTAGCCGGGGCCCTCATCACAGCCGCCGTCAGCGGGGACGACGGCCAAGTAGCGGTCCATCATCGCCATGCCCCGCTCCAGCAGCGCCGCCAGCCGAAGACGGTCGTCCACCCAGGCGCAGGCGGCCAGCATCACATTGGACACGATCCACGGAGTCCAGTTGTTCAGGTCCTTGCGAACGACGCCCATCCACCAGAAGTCGTCCCGGGTCTCGAAGGGATGGAGCACCCGCCGCTCCACCTCGAGCCGCACCCGGCGGCGCACCAGCGGCGACACCGCGTCCAGGCCTTCGCCCAGCAGCTGGCAGGCCAGCGACAGGATCATCGCCGTCTGGGCGGCAAACAGATCCACATAGGGGTTGGCCACGTCGGGCAGCAGCCGCTCGGAGGCCGGCGGCACGCCCGGATGGTCGGAGCCGTTGTGGGCGCTGATGACCCAGCTGCTCTCCTCGCAGATCAGCCAGATCCCGTCGATGACGTCGTCCAGATCGCCCATGCCGCCTGTCACGCAGGCCCCCAGCACCGCCGCGCACAGCTTGCGCCGGCGGGCGAAATAGGGCGCCTCGTAGCGCACCCGGTCCCCCGCCCTGCCGAAGGCCATGAACTGACTGGCCAGCAAGGGCGGATAGGCCTCGCCCCGCCACGACTCAGCCAAGCGGCGAAGCTCTTGCCGCTTCTCCGCAGGAAGCCCCTCCCAGGCGGCACGGTCGGCTGCCGGAGGAAACAGGGGGGCCGTTTGCCCCGTGATCAAATCCTTTATCGAATGATTCCTGATGATTTCTTCAAACATGGCATTTCATTATTATCCCTTCAGTCCCGTCGTGGCAATGCCCTGTATAAAGTACTTCTGCAGGGCCAGGAACACGATGGACACGGGCAGCAGGCTGCACACCGACACGGCCATGATCAGGTGATAATCGCTGGAGTTTTCCTGGATGAAGCGGCGCAGGCCCACCTGCACGGTCTTGTTGACGTCCCGGGTCAGGTAGATCATCGGGCCCATGTAGTCGTTCCAGGTGCCCACGAAGGTGAAGATCACCAGCGTGGCGATGGCGGCGCGGCTCAGGGGCAGCATGACGCGGGCCCAGATGCCATACTCGCTCAGGCCGTCGATGCGGGCGGCCTCGCACAGCTCGGTGGGGATGCCCTGGTAGAACTGGCGCATCAGGAACACGCCGAAAGCGCTGAAGGACTGAAGCACCACGATGGCCCAAAGGGTATCGTACAGGCCCATGGAGCGCATCAGTATGAACTGGGGCAGCATGTAGGTCTGCCACGGCACCGCGATGGTGGCCACGTAGCAGATGAACAGCACGTTCCGCCCCCGAAACTGCAGCTTGGCGAAGGCGTAGGCGGCGAAGGAGGAGGTCAGCGTCTGTATGAAGGTGACCAGTATGGCGATGATCGCCGTGTTCTTGAAGTAGGTCAGCAGCGGCACCTTGGTCCAAATCAGCCTGTAGTTCTCCCAGTGGAAGGTCTCCGGGATCCAGCGGATCGGATAGCTGAACACCTCGCGGTCCAGCTTCAGCGACGACGAGAGCATCCACACGAAGGGGATCAGCGTGAACAGCGCCAGGGCGATCAGCACCACGTACAGCAGTATCTTCAATACGATCATGATGGGCGGGGTCTGCACGCCCACAGGCTTGCTCGCGGTCATTTGCGTCATGTTGCTTCCCCTCCCCTCAGTTGTTTGCGTAGCGGTCTTCCATGCTGAACTGGGCCAGCGTGAAGATCAGCACGATCACCAGCAGCACCATGGCGATGGCGCTGGCGGTGCCGTAGTTGAAGTTGGCAAACGCCTCGTCGTAAATATAGGTGACCAGCATTTTTGTGCTGCGGCCTGGGCCGCCCTCGGTCATGATGGCCACCACGTCGTAGATCTTGAAGCAGGAGATGATCAGCATCGTCGAGGCAAAGAACGTGGTGGGACGCAGCTGGGGCAGCGTCACGTGGATAAACTGCTGCCACTTGTTGGCGCCGTCCACCGTGGCCGCCTCGTACAGGTCGGCAGGTATGCCCTGCAACGCCGCCAGGTAGATCACCATGTAATAGCCCATGTTGCGCCACACACTGACCAGTATGATGGACCATATGGCCATGTTGCTGTCCGCCGTCCAGCTCTTGTTGTAGCTGCTCCCCAGGGCCATGAGCATCTGGTTGATGGGGCCGTCCTTCATCATCATGAAGCGCCAGCAGACGCAGATGGCCACCATCGAAGCCACGTAGGGGAAGAAGAACACGGTGCGGAAGCCCACCGCGCCCTTCACCGCCCGGTTCAGCGCCAGCGCGAGCGCCACCGCGCACACCAGCGTCAGCGGCACCGTGACCACGGTGAAGAACAGCGTGTTCTTCAGGGCGATGCCCAGGTCCACCTTGTTGAACAGATAGCCGATGCCCTTCTCGGCCACCTTGGCGGTCTTGAAGATCTCGGCGTAGTTGCCCAGGCCCACCCATTCCATGGTGTCGAACGCGCCGCCCTTCCATTTCACGAAGGACAGGAATATGGAAAACAACACCGGCAGCAGCGTGAATACCGCAAAGCCGATGAAATTTGGCGCGATGAAGGAATAGGCGATCAGCTCCTTCTTGCGCTCATAGCCGGTCATCTGCCGCTTGTAGCGACTTTTGGGCGCCTTGGCCATGGGGACAGCTCCTTTCATTTAAAAAAGCGGGGAAGGCGAGCGTTCGCCTTCCCCGCCGGTGTGTGTGGTTACTGCCTTGCTGACGTCATCAGCCCAGCAGCTCGGCCACGCGCTCGTTCATCGCTTCGATGCCCTCTTCGATGGTGTTCTCGCGGGTCATGATCAGGGTGTGCTCCTCGTTCAGGATCGTGGAGATCTCGGAGGAGTGCTCGGAGGCGGGCATCTCGATGCCCACGTACACGGGCACCAGCGCGGCCTTGCTGGCCTCGTCGGTGGGGAAGCCGTCGGTAGAAGCCATGGTGTCGGCGACAGCCGCGGAGACCCATGCCGGACGGGTGCCGGTGGAGGCGGTGGCCAGGGAGCCTTCCTCGCCGGCCAGCCAGGAGATGTACTCCCAGGCCAGATCCTTGTGCTCGGACTTGGCGTTGATCATCGCGCCGGTCAGGTTGCCGAAGGAGGAGCCGGCGGCGACGCCTTCCTTGTGGGGAACGGCGGTGATGCCCCAGTTGAAGCTGCAGGTGCCGTCCTTGATCGCGCCGATCATGGTGGACACGAACCAGTAGCCCATGGGCAGCATGGCGACGTTACCGTTCTCGAAGGCGGCGGAGTAGTGCAGGCCGGCGGCCTTCACTTCGTCATAGGGCATGCAGGCGCCCGCGTCCTCCAGGTCCTGGTACAGCTCATAGAAGTAGGCCAGGTCGGAGTAGTCGCCGTCGATCAGCGTGTTCACACCGTCGCACACGTCCCAGTTCACCACGGCGCTCAGCCAGGTGTGGTAGTGGGTGCCGTAGTTGCCGTCGCCGGTCAGCTTCTTGGCCAGCTCGGCGTACTGCTCCCAGGTCATGTCGTTGGTGGGATACTCAACGCCCGCGGCGTCGAACAGATCCTTGTTGTAGAACAGCACCCAGAAGTCGGAGCGGAAGGGCAGCGCGTACTGCTCGCCGTCCACGGCGTAGTTGCTCTCGATGCCGGCAAAGCCGCTCAGGTCGTAGCCGGAGGCCTCGATGTAGCTGTTCAGGGGCGCCGCAAAGCCCGCCGCCTGCCAGTCCAGCAGATGGGGCAGCTCCTTGACCATGTAGACGTCGCTGGCGTCGCCGCCGTTCAGCATCGTGGTGGCCTTGATCATATAATCCTGGGAGGCGACGTCGACATATTCGACAGTCACGCCGGGATGGGAGGCCTCAAAGGCTTCCTTCTGGGCCACGAGGTAGGGAGTGGTGCCGGCGTCCCAGGTCACGACGGTAAGGGTCTGGGCCTCATCCGCCACCGCAAAGGAAGCGGTGCAGAGCAGCATGATCGCTGCCAGGATCAGAGCGAGCGCTTTTTTCATGGATGGTTCCTCCTTCATACTTTCAACGGGCAGGGCCCGCAGGGTTCGTGAAAATGTAAATCATTTTCATCTTGTCTATCATTATAGCCGTGATCGGCCCTTTTGTCAATAGTTTCCGTAAAGAAATGGCAGAATTTTCAGCATTTATTGAAATACAGCAGGAAAACTATTGAAAATTTCCAATCTATATGGTATACTTATGAAAAATGCAGGGAGGCCTTTCCATGGAACCCAAAGCCGTCACCATCAACGATGTCGCCCGCGAGGCGGGGGTCTCCATCGCCACGGTCTCCCGGGTGCTGTCCGGGGGCAGCGCCAGCGCGGCGGCCCGGGATAAAGTAGAGGCGGCGGCTCAGGCCCTGGGCTATCGCAGGCCCCCCGCCGAGCGGCGCGAGGAGGCCGGCGAGGCGCACGCCCTGGCCCTGGTGATCTCGGACCTGACCAATCCCTACTACAGCATGCTCTGCGCCGGAGCCGAGCAGGCGGCACGGCTGGCCGGGTGGTCGCTGATCGTGTGCCAGCCGGAGTTCGGCCCGGGCGCGGAGGAGCTCAGCCTCGAGCGGGTCACGTCCCTGCCGGTGGACGGCGCGGTGCTGGTCGGCGCGGCGGTGGAGCAGGGCGGCGTGGATGAGATCCGCCGGCGGCTGAACCGCATCGCGAAGCGCATGCCCATCGTCACCATCGGGCCCCGGGTGGAGGGGGTCAGCTGCGTGAACATCACCTCCGACCTGTCCCTGAGCGTGCGCAAGTCGCTGGCGCACCTGGTCACCCTGGGTCACCGGCGCATCTGCTTCATCGGCGGGTCCGGCGGCATGCGCTCCCCCAGTGCCCGGCGGCGGGCCTATTACGAGGAGATGGAGCGCCTGGGCCTGCCCACCGACCGGGAGCAGCGCACCGACGCGGGCTTCACCCCCCAGGCCGGCGAATTCTGCGTGAACCGCCTGTTCAGCGCCGCCACGCCTCAGGACCGTCCCACCGCCATCATCGCCATCAACGACCTGGTGGCCCTCGGCGCGCTGCGGCAGCTGCAGCGCATGGGCCTGCGGGTGCCCGAGGACGTAGCCCTGATCGGCTGCGACAATCAGTTCTTCACCCCCTACCTCACCCCCGCCCTGACCACGGTGGACCTGCACCCCTTCGACCACGGCGTCACCGCCATCGAGGAGTTGATCGGCACCCTGAAAAGCGGCGGCAGCGCCTATTCCCAGATCCGGGAGTGCAGCCTGATCGTGAGGGAGAGCTGCGGGGCCATGCTGGGAGCCAGAAGCTTGTAATATTTCGATGGAAGGGGGGTCGGGAATCCGGTTTGGATTTCCGGACCCCCCTCCATATATTATTGTAGACTTTAATCAATTTATATGATATAATGTGACGCAGATTATAAAATCGGAGGCGCTATGTCGAGGAATCGGTATGTGGGCGACTACCGCATCGTCGAATCCATCGACGGGCGCGGCAGGGTGAAATCAGACTACGAATACATCGGCGCGCCCTGGGTCTATGCGGCGGACGGCCAGACGGTGAAGGCCGCCAGGATGCGTGTGGCGGCCTGCTGCGCGGCGGGATGGCTTGCGTGGGTGGTCGCGCTGCTGCCGGTGTCAGCGGCCATGCGCGCGCTGGTCATCGCGCTGTCCTTCGCCTTCGCGGCGCTGCCCCTGGCCCTGGCGACGGGCATCGCCGTCAGCCTGTTCCGGGAAAAGCCGCCCTTTGAACACCGGCACGCCGACCGGCTGGAAAACCGGGCTCCGGCCTGCACGTTCTTCGTCGCGCTGCTGGGCGGCGTTGCCCTGGCCGGCGAGGGCGTGAACGCCCTGCGCGGGGCGGAGCTGCTGCCCGGCGACGGGGTATTTGCCGCATGCGCGGCGGTGCTGGTTGCCTGCGCCGTCGTGTGCCACCGCCAGTGGAAGCGACTGAGGTGCCGCGAGGCGGAATGACGGTTGTGGCGGCGTAGACGCCGCCGCTACAGGGCTCTGTAACGGCAACCTGCCGTCACCCTTCCCATCATCGAATTATTCGCAGCAATGCGTTTAATGAATAACACAAGGAGGAAGAATCAACATGAACAAACTGAACAGACTGCTTGCGCTGGCTCTGGCACTGATCATGGCCTGCGGGCTGTGCTTCGGCGCGATGGCCGAGACGACGGAGGCCGCCCCTGAGGCCGCGGAAGCGACCGAGGCCGTGGAGGCCGCCGAGCCTGCCGAGGCTGAGGCCACCGAAGCAGCGGAAACCACCGAGGCAGCGGCTGCCGAAGAGAGCGCTGACGCGCGCATGGAGGGCGGCATGGTCTACTCCACCGCCACTTTCGGCCAGAAGTTTAGCCCCTTCTTCAACACCACCGCCTACGACCGGGAGGTTGTAGACCTGACCCAGGCAACGCTGCTGCAGGCTGACCGCGGCGGCGCGATCCTCAACAACGGTATCGACGGTGAAACCGTTAACTACAACGGCACCGATTATGAATACAAGGGCATGGGCAACGTCGAGGTCGTGCAGAACGACGACGGCAGCGTGGATTACAAGCTCACCATGCGCGACGACATCGTGTTCTCCGACGGCGAGCCCGCGAACATCGACGACGCAATCTTCAGCATCTACGTCGAGTGCGACCCCACCTATGACGGGTCCTCCACCCTGTACGCCCTGCCCATCGAGGGCATGGAAGAGTACCGCAGCGGCATGGAGAGCCGCGGCAACAAGATCTTCGGCGACGGCGAGGGCGAAGGCTACGCAGCCAACGACCTGTACACCGAGGATCAGTACAAGGTTTTCTGGGATTACTACAACAACCAGGCCGGCGCGGCCTTCGCGCAGGAGATCGTGGATTACTGCATCGCCAACGGCTACGCCGCGCCCGACGCCACCGTGGCCCAGGCCGCGGCGGAATGGGGCTTCACCGACCTGGCCGAGGACGCCACCGCCCAGGATTTCTGGGACGCCATCGTGGCCGCCTATGACACCGTGGAGGAGGCCGAGGCCACCGAAACCGCCGGCTCCGACCGCCTGGCCCTGACCATCGCCAACCTGGGCGCCGACTACCAGGTGGGCGTCAACACCGGCGCGGGCGCACCGAACATCAAGGGCATCATCCGCACTGGCGACTACAGCATGACCGTGCACATGACCGAATACGACGCCACCGCTATCTACGAGATGAACTTCTATGTCGCGCCCCTGCACTACTACGGCGACAAGGCCCTGTACGACTACGCCGGCAACAGCTTCGGCTTCCCCAAGGGCGACCTGTCCGGCGTGAAGGCGAAGAACACCGAGCCCCTGGGCTGCGGCCCCTACACCTTCGAGGGCTACGCCAACAACGTGCTCACCCTGAAGGCCAATCCCCACTACTTCAAGGGCGAGCCCAAGATTCCGTACATCCAGATGCAGGAGGTCCTGCAGGACACCGACTACGTGCCCGGCATCGTCACCGGCAGCTTTGACCTGAACATGCCCTCCATCAGCGAGGACACCGTGAAGGCTATCAAGGACGCCAACAGCAACGGCGAGCTGACCGGCGACGTGATCACCACCGTGCTGATCGACTACCGCGGCTACGGCTACCTGGGCATCAACGCCGACCTGGTGAACATGAACGGCGAACCCGGCTCCGAGGAATCCAAGGCGCTGCGCAAGGGCTTCATGACCCTGTTCTCCGTGTACCGCGATACCGTCATCAAGTCCTACTACGACGATCGCGCTTCCGTCATCCAGTATCCCATCTCCAACACCAGCTGGGCCGCGCCCAAGCCGGCGGACCCGGGCTATCACAACGCCTATTCTGAGGACGTGCTGGGCATGCCGATCTACGACGCCTCCATGAGCGAGGAGCAGCGCTACGAGGCCGCGAAGCAGGCCGCCATCGGCTTCTTCATCGCCGCGGGCCTGACCTATGACGAGGCCGCCGGCAAGTTCACCGACGTGCCCCAGACCTATGAGATCATGATCCCCGGCGCCGGCATCCAAGACCACCCCGCCTACGGCGTGGCCGTGGCCGCCAGCAACGTGCTGGCCGAGCTGGGCATCACCCTGCAGGTGAACGACGTGGGCACCTCCGTGTGGAACAACGCCCTGGAAGGCAACACCGCCATGATGTGGGCCGCCGCCTGGCAGGCCAACGTAGACCCCGACATGACCCAGGTCTACTCCAGCGAGAACGCCCACGGCAAAGGTACCAACTCCAACCACTACTCCGTGGATGACGCAGATCTCGACGTGCTCATCAAGGCCGGCCGCGCCAGCGCCGACACCGAGGAGCGCAAGAGCATCTACAAGGACGCCATGGAGATCATTATGGACTGGGGCTGCGAGCTGCCGCTGTACCAGCGCAAGGACTGCACCACCATCTCCACCCAGCGCATGGACATCGACTCCATCCCCCAGGACATGACCCCCTACTGGAACTGGTACGCCGAAGTTCAGACCCTGGCCATCCAGTAAGCCAACCCATAACGATCCTGTGCCCTGCACGGGCGGAGGGAACCCCCTCCGCCCGTGCGGGGACTGTTCATGAATTGAGTGACAACTTCTGATTTGTCGCGCTGACGCGCAGGGATTAGGGAATAGGGATTAGGGATTAGGAGAAGCCGCGCACCGAGGTATCACGAGGAATAGAGCGACCGTTCCCGCGACAGAACAGAGGATTATTCATGTTTTAAGGGATGGTGTTTGTTTCTACCATGCGCCAGCCACTATTTCTAATCCCTAATCCCTAATCCCTCTCCCCGACAAATCAG
>JAZOUD010000028.1:0-11795 GCA_045658005.1 Clostridia bacterium | reverse complement strand
TCGTGGTAAGCGCCGTTGCTGTTGGCCTTCAGCCCGCCGGTCCCCAGGCCCGTCAGCGCGTAGGCCCGGGCCATTTCCTCCTTGGAGAGCACCTTGCCCACCGTGGCCAGCGCCTCAAAGGGCAGCACCTGGATGAGCATGGCGAGCAGCAGCAGCGCGGTAATCATTTTTTTCATTGCGGCCGTTCCCCCTGATTGTGATGTGATTGTGTATGAAAGCGACGCAATCCGTCTGATTCAAGCGCAAATCAAACCATATTAATCATATAGTATCATATTTTCGAAATAAAGTTGTCACAGAAATCTGCAAATAGTATGTCGTTTGTGTAAAACAGAATACCTGTGATTGTTCGGTGCGTACCACAAAAGAACGGGCGATCTGGCGATCGTCCGTTGGAATGAACCATTGCATTTCAAAAGGAGATATGGCAGCATTCGCGGCGTGCGTGCGGCGGCCCCGTAGGATTTCCTCATCCATTCCTCATTCCTCATTATACTGATTTGTCGCTCCGCGACAAATCAGTATCTACCTCCAGCTCCCGTACAATCTCCCGTGGCATCCGTCCCTGCGGGGGCGGGGCGGCGGGCAGGGGGCACAGGGATTGGACGGGCACGGCCTTGGCGGGCGGGGCGGCGGGCAGGGCGGGCGGCAATCCCGCTTCACGCAGACCACCAGGTTCCCGCATTCGTCCACGCCCAGCAGCACCTCGGCCACCTCTCCCGGGCGGCAGGGGTTTTCGATCGTCACCCGCTGGCAGGCGCAGGGGTCCGGCATGTGCCCCGTCCCGCAGCGCTCCGAACCGAACATGGGGACGCGCACGCAGTCGTCCCGCCCGCCATCGCATCCCATCCGGGGATACAGCGGCATGCTTTCATAATACATATACACATCGCCCTTCCATCGCCGCGGCGAAGCAAATCGGCGCGGCGCATATTGACCTTTCGGCTATGTTATCACTATGCCACTGGAAAGCGTTGCGTTCCAATTGAATTCGGCGGCGGGTTATGCTACAATAATCCGGTATTGGAGGGAGGGCAAAGCCATGAGGGTTTCGCTTCGGGAGGAACTGAAAAACGATCTGCTGGTCATAATAGGGCTGCTGGCGGCCGCTGCAGCCTATCGCATGTACCTGATCCCCAACGGGGTGGTCAACGGGGGCTTTACCGGCGTGGGCCAGCTGCTCAACCACGCCACGGGGATCAGCATCGGCCTGGTCAACATCGCGCTGAACGTGCCGCTGTTCCTGATTTCGATGAAATCCATGGGGCCGCGCTTCGGCGTGCGCTCACTGGTGACGATGGTGCTGCTGTCGCTGTTGATCGACCACATGCCCCTGCCCCCTGCCACCGACGACATGCTGCTGGCGTCGGTCTACGGCGGCGCAATCAGCGGCATCGGCTTCGGACTCATACTGCGGGGCAACGCCACCACCGGGGGCACGGACATGCTGGCCTCGCTGCTGCACCGGCTGGTGCCGGTGCTGAAGGTCAGCTATGCCATATTCGTGTTCGACGGCCTGGTGATCATCGCCAGCGCCTTCGTGTTCGAGGCCCAGGCCGCCATGTACGGCCTGATCAGCGCCTTCCTGTGCAACGTGCTGATCGACCTGGTGCTGGAGGGCCCCAACTCGGCCCACTCCTACTTCATCATCTCCGACAAGAGCGAGGCCATCGCAGACAAGATCATGCGCGAGATGAACCGGGGCGTCACAGGCCTCGAGGCCGTGGGCATGTACAGCCAGCAGCGCAAGCAGGTGCTGCTGTGCGTGGTCAATCGCTTCGAATCCATGCGCCTGCGTCGCATCATCTTCGAGGTCGACCCCCACGCCTTCGTCATCGCCAACAAGGCCAAGGAGGTGCTGGGCGAGGGCTTCAAGTCGATGTGAGGAATTGTGAAGATTACAGAAATATTGTCCATACCCAAAAATCACCCTTGACACACACCGCCGAATGTGCTATAATCATCCCTGTTGCGGGGTTATAGCTCAGTTGGTTAGAGCGTTACGTTGACATCGTAAAGGTCAGAGGTTCGAGCCCTCCTAACCCCACTGAAAAAACGTGATTCTTCGGAATCACGTTTTTTCTATGAAGTCGCCCATTTTAGGACTAAGGGGCATTCAATCCTCTCGATGTCTGGGTACTGGCCCCTCAGGAATTCCCCCTCCTCGGGCTCCAGCTTCAGGTTGATGTAATAGGGATTGTCGTCGTCGTCCAGCAGGATCGCCGCGAACATCTTGTCCCCGATCTTGTAGCGAATCCAGTTCCACTCCGGCTGCATATCCTTCGTCACCGCCCGCTTGGAGAGCAGGTATTCGTCCATCCATTCGTAACGCATGATGCCATCCCCTTTGTGAATACTGATATAGAATAGACACAGCGCCGCAGCGCTGTGTCTATTCTATATCAATGTCATTCGATTAGTCTACAGAAATTGGCCTTGTAGCGGCGGCAATTTGCCGCCATTTTGCGCCGGATCGGCGCCGCTACAGCGCCGTTACGCCCGCACCAGCTCCGTCACCACGTCGTCCATGACCACCATCACGTAGGGCTGGCCCCGGCCCGTCCTCGGCTCGATGGCCACGTCCTCGGTGACGCAGGGCGTCACGGTGCCGTTCTTCTGGACGATGTTGAAGCGGAAGGGCTCGGTGACGATCAGCGCCCCGGCGAGGATCGCGCCGTTGGAGCCGTTCTTCAGGAAGTTGAAGGCCTTGACGCCCTTGCCGCCCCGGGCCTGGCGGTCGAAGTCGATCAGCAGGCAGCGCTTCATGTAGCCCATGTCGGAAATCATCACGATCTCGCCCTCGCTGTTGTGGACGAAGGCGAAGGCCACCTCGTCGCCCGTACTCAGGGCGACGGCCTTGACGCCCGCCGCCGTGCGTCCGATCAGGGAGACCTCCTCCGTCGCGTAGTGTATGGCCATGCCCTGCCGGGTGAGCAGCAGCACGCCCTCAAAGCCACCCGGCCGCAAAACCGACATCAGTCGGTCTCCGTTTTTCAGGTTCAGCGCCGCGAATTTCGACTTGCGCACGTTGTACTCCTCCAGCGCCGTGCGCTTGGTCAGGCCCTTGCGGGTCACGAACATCAATTCGCCGGACCAGTCCCCCGCCTCGATCAGAGCGACCAGACTCTCGTCGGTTTCCAGTCCCGCCAGCACGCCGCCCAGGGGCAGACCGCGGTCTTTTGCCTTCGACGCCTCGGCGATCTTCTCCGCCGCCAGGATGTAGGCGTTGCCCACGTCGGTGAAGAACAGCAGCTTTGCGTCGGTCATCGTGCGGATGGCCTGGCGGGGCGGGTCGGCGAACTCGCCGTTCGCCACGGCCTTGTCGAACAGCTTCGGGGCCATGCGCTTGACAAAGCCCGCCTGGGTCAGCACCACCACGGTCTCGTCGGCGACGGGCTTCTCCTCCTCGATGACAATCTCCTCGAAGGAGTCCACCAGCTGGGTGCGGCGGGGGTCGGCGAACTTCGCGCGAACCTCGTTAAGCTCCTTCTTGATGACGCCCATCAGCTTCTTCTCGCTGCCGAGGATGGCCTTCAGGCTGGCGATCAGCTTTAAGAGGTCCTCGTATTCCTTGCGGAGGGACAGCACCTCCAGGTTGGTCAGCCGCTGCAGCCGCATGTCGAGGATGGCCTGGGCCTGGATCTGGCTCAGGTCGAAGCGCGCCATCAGCTTGTCCCTGGCCTCCTTGGGGGTCTTGCTGCCGCGGATGAGCTTGATGACCTCGTCCAGGTTGTCCACGGCGATGATCAGGCCCTCCAGTATGTGGGCCCTGGCCTCGGCCTGCTGCAGCTCGTACTTCGTGCGCCGGGTCACCACGTCCTTCTGGTGGTTGATGTAATAGCCGATCATCTGCTTGATGCCCATCTGCCGGGGCTTGCCCTCGGCGATGGCCACCATGTTCACGCCGAACGTGGTCTGGAAATCCGTATATTTATACAGCGCGTTCAGTATCTTCTCCGGGTCGGCGTCCTTCTTGACCTCGACGACGGCCCGCATGCCCATGCGGTCGGATTCGTCGCGGATGTCGTAGATGCCCGAGAAGATGCCCTTCTTTTCCTCGCTGACCTTCAGCACCTTTTCCAGCATGGCGGCCTTGTTGACCTGGTAGGGCACCTCGTCCACCACGATCAGCTTCCGGCCCGCCGTGCCGTCCTCGATGTGCACCTTCGCCCGCACCTTCAGCTTGCCCCGGCCGGTCTCGTAGGCCTGAACCAGCTCGCCGTCCCGCGCCAGCACGCCGCCGGTGGGAAAATCCGGGGCGGGCATGATCTGCATCAGCTCTGCGGTTGTGATCTTCGGCTTGTCGATCTGGGCGATGGTGGCGTCGATGGCCTCCCCCAGGTTGTGGGGCGGTATGCTCGTCGCCAGGCCCACGGCGATGCCGTTGGCGCCGTTGACCAGCAGGTTCGGGAAGCGTGCGGGCAGCAGGTCCGGCTCCCTCTGGGTGTCGTCAAAGTTCAGGTGGAAGCCCACCGTGTCCTTCTCGATGTCCCGGAGCATGGCCATGGCCGCCTCGGTCATGCGGGCCTCGGTGTAGCGCATGGCGGCGGGACTGTCGCCGTCGATGGAGCCGAAGTTGCCGTGGCCGTCCACCAGCATCGTGCGCATCACGAAGGGCTGGGCCATGCGAGCCAGCGCGTCATAGACCGAGCTGTCGCCGTGGGGATGGTACTTGCCCAGGCAGTCGCCCACGATGCGGGCGCACTTGCGGTGGGGCTTGTCCGGGGTGTTGCCCAGCTCGTGCATGGTGAACAGTATGCGCCGCTGCACCGGCTTCAGGCCGTCCTCCACCCTCGGCAGCGCGCGCTCCAGTATGACGTGCTCCGAGTAGGGCATCATGGATTCGTGCATCACGTCCTCCATGTTGCGCTGGATGATCTCCTCCGGCTTCTTGACGACCGGCTCTTCCTTCTTCTTTCTGGCCATGGGTTACACCCCCTCGTTGACGGGAACGAAATTATCCTCTTTGTTGAAATTGGCGAACTGGCTGATGTACTCCCTGCGCGGCTCCACCTTGTCGCCCATCAGTATGGTCACCCGGCGCTCCACCTCGACGAAGTCCTCGATGCCCACCTGCATCAGCTTTCGCCCGTCGGGGTTCATCGTGGTCTCCCACAGCTGCTCGGGGTTCATCTCGCCCAGGCCCTTGTAGCGCTGGAGGGTGTAGCCCTTGCCGATCTTCTGGATGGCCGGGGGCAGGGCGTTGTCGTCGTAGCAGTAGATGACCTTGTCGCCCTTGGCCACCTTGTAAAGCGGCGGCATGCCGATGTATACGTGGCCCTCGGTGATCAGGGGCCGCATGTAGCGGTAGAAGAAGGTCAGGAGTATCGCCCTTATGTGGGCGCCGTCCTGGTCGGCATCGGAGAGTATGATGACCTTGTTGTACTTGAGCTTGGAGATATCGAAGTCGTCCTCGATGCTGGTGCCCAGAGCCGTGATGATGCTGCGGAATTCCTCGTTCTGCAGCACCTGCTCCAGGCGCTTTTTTTCCACGTTCAGCGGCTTGCCCCGCAGGGGCAGTATCGCCTGGAAGCGGCGGTCGCGGCCCTGCTTGGCGCTGCCGCCTGCGGAATCGCCCTCCACGATGAACAGCTCGTTCAGCTCCGGCTTTTTGCCGGTGCAGCTGGACAGCTTGCCCACCAGCGGCGCGGCCTCCAGCTGGCCCACGGCGCGGATGTTGGCCTTGGCCTTGCGGGCGGCCTCCCTCGCCTTGGCGGCGGTGATGGCCTTGGCGATGATCTTCTGGGCGAAGGCCTGGTTCTTCAGGTCGTCCAGGTACATCGAAAGCTGCTCCAGGCAGACCGCCTCGAACACGGGGCGCACCTCGGTGTTGCCCAGGCGCCCCTTGGTCTGGCCCTCGAACTCCGGGTTCTTGACGCCGGCGTAGATGATGGCCGTCATGCCCTCCCGGAAGTCGTCGCCGGCCAGGTTGTTGTCCTTCTCCTTCAAAAGCCCCTGTCGGCGGGCATAGTCGTTGAAGGCCTTGGTCACCGCGGCCTTGAAGCCGATCTCGTGATAGCCGCCCTCGTTGGTGGGGATGTTGTTCACAAAGGAGGCGATGGTATCGGTGTAGGAATCGGTGTACTGGATCGCCACCCGCACCAGCGTGCCGTCCTTCGTGGCCTCGAACACGATGGGGTCGGTGATGGTGTTCTTGTCGGCGTTCAGGTACTGCACAAAATCGGCGATGCCGCCCTCGTAGCAGTATTCATAGGTACGCTTCTCCGGATCCCTGACGCGCTCGTCGGTGAACACGAACCTGACGCCCTTGTTCAGGTAGGCCAGCTCCCGGATGCGGCGGCGCACGGTGTCGGAGTTGAAGTTGACCTCCTGGAACACCCGGGCGTCGGGCTTGAAGCACACCACGGTGCCCCGCTTGCGGGTGTTGCCCAGCTTTTGAAGGGGCGCCACGGGCTTGCCGCTGACGATCTTGCCGGTCTTCGGGTCGGCCACCGATTCAAAGCGCTGCTGGTAGTGGCTGTAGTCCTTGTAAACGTCCACCACCATCCACTCGCTCAGCGCGTTCACCACCGACGCGCCCACGCCGTGCAGGCCGCCGGAATAGGCGTAGTTCTTGTCGGAGAACTTGCCGCCCGCGTGCAGCTGGGTGTAGACCACCTCCACGGCGGAAACCCCCAGCTTGGGGTGGATGTCCACCGGCACGCCGCGGCCGTTGTCGCTGACCTCGCAGGAGCCGTCCTTCTTCAGGGTCACGTTGATCTCGCTGGCGAAACCGTTGGCCGCCTCGTCGATGGCGTTGTCCACGATCTCCCAGATCATATGGTGAAGGCCCCGCGGGCCGGTGGAGCCGATGTACATGCCGGGGCGCATGCGCACCGCGTCCAGTCCCTCCAGGACCTGTATGTCATTTGCGGTATAAGTCTGAGCCATTTCTTCCTCCGAAGATGCATAAAATTCAGATAATATTATACAGCGTCGGTGTTAAATCCAAAACCTCATGCCCGCACCGCGCCGATGGCCGAAAACAGTATGAACACGAACAGGTTCACCGCCACGATGCCCGCGCCGGTGGGCAGGGAGCACACGCAGGACAGCAGCATGCCCACCGCGAAGCAGGTCACCGAGACGACGGCCGAGCAGACCGTGACCGCCTTGAACCTTGAAAACAGCCGCATCGACGACAGTGCCGGGAAGATGATCAGGCTGGAGATCAGCAGCGTGCCCATCATGCGCATGCCCACCACCACCGTCAGCGCGGTCAGCAGGGCGATCAGCATGTTGAAGGCCCCCGCCTTCACGCCGGTGGCCCGGGCGAAGGCCTCGTCGAAGGTGACGGCGAATATCCGGGGATAGAACAGCACGAACAGCACCAGCACCACCGCCGACAGCGCCAGCGACACATAGACGTCCGAGGCGCTCATGGCCAGGATCGAGCCGAACATGTAGTTGTACACGTCCACGTTCATGCCGCTGGTCATGCTGGTGACGATGACGCCCGCCGCCAGGGCGCTGGTGGAGATCAGCGCGATGGCCGAATCCCCCCGCATGCGGCTGTGCTCGCTGATGCGCAGCAGCAAAAAGGCGCACAGCACCACCACCACCAGCGTAAAGGGCATCGGGTTGGCCGCAATGCCCCGGCACAGGCCGGCGACGCCCCCGCGCAGCCCCTCGGGCAGGAAGGCGGGCAGGCTGTCAGCGGTGACGAAGCCCAGGGCCATGGCCACGGTCAGCGAGCCGAAGCCCACGTGGGACAGACCGTCGCCGATCATCGAATAGTGCTTGAGCACCAGCGTCACGCCCAGCAGCGACGCGCACAGCGACACCAGCCCGCCCACCATCAGGGCTCGCTGGATGAATTTGTAGCCCAGGTACGTGCCGAACTCGGCAAAGGCCGCGCCGATGGCGGGCAGGTTAAACAGCGCCCACACCAGCGCCAGGGCCAGCACGGCCCACAGCACGACGGCCTTGTGCCGACGGTGCCGGGCCTCGCTGTTTTCATCCGGATGGGCGAACAAACGTTGCAGCATGTCAGCCACGGCTTACCACCGTCCTCTCCCTCAGCCCGGCGCGGTATTCCTCCACCCCGCCGAAGAAATCCACGGCCCGGTTCATCACCAGCACCTTATTGGCGTCCCGCATCGCGCCGCCCAGGTCGTGGGAAACCATCGCCACCGCCACGCCGTGGTTCCGGTTCAGGTCCCGGATCACATCGTAGAGCTCCGAGGCCGCGGCGGGGTCCAGCCCGGTGACCGGCTCGTCCAATAGCAGTATGGCGTCGGTGGCGCACAGCGCCCGGGCCAGCAGCGTGCGCTGCTGCTGGCCGCCGGAGAGGGTGCGGTAGGACTTCCTGCGCAGCGGGGTCACGTCCAGCAGCGCCATGTTGGCCTCGGCCTTCGCCTTATCCGCCTTGTTGTAGAAGAAGCGCTTGCCCATGCGGTTGACGCAGCCGGACAGCACCACCTCCTCCACCGAAGCGGGAAAATCCCGCTGGGCGGCGGTCTGCTGGGGCAGGTAGCCGATGCGCTCCTGGGTCAGCCCGTCGCCGTAAACGATGCTGCCGCTTCGGGGCCGCACCAGGCCCAGCATCGCCCGCATCAGCGTGCTCTTGCCGGAGCCGTTCTCCCCCACGATCACCAGGTAGTCGCCGGGGTCCACCCGGAAGCTGACCTTCTCCACCGCCACGACGCCCTCAAAGGCAATCGTGACATCCTTCAGGGTGATCAGCGCCATGCGCCACTTCCTCTCCGCCGTCCGACCGGCATTTTTCACACACGCCCACCAGCAGGGTCTCCCTCGGGTCCAGCCGAAAGCCGTGCTCGGCCATCAGGTGGTCGGCCATGACCCCCATCAGCCGGCAGTCCACGTGCATCAGGTTGCCGCACCGGCGGCACAGCATGTGGAAGTGGGCGTCGCAGCTGGCGGCGTCCTCCACGTGCTGGTACTGGGTCACGCCCTGCACGCCGGGATACTTGCGCACGCTGCCCTGCTCGGCCAGCTGCTCCAGGTACCGGTAGACGGTGGATCGCCCCACCTTTTCGCCCCGGTCCCGCATCTCAAAGACGACCTCGTCCACCGAGAAGTGCTGCATGCTGCGCTCCTCCAGGAACCTTTGCAGCTCCCGCTTCTGGCGGGTGTTGTATTCGCCGCGCATCATTCCAGCCCCCTTTGCAGGGCCTCAAGGTTGCGCCCCATCAGGCTGACGTAGCTCTCCCCGGTCTGGAATTCATCCTGGGTGACGGTCTGCATCGAATGCAGCGTCAGGATCTCAACCCCGGTCTCCTCGGCCACGGTCTTCGCCACCGCCCGGGTGCTCAGCTCGATGGTATAGACGGCGGGGATGCCCTCGGAGGCCACCTTGTCGATCAGCGCCATCACCGTCTGGGCGCTGGGCTCGGTGTCGGCGGTACAGGACGGGAAGGCCGCCAGCCAGTCCAGCCCGTATTCCCGGGCAAGATAGATGAAGGGAAAGCGGTCGGCGAACACGAGGGTCCTGCGCTTCGCGCCTTCCACGAGCTGGCGAAGGGCCCCGTCGATCTGTTCGATCTGCGCGGCGTAGGCGTTCGCCGCCTCCCGGCAGGCGCCTGCGTCCGCGCCCTCAAGGCCGACCGTCGCTTCGCCCAGCGCGCGCACCATCGCAGCCGCGTTCACCGGCGAGGTCCAGATGTGCTCGTCGTACTCCGG
This sequence comes from Clostridia bacterium, assembly GCA_045658005.1. Classification (GTDB taxonomy): domain Bacteria; phylum Bacillota; class Clostridia; order Christensenellales; family Aristaeellaceae; genus UBA2862. The sequence goes on along the minus strand of JAZOUD010000028.1, from coordinate 2,153 downwards.
GCCGTCGCTGTCGTGACGGTGCCCGTCCGCCCCGTCCTCCTCGACCAGGCCCGACACGCAGTCCATCATGCGCAGCGTCGCGGGGCGGTCGCCTTCGTCGAAGCTCGCCAGTATGCCGTCGGCCCAGGCGTCACTCTCGCCGCCGATGTAGACAAACAGGTCCGCATCCCCTATGGCGATGATGTCCGCCGGGGTAGGATCGTAGGCGTGGGCCTCGGTGCCGGGCTTCAGCAGCATGGTCACCTCCGCGCCGTCGCCGCAGACCTGACGGGCGAAGTCGTAGCAGGGAAAGTTGGTCGCCACCACCTTCAGCCGGCCCTCGGCCATGGCTGACAGGCTTCCGGCCAACAGCAGCGCCAAAATAACGAAAACAATTCTCTTCATACCGGCATCCTCATTTTGAAATATGATTTCAATTTCGATTTCATATTATACAGGCTCGCCACGCCTATGTCAACCGGCAGCCGGCCCATATACATGCTATATATAGTTTAAATTTTGTCGCATTCCCGCGTCCCGTGATTGACGGCATTGCGGGGTTGTGCTATACTTATCCCAAATCCAAGGAGAAAGAGGTAAGAACATAATGGCGAAGATCGATCTGACCAAATACGGCATTACCGGCACGACTGAGATCGTGTACAACCCCTCCTACGAATATCTCTACGAGGCCGAGATGGACCCGTCCCTCACCGGCTATGACGTGGGTGTGAATACCGAGCTGGGCGCGGTGAACGTGATGACCGGCATCTACACCGGCCGCTCCCCCAAGGACAAGTACATCGTCATGGACGAAAACAGCAAGGACACCGTGTGGTGGACCACCGAGGGCTACAAGAACGACAACCATCCCATGACCGAGCAGACCTGGGAGGTCGTCAAGAAGCTGGCCAAGGATCAGCTGTCCGGCGGCAAGAAGCTGTACGTCGTGGACGCCTTCTGCGGCGCCAACAAGGACACCCGCATGGCCATCCGCTTCATCATGGAGGTCGCCTGGCAGGCCCATTTCGTGACCAACATGTTCATAAAGCCCACCGCCGAAGAACTGAAGGACTTCACCCCCGACTTCGTGGTCTACACCGCCTCCAAGGCCAAGTGCGAGAACTACAAGGAACTGGGCCTCAATTCCGAGACCGTCGTGGCCTTCAACGTGTCCAGCCGTGAGCAGGTCATCATCAACACCTGGTACGGCGGCGAGATGAAGAAGGGCATGTTCTCGATGATGAACTACTACCTGCCCCTGAAGGGCATCGCCGCGATGCACTGCTCTGCCAACACCGACATGAACGGCGAGAACACCGCCATCTTCTTCGGCCTGTCCGGCACCGGCAAGACCACCCTGTCCACCGACCCCAAGCGCCTGCTGATCGGCGACGACGAGCACGGCTGGGACGACAACGGCGTGTTCAACTTCGAGGGCGGCTGCTATGCCAAGGTCATCAACCTGGACAAGGAATCCGAGCCCGACATCTACAACGCCATCAAGCGCAACGCGCTGCTTGAGAACGTGACCGTGGACAAGGACGGCAAGATCGACTTCGCCGACAAGTCCGTCACCGAGAACACCCGCGTGTCCTATCCCATCGAGCACATCGAGAAGATTGTCAAGAACGTGCGGCCCGTGTCCTCCGGCCCCGCGGCCCAGAACGTGATCTTCCTGTCTGCGGACGCCTTCGGCGTGCTGCCCCCGGTCAGCATCCTGACTCCCGAGCAGACCAAGTACTACTTCCTGTCCGGCTTCACCGCCAAGCTGGCCGGCACCGAGCGCGGCATCACCGAGCCCACCCCGACCTTCTCCGCCTGCTTCGGCCAGGCCTTCCTCGCGCTGCATCCCACCAAGTACGCCGAGGAACTGGTCAAGAAGATGGAAAAGAGCGGCGCCAAGGCCTACCTGGTCAACACCGGATGGAACGGCACCGGCAAGCGGATCTCCATCAAGGACACCCGCGGCATCATCGACGCGATCCTGGACGGCGATATCCTCACCGCCCCCACCAAGACCATCCCCATCTTCAACTTTGAGGTGCCCACCGCTCTGCCCGGCGTCGATCCCGCCATCCTCGATCCCCGCGACACCTACGCCGATCCCGCCGTCTGGGAAGAGAAGGCCAAGGATCTGGCCGCGCGCTTCATCAAGAACTTCGTCAAGTATG